>DATJKA010000076.1:0-31833 GCA_035491815.1 Gemmatimonadales bacterium | reverse complement strand
CGTCAGCGCGTCCGACAACCCCTCGGGCTCGCGCCCGCCGAGCAGGACGATGGTCCGGTAGCGCGCGAGGTCGCCGCGGGTCAGGTGCGGGTAGTAGCGCCGGAAGTCCACGTGATAGCCGGCCGTATGCCACGGCGCGGCCGTCGCTTCGACGACGAGCGGGTCGGACGCCGTCAGGTCGACGAGCAGTAGTTGTCGCGCGGGATTCTGACACGCCGCGAGGAAGCCCAGCAGGGCGACGAGCAAGGAAGGACGCCGCATGCCGAAAGCTACGACGCCAGCACGTACGGTAGCAGCGCCTGGCGCATCTCCGCGGCCGTCTGCCACCGTTCGGCCCGCGGCTTGGCGAGCGCCTTCATCACGGCATCGCTGAGCGGGCGGGGCACGTCGCGCCGCAGCTTCCGGAGATCGGGCGGTGGGGCGTGCTGCTGCATGTCGAGCACCGCCGCGGCGCTTGCCGCAGCAAATGGCGGGCGACCGGCCAAGGCTTCGAACAGCACGACGCCGAGCGAATAGAGATCGGTCCGGCCGTCGATGTCGGGCGAGCCGCTTGCCTGCTCGGGGCTCATGTACTCCTCCGTGCCCACGACGAACCCGCTGCGGGTCACGCGGTCTTCGCCCGAGCTCGCGATCGCGCGCGCGATGCCGAAGTCCACGAGAATCGCGCGCCCGCCTTCGGCCGAGAGCACGATGTTGTCGGGCTTGATGTCGCGATGCGCGAGGCCGTGGTCGTGCGCGTAGCCGAGCGCATCGAGCATCTCGGCCGCGACGCGCGACGCGCGGTCGACCGGTAGCGTGCGATCGCGCCGCATCACGACCCGCAGCGTCTCACCGGCCACGAACGGCATCACGAACCAGAGGAGATAATTGCTCTCGCCCGAGTCGAGCAGCGGGGCGATGTGCGGGTGGTCGAGCTCCGACGCATAGCGGATCTCGCGGAGGAAACGGTCCGCGGCGACCGACACGGCGAGCTCGGGGTGCAAGACCTTGATCGCGACGCGCCGGCCCGTGGCGTCGAACGCGCCGAAGAGCGTCGCGTTCCCGCCCCGTCCCACCGCCGTGATGACGGTGTAACGATCCCCCAAGGCTTGTCGAACCCGTTCGATGAGGTCGCGCGCCACTCGGGCAGAATAGGCGCCGCAGGCAGGGAAAACGGAAGGGCGGCCCAGCATCGAGCCGCCCTTCGGCGTGATCGGACCAGCCGGAATCGCTCGGCTAGTTCGGGATTACGAACGTCTGGAAGCCGAAATCCTGCTCGGTATTCGTCCACGTCGCGCTGAGCGCGAGGTTGCGGCGGTACCCGGCGCCGTTCGTGTAGCCCGACGTGAACTCGGGATTGTACAGATATGCGCTCGGGCTCAACGACCGCACGATGAACGCGTACGCTTGGCCCGACGTCACGTCGATGCCGAGTGTCGACAGATCGAACGAGGCCCACGCCGCGGGGTTCGAGATGTCGGCAAAGTTTGTCGAAATCGCCGACGCTGGGATGGTGACCTGGCCGAGGCTGTGCGTCTCGTCGGGCACGCCGCCGACCACCGCCACGACCTGCAGCGTCACGCCGACCGTCGCCCCCGAATTATTGATGAGCGGCACGCGGATCTCGGTGAGCCGGCCCGACGTGCCGGCGGTGAACGTCTGCGCGTCCTGGAAGTCGAACAACGTCCCGTTGGGATCGGGCGTCCCGTCGATGTCGCTGAAGCGGCCGATGCCCTGACCGCCGAGCTGGCCATCGAGGAGGTTTTGCTGATCGAGCACGGGCGTTGCCGGGACCTCGCCCGTCGCGTTGAACGTGATTCTGCCCGTACCCAGTGCCACCGGATTCTCGAGATTCGCCGGCTGCGAAATGTCGGGCATGAACGGCTTCACCGCCGCATTCGGGTAGTTGTTCTGCGCCGCGATGCCGCGTCCGCTGGCGACGGCCGTGTTGGGGCCCGCCCGAATCGTCCATTGGATCTGTGCCACGCCGTCGCTATTGCTGATCGCGACGCCGAGCGGGGTGGGCAGCCCTTCGATCACGGGCTCCGTGAACGTGACGCGCGCACCCTGCACCGGGTTGCCGTCCCAATCGGTCACCTTCACCGCGGTGGGAAGCGCCGTACCGGGAGGAGCGGTGCGCTGCGCGTCATCGGGGTTCAGGTAGTCCATCTTCGCCGGCAGCGCGAACTGGAAGTCGCTCACCGTCAGCGGCGGCGTGACGGCCGCCATCACCGACCCTTGCGCGCGCGGGCCACCGCTGCTGCGCGTGATCGGGCTCGACGGCGGGCACGTCGTCGTCATCGTGATGCCGGCAGGCAGGGAGCGCTGCACGGCACTGCTCGACGGCGTGCACTGCGCACCTGTCACGCTCGTCTCGCCGCCGGCTCCAACGTGGAGCACTGCGCTGCGCGTGGCCGCGTAGGCGGACTGCGGGGCGAACAGGCGTGCGGCGAAGCTCTTCAGCCGGTCCCAGCCGCTCCGCGACCCGATCACGTTGCAGTCCGGGGAGGCGTGCGGCAGCGCGCGGATCAGCGCGCCGTCTTGCTGGTGCAGCGTGATGAGATCTTCCTGCCGCGTCTCGTCGGGCGTGTGATAGACCGAGTTCAAGACGCACATCGAGATCAACACCGGATTCGAGAATTGCAGCTCGCCCTGCCCCGTCGCGTCGGAGAACGTCGAGACGCGCAAGCAGGGACCGAAGGTGGGGAGATCGACGTCGATGCCGGGGCAGACCTCGAGATTCAGCGTGACGTTGTTGACCGGCTGCCCGTTGAACGTCGCCGTCGTGCCGGACGGGATGTCGATGTGAAAGTCCTCGCCGTCGCCGACCAGCTCGACGCCCCCGCCCTGCGAAAGATTGATCGTGCCGCTCGCGCAGGGCGTGCCGTCCACGGCGCACAGCGCGCCGGTCTCGATGCGGAATTTGATCGGAAGAGTGCGGCCATCGACCAGCCCGATGTATTCGTTCGTCTGCACGTTCTTGAGCTGGCTGCCGTTCGACACCGGGTCGACGTCTGCGAATCCGAGCAGCGACGTGCCGACCAAAACGCGGATGCGATAGAACTTCGCGGGATCGAGCGCGCTCTCGTCGGTGCGCCAGTTGACCTGGTAGGATTGGTCGGTCAGGCTGGCCGTGACGGCGCTCGGGTCGAAGCGCTTGAGCGGCGGCCCTGCGATGCATTGCCGCGATCCATCCGCCGCCGCCGGTCCCAGCTCGCAGATCTCGACTGCCGGCTTGAGACTCATGTTCGCGGCGTTCGGCTCGAAGTTGGGATCGGTGCTGGGATTCTTGAACAGCGGCGGGAGGAAGAAGAAGTCGGGGTTACCGTTGTGCGCACCGTCGGAGACGGCAAACATCGGTGTGTCGGGTTTCGGACTCACCGTGTCGCCGCGACATCCAAAAAAGAGAAGACACGCGGCTCCGGTGAGCAGCAGACGGGTGAGACGATTCATAGGGCACAACTCCTGGGCTGTCAGCGAACGTTGCGGGCGCGGCGCAGATTCTACCTACAGCGGCGACACTCGCAAGTACTCTGACGCGCAAAGTGTGTGACGGCCGTCACATAGCGCGATTCTTCGATTTTTTCGGTTTTGGCGGTTGCGTGAGGAAGTCAGCGACTATTCGAGGGAGATCCTGAGAGTCCTGGGAGTGTCACGCCGACAACCGTCAGCGGCACACTGACGAAGTTGTTGGTCTCGTTCGACTCGGCTTGTGCATTGGTCGCATCGACGAGGATGCCGATGTAGTACAGCCCCGGCGCGGTGTTCGACGGAATCTTGATGCTCGAGCTGCCCCACGTTACGCCGTGCCCCGCGGTCAACTCGCTCGGCGCGTTCACATTGCCGGCCAGCAGCACGTCGCCCGCCGTGATCACGGGATCCGGCGACAAGTACACGCCGCTGGTGATCGACGCCGTCACGTCCGTCCTGCCGCGATTCGAGATCGTCCACGGGGAGAGACTGAGGTTTCCGCCGGCGAGCACCGAGCCCAGCGACAGCGTCGGCGTGCCGCTCGACACGACCAGATCCACATCCGAGCCAACGGCGGTGAACGGAACCAGTCCGACGCCGAGGAGAACGGACTGCTCCTGGCCCGTCGGCAAAGAGATGTCCGGCATGAACGGCTTCACATCGGCGCCCGGATAGTTGTTCTGCGCCGCGATGCCGCGACCGGTCGCCACCACGGCGTTGGGGCCGGCGTTGATGGCCCAGGAGAGCTCCGCAATGCCGTCGGCATTGCTGAGGACGGTGGCGATTTCAACACCGGGCCCGTCGATCCCGGGCACGATGAACTGCACGCGGGCGTTGGCCACCGGGTTGCTGTCCCAGTCCGTGACCCGCACGCGCGTCGGCAACGTCGTGCCCGCGAGGGCGGTGCGGCTCGCGTCGCCGGAATCGACGTACGCCATCTTCGCCGGCAGCGCGAACTGGAGGTCGGTGACCGTCCGCGCGAGCTCGTCGAGCGCAGCGGCGGTGAGCGAGGTGGTGGCTGTCGGTGCGCGCACGGCCGGGCTGGACGCGCAGGTCGCGAGCTCTGGACCCCCAGGCGCGGACGACGTGCTGCTGCAGTCGGTGCCAAGCGAGCTCGACTCGCCGCCGGCACCCACATGGAGCATCATCGCGCGGCTGGAGCGGGTCTCGGCGTATGCCGGTTCGGGGGCGAGGACGCGGATCGCCAGGCTCTTCAGCCATTCCCAGCCGCTCGATTCCTTGGGGCTGCTGCTGATGCTCGCACAGTTGGGTTCCGCATGTGGCAACGCCCGAATGAACGGCCCATCCTGCTGGTGCAGCGTGATGAGACCTTCCTGCCGCGTCTCATCGGCGGTGTGGTACTCCTCGTTCAACGTGCACATCGAGATGAGGAGCGGCTTGGAGAAGACCACCGCGCCCACCCCCGGAACCGTGAAGAAGGTCGAGACGCGGAGGCACTTCCCGAATGTCGGGAGGTCGACGTCGATTCCATCGCACACGCCGAGGCTGAACGTCAGATCCGTGATGACCTGGCCGCCGATGCTCGCCACGGTGTTCGGCGCGACGTCGAACCGGAAGTCTTCGCCGTCGGCGGACAAGTGGATTCCCCCACCCTGGGCGAGATTGATCGTCGCGGCCGCGCAGGCGGTGGCATCGCCGAGTGACGCGTCCTCGGCGCACAGCGCGCCGGATTCGATGCGGAATTTGATCGGCAGCGTCCGGCCGTCGACGAGCGGGATGTTTTCGCCGGTCTGGAGGTTCTTGATTTCCGATCCGGAGAGCACCGGGTCGATATCTGCAAACCCGAGCAGCTTGCCGCCGACGAGCACGCTGATCCGGTAGTACTTGAGTACGTCGAGGTCGGATTCGTCGGTGTGCCAATTCACTTGATACAACTGCCCGGCCGTATCGACGCTCACCTCACCGGGGTCGAATCGCTTGACCGGATCGCCGGTGATGCAGTCGCGCGATCCATCCGTCGCCGGTGCCGCCAGCTCACAGATCTCGACGCTAGGCTTCAGTGTCGCGTCGAACGCGGCGGGCTCGAAGTAGGGACTCGCGCTGGCGTTCTTGAACAGCGGGGCGAGGAAAAAGAAGTCGTGATTCCCAGAGTGCGCCCCGTCGGACACGGCGAATACGGGAGCCGCCGCCGGCGTCACGGGCTCACCACGGCATCCGTTCAGCGCGACGATGACGACGGCTGCGAGCGTAAGGCGGGTACACCAGTTCGGCAAACTGCGCTCCTGGCGATCGCGGACGTACTCGGAAAACCCCTCGATCGCTTGAGCGCTGCAAGTCCTGTGCACGTGTGGCGTTGAGCACACGTCGGGAGGAGAATCGTTGCACGGCAGCCACAACTGCGCCCGATGTTGCTCGCCGAGTATAGCGCGGGTGCGACAACGCGCGTCGGCTCCATCCCACGCGCTTCTGTGGCACGCGCGCTACAGCGCGGGTCAGTGAGAGCCGCGCAGCAAGGCAGCGAACTGCGGATCGCGTTCCAGGCCGCGCCACCACCAGTGCAGTACGCCGCCCCGCTGGAACGTGTGGCCAGGGTGTGTGGCGACGTACCGGCGCAGCAGGGCGATGGCGCCCTGGTTGTCGCCCATCTGGGCGCGCGCCACCGCCTCGTACCCTGGCAAATCCTGTTCCGCGTCGATCGTCTGGTCGGTGGTGCGCGCGCGCGCGAACACATGCTCGGCGCTATCGCGCCGTCCCGCGCGCCCGATCGCGCCGCCGACGATGATGCTGCGGAGCCGTGAGCGGAACGCTCGCTCGGCTGGTGGCGTCAGCGAGTCCGCGCGCGCCGCGATGCCCCAAGCCTGCGGGATGTCGACCTCGGTGCCCGGGGCGAGCAGCATCCAGAGCTGGCAGTCGAGGAATCGTGCGGTCTTGGGGAAACGCCGGCCGCCTTCGTCGCACCAGCGCCGCGCTTCCTGGAACTGCGCCAGGTCATACGACGCGTAGAACAGGCGCTCGAGCACCGTCTCGCCCTCACGCAGGTACGCGTCCGCCTCGTAGGCGGCGCGCGCTTCCAGCACTACCGCCACGAGGTCCTCGCGCGGTGGCGCATAATGGAGTTGGCTCAACACGGCATGCACGCTCGCGATCGAGGGATCGGCGCGCTCGGCGCTCTCGAGGTCCGCTTGCGCGCTGTCGAGCAAGGCCGCGTGGCGCGTAGAATCGGAGTCGAGGTTGAGCCGCCACAGCTGGTAGCGCAGCGTGCCCCGCAGCCCGAGCGCGGCGGCGTCGGTGGGATTGAGCTGCAACGCCCGACTGGCATGGGTCAGCCCGTCCTGCAGGTGCGCCGCCCGCTGCGGGCGGGCGCCCTCCGCGCGCGCTGCGAGCAGCGCCACGTAGCCGTGGAGCACCGGCGCATCCGACCAGCGCGGGTCGGCGCGCTCGGCGGCGTCGAGTAAGGAATCAGCTTGATGGGCCGCAATGAGCGCTGCCGCGGCGTCGCCACCGGACAACGCGCGCTCGCCCCGCTGGCGGACGTCGCCCCCGCGCTGCACCAGCGCCCATGCGTCCGGGCTCGTGGTTCCCGCCTGCAGCTCGCGCAACTGCACTTCGGCGCCGAGCCGGGTGCGCAGCAGCCGCGCGGTCTCGCGGATCACCGAATCACGGACCTGCAAGAGCGCATTGGCGGGCAGCGTGAAGCTCACCCGCTCGCCGACGTCCGCACCGCTGGTACCGTCCACGAGCCGCACCGTCGCCCGCACGCGGTCGCCGACCGGCTCGACGCTTCCCGCGACGAGCGTGCTGGCGTGCAGCGCGCGGGCGATGCTGTCGCGCGGGACGACATCTTCCTGCCCGCGGAACGGCGCCACGCCGTTGACGGAAACGACGGCGAGCGCGCGGACTTTCTGCAGCTCGGTGATCAACCCTTCGGTCAGGCCGGCGGCGACGTGCCCCAGTGAGGAGTCGCGGCTCAAATCGGTGAAGTACAGAACGGCGACGCGCCGCGCGTCGAGACCCCCGCCCGATGGTGCCCCTCCGCCCACCCCGTGCCTGGCGCCGGCGCCGAAGATGAGCCATCCACCGAGTCCCACGGCCACCACGCTCGCCGCGACGATCAGCGGCACCTGCCAGCGGCGGCGGGGACGTCGCGCCTGCGTGATGCGCGACACGCGGCCGGTGCTGGCGACCGTGAGTGCCTTGGCGAATTCGCCCGACGTCTGGTACCGGTCGGCGGGCACCTTCTCGAGCGCGCGCTCGATCACGACCTCGAGATCGTCGGGGATCGCGTCGCGCACGATCTTGAGCCGCGGGACCGCGTCGAGCGAGTGGCGGGCCATGATCGCCTGCGCGGTCGGACCGGTGAACGGCGGCTGGCCGGCGAGCGTCTCGTACAGCACGCAGGCGAGACTGTAGATGTCGCTGCGACGGTCTACCTGCCCCGAGCCCGAGGCCTGTTCCGGCGGCATATACGCCGGCGTGCCGATCGCCAGTCCCGTCTGTGTCAGCTTGTCGCCGCCGGCGGCGCTGACGGCGCGCGCAATACCGAAGTCGGTCACGATCGCGTGGCCGCCCGAGAGCATGATGTTCTCGGGCTTGATGTCGCGATGCACGACGTCGTGGTCGTGCGCGTACGAGAGCGCGTCGGCGACTTCACGCGCGATTTGCAGCGCATCGTCCACGGGGAGCTGCGGCTCACGCTCCAGCCGGTCGCGCAGCGACTCGCCTTCGACGTACGGCATGACGTAGTACAGGGTGCCGCCGGCGTCCCCGGAGTCGTAGACCGGCAGGATGTTGGGATGCTGGAGCCGGGCGGCCAGCTTGATTTCACGCAGGAACCGCTCGCGCCCGAGTGCGATGGCGATTTCGGGCCGCAGCGTCTTGAGCGCGACGAACCGCTCGTGTTTCACGTCGCGCGCCAGGTACACCAGCGCCATGCCGCCGCGACCCAGCTCGCGGTCGACGACGTATCGATCAACCAGCGCGGCGTTTAACTCGGCGAACGGGTCAGTCACTGGGATAACGATAGTCCCGGCGTACTTGGTCGGCGAGCACGCGCGCGAGTGATGCGAGCTCGGCGACGGGCCAGCGCCGGTCGATGGACACCACGACCCGTCCGGTCCCCGCCGCGATCGCGATCATCTGCACGCGCAACGAGTCGCTTTTTCCCGCCACAGGGTCGAGCCGCCCGTAGACCGCCACGCCCGCGCTCGTCCGCCGCGCCAAATCGACGGCGCCGAGCTCGGGGCGCGATTCCCCCTGCCACCGCTCGCGGACCACGGCTTGCGGGACAGCGGAGAGCGGCGCCTGCGATTGCAGCTCCTGCGTGAGACCCTCGGCGAGGCGAACGCGCCACGGCTCGAGACCGGGGACGAAGATATCGAACGGCGCTACGGCGACGAGTGCGGGATTCGGGGCATGCTCGCGCGCGTAGCGGACGAAGCTGACCGCGCCCGCGACCATCAGGAGCGCGATTATGGCGGAGAAGACGATCAGCAGTCGTTTCGAGCTCATGCGCCCTCCAAACGTAGCATCTGGCCGCGCGCGCGTTACCGAAACACACACGCTCGAGGCGGCGGGAGGCGGTGTGCAGCGGCGGTGACCGATCGTTGAGGCGCCGCGCTTACCGTAGCGGCGCAATGGTGACCGTCTGCACTGTGCTGCCCCCGCCCGAACGCCCGCGCATCGACGCTGCGGGCGATGGGTGCTTCAACACTCATCACGCCGAGTCGTTGCGGGAGGCGCTCGCCGTGGTGCGCCGGCGTCGCATCGATGCGGTCATCATCTCCGTGCATCGCTGCCACGGTGAAGGGCTTCCCGGCGTCGCGCGCTTCGTCCGCGAATTCCCGGCGATCCCCGCGGTGGCGCTCGTCTCCAGACACGATCGCGAGGCCACCGAGACCCTGCTCCGCCTCGGCGCGACGGGAGTGCGCGCCGCGGTCGACTGCACCGAGCCGGATGGCTGGCGTCGCCTGCGCGATCTCGTCGGACACCCAGCGTCGCCCGTTGCGGCACGCGTCCTCGCGCGCATCACACCGGCACTCGACCCGACGACCGAAGAAGTACGTCTCTTCTTCGAAGCGGTCGCGCGTCTCGCCCCGGCGCTGAGCACCGTCCGCGCGCTGGCGCGTCATCTGCGCGTCCGGCCCAGCACGCTCATGTCCCGCTTTCACCGCGCCGGCATTCCGTCACCGAAGAGCTACCTGGCGGGAATGCGGCTGCTGCATGCGGCTTTTCTGTTTCAGAACCCCGGGCTGTCGGTGTCCGATGTCGCTTACCGGATGGACTATTCGTCGCCGCAGAGCTTCGGCCGTCATCTGCGCGCGGTGCTGGGCGTGACCGCCGGCGAATTCCGGCGCCGCTTTCCGTTCGACGTGGCGCTGGCGCGCTACATCGATTTGCTGATCACCCCGTACCGGGAGGCCCTGCGCGCGTTCTACCCGTTCAACGCGGGATCATGGGACCAAGGCCCGAACGGCGCAGCGGTCTCCCGCGCGGGGTGAGACGATCAGTCCGCGGCGGGGCGAATCTGGTGTTCGCGAGTCGTTTGCTCGGGCCGTAGGACCGAGAAGCGCGCGATGCCGCCACGCAGCCGCTCGGCGAGTTGAGCCAGCTGCTGTGACGTTGCCGTTAGCTCGCCCATCGAGGTGATCTGTGCCTCGGTCGCCGCCGCCGTGTGATTGGCGCTGTCAGAGGAAGCCGTCGAGATGCTGGCGACTTGCTGTAACGATTGTGCCAACTGGGCGAGTCGCTCGGCTTGGCTGCGCGAGACTTCCGCCGTCGCATTGACGAGATCGCCCATGAGCTGGACGCCCTGATGCAGCTCTTGCAGCGCGCCGTCCGCCTCGGCCGCCACCGCGCCGATGTCGCGCACCTTGGTTTCACCCGATTGCATCGCCCGCGCCGCGGCCTCGATGCCGGTCCGCAGGTCGCTCACCAGCTCGGCGACTTCGCGCGCCGACTTCCCTGCCTCGGCCGCCAGCGTCCGCACCTCGTCTGCCACCACGGCAAACCCTTCGCCGTGCTCTTCGGCGCGCGCCGCTTCGATGGCCGCGTTGAGCGCCAGCAGGTGCGTCTGGCGCGCGATGCGCGCGATCGTCTGCGCAAAGACGCCGATGCGCTCCGACATGCCGGACAGCCCGGCGACGGTCGAGGCCGTCGCACGGACTTCTTCACCCACCGCGCGCAATGTGGCGCTCGCGCGCGCGACGCGCTCACGTCCCCGCTCCGCCGTGCCGACCAGCCGCGACGCGTCCACTTGCATCAGCTCGGCGCGCACGCGCAGCGACTCGGCTTGATCCGCGGCTTTGGCGCTTTCGCCGCGCGCGCCGTCGGCGAGTCCGCGCTGGTTACCGAGGTCGCCGGCCAGACGCTGGGAGGTCTGCGTCAGGGCCTCGGTAGTGGCATGCAGCTCCTGCGCGGCGGCGGCCAATTCTTCGGCGAACGCCGCGACCTCATCGGCCTCGCGCTGCACCGCCGAGATCGTGGTTCCAATCTCCTCGAGCATCCGATTGAAGCTCTTCTCGAGAAACCCGAGCTCGTCCGCCTCGGCGGCCGAAGCGCGCACGGCGAGGAACCCCTGCTCCGCTTCGCCCATCACGCTGCGTGCGCGCCGAATGCGCTGGATCAACGTCGCGGGAATTCGCTTCAGTGCCATCGCCACCACGATGAAAACACCGGTCTCGAGATAGGCGACGGTATCGAGCCCGGTCCCACCATACAGCTGTCCGTGCAGCCAGCTGGCGCCAAGGTAGGCGATCGACCCGACCAGCACCAGAAAATCGCCGACTGCTTGTCCTTGATCGAACGCGTACGGAAGGACGGCGATGAACAGCGCGGCGACCACACCGCCGTGTCCATACCAGACGACGAGCACGTTTACGAGCACGACGTCGAGCAGCGGCAGCATATAGATGAACCACCAGCGATACCAGCCGCGCTCGTTGATCAGTCCGACGATCGCGTTGATGACGGCGCCGCCACCCGCGACTAGGACCACCGTCCCGAGGTGCGTATCGATAATGCCGGCGAGGTTCCCGAGAATGCCGAGCGCGCCGATGACCGCCGCAATCGCCCAACGCCGGCGATGGCTGCGGTCGAACGTCTCGAGATCCTTGAAGCGTTGCTCGAGCGCCGTGGCATCGTCGTGCCAGCCGCGGGCGCGCGCCGCGAACGACAGCCGCCGGGGAATGGTCATGTCGCTCCCAGTCCCAGGTCGCCCGCGCTGAGGAACGCTTCCACCACATAGCCGGCCGCTTCGATCGTCTCGCGGCCGCCCTCCTGCCGGTCGACCACCGCCATCACGCCGAGCACCTGCCCACCTTCGGCTTCGACGGCGCTGATGGCATCGCGCGCGCTGGATCCTGTCGTGAGCACATCCTCCACGATGACGACGGAAAACCCGGACTGAAAGCACCCCTCAATGCGTTTTCCTGTCCCATGGGCTTTGGGCTGCTTGCGTACGGTGAAGGCATCGAGCAGTTGGCCGCGGCGCTTGGCGGTGAGCGCGAGCGCATAGGCGACGGGATCGGCGCCGAGCGTGAGGCCGCCGACGGCGCGGGGGGTCCAGCCGCGTGCCGCCAGGCGATCGAGGCCGAGCCCGCCGATGACCGCGAGGCCATCGCCGGACATGGTCGTGAGGCGCGCGTCGATATAAAAGGAAGAGCGGCGTCCCGACGCGAGCACGAAATCACCCCGCTTGACCGAGCGCGCGAGGAGGAGATCCCTGAGCGTGTCTCTTAAGTAGTAGTAGTCGCTACTACTATTCACTTTGCCGCTTGCCAACTATGTCTTTCAGCGTGCCGAGCAGCCCGCGCTTGCGCCGGCCGCCCGGGGGCACGCCCGCCAGGCCCGCCTCGAGGTCCTCGGCGAACGCGGCGACGGTGGGCTGACGGTCGCCGGGCTGGCGCGCGAGTCCTTTCATGATCGCGGCCTCGAGACCCGGCGGAAAGCGCTTGTCCTTCCGTCCTTCCGAGAGGGGCGTCGGGGCTTGGCTCAGGAGTTGCTGAAACAGCTCGCGCGGGCTGCGCCCGGTGTGCGGATGACGGCCCGTGAGCATGTAATAGGTGATCGTGGCGAGACTGTAGATGTCGGCGCGGCCGTCCACCAACGCACCGGACAGGGCCTCGGGTGCGACGTACTGGAGCGTGCCGACGAAGAAGCCCGTCCGCGTCAGACGCTCCTCGGACGGTTCCTCGGCGTCGCGAGCGATCCCGAAGTCGAGCAGCTTCACGGTCCGGGCCGCCGGATCGTACATGATGTTCTCCGGCTTCAGATCGCGATGAATGATGCCGGCGTTGTGCGCCGCGGTCAGCGCGTCGGCGAGCTGTCGGACGAGGGGAACGGCGTCGGCCGGCGAGAGCGGGCCGCGGCGGTGGAGGAAGTCCGCCAGCGCTTCGCCCTTGGCCCACTCGAGCGCAAGGTAGTAGAGGCCGTCGGCTTCACCGTAGTCGTGGGTGCGGACCACGCCCGGATGCACCACCCGGGAGCCGTATCCGGCCTCACGCAGGAAGCGTTTAACAGCGATGGGGTCGCCCCTGAGGCGCTCCCGCAATACCTTGAACGCACAGGCGCCACGTGCGGGGTGGTCGGCGCGATAGACCTCCGCCGTCCCTCCCTCACCGACGCGCTCGAGGAGACGGTAGCCGGCGATTGTGCGACCGGCCAGGTTCTCATTCGCCATGGGGTTAGCGCGAAACTAACGCCCGGATTTGAGGCTCGGCAAGTGATACGACG
Source organism: Gemmatimonadales bacterium (assembly GCA_035491815.1). GTDB lineage: Bacteria > Gemmatimonadota > Gemmatimonadetes > Gemmatimonadales > GWC2-71-9 > 20CM-2-65-7. Next base: position 18,693 of record DATJKA010000076.1, on the reverse strand, counting down.
CGGCAGGGCGGCAATAGGGATGGCGGCGATCATGCTCGCGGGCTGCGGGTCGTGGCAGCGTGTGGGCAGCCCGGAGAGTGGGCCGCGGCCCGGCACGACGTTGCCGCGGCTGTTCGACGCCACGGCGGTGTACCGCTCCATGGGCGCCCTCGTCGGCGGCGGCGACCTGCCGTTCGTCGCATCCGTGCGCTATTTGGAAGGCCCGATCGCCGATTCGACACTGGCACTGTTTTCCGTCTCGCTCGCCAATCAAGCGCTCAGCTTCCAGCGTCGTGGCTCCGAATTCGTCGCGGAATACCGCGTCGAGGCCGCGTTCCGCACCGACAGCAGCTCCGTTACGCCGGTGCGGCAGATCGGCAGCGATCAACAGATCCGCGTCCGCAATTTTCAGGAGACGCTACGCACCGACGAAAGCGTCATCTATCAGCAGTTCGTGACGGTGCCGCCCGGGGTCTATCACGTGATGGTGATGGTGCGCGACCGGAACGGTCCCGCATTCGCGCGCGCCGAGCGCGTCGACACGGCGCACCGCTTCGACGGGCCGCGGCTGGGGGAGCCGATCGCGGTGTACACGGCGGAAGGGCGCAGCGCCAGGGACCAGACGCCTAAGCTCCTTTCCAATCCCCGCGCGACCCTGCCGTACGGCTCGGACTCGTTGCGCTTCTACGTGGAGCGCTACGGGCCAAGACGTGGAGACGGCGTCGTCGCGCGAGCGCTGGACGAAGGCGACAAGGAGCTGTGGCGCGACAGCGTGCGCCTGACGCCGGGGTCCGGGCCGGAGCTGGGAGCGGCGATCATCGTGGTCCCACCCGGCAAGCTGCCGGTGGGGCAGGCGGAGCTCGAGGTCGTGTCCGGCAGCGACACGACGAGGTCTCCGTTCTTGGTGAGCTTCTCGAATCAATGGGTGATCACGAACTTCGATGAAATGCTGAGCCTGCTCCGCTACTTCAGCGACCAGCTGTGGGTCGACTCGCTGCGGCGTGCGTCTCCCGAACGCCGGCCCGATCTCTGGCGTGATTTCTGGCGCGCGACCGACCCCGTGCCGATGACGCCGGAGAACGAAGCGCTCGACGACTACTTCCACCGCGTGCAGCAGGCGAATGTCCGCTTCCAGGACGAGGGCGAGCCGGGTTGGCTCACCGATCGCGGTGAAGTGCTGATCTCGCTGGGCGAGCCGGACGAGGTGTTGGATCTCTCGAACGGCATGGACCGCTCAGGCGCGCGCGTGCTCCGCTGGACCTACAGCGCGGAGCGGCTGGTCCTCTTCTTCCAGGATCAATCCGGATTCAGTCGCTACCGTCTCACACCGGCGTCCCGGGCGGACTATCAGCGGGTCCTCGCGCGCGTGAGGCGATCCGGCCGATGACCGCGCGCGCCGCGCTCGGGACGGCGGCGCTGGCGGTCCTCGCTGGCGCCGGCATCGCGCGGCGGACCGCGGCACAGGCGGTCGTGCCGGCGGATCACACCGCGACCTTCCGGGCCGATTCGCTGCGACTCAGCGGCCGCCCGTGGCACGCCGCCGAAACGCTGCTCGCCGAAGCGCGGCGTGACCCCAATCCCAACGCGTTGTTGATCGTCGAAGGCGCGAAGGCCGAAGTGAACGCGCGACGCTACGAGCACGCGCGCGCCCTGCTCGCGAATCAGCCGTGGCTGGCGGACTACCTCGACGGTGAGGCGCTCGCCGTACTGGCCCAGGCCGAGTTCGGCGTGGGTCGGTCCGCGGAGGCCGCGACACACTTCCAGATGGCGCGCGAGCGCGCTCCCGCGGCGCGCCGGCCGTTGCTCGCCGTGCGCGCCGGCGTCGCGTTCGACGCGGCGGGACAACCGGACAGCGCGGCGGCTGCCCTGGCGGCAGCACGCGCCGGGGGCGCGCTGGCCTCGATCGACCCGTGGCTGCGCGTGCGCCAGGCGCGGGTCACCCGCGACACCGTCGCGGCGCGGCAGTTGCTCTCCGATGTGCCGACCCCCGCCGCCCGGGACGTGCCGATCGCACGCGCGCGGTCGCTGCTCCTCGCCGCCGACACGGCTCGGGCATTGGACGCCTTTGTCGCGGCAGGGAAGGGTCTCGACGCCGCGCGGCTCGCACTCGCGTCCGGAGATTCCGGGCGGGCGCGGAGCTCGCTCTATGCGCTGCTCGGCCGCGATCCGTTGAGCGACGACGCGGCCGCGGGCGTGGCGCTCGCGCTTGGTCCGTTGCCGCCTCACGCTCCGGCCGAGCACGTCGCGCTCGCCCGCGCCCTGAACCGCCGGACCAGCCTTCGCGACGCCCGCATCCACGTCGAGCACGCGCTGCGCGCTGGAGACTCGAGTGCGGCAACACTCCTGCTCGACGGCGAGCTGCTCGTCGCGAGCGGGCGGTTCCGCGAAGCCGCGCGTGCGTATGGCGCGGCGGCGCGCGACTCCGCGCTCGGTCCGCTCGCGACCTACCGCCGCGGCCGCGTCTTGGTGCGGCTCGGTGATACGACGGCCGTCTCCACCCTCGCGGGATTCGCGCGCGCGTTCCCGGCCGACTCGGCGGCGCCCGGCGCACTCTATGTGCTCGCCGACATGTTCGACAGCCGCGATGACTGGGCGAACGCCGGCCGGTGGTACGCCGATCTGATCACCCGTTATCCCACCGATCCCCGCGCTTCGCTCGCGCGCTTCCGGCTGGCGGCGCGTGCCGAGAGTGCCGGTCGGCCCGACAGTGCGGCCGCGCTGTATCGCGGCGAGATCGCCGCCGGCGGTCCGCAGCGCACCGCCGCGCGATTCTGGCTCGGCAAGATGGCGGAGGCCCAAGGGGACACGGCGCAGGCGCGCGCCACGTGGGTCGCGTTGGCGCACGAGGATTCGCTCGGCTATTACGGCATGCGCGCGCGCCGCGAGACGAAGCTTGGCCCGCTGGCGTTCGCCGCGCCCTCCGCGCCGACGCTGCCGCCACCGGCGGTGCTGGCGGGTCTCGCGCGGATCGACACGTTGCTGCTCGCGGGGCTCGACAGCGAGGCGCAGGCAGAGGTGCGCGTCGTCCTCGCGCATCCTCCGCAGGAGCTCGACGCCCTGCTCGCATGGAGCGAAGGGCTGAGCACGCGCGGCTACGGCTCGGCGGCGGTGCGGCTCGGCTGGCAGGCGGCGTTGCTCGCGCCCGGCGACGTCCGCGTGCTGCGCGCCATCTTCCCGTGGCCGAACCGCACGGCGGTGCAAGCCGAGGCCGAAGAGTTCGGCGTCGATGCGCTGCTTCTCGCCGCGCTCGTGCGCCAGGAGAGCGTGTTCGACGTCGAAGCGCTGTCGCCCGCGGGAGCGCGCGGTCTCGCGCAGCTGCTGCCGAGTACCGCGGCGCTGCTCGCGCGCGGCCTCGACGTGGCGTTCTATCCCGACTGGATCACCGTTCCCGACCTCAACCTGCATCTCGGCGCCGCGCATCTGGCGGAGCTGATCAAGCAGTTCGGTCGCGTGGATGCGGCGATCGCCGCGTACAACGCCGGGCCCGTGCCCGTGCGCCGTTGGCTCGTGCGCGCGGGTGCCGACGATCCCGATCGCTTCATCGAGCTGATTCCCTACGCCGAAACGCGCGGCTACGTGCGCAGTTTGTTGCGCAATCGCGAGTTGTATCGCGCATTGTACGGCGCGCCGTAACCCGCCTTGACAGCCTTTTCCACGCCCCGTCTTTTCTAGCGTCCACCGTAGGGCAAGTGACAGACTCTGCAGGAGGCGGAATCGTGATCAAGGGAAAGGTGAAGTGGTTCAATGACGCCAAGGGGTACGGCTTCATTGAGCAGGATGGCGGCGAGGACGTGTTCGTGCACTTCTCGGCGATCCAGATGGACGGCTTCAAGACGCTCTCCGAGGGGCAGGTGGTGGAGTTCGAAGTGAAGCAAGGGGACAAGGGGCTCCACGCCACCAACGTCGTGCGCGTCTAGACGCGCGCCCTCTTCACCCGACCGTCGACGACCCCGGGGCATCCCCCCGGGGTTTAGTTTTCTCGCCTATGCCGCCGCGCCCCGCGCCCCCGATCCCCGCGAGCACCGCGGGAAAGACATGCGTCTTTCTCGTCGACGGGTACGCGCTCATCTATCGCGCCTTTTTCGCAATGATCGCCCGGCCGCTCACCACCAAGAGCGGCGAGAACACGTCCGCGGTCTGGGGCATCACCAACTTTCTGCTACGCCTGTACGAGAACTATCACCCGGCATACGTCGGCTGGGTGCACGACCGCGGCGTCTCGTTCCGGCAGGCGGAGTATCCCGAGTACAAGGCAACGCGGGAGAAGCTGGGAGAAGAGCTGCAGCAGGACTTTGACCGCTCGCTCGAGCGCGTCTGTCAAATCCTCGACGCCTTCCACATTCCCGTCATTGCGATCAACGGCTACGAGGCCGACGATGTCGTCGCGACGCTCGCCGACCGCGTGTCCGCCGGCGGCATGCAGGCCGTGATCGTGTCGGGAGACAAGGATTTCTACCAGCTGATCAGTCCCGGCATCGCCCTGCTGAATCCAGGACGCGGCGGTCAAGCCGCCGTCGAAGAGCAATGGGTGGATGAAACCAACGCGAACGAGCGGCTGGGCGTCCCGCCCGAGCGCGTCGTCGACTATCTCGCGCTGGTGGGCGACAGCTCCGACAATATCCCGGGGGTCAAGGGCATCGGCGACAAGACCGCGATCCAGCTGCTCGAGAGCTACGGCGACCTCGATACCATTCTCGCGAAGGCCGCCGAGATTCCCGGCAAGCGTCCGCGCGAAGCACTGCTTGCGCAGGCCGACAATGCGCGCCTCTCACGCCAGCTCGTCACGCTGCGGCGCGATGCGCCCGTGGCGCTCGATCTCGAACAGCTCCGGGTGCAGCGGCCGGATACGGCAACGCTCGCCACATTGTTCACCGAGCTCGAGTTTCGGACCCTGATCCCGAAGCTCGACGGGCTCGAGAGCGTCGGGCTGAGCGCACCGCCGGCAGCCGAGGGTGCCAGCGCCGCTCCCGCCGCGGCGGTGCGTGCGCCGCAGCTTGCCGCTCCGCGCATCATCGACGACCTGACGGAGATTCCAGCACTCGCCCTCGAGCTGCGGAAGGCGCCGCTGGTGGCGCTGCGAGCAGAGCCGGGACTCGCGGGACTCGCCGTCGCGGTTGCACCCGGGCAGTCGTGGTATCTGCCGTTCGCGCATCGCGCGCGCGAAGGTGAGTTCGACGCCACCCCGCCGCGCAATCTCCCGCCCCTCTCCAGCCCCGCGCTCGAACCGCTGCGCGTCGCGCTCGCCGATCCCGCCGTGCGCAAAGCCGGCCACGACATCAAGGCGACGTGGGTCGCGCTGGCGCGCGCCGGCGCAGCGCTCGCGGGTGTCACCTACGACTCGATGGTCGCGAGCTTCGTCCTCGACCCCGGGAATCGTTCGCACGCGATCGAGGACGTCGCACGCGAGCGGTTGTCCGTCATGCTGCCCAGCATGAGCGGATTGGTGGGGAAGGGCGCCCTTGCCGACGTCGCCCCGCAAGACGCGGCGCGGGTTTCGGCGGCGTACGCGGAAATGGTACTCCAGCTGGAAGCAGCGTTCCGTTCCGAGATCGAGGAGCATCATCTCACCCGCCTGCTCGATGAGATCGAGATTCCCCTCATTCCCGTGCTCGTCGACATGGAGGCCACCGGCATCCTCGTCGATCGCGCGTTCCTCGGCGAGATGTCGCGCGCCTTCACGAAAGAGCTCACGGGCCTGGAGCAGGACATTTATCGCGCGGCGGGCGGTGAGTTCAACATCAACTCGACTCCGCAGCTGCGCACCGTCCTGTTCGAGCGACTCAAGCTGCCGGTGCAGAAGCGGACCAAGACCGGCGCGTCGACCGATGTGGAAGTGCTCGAACAGCTGGCCGCCATGGGCCACGACGTGCCGCGGCTGCTCATCGAGTATCGGGAGCTCACGAAACTCAAGTCCACCTATGTCGACGCGTTGCCCGGGTACATCCGCGCCGATACCGGCCGCGTTCACACCAGCTTCAATCAGACCGGTGCGGCCACCGGCCGTTTGTCCTCATCCGACCCGAACCTCCAGAACATTCCGGTGCGGACGAAGCGCGGCGGTGAAATCCGGCGCGCTTTCGTGGCGCCGCCGGGCCGGCGGCTCCTGATCGCCGATTACTCACAGATCGAGCTGCGACTCCTGGCGCACTTCTCCGAGGATCCGGCCTTCGTGGCGGCGTTCCAACGCGGCGGCGACATCCATCGGCAGACCGCGGCGGTGATCTTCGGCGTACCGGAGACGAGCGTGACGGGAGAGATGCGCGCGCGCGCCAAGACGATCAACTTCGCCACGATCTACGGACAGGGCGCCTTGGCATTGTCGCGCCAGCTGGGGATTACGCTGGAGGAAGCAAAGGCCTTCATCAAACAGTACTTCGAGCGCTTTGCCGGCGTGCGTGCCTGGCTCGACAAAACAGTGGAAGAAGCGCGCACGCGCGGCTTCGTCGAGACGCTGTTCGGCCGCCGTCGCTACATCCCCGAGCTGCGCGACCGCAATTTCAGCATTCGCGCCTTCGGCGAGCGCACCGCGACCAATTCGCCGCTGCAAGGATCCGCCGCTGATCTGATCAAGATCGCGATGGTCCGCATCCATGCCGCCCTCGCCCGCGAGCGTTTCGGCACGAAGATGCTGCTCCAGGTGCACGACGAGCTGGTGTTCGAAGCCCCGGATGCGGAGGTGGTCTCTGCCGAAGCTCTTGTAAAACGCGAGATGGAGGGAGTGGCTGCCCTACGGGTGCCATTGGTCGTAAGTACCGGAAACGGAAGGAATTGGATTGATGCCAAGGGATAAGCACGCCTCTTGCAGGAACAAGCGGAGTTGCCCACAATAGGGGCGTCGATTCCGGTAAGAACCGGGTTCGGCGCCCTTTCGCGCCCGGAGGGTAAAGCTGTGAAGGCACGCGGTTTCACCCTGATCGAGTTGCTGATCGTGGTGGTGATCATCGGGATCCTGGCGTCATTCGCGATCCCGAAGTTCGCTAACACGAAGCAGAAGGCGTACGTCGCGTCGATGAAGTCGGACCTGAAGAACCTGGCGACGGCGGAAGAGGCCTTCTTCTATGATAGTACGTTCTATACCAACAACCTCGCGTCGCTGAACAACTTCAGCCCGTCGACCGGTGTGACGTTGACGATCGTGACGGCGACGCCCGGCGGCTGGTCGGCCCGAGCGGTCCATGCCCAGACCACGCGCCTGTGCACGCTGTTCGAAGGGAACGCGGCGGCATTGGCGCCTGCGACTGTCGAGGGCCGGATTACCTGCACCTAGAGCCGCCGTATCGGGAATTCCAACGCCGCCGTGAGGGGATGCGCTTCGCCCTGAACGGCGGCGTTTGGCTTCACCGGCATAAGATCCGCGACGAGCCGATGGTGCACCTCGTGAGCTCCGACAAGGAGCGGCTCCTCGCGCTGGGGCGCACGCTCGGATTCCAGGCGCGCTGGCTGCAGTACAAGCCGCTCAAGGATCCGGACACGGGCGTCCGCGTGCCGGCCTGGCATTGGGACGTGTGGGGAGAGAAGCTGGCGCTCCTCTAGCTACCGGACTTCTTCGATCTCGCGCCGCGGCGCTCGGACGCCGGGCCACCAATTCCAGCGACCGGCGATGTGCATGATGGCCGGGACGAGCACCATGCGGATCAGCGTGGCGTCGAGGAACACGGCGAGCGCCAGCCCGAAGCCGATGAACTGGACGGCCAGCACGCGGGTGAAGGCGAAGCTGCCGAAGACGATGATCATGATGGATGCCGCGAACGTGATCGTCGATGCCGTCGTGGAGAGTCCCTCCATCGTCGCGTGATCGTTCCGGCCCGTCTTGTCGAACACCTCTTTCACGCGCGTCAGCAGGAACACCTCGTAATCCATCGAGAGCCCGAACACCGTCGCGAACACCAGCACGGGAACGACGACAAAAATTGCCTCCGTCGGCCCCTCGAGCCCGAACAGGCTCGCGCCGTAGCCGTGCTGAAAGACGAGGACGGTCAGTCCGAATGCGGCGCTTACCGACACGCAATTCAGCACGACGGCTTTGAGCGGCACCAGGATCGATCGGAACGCGATGAGGAGCATGATGGCGGTGACACCGAGAATCATCGCGACGATACCGGGGAAACGGCCGAGCAGATTCTCCTGCAGGTCGAGGCTCGAGGCGGCGAAGCCGCCGACGACGATCTCCGCGCCGCGGAGCCGCGTGCCGCGGGCGATCGTGCGGCGCACCTGGCGCGCGAGATCCATCATTCCGGTGAGCGACACCGAGTCCGCCGCGATCACGTCCATCAGCGTCGTCCGCCGATCACCGCTGAGGTAGGCATTGAAGAACTCGGGGTAGCGCGCGCGCACGGAATCGGCGTCGCTGTAGAACATCGCGAGCTGCAGCGTCGAGAGTCCCGGCCGTAGCGTCGCCACGCCGCGCACTTCCCGGACGCGCGGATCTTTGACGATCGAATCGCTGAGCGCTTTCAGACCCGGCAGGCGGCGGCCCGAGAGCGCCGACTCACCATTCGGCAGCTGGACGACGATGCGCAGCGGTTGAATCACGCCGCTTGCGCCCATGTCGCGCAGCGCGGCGAGGCCTTGTCCCGATTCCGCGTCCGGGGGAAACCAGTTGCGCGCCGGCAGGCCGATCTTGATTTGGGTGAGTGGGAGCGTGAGCAGCGCGGCGACGAGCCCGCCGCCGAGGATCGCGCGCCAGGGATGATGGCCGAGGGAGCGGGCCCAGCGTTCCCAGCCCTGCGGCGTGTGAATCCAGGCGAGGATCCGCGCCAGCCATTTGGGCCGGTCGATGTCGCGGCCGAGGATCGCCAGGGCCGCCGGAAGAAACGTCGTCGCCAGCAGCACGGCGACGCCGACGACGATGAGCCCGCCGACGCCGACCGACCGCGTCTCGGTGAGCGGCGTGAGAATCAGCGCCGCGAATCCCACCACGACCGTCAGGCCCGACGTCACGACCGCTGCGCCTGCGGTCTGGATCGTGCGCGTGGCGGCGTCCAGCGGCGCGAGGCCGCGATTCAGCTCTTCGCGGAAGCGTGTGACGATCAGCAGCGAGTAATCGATCCCGACGCCGAGCCCCACCATCGTTGTGATGTTCAGCACGAACACCGACATCGTCTGGAACTGCGCCGCGACCGCCACGATGCCGAGCGCGATCGTGATGGCGAGCACGCCGACGATGACGGGCAGCGTCGCGGCCACCAGGGCGCCGAACGCGAGGACGAGCACGACGAGCGTTGCCGGCAGCGCGCGCGCTTCGGCATGGCGCGTGTCCTCGGCGCTGATCGTCCGCACGTCGTAATCGAGCGCCGGATTGCCGGTGACCTTGACGTCGAAGCCGTCGGCATGGGGTAGGCGCTCGAGCGTGCTGCTCACGGCCTCGCGCAACTCGGGGACGACCGTGCGATTCACGTCGCTGGTGCTGGCGGGAGTCAGCGCGGCGATCAAGAATGTTGTGTGGCGATCCGAGCTGACGAAGGTCGACTCGCCGATCGTGCGGGCCGAGACGACCTGGCTGATGAACGATTGCCGCGCGAGCGCGGCCGAGACGGAATCGACGACGGCCTCGAAGCGGGGATTCGTATAGCGCACCGGTCCGTGCACGACGATGGCCACGTACTCGGCGATGGGATTCGGGAACGCGTCGCGGATGAGCTGCGCGGCTCGTGCCGATTCCGTCTGCGCGACGCTCATTCCGCGTACGGCAAGCACGCGCTGTACGTGCGCCGCCTTCGGCACAAACAGCAGCGCGAGCAGCGCCCACGCGGCGATGACCCAGACGCGCCAGCGGACGATCTGCTTCGCGGGTAACGCGATCACCTATCATCCAAACACATGCGGGCCACAATCATAGAGACGTGCAGAGTGCAATGCTAGCGGTTGGACAGCGGGTCTTCGCATATTGCGCGCATGGAACGCCGGCTCACCGGCATGATCGCCGCCGCTGCGGTGCTGATCGTGCTCTTCATAATCTGGGACATCTTCCGTCCCAACCCGCGGCCGATCGAGCAATCCACCGAGCCGCTCCGCACGTCGGCCGGCGCGCCGCAACCGGCTCCGGCCTCCTCCACCGTCACGACCCAGCCGGCGCCTCCACCGGGCAACGCGTCGTCGGAAGGCGGGGCAATCCCCACCGACCCGAACGGTCGGCAGCCGTCGTACTTCGAGCTGCTCGCCCGCTCGGAGACGCGGCGCCGCATTCGCGCGAGCGGCACGAGCACCTATCTCGGCGACATGCTCGAGGCGAGCGGCGACTCGATGCTGCGGCGCTGGGAGAATCGGCAGGACTCGCCGATTCGCGTGTGGTTCGTGCCCACCCATGCCGCCAACTTCCAGCCGGCATTCCTCGATGCGATCCGCACCGCGTTCACCAAGTGGGTGGACATCGGCGTGCCGGTGCGCTTCACGTTCGACGCGGACTCCACAAACGCCGAAGTCACTGTAAAGTGGCGGATCCAGTTCGAGATCGAGCGGACCGGCCAGACCGACGTCACCTGGGACGAAAACGGACACATTCAGTCCGCGGTCGTCACGCTCGCGACGTTCGATTCGAAGGGCGAGCCCATGACCACCGAGGACGTGCGCGTCGTGGCCGAGCACGAGATCGGGCACGTGCTGGGACTCGATCACTCCCGGGACTCGACCGATCTGATGTTTCCGATGGCCAAGGTGCGCGATCTCTCCGATCGCGACACGCGCACCGTGCTGCTGCTGTATCAGCTGACGCCGGGGAGTTTGCGCTGAGTCCGCGGCACGTCACTTCGTTCTTTCCCCACGAGACGTCGCCGCTTCCACTCGCCGAGGCCCTCGACGCCCGGGTGCGCGAAGCGCAGCTCGTGGAGAAGGCAGACGACGGCGCGATCCGGTGTTTTGCCTGCGGGCACCGCTGTCTCGTGAAGCCGGGACGGCGCGGCATCTGTAAGGTCCGCTTCAATAAGGAAGGCACGCTGTACGCGCCCGCCGGTTACGTCGCCGCGCTGCAGTCCGATCCCACCGAGAAGAAGCCCTTCTTTCATTGCCTGCCCGGCAGCGACACGCTCACCTTCGGCATGCTTGGCTGCGACTTCCACTGCGGCTACTGCCAGAACTGGCTTACGTCCCAGGCGCTGCGGGACGACGCGGCGGGCGTGTTGCCGAATGACGTCACGCCTGAAGCGCTGGTGGCGCTGGCAGAGCGGCAGGGGGCACGGATGGTCGGATCGTCGTACAACGAGCCGCTCATCACCGCGGAATGGGCCGTGGACGTCTTCAAGGCGGCCCGACCGCGCGGACTCAGGACCGCCTTCATCTCGAACGGCAACGCTACGCCCGAGGTGCTCGACTACCTGAAGCCCTGGACGGACTGCTACAAGATCGACCTCAAGGCGATGGACGACCGGCGCTACCGCGAGCTCGGCGGCGTGCTGGCGCACGTGCTCGAGGCCATCCGCATGGTCCATGATCGTGGGCTCTGGCTGGAAATCGTGACGTTGATCGTGCCGGGCTTCAACGACGACGATGCCCAGCTGACCCGCGCGGCCGAGGCGATCGCGGCCGTGTCGCCGGAGATTCCCTGGCACGTTACGGCGTTCCACAAGGACTACAAGATGACCGACGCCGACAACACGCCGGCGAGCACGCTGCTCCGCGCCTGTGAAATCGGCAAACGGGCCGGTCTGCGGTTCGTCTACGCGGGCAACCTGCCGGGTCGGGTCGGCCGCTGGGAGCACACATATTGCCCCGATTGCGGCGACTTACTCATCGAGCGGTTCGGTTACGTCATCAAGCAACAGCGCATCGGCGCGGACGGACGGTGTCCCTCCTGCAGCCGGAGGATTCCGGGCATTTGGTCGTAGCGTTCTTGCTGTTGCTGGCGCAGGTCCCTCAACCCGCGGCAACATTCGACTCCTCCACCTTCGATCCGTTGGTGCGCGCCGGCATCGTCGGGGGCATCTACCCCGGTGCCGCGGTGGTCGTGGGGCGCCGGGACACGATTCTGTTCGCCAAGGGCTACGGCCATCTGACGTGGTCGTCGGGAAGCCCGGTGGTGCGCGTGGACAGCACGCTCTGGGACGTCGCGTCACTCACGAAAGTCGTGGCGACGACCCCGGCGCTGATGCTGCTGATCGAGCGCGGGCTCGTCGCGCTCGACACGCCGGTCGTCCGGTACGTGCCCGAGTTCAACGGTCCCGGCACCGCGGCGATCACCGTTCGGCATCTGCTGACGCACACGTCCGGCTTGCGCGCGACGCTGCCATTGCGCGAAGCCGCCGACAGCGTTGCGGCGCTGCACATGGTGCTCACGACGACGCCGATATCGCCGCCCGGCGCGCACATGGTCTACTCTGACCTCAACGCGATTCTGCTCGGCGAAATCGTACGACGCGTGACGGGAGTGCCGCTCGACGTTTTCGTCACGCGCGAGCTGTACACGCCGCTCGGTCTCGATCGCGACATGTTGTTCCGGCCGTCGAAGCGCCTGGAGTCGCGAACCGCGCCGACAGGGTTGTGGCACGGTCATCCGATCGCTGCCGTCGTGAACGATCCGAGCGCCGGAATGCTGGGCGGCGTGTCGGGCAACGCCGGGGTTTTCGCGACCGCGCACGGACTCGCGCGCTTCGCGCAGTTCATGCTGAACGAAGGGGCGTTCGGCGCTCGCCGCATCATTACGGTCGAAACGGTGCGCCGCTTCGTGCAGATCGCCGTGCCCGCGCGCCGCGGCGTCAGCGCGCGCACGCTCGGCTGGGAAGCGCTGCCGACCGGCGAGGAAACCTCCAGCGCCGGATCGCTGTTTGGACCGCACAGCTATGGACACACGGGGTGGACGGGGACGTCGCTGTGGATCGATCCCGACCGCGATTTGTTCGTGCTGCTGCTCACGAACCGCGCGTTCAGTCCGCGGACCGGCAAGTCGTTCACGAAGTTGAAACAGGTTCGCGGACATGTGGCCGATGCCGCGGCGCGTGCGTCGGATCAACTGGTGCACGCGACGCCGACTCGCTAGGTTCGCGAAGAGGAAAGGATCGAAGTGACGACTGCTGTTGCCGCTGACACCGTCCGCCAGGCACTGCGCCAGGTGAAGGATCCCGAGCTCGACCTGAACATCGTCGACCTCGGGCTCGTCTACGACATCGAGGTGGACGACGGGCTCGTGCGCATCAGCATGACGTTGACCTCGCCGGGTTGTCCTGCCGGCCCGATGATCACGAACGACATCTACAAAGTCGTGCGTGCCATCGACGGGGTGAAAGACGTGGACATCGACATCGTGTGGGAGCCGTATTGGACCCCCGATCGCATCGACCCGAAGATCCGGGCGATGATGGGGTTTTAGCGCAGCGCTTCGAGCAACGCGTCGCCCAGCACGGCGATTTGCCAGCGTCGTAGCTCGGGGACCTGATCGAGCGCCGCGCGATTCGCAGGTCGAGCCCGCACCACCGCTTCCAACGTCGTCCTGCCCGCCAGCACTCCCGGCTCGAGGCCGAGCTCCGTCGCCACACGGTTGCGAAGCGTCTTGGCCTGCTCGAGTCGCTGATCGAACCCCGGATCCTTTTGCGGCCGCGGCCGGTGCTCGAGCCGCGGCAGCTCGGCCTCGCTCAGTGCCTTGGCCTTCGCGACGGCGTCCAGCAATGCCGGTCCATGGCGACGTGCCAGCGACGGCGGCAGCTCACGGATGTGTCCGAGATCGGCGGGCGTCGCGGGAAGCGCGCGACTGACGGCGAGGAGCGCGTCGTTGCCGATGATTCGAAACGGCGCCTTGTCATCGCGCGCGGCGACAGTATCCCGCCAGCGATGAAGCAGCTTGAGGGCGGCGAGTCCGCGAGGATGCAGTCCCTTCGCGCCTTTTAGCCGCAGGTAACTGTCGTCATCGGTCCCCGCCGGAGCGCCGGTCCAGCGCAGCGCCTCGAGGACCTTGAACTCCTCGGCGGCCCAGTCGCGCCGGCCGAGGACGAGGAGTCGCTGCTCCAGCGCGTCACGCAAGGCGAGCAAGTACTGGGTGTCGGCGGCGGCATAGGCGAGCATCGAGGCGGTCAGGGGTCGCAGCGACCAGTCGGCTTTCTGGTGCTCCTTGTCCAGCTTCACACCGACGTACTTCTCGAGGAGCGCCGCGAGCCCGATCGCTGGCTCGCCTGCCAATTGCGCCGCAATCCGCGTGTCGAACAGCCGCGTCGCGGGAAACCCGTAGTCGCGATCGAGCACGCGGAGGTCATAATCGGCGTCGTGGAATACTTTCTCCACGTCGCCGTCGGCCAGGAGCCCGCCGACGGGCGTGAGATCGTCGATCGCGAGCGGGTCGATGAGAGCGGTGGTGGTGGAGGTCGAGAGCTGCAGGAGGTAGATCCGGTCGCGATAGCGATGGAAGCTCGCGGCTTCTGTATCCATGGCGACGCGCGGCTCGCGCCGCACTGCGGTGATGAGCGCCGCGAGGTCTCCGGCCGTTTCGACGTACCGCGCGCTCACTCCGGTTTTCCTAGCGCCTCCATCCCCGCGGCGATTTCTTCCAGCGCTTTCGCCAGCGTCTTGTAGAATTCGGGATCGGGAGCCTGAGGGGCTCCGCCGAGTGGGTCGCCCGCGCATTTGCGGGCGGCGCGCGCCGCATGACGGATGTAATCGGTGGCAACTCGCATGGATCGCTCCGCGGTGTTGGCCTCAAAGATACGTGACGCGCTCGCGCCGTGTAGCCTCGGCGCGTGGCCGACGGCGCTCACCGCGCATCCGGAACTCGCGCGCGCACTCGACATGGCGGCGCTCTGGCTGAAGCGAGAGGATCTCGCCGGCGGCAACAAAGTTCGCGGGCTCGAATTCCTGCTGACCGGCGTGCCGCCGCGATCGGTGTTCATGACGATCGGTGGTGCCGGATCCAGTCACTGCCTGGCGACCGCACGCGCGGCGCGCGCGATCGACTGCCGCTGCGCTCTGGCCGTGTTCCCACAGCCCGATACGGACGCGAGTCGGCGCGTCGCGGAGGAGATGACGCAGACAGCGCAGCTGATCATGCGCGCAGCGAGTCGCGTGACGTTTCCGTGGGCAGTGCTGCGCGCGTGGCGCGCCGCACATCATCTCGGTCGCGGGAAGCCGCGCTGGATTCCCGGTGGCGGTGCCGATCCGCGCGCGGTGGTCGGGCATCTGCTCGCGACGCTCGAGCTGGAATCACAGCTCGACGCGCCGCCCGACGCGATCGTCGTGCCGCTCGGCACGGGGGGAACGGCGGCTGGCATCGCGTTGGGTATCGCGTGGCTCGGGTGGTCGACCCGCGTCGTTGCGGTGCGCGTCGCGCCCTGGATCGTCGCGAACGGTTGGCGCACGCGTCGGCTCGCGTCGAAGGCGGCGACACTGCTGCGGCAGCAGCGAATCGACTTCAGCGTGCCCCGCGCATCGATTCGCATCGAGATCGTGGATGCGCTCGGAGAGGGATATGGTTATCCGTCGGAGGAGGGCGAGCGAGCCCGGGAGTTGGCGAAAGGGCGCGGCGTTGCACTCGATCCGACGTACGGCGCGAAGGCGTTCAGTGTCTTCCTGCGACCAGAGACAAACATCCAACGGGCGGTTTTCTGGCACACGTTCCCCTCGTCCTGATTCACGGCTTCCCGTTCGATCACCTGATGTGGCGGCACCAGGCGACTGCGTTTGCGGATCGCCGCTGCATCGCGCCCGATCTGCGCGGCGCGGGAACGGCGCCCGCGCCCGATGCGGCGTCTGAGTACTCGATGCGCATTTATGCCGAAGGCGTCATGGCGCTGCTCGACGGAGAGGATGTGAAGCGCGCGGTGTTTTGCGGATTGTCGATGGGCGGCTACATCATGTTCGAGCTGGTGCGAAGGTTTCCCGATCGCATCGCGGCGCTCGTCCTCTGCAATACCAAAGCGACGGCTGATTCGGCGGAGGCGAAACTCGGTCGCGATGCGCTCGCCGCTACGGCACGTCAGCGGGGCGCGCGTACCGTAGCGAATGAAATGGTGCCGAAGCTACTGGCCGCCGAAACGCGAGCGAGCCAGTCCGATGTAGTTCGCGAGGTGACAGAAATGATCGCTCGGCAGCCCGTCTCCGGGATCGTCGGCGCGCTGCGGGCACTGCGGGATCGGCCCGACTCGACCGCGACGCTCGCCGAGATCCGTGTGCCGGCGCTCGTGGTGGCTGGAGACGACGATCAAATCGCTCCGGCCGACGGAATGAAGGCGATGGCCGGCCGCATTGCCGGAGCACGGTTTGAAATGATTCGAAGTGCAGGGCATCTCACCCCGCTCGAGCAACCCCACGCCTTCAACGCGGTGCTGAGAACCTTCCTCGCGATGCTGGACTAGGAGCCCTTCCGCTGTGGTTTACCGGGCGGATTCTCACTCTGGAAGACGTCCCGGTTCTTGGCGATGTAATCCTTCCACTGCGGCGGGACATCCTCTTCGGGGAAGATCGCCGTCACGGGGCACTCCGGCTCGCACGCGCCGCAATCGATGCACTCGTCCGGATGGATGTAGAGCATGTCCGGACCCTCGTAAATGCAGTCCACCGGGCACACATCCACACAGGACCGATCTTTGACGTTGACGCAGGGCTCGGCGATGACGTACGGCATTCCTTCTCCTGAGTGCGTGAAGCGCGGGCTTCCAAGGCGGCGAAGGCAAACCTAGACAGGTCGTTAGCTCAGTCAAGGGACCGGCAAGTTTCTAAGATACTCGCTAGTATCTGTCCGACAGCGCTGCGACGGGTACGTGCAGCGACGCCAGGGCCGTCAGAGCGCCGATCAGGACGAGAAACTCGAGTAACGTGCGGCGGTCCGGTTGTTCGGGCGCGTCGTGGCTCATCGCGGCGATGGTTGCTCCGATCAATAACAGCACGAGGAGCCCTTTGGAGCTGAGGAACCAGGCAGTGGCGATCGCAGCGGCGACGATCCAGCGCTGCTGTTTCGTGAGCGCCTTGAAGCCGTGGGCGCCGTCGAGCTGCCAGATCGGTGTCAGGTTGAACAGGTTGATCCACGCGCCGATCTCCGCCAGGGCGCCCCAAGCGGCGAGCCCCGTGAAGCTGTACACGAGAAAGCAGACGAACGCGGCGCCGAGTCCCCAGATCGGACCGGCGAGTCCGACACGCGCCTCCGCGACGGGCTCAGTTGGATAAAAGCGACTGCGGATGACCGCGCCGAAGCCGGGCAAGAACATCGGCGCAGTGGATGGGATCCCGTATTGTCGCAGCATCGCGATGTGGCCCATCTCGTGCACATAGATCGACGCGACGACCCCCAGCGCCCATTTCCAGCCGAACACCTGCCAGTAAATGCCCAGCGACAACAGCATGGAAAACAGTGTCGTTGCTTTGGTGAGACCGAGGAGCAGCAGCTTCCCTTTGGTGAGCAGAAAGACGATCGCAATCTTGAATTTCCATAGAAACAGCGCGATCGGTCCCAGGATGCCCGCGCGTTTGGTCCATGCCGGTCGCTGCTGCTCGGTTGCGCGAGGGCCCCGCCGGCTGATCTCGTCTACTCGCTTGGTGATGCTCGCATATTGCAGCGAATTCGCCGGTAAGAGCTCGAGCGCCGACCGCCACGCCACGAGCTCCTCCGTCGAACGTCCCGCGCGCGCGTGCTCCTCGGCGCTCGCCGCGAGGCGCTTCAGCTCGGTGGAAAAACGCAGCCAGCCGCACGCGGGGCAGGCAAGCAGCGCCGCGGCGACTTCCGTGCCGCAGCGCGGGCAGGTGACCGCGACGGTGGCTACGGGCGCGCGTTCGCCGTCGAGACCTGATGTGGTCCCGACACTTTCAGATCTACCCGTCGGTTGAGTTTCCACGCCTCGTAAAGCGCAAAGCCGATGATGAGAATGCCGAGAACGTTCTGGATGCCGGCAAGGAACGGCATCGCGTATAGGATGCCGAGCAGCACCACAATGCCCAGGGCAAACGCCCCGAAGCTCGGCGGCGACGCTGTCGTCGTGCCCGTCGCACTGGTGCCCGCCGTCGCAGTCGTGGTCGTTCCCAACGTGTCGACCGGGGCACTGCTGGGAGCCGCATGCGTTACCTCGGCGACGCGCTCCCGCGCGGCGCTGATGATCAAGGGGACGTAGGAGAACACGATCGCCGTGTAGGTCAGGAAGATCGCCAACGTTTGGTAGCGCCATCCTCCCCGACCCTGCGACCCCTTATGCACCGCCCGACCGATCACGAGTCCCACGATGACCGCCAGGATTCCCCATTGCCGATCCGTCGCCATGAGGACGGCGTACCAGAGGATCGAGCACCCGACCATGGCGAGCACGCCCAGGCCGAGCGCTTTCCAAAACCGGCCGGCCGCGCTGCCCTGATTCCATTCATCCTCGACGGCGCGGCGGCAGCGGTCGCAGACGATATGGCCATTCACGACGAAGTACGTCTCGGTCAGCGGGCTCTTGCACGAGGCGCATGACATCGTTCCGGCGGCCCCGGCGGCCGGTTCGGCGCGGTCGAACTGGAGGTTGTCGGGCATGAGTGGCTCCGGTGAACGCTGGCTCGGCACTATGGCTTCTCGGCCCGTCTTGCGCAACAGGTGCCCGCACGTATCCTAGATACTCGTGGGAATCATTCACCAGCGGCGCAAGGCCGAAACGCGGTCCTTGCTTGTCTCGGCCGGGCTCGAGTTGTTCGCCGAGCGCGGCTTCGAGCTGGCGACGCTGGATGAGGTGGCTCTTGCCGCTGGATTCACCAAGGGTGCCATCTACCGGCATTTCCCCTCGAAGGGCGCATTCCTGTTGGCGCTGTTCGAGCAGTACGCTGCAGTCGCGCGGGCCGGCT
>DATJKA010000075.1:0-3867 GCA_035491815.1 Gemmatimonadales bacterium | reverse complement strand
CCGTTAGGCGCGCCGCCGCCTCGGATGGGGCATCACTTCGCGTCGCCGCCGGGGCGGCTGCGGCGTCCGCCGCGGCGGCCCCGGCGGCGGTGGGAGCGGTGCTCGCGCGGCGCATCGGGCTTCTCGGCTCCGCCGTCGCCCGCGGGCGTGTGCCCGCGGGCGCCGGCGGACGCCTCGATGCCCTCTTCGAGCACGGCGTCGACGCCCGAGTCGGCGTCGTCGGCCGCGTCGACCACATCGGGCTCGTCCTCGATGCGCTCGACCGCGAGCGGCGACCGGCGCTCGATCTCCGACTTGAGCTCGCCTAACGGAACGACGCGCGTCTCGCCGTCGGTCGCCCGCAGCGTGACGCGGTCGTTGAAGATGTCGTTGGACACCACCTTCTCTTCGCCGCGCGTCGTCATCAGCACGCGCCCCTCTTTCGGGAACCGCTTGCGCGCCTGCGCGTAGAACTCGTGCTCGTAGCGCAGGCAGCACATGAGACGGCCGCACGCACCCGAAATCTGCGACGGGTTGAGCGAGAGACGCTGATCCTTGGCCACCTGCAGGTTCACCGGGCGCAGCTCCGGCAGCCACGACGCCGAGCAGTACTCACGGCCGCAGCGGCCGATGCCGCTGAGTCGCTTGGCTTCGTCGCGCACGCCGATTTGCTTGAGCTCGATGCGCGTGCGAAAGGCGGCGGCGAGATCGCGTACGAGCGCGCGGAAGTCCACCCGCCGCTCGGCGGTGAAATAAATCGTGAGCTTGCGTCGATCCCACTGCCACTCGGCGTCGGACACTTTCATGATCAAGCCGTGCTGCTTGACCTTCTCCATCACTTTGCGACGCGTGTCTTCGTCCTGGCCGCGGAGATCGGCCGCGCGGCGCTCCTCATCGGCCGTGGCGGTGCGGAGAACTTTTCGCTCGGGTCGCGCGGTGCCGCAGCCGTGAGAGCATCCGCCGCAGCGATGCTCGGCAAGGTCGCCCACCGAGTGGATGCGGCCCAGGTCCTCGCCACGATCGGCTTCCACGATCACACACGCGTGCAGGCGCGGGGGTTCTTCCGTGTCCCAGAGGAAGAACTCCTTGCGATTGCCCTTGAACGCGACTTCGATCAGCTGCGTGGCCATCGTGGTGTGCCGCTACTCGGCGTATTGCCCCATGGCGAGGAATTTTTCGCGGCGGCGTCGCACCAGCTTCTCGGGCCGATAGCGGCCTAACTCGTCCAGCGCGCGCACGAGCGACTGCTGGACGGCAAGGGCCGCCGCTTCGTGGTTGGCGTGCGCGCCGCCCACGGGCTCGGGGATGATCTCGTCGATCACGCCCAGGTCGAGCAGGTCCTGCGCGGTGATGCGGAGCGCCGAGGCGGCGCGCTCGCGCATCTCGGGGCTTTTGCCGTCTTTCCAGAGAATCGCCGCGCAGCCCTCGACGGTGATCACCGAATACACCGCATTCTCCATCATCAGCACGCGGTCGGCCACGCCTAACGCAAGCGCGCCGCCCGAGCCGCCCTCGCCGATCACCGTGGTGACGATGGGCACCTCGAGCCGGCTCATCTCGAACAGGTTGCGCGCGATCGCCTCGGACTGCCCGCGCTCCTCTGCGCCTAACCCGGCCCACGCGCCAGGCGTGTCGATGAACGTGATGACGGGGACGTGGAACTTCTCGGCGAGCTTCATGAGGCGGAGGGCCTTGCGATACCCCTCGGGGTGCGGCATCCCGAAGTTGCGCTTGAGATTTTCCTTGGTGTCGCGGCCGCGCTGCTGGCCGATCACCATCACCGTTTCGCCCTCGAGCCGCGCCCAGCCGCCCACGATGGCGGCGTCCTCACGATAGAGCCGATCGCCGTGGAGCTCGATGAAATCCGTGAACGCGAGCTGCAGAAAGTCGAGCGTGAACGGGCGCTTGTTGTTGCGCGCCACCTGGACGCGTTGCAACGGCGACAGATTCTTGTAGACCTCGGCCCGCAACTCGTCGAGCTTTCGCTCGAGCGGTGCGATCTCCTCGGTCACGCTCATCTGTCGCTTGCCCGCGGTCTTTTTCAGCTCGTCTATCTGCTTTTCCAGCTCCGTGATCGGCTTCTCGAACTCCATCGTCGTCGAGCTCGCCATGTCAGCTCCCGCGTACGAGTCGCACCCGATCCGGGCCGAGTAACGATCGCAGCTCGTTGAGGGCGGCGTTGGTCACCGCGATCCGCAAGGTCCGGGACCGAAGGCGCGCGCTGGTCCCGTTTCCATCGTTCCACCGCAACTCGAGCGGCGCCGAGCCAGCGTGCACTTCCACAGCCTCCCGCACATCCCGCATCACGTCCGCCGACACGCCGGCGCCCATGCCCAACTCAATCGAGACAGCGACATTTCCTGTTGCGCGGTGCTGGTCGAACGGCGTGACCGACTCGACGATGAACACAGGATTCTCGGCTCCCTGGTCGCGTCGAGAATAGCTGCCGGAGAGCAGAACAGGCACGTCGGGTTTGATCTTGTCGCCGAGGAGGGTCCAGGCCTCCGGGAAAACCAGCACCTCCGAAGATCCCGAAAAATCCTCCACTGTCAACCGCGCAAACTCGGCTCCACTCCGCTTGCTGACCTGCCGTTTGATGGCCGTGACGACCACGCCGAGTTTGATCGGTTGGTCGGTCCACGTACCGAGCTGGGCCACAGTGTGCGAGGCAAACAGCTCGACCTCCGTCCGGTACGGCTCGAGCGGGTGCCCTGAAATATAGAAGCCCAGGATCTCCTTTTCCTTGGCCAGGCGCTCGGCGTCGGCCCAGGGCTGAACGTTGGGCAGCGTGCGGGCCGGGAGCGTGGGCGCGGCCACGCCGCCCGAGGATTCGCCGAAGAGGGAGACCTGCCCGCTCGCCATCTCCTCCTGCTTGAGCGCGGCCTCCTGCAGCGTGGAATCGAGGGTCGCAAGATACTGGGCGCGGTGGCCGCCCAGGCTGTCGAGCGCGCCCGATCCAATGAGCGCCTCGAACACGCGCTTGTTGCACGTGCGGAGGTCGATGCGGTCGGCGAGATCGACGAGTGCGGTGAAGGGTCCGTCGTGCCGCGCGGCGAGGATTGCATCGATCGCGGTCCGCCCAACGTTGCGGATGGCGCCAAGTCCGAAGCGGACGCGTTTGTCGCCGACGACGGTGAACTTGTAGCCGGACTCGTTGACATCGGGCGGGAGGACTTCGATGTCCATCTCGCGCGCTTCGTTGATGTATTTCACGACGGCGTCGGTGTCGCCGATTTGCGACGACAACAGCGCGGCCATGAACTCCGCGGGGTAGTGGACCTTGAGCCACGCCGTCTGGAACGAGAGGACGGAGTACGCGACGGAGTGCGACTTGTTGAATCCGTAGCGGCCGAACGTCTCGATCTGGCTCGCAATCTCCTCGATGATACGCCGGTCGTAGCCGCGCTCGACGCTCTTCTCGATGAACTTGCCTAACTCTTTGCGAATGAGCTCGGCGTCCTTCTTGCCCACTGCCTTCCGGAGGACGTCGGCTTCGGCGAGCGAGATGCCGGCGAGCACCTGGGCGATGCGCATCACCTGCTCCTGATAGGTGATGACGCCGTAGGTGTCGGCGAGCGCGGCCTCGAGCTCCGGTAAGGCGTAGGTGACCGGCTCTTCGCCGCGCTTGCGCCGGATGAACACCTTGTGCATACCGGCGTCCAACGGACCCGGCCGCATGAGCGCGTTCGACGCGACGAGGTCGTCGAAGCGGTCGCACCGCATGCTGCGCAGCAGATCCGTGGCGAGTGCCGACTCGAACTGGAAGACTCCGGCGGTGCGCCCGGCGCGGAGCATCCGGTACGTCTCGGGGTCCTCGAGCGGGAGCTGCGACGGGTCGAGGTGCTCGCCGGTGTGCTGCTCGATCATCGCCAGCGCGTCATGAATCAC
>DATJKA010000074.1:0-44743 GCA_035491815.1 Gemmatimonadales bacterium | reverse complement strand
CTTCGGATCGAAGTGCGTCGCCCCGGTGAGGATGACCACGACGACCGTGACGATCGTGCCGACCCACAGCGTCACGGTGATTGCCGCGATCGACGTGATCCGCCGGTAGAGCAGCACGATGTTCACGACGCCGACCACGGTGATGACCGCCATCGTCTGCCACGACGTGATGCCCTTCCAGATGTAGCCCAGGTATTTCGCGAAACCGATGTAGCCGGAGGCAATCTCGAGCGGGCCGCTGAACACGAATTGCCAGACGAACAGAAAGCCCATCAGCCGGCCGAACGTCGCGGCGCCGTAGCCGTGCCGCAGATACCCGAACGATCCGCCCGAGCCGGGCATTGCCGCGCCGAGCTCGCTCCACACCATCCCGTCGCACACCACGATGACGAGCGCGACGGCCCAGCCGAGCATCGCTTGCGGCCCGCCGAGCGCGGTCATGAGCAGGGGGATCGTGATGAACGGCCCGATCCCCATCATGTTGGTCATGTTGAGCGCCGTCGCGTGCAATAGCCCGAAACGGCGCTCCATGGCGTGCGCGGTGTCTATGACTGTCCTTCGAGGTATTGCTTTAGGCTGCCGAGCATCGTCTTCCAGTTGTCCTCGGAGTGCTTCCGCTCGTCGTCCGTCGCGTTGTTGTCCTGGGTCAGCGCGACGCGCGTCTTGCCCGGGCCCGCGTCCTCGAGCTCGATCGTCACCGTGTGATAATTCTCGGGCTTGTCCGGCAGGCCCGACGAGCCGGAAAAGTGGGTGTACTGGAGCACGCTGTCACGCTCGACTTTCAGCACCTCGCCCTTGTCCTGGTACTTCCTGCCCTGCCATTCGCCCGAGAACGTGATCGGACTGCCTTCTTCCCAATCGGACCGCACGTCGGATCCGAACATGAATGCTTTCAATGCAACCGGGTCCGTCAGCGCCTTGAAGATCTTGGAGCGTGGCGCGTTGACCACGGTCTGCGCCCGGGCGATGTATTCGTGAGTCGTCGGCATGGGTCCTTCTCTATTTAGGGTCTGTGTGCCGATACCCGCCGCTACGCTCAGGGTGCCAAGTAATCCTGCGCGGCCACGATCTGCCAGCTGCTCCCCCGCGCGCGCTTAACCCACGTGTCGGTAAACCGATAGCGGTGCTCGTACGGCCCGCTCGCTCCGTGGCCCTGCACGATCAGCCAACCGGTGACGACCGCCGTGACCGCGCCGTAGCGATGCACGACCATCGAGTCGTTGTGCGCCGCCGTGACGGTGTCTCCGGAAACGAGGCTCGTCAACACCGTGGCGCGATCCAGCAACGCGCCGTTCTCCGTGTAGACGAAGTTCGGCGCGAGCATTCGCTCGAACGTGGACCGGTCGCGCTTCACCAGTGCGCTCGCCCAACCGTCCTCGAGCCGCAGCAGCGCGCGACTGTCGGCGTCTTGCGCCTGCACCACGAGAAGTGCCGCCCACAGTAGCACGTTCATAGTCACTCTCCCAGAACCTTGATGATCACCCGCTTCTTCCGTTGGCCATCCCATTCGCCGTAAAAGACGCGCTGCCACGGACCGAAGTCGAGCTTGCCGGCCGTGATCGGCACGATGACCTCGTGCCCGATCGTGAGCGAGCGCAGGTGCGCCGCGGCATTGTCCTCGCCGGTCTCGTTGTGGCGATAGCGCGCCGGCTCCCACGGCGCAATCGTGCCCTCGAGCCATTGCAAAATGTCGTCCCAGAGCCCCGATTCGTGATCGTTGACGAAGACTGACGCGGAGATGTGCATCGCGCTGACGAGCACGAAGCCCTCCCGCACTGCGCTCGCCTCGACTTCCTTCACCACGTCGTCGGTAATGTCGATGATTTCCTGGCGGCGCTTCGTATTGAACCACAGGTAATGGGTGTGGGATTTCACGAAGCCCTCGTGGGTGGTACGTGGTACGTGGTGCGTGGGACAGGAGGAGGATTCTAGCACCAGACACAACGCACCACGCACCACGCACGGTCTTGGGTACCGTGTCGATTTGTCACAGCCCACCCAATTCCCTAGATTCGGCCGACATGGCCCTGCCGTTCAGACGCCGAATCTTCGTCGTCCTCGTCCTCATGACGACGGTGCCAACCGTGCTCGCCGTCGCCGGTTGGGTGCTGTCGGTGCGCCGGTTGCTACCGGCGGCGGGCGCGCGCGCCTCCACTGAGCGCGTCGCCGCGACGGCACGCATGCTCATCGACGGCGTCGACACGCTACACCTGACCGTCCGCGAGCGCGCCCTGCTCCGCCATCACCTCGACGAGGTCTCGGCGTCGGTCAGTCTCGCGCGCCGCGCCGAAACGTTCCTGCGCTACTACACCGCCGGCTTCGCGGTCGTCATCCTGCTGCTCGGCGGCGCGGTGTTGTACGCCGCCGTGAATCTCGCGGGCCATCTCTCCCGCCAACTCTCACGGCCGATCGACGAGCTGGTCGGCTGGACCTCGCTGATCCGCCGGCGCGAACCGCTCCCCCCCGCCGGCGGTCCGCAGACGCGCGGCGCGCCCGAGTTCGAGGCGCTGCGGCAGGCGCTGCGCGAGCTGGCGAGTGCACTCGACGTCGCGCGCGCGCGCGAGCTCGAAGCCGAGCGGCTGCGCGCGTTCCGGGAAGTCGCGCGACGCGTGGCGCACGAGATCAAGAATCCGCTGACGTCGATGCGCATTGCGGTGGATCAGCTGCAGCGGGCGGACGGGCAGACGGGGGAACGGACCGTCACGGCCATTCAAGTGCTCGAGGCGGAGACCGACCGGCTCGAGCGACTGGCAAAAGAGTTTTCCGAATTCGGGCGGCTCCCGGAAGGGCCGCAGAGCGAGATCGATCTCGTCGAGCTGCTCGAGGAGCTCGGCAAAACGGGCGTGCCGAATGGCGTGCGCGTCACCGTTCACGCCAATGGAGGACCGCGCACGATCGTCGGGCACTACGAGCCGCTGCGCCGCGCGTTCGCGAACCTCTACCGCAACGCGGCCGAAGCAATGCAAGGCACCGGCGCGATCGACGTGACGGTCACTGGGGAGGGAGGAGGCACCGCCCTCGCCGTGACGATCGCCGATCACGGACCCGGCATCCCCGCCGATCTCCGCCAACGCGTGTTCGAGCCCTACTTCACCACCAAAGACGACGGCACCGGCCTCGGCCTCGCGCTCGTGCGCAACACACTCGAAGCGCATCGCGGCTCGATCAGCGTGAGCGAGACGCCGGGCGGGGGTGCGACGTTCGCGATCGTGTTTACGGTGACGGCATGAGTCCGCGCGTCCTGCTGGTCGACGACGAATCCAACATTCGGCGCATGGTCGGCGCGCTGCTGCAGTCCGATGGCTTCGAGACCGTCGAAGCGCCCGACGGCAACGCCGCCCTCACGCGCCTCCAGCAAGATGCGCCGGACGTCGTGCTGCTCGACCTCATGATGCCGCCCGGCCCCGACGGACTCGCGACGCTCGAGCAGATTCGCCGTCGCGCGCCGCACATCCCGGTCGTGATGATGAGCGGCAAGGCCAATCTCGCCGACGCCGTGCGGGCCACGAAGCTCGGCGCCTTCCAGTTCCTCGAGAAGCCGCTGACGCCCGAAAGCGTGCTGGTGGCACTGCACAGCGCGCTCGAGCTGTCCCGCACGCTCGCCGAAAACACGCGGCTGCACGAGCAGCTCGGGCACGCCGATCCGCTGGTCGGCACGAGTCCGGCGATGGAGGAGCTGCGCGCGATGATCGCGCGGGTCGCGCCGACCGAGACGCGCGTGCTGATCACCGGCGAGTCGGGCACCGGCAAGGAGCTCGTCGCGTCGGCCATTCATCGCTTGAGCGCGCGCGGCGCGAAGCCGTTCGTCACGGTGAACAGCGCCGCGATCCCGCGCGATCTCGTCGAGTCCGAGATGTTCGGTCACGAGCGCGGCGCGTTCACCGGCGCAATCGACCGGCGGATGGGCCGATTCGAGCTGGCGGACGGCGGCACGCTCTTCCTCGACGAAGTCGGCGACCTCGGCGCGGAGGCGCAGGCGAAACTGCTGCGGGTGCTGGAGAGCGGCATCGTCGAGCGGGTGGGCGGTGAGCGGCCCTTCGAGGTCGACGTGCGGGTGATCGCGGCGACGAACAAGGATCTCCAGATCGCCGTGAAGCAGGGTCACTTCCGCGAAGACCTGTGGTTCCGGCTGAACGTGCTGCCGATTCACATCCCGCCGCTGCGCGAGCGGCCCGAAGACGTGCCGCCGCTCGTCAAGCATTTCGCCGCGCGGTGTGCGGCGCGGCTCGGCCGCGCCGTGCAGTTCGACGCCGGCGCCGTGCCGCTGCTCGCCGCGTACGAGTGGCCCGGCAACGTCCGCGAGCTCGCCAACATCATCGAACGCATGGCCATTCTCTCCAACGCGCAGGTGATCACGGCGGACGACGTCGCGCGCGTGCTGCCCAACGGCGCGCCCCCGCGTTCCCCCGGGGCCGCCCCTGCGACACCGCCGGCACCAAACGGAGAATGGCAGGACATCGCGCTGAGCGACACGCTCGATCGCTACGAGCGTGAGTTGATCGCCAAGGCGCTGTCGGCGACGAAGGGCAACGTGGCAGAAGCCGCGCGCCGCCTGCAAACCGACCGCGCCAATCTGTACCGCCGCATGCGCCGTCTCGGTATCGAGCCTCCACTGAAAGTCGACCTATGATCGCACTCTTGTTGGCACTCGCTCCCGCCGTCATACAGGACACGACGATCGTCATTCACGCGGACTCCTCCAGCGCAACGCTCGAAGCACGCGCGCTGCCGAAGGTCGTGACCGACGAAGTCATCCGCTTCTACAACGATCCCGCGACGACGCGACTCGTCGGCCGCACCCGGCTGCCGCACGGCAACGAGTGGCGCGGCAATGTCGCCATCCGCAACGGCCCGGCCGTGGTGGCGGGCCGGGTGCAGGGGACGCTCGTCGTGATCAACGGCGATCTCGCGTTCGAGGCGGGCGCCGAGGTCACGGGGGATGTCATCGTGGTCGGCGGCACGGTGGACGACTCCGCCAAAGCGCGCATCGGTGGCGAGCTGCGGCAGTATCGCGAGCCGCTGCTCTACCGGCTGCGCCGCGACGGTGACGAGCTGGTGTACGCGCCGAATCTGCGCCGCCGCCTCTGGAATCCCGGTGCCCGCGTGTCGTGGGGCGCGGCCGACTCGCGGTCCTCTCTCACGATCGCGACCGGCGGCACGTTCAACCGTGTCGAGGGCCTCCCGATCGTGTTCGGCCCGCTGTTCGACTGGAAGCTCGAGCGCAACTTCCGGCTGCGCGTGGACGCCCTGGGCGTGTTTCGCTCGGCCGGCGACTTGTCCGACAAGCGCAGCGATCTGGGATACATGTTCCGCAGCGAGCTGCGCGCCGGCGACAACCGGCCCGTCGGTTTCGCGCTGCGCGCGTTCGACGTCGTCTCACCGGTCGAGGACTGGGGGCTGCGCAGCGCCGAGATCGGCTGGAGCACGTTCGTGTTCGGGCGCGACTACCGCGACTACTACCTGAACAAAGGCTGGGCGGCGCGCGCGTTCGCGCAGCCCGACCGCCCGCTCGCGCTGTCGCTCGAGCTGCGGCGCGAGTGGCAGACGAGCGTCGCCAATCAGGATCCGTGGACCGTGTTCCGGAACTCCGAGCTCTGGCGCCCCAATCCGCCGATCGACGAAGGGCACTTCACGACGCTCTCGGCCGGTGCGACGATCGACACGCGCAACGACGCCGAGGAGCCGACATCGGGGTGGCTGGTGCGCACGTCGCTCGACTATTCGCGCTCGACCGACGTCGTGCCGAACGCCGGCGTGCCCACGACGGTCCGCGATTCGATTCCCACGAGCCGCGCGTATCACTTCAACCGGCTGTTCTTCGACGTGCGCCACTACGCCCGCATCTCGCCGTCGGGGCGCATCAACGTGCGGCTCGTGGGCGGCGGCTGGGCCGGCGGCGATCCCCTGCCGCTGCAGCGCCGGCTGTCGCTCGGCGGCCCCGATCCGATGCCGGGCCATCCGTTCCGCGCGGCGGCGTGCGACAACGGCTTCACCGATCCGGCGTTCCAGGCGACGCTCGTCGCCGCCTGCGACCGCGTGCTCGCGTTCCAGACCGAGTACCGCGGCCACGTGAAGCTGAACTGGAGCTACAATCCCTGGAAGGATCAGAATCGCGAAGGTGACGAGTCGAACGGGCCGTCGCTGTTCTGGCTGGAGGGGCTCGACGTCGTCGTGTTCGCGGATGCGGGGCAGGCCTGGCTCGTCGGCAACGGACCGAATCAGGTCGCGGCGGGGCACTTGCCGAGCTTCTCGAGCTGGCTCGTGGATGCGGGACTCGGAGTCGATTGGGGAGGATTCGGCGTCTATGTCGCCAAGGCGGTGACCACCGGCGAACGGCTGCGGTTCACGGTTCGGCTCGATCATCGGTTCTAGCGTGCGCCTGCGCTGGACGCTGGCCGTCGCGCTGGCTCTCCTGCCGGAGGTGGGCGTCGCGCAGACGCCCTCCCCTCCCCCCACGCTCACCGTCACCGTCCAAACCATCACTCCGCGCGTCCGCAGCACCGCGCTGCTCGCCGACGGCAAATTCGTCGGCCTGATGCGCTCCGGCTTTCCGCTGCGGCTGCATTATCGGCTGGAGCTGTGGCGCGTGCGCAGCGGCTGGTTCGACCAGTTCGTGCGCGAGGTGTCGTGGGACGCGGTCGCGCGCAACGACCCGCTCGCGGACGACTTCGTGCTGCTGCGCCAGGGGCGGACCGCCGTCACACGCTATGCGACGCCGGAGGAGTTGGAGGCGGCGCTCGCGATTCCCTACACCGTCACGTTGACGCCCAATCCGGCGGCGAGCGGCCGCTACTACTTCATCGCCCGGCTCGAGGTGACGACGCTGAACGACACCGATCTCGAGGAGTTGTCGCGGTGGCTGTCGGGAGACGTGGAGCCCGCGGTCTCGGGCGAGGGGAGCTTCGGGGAAGCGCTGGCGCGGGGCGCGCAGCGGGTGCTGGTGCGGCTCGCGGGCCTGCCGCGTCAGCGGCTCGAGGCCCGGAGCGCTACGATCCGAATTGGCGGTCGATAGCGGCGCGAATCTCGTCGAGTGACGTGCCGCGCGCCGCGAGCTGGCTCGTCAGCATCGCTTCACCCATGCAAATGTCGCAGAACGCGCCGTGATCCGACTCGAAGCAGCTGAGCAGCGAGCGGTGGCCCGAGTGCTTCGAGCAATCGCAGTGACAGTACACCCCGTCGAGTGTGCCCGCCGCCCGCCGCGCCGCCGCGTACGCTTCCAGCGCGCCCGGATTCCTCGGGATCGCGAAATCGGGCAGGATCTTCTCGCCCGTGATCCCGGGACGCGGGTCGGGATGGATCGAGCCTCTCGCCGGCCGTGTGACGAACACCACGCCGACGAGCGCGAGCGCGGCCGCCCCCGCCACGATCCACGGTGCCTTCGCCATTACAGCGCCTCGAGCGTGGCCAACACATCCGCGCCGTAGAACAGCCGGATGTACTTGGCCTGCGTCCGCGTGAGGCGGCGGACCGCCCACGACAGGTGCACGAAGTGCGGCTCGTGCGGCGCGCGCAGCGGATGCATCCCGACTTCCTCGGGCAGCAGGTTGCCCTTGCGCGTGTTGCAGCTCGAGCAGGCGGTGAGGACGTTGTTCCACGCGTTCGTGCCGCCGCGCGACAACGGCACCAGGTGATCGCGCGTGAGGCACTCGCGCTGCCGCAGCTCCTGCTGCGTCCGGCCGCAAAACTGGCAGCGGTAGTTGTCGCGGGCGAACAGGAATGTGTTGGTGACTTGGCGGCGGAAGCGGCGAGGAACGTGAACGAAGCGGACCAGCCTGATCACAGCCGGGCGTGGCACCGCCATTCGCTCACTATGGACCGGCGCGCCCTCCGCCTCGACGACCTCGGCCTTGCCGTCGATCACGAGCCGCAGCGCCCGGCGCACGGGCACCATGGTCAGCGGTTCGAACGAGGCGTTCAAGGCGAGACAGCGCATGCGATATGCTAATACCGACGGGCAAATTGCGGCAAGTGAGGGATTTAGGCGCTTGCTCCCGGCTGAAACAGGCGCCGTAGCTCCTCGATTTGCGACTCGACGGAGGCGCGGGATGCACCCCCAGGTGTGGCACGGCTTTCCACGCTTTGCTCCCAGCTGCCGAGCTGCGCCAACGCGGGCCCGAGGGCGGGATGAATTTCGGTCGCGAGCTTCTGCGGGACTTTGTCGAGCGTCACGCCGGCTTGCTCGGCCGCGCGCACGAGCTTGCCGATGAGCCCGTGGCTTTCGCGGAAGGGGACGCCCGCTTCGACCAGCAAATCGGCGAGATCAGTGGCGCGCATCGCCGGATCGAGCGCCGCGGCCATGCGCTCCGCGTTCACCGTCAATGTGTCGATCGCGCCGGTGACCGCGGGCAATACGGTGGCGAGCGTATCGACGGCGTCGAAGAGCAACGCTTTGTCTTCTTGCAGGTCCTTCTGATAGCCCGCGGGGATCCCCTTCAGCGTCGTGAGCAGCGCGACGAGATCGCCGAGCATTTTGCCCGACTTGCCGCGCGCGAGCTCGAACACGTCGGGGTTGCGCTTCTGCGGCATCAGCGAGGAGCCGGTGCTGAAGTTGTCGGCGAGCGTCACGAAGCCGAACTCGCCGCTCGCGTACGTGATCAGCTCGGCGCCGAGCCGCGAGAGGTGCGTACCGACGAGTGCGATGGCGAACAGCACGTCGGCGACGAAGTCGCGATCGCCGGTCGCGTCGAGTGCGTTGGGCGACACGGCGCGGAAGCCAAGCGCTTCTTTCAATAGGACGCGATCGACCGGGAAACCGGAGCCCGCGAGCGCGCCGGAGCCGAGCGGCATCTCGGCGGTGCGGCGGCGGGCATCGGCGAGACGCTGGCGATCGCGCACGAGCGGCCACGCATGCGCGAGCAGCACGTACGCCCACCGCACCGGCTGCGCGCGCTGGCCGTGGGTGTAGCCGGGGAGAATGGCGTCCAGGCCGTCTTTGGCTGTCGCGACGAGCGTGCGGCCCAACGCGGAGACGGCGGCATCGAGCTCGTCGATCGCGTCGAGCGTCCAGAGGCGG
Source organism: Gemmatimonadales bacterium (assembly GCA_035491815.1). Lineage (GTDB taxonomy): Bacteria > Gemmatimonadota > Gemmatimonadetes > Gemmatimonadales > GWC2-71-9 > 20CM-2-65-7. The sequence goes on along the minus strand of DATJKA010000074.1, from coordinate 35,730 downwards.
AGATCGGTCGCAACCTGGTCGTTGCGCGAGCGGCCGGTGTGCAGCTTGCCTGCGACCGTGCCCACCTCGGCGTACAGCAGCCGCTCGACGAGCGTGTGGACGTCTTCGTCGGGTGCGCCGACCGCGGCGCCATCGGCGAGCTTATCGGCGACGCGGTCCAACCCGGTCAGGAGCTCGGATTCCTCGGCGGCGCTCAGAACGCCGGCGCGGCAGAGCGCGTGCACCCACGCTTTGCTCGCGAAGACGTCCTGCGGCCAGAGGCGGTGATCGACGGGAAGGCTGCGGTTTAAAGCATCGAGCGCTTCGCTCGGACCAAGAGCGAAGCGCCCGCCCCACATGTGATGGGTGTCAGCGTGTTGGGACATCGGTCCGTTCGGCGTTCAGTCCGGCGGCGATTCTGCTGGCCAAACCGTAGAGCCGGATGAACCCCTCGGCGTCCTTCTGGTTGTAGACGTTGTCCTTGCCGAACGTCGCGTACGACGGCTGGTAGAGCGCGAACGGACTCTCGCGGCCGGCGACGGTGATGTTGCCCTTGTAGAGCTTCAACTTGACCGTGCCGGTCACCGGCTTCTGCGTCTGTGTGACCAGCGCGTCGAGCGCCTCGCGCTCGGGCGTCCACCAGCGGCCATCATACACCAGATCGGCGTAGCGCAACGCCAGCTCGTCCTTCAGTCGGAGCGTGCGACGATCGAGCGTCATCTGCTCGAGCTCGCGATGCGCCGCGTACAGCACCGTGCCGCCCGGCGTTTCGTATACGCCGCGCGACTTCATGCCGACGAGGCGGTCTTCGACGACATCGGCGCGGCCGACGCCATGTTCGCCGGCGATCTCGTTCAGCTGCTCGAGCAGCTCGACGGGGCCGAGCGGGACCGCATCGACGCTGACGGGATTGCCTTCCTCGAACCCAATGGTCACCAGGGCCGGCTCGTCCGGCGCCGTGAGCGGATTCTTCGTCATCACGAAGATGTGCTCGGGGGCTTCCTGTGACGGATCTTCGAGAATCCCGCCCTCGTGCGAGCAGTGCCACAAGTTGCGGTCGGTCGAGTACGGCTTTTCGGCCGTGGCCTGCACCGGCACGCCCTTAGTGTGGACGTAATTGATCAGGTCTTCGCGGCTCTGGAATTTCCATTCGCGCCACGGTGCGATGATCTGCAGCTCGGGTGCGAGCGCGGCGAACGTCAGCTCGAAGCGAACCTGGTCGTTGCCCTTCCCCGTGCAGCCGTGCGCGACCGCGCCGGCGCCTAACGCCCGCGCGACCGCAACCTGGTGCGCGGCGATGATCGGCCGCGCCATCGAGGTGCCGAGCAGGTAGGTGCGGGCGTAGACGGCGCCGGCGCGCAGCGTCGGGAAGACGAAGTCGCGCACGAACTCCTCGCGCAGATCTTCGACGATGCAGTCTTCGGCGCCGGAGCGTTTGGCCTTGGCGATCAGCCCGTCGAGCTCGCCCAGTCCCTGGCCGACGTCGGCGGCATAGCACACGACGCGCGCGCCGTACTGCTCGCGCAGCCAGGGGACGATGGCGGAGGTATCGAGCCCGCCCGAATAGGCGAGCACGACGAGGGGGCCGGGGCCGGGTTTGCCGTTGTTCTGTTTATGCATATGGGTGCATAAAAATACAGCGACAATCCCCCTCTCCGCAAGGCTACCAGCCCCACCCCTGCCGGTATTTCGGCTTCAGGTACTCATCGGGAATGCCGCTCGTGAGCACTGCGCCGGTCTGCGGATTGACGTCGATCGGCTGCGCGGTGCGAACCGCCAGGTTGCCGAGCAGCACCATCTCCGTCAGCGGCCCCGCATGGTCAGGGATGTTCGATCCCGCCGGCGTGCCCCCTTTGCATGCCGCGATCCACTCGGCGTACACGCCTTCGGTGCGCGGATACTTCTGCGGCACCGGATGCGCGGTCACCTCCGCCATCTTCGCCGCATCGAGCAGCTTCGGATTCTCGCCGTAGATCCCGGCCACCAGCCGGCCCTGATCACCGATCCAGAGCTGCCCGCTCGTGTCGAAGGGCCACGTGGCGGGATCGGTGTACTCGGGCGGCCGCGGCGGATACAGACTGCCGTCGCGCCAGACCACCGTGACCGGCGGCCGGCTGGCCTTCGCGGGGAACGTGTACACGATCCGCGAGCACGCCGGCGCCGTCTCGGCATAGAGCTTCGTGGATTCCGCTTCGATGCGCGTCGGGTAACCGAGGCCGAGCGTCCAGAACGACGCGTCCATCGAATGGCACGCGATGTCGCCGAGTGCCCCGGTGCCGAAGTCCCACCAACCGCGCCATTTGAACGGCGCATAGGCCGGATTGTATGGACGCGCCGGAGCGGGACCGAGCCACAAGTCCCAATCGAGGGTGTCCGGGGTGGCGAACTGCTCCAGCGGGCGGTCGATCGCCTGCGGCCAGATCGGACGGTTGGTCCAGAGCTGGATCTCGCGGACCGTACCGATCAACCCCGCCTCGACCCACTCGCGGATCAGTCTCGTGCCTTCTTCGGCATGGCCCTGATTGCCCATCTGCGTCGCGACTTTCGACTGCCGCGCTTGGGTTTCGAGCTGCTTCACCTCCCACAGTGTGCGGGCGAGCGGCTTCTGGATACGCGTGTGCTTGCCGAGCTTCATCGCGGCCATCCCGGCGACCGTATGCACGTGGTCGGGAGTCGAGACCGTCACCGCGTCGATGTTCTTTCCTTCTTTATCGAGCAGGACGCGAAAATCCTTGTACCGCTTCGCCTGCGGAAACGCCTGGAACGATGGCGCGCCCTGGCGGTCATCGACGTCGCACAGGGCGTAGATGTTCTCGGTCTTCCCCACCCCGCGCACGTCGTTCGCGCCCATGCCGCCGACGCCGATGCAGGCGATGTTGAGCTTGTCACTCGGCGCGAGGCGATGGCGGCCGCGCGCGCCCAGCACGTGCGGCGCCACGATCGTGAACGACAGGCCGGCGGCCGCGACGTCACCGACGAATTCGCGCCGCGAAATCTTCTTCTTGCTCATGGCAACACTCGAATCTTGATGTTGCGGAAGGCGACCACGTTGCCGTGGTCCTGCAGGCCGATGTGGCCGGTCGTGTTTTTCCCGAAATGCGGATGAGGCGCGAACTTGCTGGCCGCGACCTTGGAGTTCCAGTCGGCACTCCCGAACTCGTACTCGACCAGCTTCGCGCCGTTGAGCCAGTGCTCGACGTGGTTTCCGCGGACGATGAGCGCCGCCGAATTCCATTCGCCGCCCGGACGCACGTGGCCACGCGGCGCGGGGTACAGATCGTACGCCGCACCCGCCGACGTCATCGGGTTTTGGCCGTCGGGATGCTTGGCGTCGTCGAGCACCTGCATCTCGGGCGCGTTCCAGTAGATCTCGTCCGAGTCCTCACTGGCGCGATAGAAAATGCCGCTGTTGCCGCCGGGCTCGATCTTCCAGTCGATCGTGAGCTCAAAGTTCGTGAACTGATCGGTCGTGATGATGTCGCCACCCGCGCCGGTGCGCGTCAGGGCGCCATCCTGGACCACCCAACCGCTCGACAGGTTGGGCTTGCCGTAATTCCTCCACCCCGCCGTCGTCGTACCGTCGAACAGGAGTCGCCAGCCTGCGGCGCGCTCGTTGTCGGTCAACGTGTTGGGCACGGCCGCGTCTTGTGGCGCGGGTTGCTGTTGCTTCTGGCAGGCGGCCGCGACGACGACGAGCAGGCCGGCGAGCGTGCTGCGCTTGATCATGCGGGAAGTCCTGCGAGCTCTTTCAGCCGCACCTGGACGGAGCGGCGGCTGCGCTCGCTGCGAGTGATGACGAGGATGGCATCATCGCCGGCGATGGTGCCGATGATTTCGTTCCAGCCGGCGCCGTCCACCGCGAGCGCGAGTGCCTGCGCCGCGCCGGTGGCCGTCTTGAGCACGAGCAGCGGGCCCACGCCCTCTGCCGACACGAGCATGGTGGGCAGCAGCTGCTCGAGGTGGGGCCGCACGCCGCCGGTGACGCCGTCGGGCGCCGTGGCATAGTGGGAGGCTCCGTCGGGCGCCGCGACCTTCGCCAATCCGAGCTCGCGGATGTCGCGCGACAGCGTTGCCTGCGTCACGCTGAACCCTTCCGCCTTCAGCCGCTCGCGCAGCTGCTCCTGACTGCCCACCGTCGCATCCCGCACGATGCGCAGAATGGCCGCGTGTCGCTGCGTTTTCATTGGCCGGAAATCTGATGCACGATGCGGCCGCTGACTACTGTGAGCTGGGCGGATGGGCGGTCGGGCGGTTTGGCGGTTAGAACAGCAAGATCCGCGGCCTTCCCCACCTCCAACGAGCCAATCTCGGATTCCCAGCCGAGGGCGCGCGCGCCGTCGAGCGTCAGCGCGCGCAGCGCCGGTTCACCGCGCAACCCCGCCGCCGCCGCTTCCGCCCACAGATCCAGCTCGCCGACGCTGACGACCGAGTCGGTGCCGAATCCAACGGGGATTCCCGCCTGCCGCATGCGCCCATACGGCGAGCGGCCGTGCCGGTGCGCGACATTGGAGAGCGGACAATGCGCGACCGTTGCCGCCGCAGCCCGCAGCAACTCGATGTCGGCATCGTCCACCTGCACACAGTGGATGCAGAGCGTATCACGACCCAGGACGCCGAGCTGTGTGAGGTACTCGACCGGCGAGCAATGACGCGCTTCGACGGAGATGCTGCGCGCGCCGAACAGGGAGGCGAACGGCCCGGCGCCGTCGCGCACGAAATCGGTCTCCGCCTCGGACTCCGCAATGTGCACCGCGATCGGCAGCCGCTCGCGACGCGCGAACGCGGCCGTCGCCCGATACAGCGGCGCGCTCACGGAGTACGGCGCGTGCGGGGAAACGCCGATTACCAGTTGCGAAGTTGCAAGACGGCGAAGTTGCAAGACGGCAGCCTCGAGCTCGGCCATGCTGGAGCTGCATTGCGCGGCGTCGGGGCCGAAGACTTCCTGGTAAACGATTCCCCGACCGCCGAGGTCGTGGAGCGCGCGCATCACCGCGCCGGTGCTGCCGGTTTCGGCGACGCACGTGACGCCCTGCTTCCAACAGTCGCGCACGCCGGCGAGAGCCGCTTCGTAAAAAGCCTCGGGTGTCGTGGCGTCCTTGAGCTCGCGCACGCGCCGGATCCATTTCACGAACTCCGGCTCTTCGTGCTTCTTGCCGCCGCCCAAGTGCGTCAGCTCGAGGTGCGTATGGCAATTGACGAGGCCGGGCAGCAGCTCGCCGTCGGGGAAATGCAGCGCGCGGACGCCGTGCGGCGTCGGCACGCTCGCATTCGGGCCGACGGCGACGATTCGACCGGCGGTATCGACAAGAACGGCGCCATCCTCAATGGACGGCGATGCGACAGGATGCACACGGCCCGCGCGGATCCGCAGCTCAGTCATGACGCCCAAGGTAGAAGTCGCACGAAAAGACGCCAAGTTGCAAGTGGTCGCACGCGATAAGACACAAGAGGCCAGAAAGACTTTCCTGGCCTCTTGCACTTGAAACTTGGAGCCACTTGTAACTTGGCGTCTTGGCCTTAGGGAGTCACCCCGACGCCAAATGGTGAGTGCACCTGGCACACCTGCGTCGGTTCCGTCCCCGGATAAAACCACTCCCAGCGCCTGACTTCCAACGGGCAGAACGGCGTCGCCAAGAATCCGTTCGACCAATCGACTTCGCGCGTCACGAGATCGTCGGGCCGCGCCCAATCCGCCGGCGCCGGGCGGCGCTCGTACACGTCGCGCATGAACTTCGTCCACGCCGGCGCGACGATGCGGCCGCCGCCGGCGTTGTTCATGATCCGCTTCTGCAAGTCGTAACCGATCCAGATGCCGGTCACGATCTCCGGCGTGAAGCCAACGAACCAGGCGTCGGTGTAGTCGTCGGTCGTTCCGGTCTTGCCCGCCATAGGGACGTGCAGACCGCCGACCGCGCCGGCCGCCGTGCCGCAACGATGCGGGCCCGTGCCCGGCTGACAGCGCATGACGTCGCGCATCATGTCGAGCATCAGCCAGTTGTGCTCGGGATCGAGGACCTGCTCGCGCTTGATCGTGGACTGATACAGGATGTTGCCCTGCCGGTCCTCGATGCGTTGGATGCCGATCGGATCGACGCGGGTGCCGTTGTTCGCGAACGACGTGTACGCCGCGATCAGCTCGATCGGTGACGCTTCGCGCGCGCCGATGTGAATCGACGGATACGGCGGCAGCGGCGTGGTGATGCCGTAGCGCCGCGCCTCGCCGATCACCGTCTGCTCTCCCAACGCCATGCCGAGCTTGATCGTGGACAGGTTGCGGGAGAGGAACAGCGACTGCCGCATCGGCACGGGGCCGAGCGTCGTGTCGTCGTAGTCCTTCGGCTGCCACAGCGAGCTGTCGAGCTGGATCACCGGCGGATTGAGCGGCGTGTCGTCCAGCATCTCGGTGACGGGATGCCCGGCGCGAATTGCCGCCGAGTACACGAACGGCTTGAACGTCGAGCCCGGCGGCCGCTTCGACTGCGTCACGCGATTCCACTTCGAGTCCACGAAGTCGCGCCCGCCCACCATCGCGAGGATGTTGCCGGTCCGCGCGTCGAGCGCGAGCAGCGCGCCCTGCAAGTACTGCGAGAACGGTCCCTGGTCGTCGCCCGTGGCACGGCCCGCCTCGAGGTACTCGCGGTATGTCGTCCCCTCGAACTTGCCGTTGGAGAACGCGCCCGACTCGATCTCGTCGAGCTGCGACTGGAGCGCCTGCTCCGCGGCCTCCTGCATGTCGAGGTCGAGCGTCGTATAGATCCGCAGGCCTTTGTCGTACAGGTCGCGGCCGAAGCGCGGCTCGAGGAACGACGTGCGCAGCCACTCCACGAAGTACGGCGCGACGTCGCCGTAATTCGTCCGCCGCGTCGTCAGCACCAGCGGGTACGCTTTCCAGAACTCGGCGTCCTCGGGCGTGAGGAAGCCCTGATCGCGCATCAGGTTCAGCACGAGGTTGCGCCGCCGCACCGCCGCGCCCGGATGCGTGCGCGGATTGTACGTGCCCGGCGCCTTCGGCAGCGCGGCCAGCGTCGCCGCTTCGGCAACGTTCAGGTCGCGCGCGGACTTTCCGAAGAAGACCTGGGACGCCGCCTCCACGCCGGCGACGTTCGGCCCGAGGCTGATCTGATTGAGATACAGCTCGAGGATCGTGTCCTTCGGGAAGTTGCGCTCGAGCTCGACCGCGACACGCGTCTCGCGCAGCTTCCGCGCAATCTTCTTTTCCTTGCCGAGGTGCTCGGGAAAGACGTTGCGCGCGAGCTGCATCGTGATCGTCGAGAAGCCCTGCGCGTAATGCAGCGTCGTGATGTTGGCCTTGATCGCGCCGAGGATGCGCCAGTAGTCGATGCCGTGATGGTCGTAGAAGCGCTTGTCCTCCACGGCGAGGAACGCCTGGCGCACGTACAGCGGGATCTCAGACAGCGGCAATACGGTGCGCCGCTCGATGCCAAGCTCGGTGATGAGCCGGCCGTCGGCGGCGTAGACCTTGGACGTCTGGAGTTGGACGTTGTGCCCGCTGCGCGGATCGATCCGCGTGATGCTCGGGCAGCGTTCGGCCGAGCAGACGCGGGTCCAGGAGCCGTAGGCCAGGCCGGTCGCGTACAGCAGGCCGAGCACGGTCGCGATGATGACGCGACGCCGCTGCACCGGATCGTACCACCAACGAACGATCCAGGGACGGCGTGGCGGAGTGGGAGCTGGCAGCACAGTCGGTGAGGCCATCTGTGTAACAACCTAGTAAGTCGATAGATTCGCCGCCATGACCTCAGCTACTGCCAGCGTGCTACAAGAGCTTGAATGGCGCGGCTTCGTCCAGCAGGCGACGCCCGGCCTCGCCGCGCATTTCGCCAAGGGCCCGGTCACGGCGTATTGCGGCTTCGATCCCACCGCGCCATCGCTCCAGCTCGGCAACCTGATGCCGCTGATGTTGCTCGCCAATCTGCAACGCGCCGGCCATCGCCCGATCGTGCTGATGGGCGGCGGCACGGGCCTGATCGGCGATCCGTCCGGCAAGGCCGGTGAGCGGCCGCTGCTCTCCAAAGAGCAGATTCGCGAGAACCTGCAGCAGCAGCGCGATCAGATGCAGCGGTTCCTCGAGTTCGGCGCCGGGCCCACCGCCGCGCTGCTGCTCGACAACGCCAAGTGGCTGGTCGAGCAGCGGGTGGTGGATTTTCTGCGCGACGTCGGCAAGCACTTCACCGTGAACATCATGCTCCAAAAGGAATCGGTGAAAGCACGGCTCGAGTCCGGACTGTCGTTCACCGAGTTCAGCTACATGCTGCTGCAGGCGTACGACTTCCTGCATCTGTTCCGCGAGCGGCAGTGTACGCTGCAGGTCGGCGGCAGCGATCAGTGGGGCAACATCACGGCGGGCGTCGAGCTGATCCGCCGCGTCGAGAACGCGGAAGCGCACGCGCTCGTCGCGCCGCTGGTCACGATGGCGTCGGGCAAAAAGTTCGGGAAAACCGAAGAGGGCGCGATCTACCTCGACCCGAAGCTCACGTCGCCCTACAAGTTCTATCAGTTCTGGATCAACACCGACGACCGCGACGTCGAGAGCTACCTGAAGCTCTTTACGCTCAGATCGAAGGAGGAAATCGCCGACGTCGTGGCGCGCGGGCGCAAGGATCCGGGCGAGCGCGTCGCGCAGATCGCGCTGGCGGAGGACGTGACGACGCGCGCCCACGGCGCGGCCGCCACCACGAGCGCCGCAACGGCGACCGGCATCCTCTTCGGCGACTTCGACCCGCGCGGCGCGAACGCCGAGGCGTTCGCGATCCTGTCGCAGGAGATCCCGACCACGGCGGCGGCGCAGGGCGTCACGCTGGTGGATGCGCTGGTGCAAGCCGGCCTCGCCAGCTCCAAGGGCGAAGCGCGGCGGGCGATCGAGCAAGGCGGCATCTACGTCAACCAGAAACGCGCGCAGGAGATCGGCGACGCCGATTGGATCGCCGGGAAGAACCTGCTGCTGCGCAAGGGGAAGAAGGACTACGCGCTCCTGAAGCGCGAAGGCTGACACGTGTTCATCGGCCACTACGCCCTCGGACTCGCCGCCAAACGTGCCGCGCCGCGCGCGAGCCTCGGTACGCTCTTCGTCGCGCCGACGCTCGCCGACCTGCTCTGGCCGGTCTTCTTGCTGCTCGGCCTCGAGCAGGCGCACGCGGTGCCGAGCACGAATCCGTTCCTGAATCTCTGGTTCGACGCCTATCCCTACTCGCACAGCCTGTTCGCGCTGATCGTGTGGGCCGTCCTGTTCGGCTATCTCTATCGCGCTGCCACGGGCGACAAGCGCGCCGCACTCGTCATCGGAATCCTCGTCGTGAGCCACTGGGTGCTCGACGTCATCACCCACCGGCCCGACATGCCCATCTATCCGGGCGGTCCCGAGATCGGACTCGGGCTGTGGAATTCACCCGCCGCCACCGTCGCCGTGGAAGCCGTCATGTTGCTCGCCGGCGTCGCGCTATACGTGCGGGTGACGCGGGCCCGCGATGGGATCGGGCGGTGGGGACTCCTCGGGCTCGTCGGATTGCTCGCGATCGCATACGGTGCGTCGCTGAAAGCGCCGCCGCCACCCAACCAGACGGCACTCGCGGTGGGTGGCATCATTTTCGGATGGGTGTTCGTCCTGTTTGCGTGGTGGGTCGATCGTCACCGCGAAGCGGTGCAGCGGGTGCCGACGCTATAGCTCGAGGATGTCATCGAGCACCTCGATGACCTTTTCCATCTCCTCCATCGTGTTGTAGCAATGCGGCGCCAGCCGGATCGCGCCTTCGCGCAGGCTGCAGACGACGCGCGCGCGCTTCAGGCCGTGATACGCCTCGGCCGGCTTGGGCGGCGCGATACACAGGATTGCCGAGCGATGGCCGTTCTCGATCGGTGACGTGATGCGCACGTTGTTCGCGTGCGCCCACTTGATGAGCGGTTCCTGGACCGCGCGCGTCACCTCGGCGATGTCGCGCACGCCGATCTCGAGCAGCATGCCGAGCGACGCCGTCATACCGACGAAGTCCTGATACGGCAGCGTGATCATCTCGAAGCGGCGGGCGTCGGCACGGAACGTCGGATTGTACTCGGTGAGCCGTGAGAAGTCGTCCGTCCCCTCGAACGCCATCCAGCTCACGACCGAGGGTGCGAGCGCGGGAATCAGCTCCTTGCGAACGTAGACGAACCCGGAGCCCCACGGCGACAAGAGCCATTTCTGCCCGCCGCACGACAGGATGTCGATCGACGTCTCGCGGACGTCGAGCACCGAGTTGCCGACGCCTTGAATGCCGTCCACGACCAGGTACGTGCCGTTCGCGCGGCAGGCGGCGCTCAGCTTCTTGAGGTCGGCGCGATAGCCGTTCGAGAACTGCACGAACGAGACGGCGAGGACGCGCACCCGCGGATCGCGCAGCCGCTCGAGCAGATGCTCTTCGTCGGGCCACCCTTGCGCGTTGCAGCGCGACATCTCGACCGTGATGCCCTGGTCGCGCAGCATGAGCCAGGGGTAGACGTTCGCCGGGAATTCCTTGTCCGACACCAGCACGATGTCGCCTTGCTTCAGGGGCAAGGCGCGAGCGGCGAGGTTCAGCCCCCAGCTGGTATTTGTGGCGAGCGCGATTTCCGACGGGTCTGCATTGATGAGCTGGGCGACGCCCAGCCGCGCAGCGGCGAGACCGGCGAACAGCTCGCGGTCGGGCAGGAGATGCGGCGCGGTGCGTTTCGCCGTGAATTCATCGAGCGCACGGCGGGTGCGCTCCGGAATCGGGCCGGTCGACGCATTGTTCAGGTACGTCGTGTCGGCGGTCCAGGGAAATTCCGACGCCCGCAATGCCTTGCACGTCTCGCGCAGCGCGCGCACATGCGTCGGGTGGTAGGCGATGTCGGTCATGCCGTGGCGCCGGGGGAGCCGCGGCCCAGTCCGTGCACATCCAGGGCGTCGCGCAGTCCGTCGCCGAGGAGGTTGAGTCCTAATACCGCGAGTCCGATCGCCACACCGGGTGCAATCGACACCCACGGCGCCACGCGCAGCAGGTCGCGGCCCTCGGCGACCATGGCGCCCCACGACGGCGTGGGCGGCTGCGCGCCGAGCCCTATGAAGGAAAGGGCCGCCTCGGCCATGATCGCGCCGCCGATCCCGAGCGTCGCCGCAACAATCACAGGCGCGATCACGTTGGGCAGCACGTGCCGGGCGATGATGCGGACGTCGGACGCGCCGAGCGCGCGCGCGGCCTGAACGTACTCCAGCCCGCGCGCGAGCAGCGTCTGGCCGCGGACAATGCGCGCCATGCCGGCCCAGCCGACGATACCGATGACGACGAACACGACGGGCAGCGACGGCTTCATCGCGGCGGCGATGGCGATCAGCAGCAGCAGCGATGGGAACGCGAGCGTCACGTCCGCGACGCGCATGATGACGCTGTCGACCCAGCGACCGTAAAATCCGGCGACGAGGCCGAGCGTCAGGCCGAGCGCGAGCGCGATGCTTTGGCTGATGAGACCGACGGCGAGCGACAGGCGGGCGCCGTAGAGGACGCGTGACAGCACGTCACGCCCCTGCGCGTCGCTGCCCAAGAGAAAGGAATGCGATGGTGGACGGAGACTCGCGGCGAGATCGCCGCGAAACGGATCGCCCGGAGCGAGCCAGGGCGCGAGCAGCGCGAGCAGAATTAGGCCGGCGACGACTCCCAGACCGAAGCGGGCCCAGGGATCCCGGGCGAGTCGAGTCCAAAAGAGTGGCGCCGTCATGGGGGTCTCAACTACGTTACTCGGGACTCAACTCCCCGGGCAATGGGATAGTACCGTGAAACGCGATACACCGTTCACCCTGGTCCTGGGCGGCGGCGGCATGAAGGGGCTCGCCCACGTGGGCGTGCTCCAGGCGCTGCTGGAGCGCGGGCACCGGCCCACCCGGATCATCGGGTCGAGCGTCGGCGCGCTCGTGGGCGCCGCCTGGGCGGGCGGCATGGGCATCGCGAAGCTGCGGGAGATCGCGCTCGGCCTGAAGCGCAAGGACGTGTTCGCGGTCGCGCACGCCGACATGGCGTTCAAGCGCATGCGATCGCCGGCGCTGTTCCGCCGCGAGCCGCTCGAGCACCTCATCGCGCGCACGGTCGGCGACCTCACCTTCACGCAGCTCGATCCGCCCGTCGTCATCAACACCGTCGATCTCAATTCCGGAATGCAGGTGTTCTGGGGTCTGCCGGGCCTGGACGACATTCGTGTGGCCGACGCGGTTTTCGCATCGTGCGCCTTGCCCGGCTACTTCCCGCCACACGAGATCGGGGGGCGTTTCTACGTCGACGGTGCGGTCGTCTCGAACGTGCCGTACGAGGCTGCCCGCGCGATGGGCCCCGAGCTGATCGTGGCAGTGGACGTCTCGGCGTCGAGCGTGTTGACCGCCGACGCGCAGGACGAGGGCTTCGCGGGCGTGTTTGCCCGGGCGACCGAGATCCTCATGACGACGCTGCTGGAGCAGCGCGTGCGCACCTGGACGACGCCGCCGGTCTACTACATCCAGCCGCGCGTCGAGCACGTCACGATGTTCTCGTTCGATCACCTGCGGGAAGAAGTCGAGGAGGGCTACCGCGCGACGAGCGCCGCGCTCGACCGGGGGACGGATTGGCCCGAGCCGGGCGACGTCGGTATTCACCCCAAGCGGCGCGTCATGGTGCGCGTGGAGCGCGACCGCTGCATCGGCTGCGGCAGCTGCCTGGTGCATGGGCCGCAGGGGTTGTTCGTGCTCGACGCGGATCGCAAGGCGGTCGTCACGCAGCCCGATCAGGAATGGTCGCCGATGGACGGCGGCTACATCCGCCACTGCCCGACCTACGCGATCATCGCGCGTCCGGCCGATCAGAAGCGAGAGATGATGAAGTCAGGCTGACCGGTAGCGCCGATCGATCTCGATGAGATCGCGCGCAACCCTGTCCCAGTTGTAGAACTCCTCCACCGCTTTTCTGCCGGCCGCGCCGAGCTGCTTTCGCCGCTCGGGGTTCGCGAGCAGGTCGTTGATTCCCGCGGCCACCGCCGCGGGATCGTCCGAATCCACGAGGATGCCGGTCTCGCCCTCACGCACCGCATCGGGCACACCGCCCGAGCGCCCGCCCACCACTGCGAGCCCGCACGCCGATGCTTCGACGAGCGAAATCCCGAAGCCTTCGGCGAGCAGCTCGACGCGGCGCGACGCGCCGACGTAGAGATCGGCCGCGTTGTAGATCGCGGGCAGCTCGTCGTCGGAAACAGCGCCGAGAAAGCGCACGGCGTCACCGAGACCGAGGGAGTCACGCAGCTTCTCGAAGTCCTCGCGCCACTCGCCGGTGCCGACGACCGCGTAGCGCGTGCCCGGATGCGCGGCCCGCACGCGCGGCAGCGCGTTCATCACGGTGTCGATGCCCTTGTGCCATTGCAGCCGCGCCACGGTGAGGAGCCAGGGGACGCCGCCGTCCAAGCCGTACTTCGCGCGCACCGCGCGGGTATCAAGGCCCGGACGGAAATGCGATGGCGTGGTACCGAGCGGCACCGTCTCGATGGGAATCTGCAGCTCGAGCGGCTCGAGCACGCGGCGCGCCAGCTCCGCGGTCCAGCGGCTGATCGCGACGATCACCGCAGCCTGGCCGAGCAGGCTGGCGGCCGTGCCGCGCTTGAAGCGACTGCGGCGGATCTTTTCCTCGATGAGCAGCAGCTCGGTGCCGTATGTGACCACGCCGTAGGGGACGCCACGCCGCGCCTTCACCCAGCGCGCCGGATAGCCGGCCGGCTTGAGCTCGGCGCACCACGTGAACCCGGGCTTCCATCGTTTGGCGAGCGCGCTCGCACGCCACGACCAGAGCGCGAGTCCCTGCACCGTGCGCAGCCGCGTCGCGCGAATGCCGAGGCGATCGATCGGCTGCGGAAACCGCGCGTCACTCGGCGCCGAGTCTTCGTACGATCCCGTGGAAACGATGAGCGACTGCGGCGGATAACGCCGCGCGAGCTCGCCCATCATACGGGCGATGCCGCCGCCGTGCGGCGGGAAGTTGAACGCTAGGAGGAGACTTGTGATTCGATGTCCCGCAGATCGCGGATCACACGGTCCCAGTTGTAATAGGTCTCGATGGCCTTGCGACCGGCCTGGCCGAGCCGGCGCGCGAGCAGCTGATCGTCGACCAGACGCTTCAGCGCGGTGGCGACGCCCTCCGATTCGTCGGGATTGACGACAAAGCCGGTCTCGCCGTCGCGGACCGCTTCCGCGAGGCCGCCCGACTGCCCCGCGATCACGGGCAGCCCGCACGCGCTCGCCTCGGCGAGCGCGACGCCGAAGCCTTCGACACGCGAGCCGTCGGCGCGGCGCGACACGCCGAGATAGACGTTCGCGATGTTGAACACCGCCGGCAGCTCCGCTTCGGGCACGTTGCCGACGAACCGCACGTGGTCGGCAATCTTCAGCTCTGCGGCGAGCCGTTGGTATTCCTTGCGCTTCTTCCCGGTGCCGACGACGAGGTAGTTCAGATCGACGCCGTCCTTGCGGCACTGCGCCACGGCCCGGAGCGCCGTGTCCACTCCCTTATAGGGCTCGAGCCGCGCGACGGTGAGCGCCCAGGCGCCGCCGTTTACGCCGTAGCGCGTCCGCACCGCCCGCGTGTCGATGCCGGGCCGGAACTGCTCGGGGTCGGTGCCGAGCGGGACGAGCCGCACCGTTTCGGCGAGCGGATCGAGGCCGAGCTCGCGCAACACTTTTTGAGCCTGCTCGCGCGTCCACTGGCTGTTGGCGATCACGGCGACCGCCGACCCGAGCAGCGCCTTCGCCGTCTTGCGCGCGAACCGTGAGTGATGGATCGCGTGCAGCTCTTTCAGCAAGTCGCCGCCGTGCACGAAGACACCGTAGCGCGTCCCCACGCGCTCGTGCATCCATTTCGCGGGATAGGTGCACGGCCGAATGGAATCGCACCAGGCGAACCGCGGCTTGTGTTGGCGCGCGAGACTCGCGACGCGGCGCGACCAGAAGAGCAGGCCCGCGAGGTTGCGCAGCGCCTTGCTCGGCACCGGCAGCCGATCGATGACCGCGCCGCTGAAGCGCACGTCGGAATCCTGGGAATCGCGATGTTGGCCGGTGGAGACGAGCAACTCGCCGCGCGGATAGCGGCGCGTGACCTCGCCCATCATTCGGGCGATGCCGGTCTGCATCGGGGGGAATTCGCCGGTCAAAAGGAAAGTCTTAGCCACGCCGTTGTCGCTCCCACAGGAAAGCATACTTGAAGAACACGGACGCCGCACTCATGCCGGCGTGAATGACGCCGAGCCGGCCGTCGAAAATGCTGCCCTGCAGGATGTAGTCCCGCCAAAATCGAAACGCCGGCCGGAGCGCCAGGTCGCTCCAGCGCGCGCGCTTACCGCGCGCGGCGAGATCGTCGGCGCTGATGTGCGCCCACGCGATGAGCTTATCGATGTGGTGCCGGAGATCGCGATACGGTGTGTGATTCAGCTCGTGCGCCAGCTCGCCCTGCGCGCTCTCGGGGATCTCGAGACCGGGATGCGCCGCTTTGCCGCCGAACCGCCGGTCGCGCCGAAACAGCCGCACCACCCAGTCGCGCCCCCAGTGCCCTCGCTTCAGCTCCGTGCCGTGAAAGAAATTGCGCCGTTTCACGCGATAGGCCTCGTGCTGCGGCGTCTGCACGACTTCCGCCAGCTCGGCCGCGAGCTCCGGTCCGATCCGCTCGTCGGCATCGAGCGCGAACACCCACTCGTTCCCGGCCGCTGCGATCCCGGCATTGCGCTGCGCCGCGATCCCCGCGACGCCGTTCAACACTCGGGCCCCTGCCGCCTCCGCCGCCTGTGCCGTCCCGTCGCTGGAGCCGGCATCGACGACGATCACCTCGCCCGCCCAGGACAGGCCGCGGACACAGTCGCCGATCTGACTCGCTTCGTTGAGCGTGGGAATGACCACCGTGAGCGGGGTCTTGCCTGGCATGTTCCCAAGTCTAATGCGGCCGTTCCCCGGCGAGCAATCGGCGGCGCCCGATCGCCTCCCGATAGACGACCTCGGTCCGCTCCGCCGTGCGCGCGATGCCGAATTCGCCCCGCGCCAACGCCTTGCCCGCGCGGCCGGCACGCGCGCGGAACTCGTTGTCGGATAACATCCGATCGAGCGCGCGCGTCCAGGCCGCCGGGTCCAGCGGCGGCACCAGGAGGCCGGTTTCGCCGGGATAGACGAGCTCGGGATTCCCGCCCGCGGCCGATGCGATCACCGGGACGCCGAGCGCCATCGCTTCGAGCAGCGCCTGTGACAGTCCTTCGATGCGCGACGGTAGCGCGGCGAGCGTCGCGCAGTGGTAGAACGCGAGCGGGCGCGTGCCCTCGGTGAATGGGACGAACACGACGCGATGCCGCTCCGGCACCGCCGCCTGGGCCGCCTGGAGCTCGGCGTCGGGCGCGATGCCGACGAATGCGACGGTCACGGCCGGCTCGAGCGCCGGGAGCGCGCGCAAGAGGATGTGCTGGTCCTTGCGGCGCGCGACCACCAACACCACCGGGCGATTGGAATCGCCGAGTGCGGCACGCGCGGCGGCGAGATCCTGCGGCGCGGGCTCCGCGTCGATGCGTGTGAGATCGATGCCGTTGGGCACGACGCGCAGCCGCCCCATCGGATGCAGCCGGCGACGCAGCGCCTGCGCCACCGCGGCGCTGACGGCGATCGTACGATCGGCGGTGAAGCCGACCGCGATCAACTCGGGCGGCAGCGTCAGCGGCATCGTCCGCCGCGTCACGACGAAGGGCTGCGGCAGTCGCCCGCGCCAGCGCAGCCAGGTGAGCGCGCGGCGGTCGCCGGTCGCATGGCTGTTCACGACCGTGACACGGTTCGTCGCGATCACGTCCGCCAACCGCTGGGCGACGCCACGTGTCGTCGCGAAGTCGAGCGCCACATGTTCCAGCTGTGGCGTTGCCGCGACACTGCGCGCGAGCAGCGTGTTCGCGGGACAACCAACGAGCACGCGATGCCCGCGCGCGGCGAGCTCGCGACTCAAACTGAAAATGGATTGGGTGGAGCCCGCGCCCTGGCCCTGGTGCGTGAGCTGTAGGATGGTCAGCCGCTCCGGACCCTCCGGCATGTTCCGAAGCTAGTTATACTCCGACTTCGATGCACGTCGTCGTCGCATCCCACCACCGGCTTCCGGTCGAAGGTTACGGCGGACCGCAGCGCGTGGTCGTCGCGCTGGTCCGCGGTCTCGCGGCGTTGGGGCACCGCGTGACGGTGCTCGCGCAGCCGGGAACGCGCGTGTCGGAAGCGGCGAAGATCGTCGAAGTGGCGCCGCGCGTGCTCAAGGATCCCGGCGCCGGCGACTTGAAGCGCTTCATCCCCGATTCCGCCGACATCATGCACGCGCACTTCCCGATGAAGCAGGCCCCGAAGGGGATTCCCTTCGTGCAGACGCTGCACGGCAACTGGAAGCCCGAGACGCCGCTCCCGCCGAACACGATCTTTCTCTCCCGCGATCACGCGCGCCGCCACGGCAGCACCCTCTACGTCCACAACGGCCTCGACCCCGCCGAATACATCTTTCGCGGCCGCAAGGAAAAGTGGGACCTGTTCCTCGGCAAGCTGCACTCCGATCGCGGCTACCAGTGGGCCGTCGAGGCGGCGAAACGCACCGAGCGACAGCTCATCATCGCGGGCGGCTGGCGCCCCAGCTTCACGGGCGGCATCAAGTACGTCGGTGAGGTGGACGGCAAACGCAAGGCGGTGCTGCTCGCGCGCGCGCGCTGCCTCTGGATGCCGGCGCAATGGGACGAGCCGTTCGGGCTGCCGATCATCGAGGCGCTGTTCTCCGGCACGCCCGTCGTCGGCACGCGCCGCGGCGCGCTGCCCGAGATCGTGACCCCGGCGGTCGGCGTGCTGCGCGACACGCTCGACGAGCTGATCAGTGCCAGCGAGAAGGTCTCGGAGCTCGATCCACGCGCCTGCCGCGAGCGCGCCGAGCGACAATTCACGCACATCAAGATGGCCGAGAGCTACGTGCGCATGTACGAGGCGGTGTTGAAGACGGGAGCGCTGCCGGCGGCATTGGGCGCGGCCTGATGCACATCGTTCAGTTCGTGCCGACGCGTGTGCCGGTTCCGAAGTACGGCGGCACGCAGCGCATCGTCGTGTGGCTGAGTCACGGCCTCGTCGAGCTCGGCCACGACGTGACGCTGCTGGCGCCACGCGGCAGCCATGTCGACGGCGTGCGGGTGGTGGAAGTCGATCCCGCCGAAGTGCTCAGCCCCGAGTTCGATCCGGCACGGCACGTCGACCGGCCGTTCGACGTGATGCATTACCATTGCTTGGTCAAACATCCGCCGAAAGTCCCGTTTCTCGCAACGTTGCACGGCAACTTGGGCCCTGGCGGCGTTGCGCCGAGCTACGTCGTGTGCGTGAGCGAGAATCACGCGCGCCGCCACCATACCGCGTCCTACGTCTACAACGCGGTGCGGCTCGATGAGTATGAGTTCCGCCCGAACAAGTCCGACTTCGATCTCTTTCTCGCGCGCCTGCATTCGGCCAAAGGGTGGCGCCTGGCGGTCGCCGCCGCGAAGGCCGAGCGGTTTCGTCTCGTGATCGCGGGGGGCTGGCGGCCGAGTCTCTCGCGCTGGCTCAAGTTCGTGGGGGAAATCGGCGGTGCACAGAAGCGCGAGCTGCTGGCGGGCGCGCGCTGTCTGTGGATGCCGGTGCAGTGGGAAGATCCCTGTCCGGTCAACGTGCTCGAAGCACTGGCGAGTGGGACGCCCGTGTTGGCGACGCCGCGCGGCTCGCTCCCCGATCTCGTCGGAGACGATGGCGGAGGCATCGGCGCATCCTTCGACGATCTGCTCGCGTTACGCAGGCGCTTGTCGGACTTCGAACCGACCGCGTGCCGGCGCCGCGCCGAGCGTTACTTCAACCATCTGCGGATGACGCGCGATTACGTGCGGATGTACGAGCACTTGCTCCAGCACGGCGAGCTGCCGCCGGGCCGATCGTTCAGCGAAGCGGGGAGTTACACGAGCACGTAGTTCCGGAAGTTGAACACACGAGCCCCGTCAGTCGCTCGATTCGCATAAACTCGGTCCTGCGTGCGGAATGAGTCGGTGTAATGCAAGAAATCGCTCGGCGCAACTAGTGAAACATTCCCCCTGTGCGGCGTGTACTCCGTCCGAACTACGTCATCGGAACGAATACAATTTCGCGCCGGAGGAACCCCCGTGAAATTATTTGGTCTTATCGTTACTGGCATACTTTTCGGAATCGTGGGGTGTCAGCCGGATGATGGGATCACCAAACCAAATGCCGTGATTTGCTATGAGGACTGTGGCGGCGGGGGTCCTCCTCCTCCTCCTCCTCCTCCTCTTCCGCCCCCTCCACCACCACCGCCGTTACAATTCACGGACGTGACAGCGGAGATCGGAAACAGCGGAAACGCACAAGTCATCCTCCTTGGTAACGACGGGCGAGTCTATCTTAGCTACCAGGTAGCAGCGAGCGGTAACTGGTACTGGGCAGGCTCGCTCCCAAGTACTGTATTGCTGAAGACAATCGCGAGCGCAAAGGGCGGCGACGGAAACATCCAGATCGTCGGCCTGGGGAAACCGGACGGACTGCCATACCTGATCTATCAGGTGAATTCGAGCGGAAACTGGCATTGGGCCGGAGATCAACCTACGTCTAACGGCTTTGCGTTCAGCAGTGTCGCCAACGGCATTGGCGCCGGAGATGATCCGGATTGGATCTTTACGGCGGTACCAGCTCTCGGCGCAACAGACGGCTTACCGTATGCCGCGTACCAAGATCACGATGGTACGTGGTCCTCATATCCCTCGAATACAACCAGTGCTGGGGCGTTTGCAACAATCCCTGGCTCACAGAGGTTGAGCTCGATCATAGGACTCACGAACGAGTCTTCATCCAACCTTATCGATCCAGACCGAGCGAACGATTTTGGGGCATATGGCTATTTAATCGGACTCGGTGACGATCAGTTGCCCTATCTGATGGCCCTGGAACAGTACATTGGCCCTTGCTCAGGCTACTGCACTCGATGGGGCTGGCGGGGTCTGCTCCCAAACGGGCTCCCTTTCAAGGCGATCGCCGCCGGCCTCGGCGACGATGAAGGCGCCGGTACGACCGATAGAGCTCAGATCATCGGCATCGGGGCAACTGACGGGCAGCCCTATCTCATCTATCAGGCACACAGCGGCGCTTGGTACTCGCCAGGCCTGCTCCCGAATGCCCCAGGACTTCGTTTCCGTTTTGTTGCGACAGGTAAAGGAAACGATGGAAATCTACAAGTCATTTTTCTGGGCGAGGACGGGTTGCCCTATCTCAGCTACCAGGTCCATGCAAGTGGAAATTGGTACTGGGCTGGCGCACTTCCTAATCCGTCCGGCGTCGCTTTCAGCAAGGTTACGACGTTGCGTCTCTTTACCCAAACTGCCGGCTGGCGTCTATACGTCATTGGCCTGGGGGCAATCGATACGAAGCCCTACCTGATTTACCAAGCGCAGGACGGGTCTTGGCATTGGTACGGGGTGTTACCGACGACACCATAACACGATCTCGTCTTTGCTTGCTTAAAAGCGCCGCTCTGACCGTCGGTGGCGACGCACCGATGCGTGCCGGGGGTGAAGTCTAGACGAGCACGTAGTTCCGGAACTCGAACACCCGCGCGCCGGTCAACCGCTCGATCCAATCGGAGATGTAGAAGCGCAGGTGCTGCGGCTTGAAGTGCACGGGGCCGATCACGCGCTCCGGGTCGTGCGAGCGCTCCGCGATCCATTCACGCGCGGCCGCGGGATGCGTGGCGGTGAAGTTGCGCAGCAATGGAATCCATTCCAGGTAGTCGCGCGCCTGCTCCTTCGCGAGTCGCTCCTGTCCCCACGGATAAATCGTCTTCGAGATCTCGAGCTTCTGCTTGATGGCGCGCGCCGGGCGCGCCCAGCCGTAGTGAAACATCTCCGCGTCCGTCGGCCGAGCGCCGATCTTCCGGTACTCGGGCCCCACGCGAAACCCTTGCGCGCCCTGGTAGGGCCGGATGTTCTTGCCGAGGCGGATGCAGCGCACCTCGCGGCGATACCAGCGCCGGCTCGTCGCGATGCGGTCAAACCCGCCATAGAAGTGGAGGTACTTCACGAGCAGTCCTTCCACCCGCGCGTCCGTGTCCCACTCGGCGATTTTTTCCTTGAGGACATGCGCGCCCTTCTCGTGCAGGACTTCGTCCGCCTGGATGTAGATGCCCCAGTCGCCGCGGCACGCGTCCATGGCGCGCTGCGTCTCGATCGACAGCATCAGGTTCTTTTTGGTGAAGTCCCATTCGGTATCGAGAATCCGCACGCGCGGATCGCGAATCGACGCCACGACGTCGCGCGTCTCATCCTCGGACTTCCCGACGTTGACGACGACTTCGTCGCACACCTCCAGCACGGACTGGATGGCGGGGACGATCGGGAAGTCGAGCTTGACGGCATTTCGTACGAGGGTGAACCCCGACAGCATTTCAGGTCCGGAACTGAAGGTTGTACAGGCGCCGATACAGGCCGTCGGCGGTGAGCAGATCGCCGTGCGTGCCGCGCTCGACGATGCGGCCCTCGGCCAGCACGACGATGAAGTCGGCGTGCTGCACCGTCGCGAGGCGGTGCGCGATCACGAACACCGTCCGATGCTTCATCAGGCGGTCGATCGCTTCCTGCACCAGCCGCTCCGACTCGGTGTCGAGCGCGCTGGTCGCTTCGTCGAGAATCAGAATCGGTGGGTCGCGCAGCAGCGCGCGCGCGATCGCGATGCGCTGGCGCTGGCCGCCACTGAGCCGCGTGCCGCGCTCACCGAGCAGCGTCTCGTAGCCCTCGGGGAGCCGCATGACGAACTCGTCGGCGTTGGCGGCCCGCGCGGCGGCGCGCACCTGCTCGAGCGGCATGTTCTTGAGGCCGTAGGCGATGTTCGCGAGGACCGTGTCGTTCAGGAGCACGGTCTCCTGCGACACGATGCCCATCAATTTGCGCAACGACGTACGGGTAAACTGCGTCAAGGGTGCACCGTCGAGCAGAATCGTGCCGCGGGTCGGCTCGTAGAACCGCGGCAACAAGTCCACCAGGGTGGTCTTCCCGGCGCCCGATGGACCGACGATCGCGACGATCTGGCCGCGCTTCACGTCGAGATCGACGTCGCGCAGCACCGCCTCCGAGGCCTCGTACTCGAACGACACCCCGCGGTATTCGATGGTCTCGTTGAACTCCGCCGTCGTTTCACCCGGCTGGTCGCCTTCCGCCGGCGGCAAGTCGAGCACCTCGAACACACGCTCAGCCGACGCGGAGGCCGTCGCCATGATCGCGGGGTAGTTCGACACCGACTTGATGGGCGACATCAAGCGCAGGCTCACGGCGAGGAACGTGATCAGGACGGCGGGGTCGAGCAGCGCGCCGGCGCCGAGCGCGAGGCGCGTGCCGACGACGAGAATCAGCACGATCATCACGCCGCCGAACATCTCGCTCACGGGGCTCGTGAGGCTCGAGTAATGCTGCGCCCGCAGCACGCGCTTGCGGTAGCGCTCGGCCAGCTCGCGGAAGCGCTCGAGCTCGAACCCCTCGGCCACGTACGCGCGAATCAGCTTGGCCGATGCGATCATCTCGCCGACATGGCTCGTGACCTCGCCGCGCTCGGTGGCGAGCTCGCGCGAGCGGCGGCGCAGCCGGTTGATCATGGGGCGAATGATGAGCAGCAGCACGGGCGCGAGCAGCAGCGACAGCAAGGCGAGCCGGACCGACAGCCCGAACAGAATCACGACGTACACGAGGATGACGACGACGTTCTGCAGCAGCGACGCGAGCGCCGCGCTCACCGCCGTCTTCGCTTGATCGGTGTCGCTGATGACGCGCGCGATGGTCTGGCCGGCGCGCGTGCGCTGGAAGTAGCCGAGCGGCAACGTCTGGAGATGCTGGACGAGCCGGACGCGGAGATCGCGTACCACGTTTTCCTGAATCGCCACGCTGCCGATCGACGCGAGATACGACGTGAGGTTCTTGAGCAGCAGCGCGACCAGCAGCACGATCACGACGTTCCGCAGCGCGATCTCGGGCGTGCCGGCCGCGAGAAACGGTCCGGCGATCTTGTGGAGGATCAGCTCGACGCGCGAGCCGCCTTCGGCCGGCAGCGCGGCCGTACCGAACAGGGTGCGCAGGAACGGGATCAACAGCACGAACGTGAAGCCGTCGAGCACCGACGACACCACAGTGGCGACGATGGTGGAGGAGAAGAGCAGCGTGTACGGCTTCAGCAGCGACAGCAGTCGCGCGCTGCGAGTCATCGCGAGCGGCGCGGCGTGAGCAGCGCGACCGGCAGGATCATCTCTTCGGGCGTCGCGCCGCCGTGGAGGAAGGCCCCGCGATAGCGGGCCTGGTACTCGCGCAGCTTGGTCGGATAGACGAAGAACCGATCGCCTGTCGCGAGCAGGAGCCGCACGCCGAGGCCTTTCGCGGGGAGGCCGTAGCTCTTCAGGTCCTCGACCATGATCGCCGCCTCGGGATCTTCGGAGCGCAGGTCTTCACCGAACTTGTAACGGAGATTGGCGGTGGCGTCGCGTTTGGCGAACACGGTGGCCGGCGTCTCGCAGTGGATCGAGCCGTGATCGGTGGTCAGCAGCACGGGCACGTTGCGCCGCTCCGCTTCCTCGAGCGCGGCCAGCACCGGAGAGCGCTCGAACCACGTCCGCGTCAGCCCGCGCAGCGCGTCCGCGTCGCGCGCGACCTCGTAGAGAATCGCGTTCTCCGAGCGCCCGTGCGTCAGCTGGTCGATGAAGTTGAACACCAGCGCCGTGACGCCGGGTTGCGCCAGGTGCGCGGGGAGCCGGCGCAGCAGATCCGTGCCATCGGCGGCCGTGAACAGTTTCTCATAGCGCACCGGCACGGCTTCGCCGGTAAGCTCGCGCAGCTGCTCGAGCAGCAGCTCGGGCTCGTGCGCGTTGAGGCTTTCTTCGTCGCTCGGCGCGCCCCACCACTCGGGATGACGCGCGGCGATCTCCATCGGAAACATTCCGCTGAAGATCGCATTGCGCGAGAACGGCGTCGCGGTCGGCAGGATGCTGTAGTAGTGCGACTCCTCGACGTCGAACAGCGGCGTGATCAGATCGCGGAGCACTTCCCATTGATCGAGCCGCAGGCAGTCGATCAGGATGAAGACGACCCGCCCCGTGCGCTTCAGCGCCGGCACGAGAAACTCGGCGCCCACGTCCACCGACAACGGCGGCCGGTCGCGCTCCGGATCGGCGAGCCAGCGCGGATAGTGCTTGGTGATGAAGACCTGGAAATCCTTGCGGAGACTCTCCTGCAGCGTCCGCAGCGCCTCCGACAACCCGGGCTCGTCGGCGGCGGCGAGCTTCACTTCCCACCGCGCCAGCTCGGCGACGAGCTCGCTCCACTCCCGCCACGCGAGCGTCGCGCCGCGCCGCCCTTCCAGCTCGCGGAAGCGCGTCACGAAGTCCCGGGCGAGCCGCTGCTGGCGGATGCGGTCGCCCTCCAGCAGCCGGGTGACGACGGACAGCACCTGCCGCGGATGCACCGGTTTGACGAGGTAGTCGTCGATCTCGATGCCGATCGCGTCGCGCAGCAAACCGTCGTCTTCGCTTTGCGTGACCATGACGACGGCCATGGCGGGATCGATCGCGCGAATCTCGGGAATCAGATCGAGGCCGCGCCGGCCCGGCATCTGCTCGTCGAGGAGCACGACGCTGTACGGTTGGCGCCGCAGCATGGCGAGCGCGTCGTCGCCGTGCGCCGCCTGCGCGACCGCGAACCCCTGGTCCTCGAGGAACCGGCGGTGCGCGGCGAGTCCGTCGACTTCATCGTCAATCCACAAAATGCTCTTCGGTCGCGGCATGTCGGTGACAAGCTAGTCCCGCTGGCGAAGCCGGGCAACGCGCGACTAGCTTTGCCGCGTGCTGCGCGTCCTGTGCGTCCGGTTCAGCTCGATCGGCGACGTCCTCCTCACCACTCCGCTGCTCCGCGCGCTGCGCCACCGCCACCCCGACGCCGAGCTGTACTTCTTGACCAAGCAAGCGATGGCGCCGCTGGTGGCCGACAATCCGCATGTGGCCGGCGTCGTGACGCTCGTCCCGGGACAGTCGTTGACCGAGGTCGCGCGCCGGCTGCGGCGACTCGGCCCGACGCTTGGACTCGACCTGCACGGTAGCCTGCGCAGCAGAGCGCTGCGATTGCTCGTGCCCTGCTCGTGGACCGGGTATTCCAAGCGCAAAATCGCACGCACCGCCCTGATCGCCGCGAAGATCAACATCTACGGCGAGCCCGTGTCGGTCGCGGAGCGATACTTCGAGGCGGCGCGCGGGGCGGCGCTCGACGTCTCCCCCGACGGCCGGCCGCCCGAATTCTTTCTCGCACCAAGGGCTCGGCAGCACGTCGATCGCTGGCTCGAGCAGCGCCGGCTCTCGGGTCGCCCGTTCGCTGCGCTCGCGCCGGGCGCGGCACACGCGACGAAACAGTGGCCGCTCGCGCACTGGCAGCGACTCGCCCGCCAGCTCGAAGAGCGCGGCTACGGCATCGTCGCGATCGGCGGTCCCGACGATCGGGCAGTGGCGGGCAAGCTGGGCGCGAGCGTCGCGAATGCGGCGGGCGAATTTGGGCTGCAGGAGACGGGCGCCTGCCTGGCGCGGGCGCGGGTCCTCGTCTCGGGCGATACGGGCGTGATGCATATGGCGACCGGCGTCGGCACGCGCGTCGTCGCGCTGTTCGGGCCGACGGTCGCGCAGTTCGGCTTCTTCCCCTACAGCGGCGCCGCCGTCGTGATGGAGCGCGACCTGGACTGTCGGCCCTGTTCCGCGATGGGCTCGGCGCGCTGCCCGCTTGGCCACCATCACTGCCTCACCGAGATTCTTCCCGAGCAGGTGACCGCCGCGGTGGAGCGGCTCGTCGCGTGAGCGCGGCCGAATCGCGGCTCGTCACGCTGATCGCGGAATCCGCGCGCGGCCCGCAACGCGAAGGGCTGTTTGCGCTCTGGCTCATGGTTCGGGCGGCCGAGGCGCTGCTGCCACCCGCGCCGGTGAGCGCGAAGAATCATCGCCGCCGCTTGCAGGCACTCGAGACCCGGCTCGGCAGTCTGGCGCTGCCGGGCCCGCTCAAGCGCGCGCTCGCCGCCGCGCGCCAGCACCTCGAGACGGCGACGCCGGACGCCGCCGCCCTGGTGCTGAGCCAGCTCACGGCGCCGGCCCGCGACGTGCTGGGCGCCGAGGCTGCCGACGCCGTCACCGTTGCCGCCCGCGGCGCCAAGTTGCATCTATAGGCATGCCCTCTCCCGCGCGGCGTCTCGAGAAACGGCCGTCGCTCGACAACCTCGTCGAGCGCGTGGACACGCAGCGTCCCGGCGAGATCACGGGGGATACGATCCCGACCGGCTTCGGCTCGCTCGACAAGCTGCTCGGCGGCGGCCTCAGGCGCCGCGACTTGATTCTGCTCGGCGGCGACATCGGCAGCGGCAAGTCCGCGTTCGCCCTCGGCGTCGCATTGCGCGCGGCGCAGCAAGCGGGTGGACTCGGCGTCGCCTATCTGTCGGGTGAGATGAATGCAGAACGGCTGATGGAGCGCGCGCTCGCGATCGAAGGTCGCGTGGCGATCGACGAAATTCGCGCGGCGAAGCTCAACGAGCAGACACGCGCCGGCATCGGCGGTGCGGCGGTGCGGTTGCGCGATCTCCCGCTCACGCTGTTGCCGCTCGCCGGCGAGGACTTCGAGACAGCGTTCGAGCGGCTCGATTCACTCCGCCAGGTCGGCCTCGTCGTCGTGGACTATCTCCAGCTGGTGCCGCCCCCGAAATCGCGGACGACGCAGGATGAGGACATGGCGCTCGTGCTGCGCCATCTCAAGGCGATGGCGCTCGCGCGCGAAGTCGCGTTACTCGTCGTCGCGCAGCTGCCGGGACTGCAGGCGAGCCGCGATACCAAGCGTCCGACGCTCGACGACTACGGCATCATGGGCGCGCCGAAGCAGCACGCGGACGTCGTGCTCTCGCTATTTCGCGAAGAGATGTACAGCCCCGGCGGCGGCGTGGAAGGAGCGACCGAGCTCATCGTCGCGAAGAATCGCAACGGCCCGACGGGATTCGTGGATCTCTACTTCTATCGGCGTTGGATGCGATTCGAGGACATGCTGGATCCGGATCGATAAATGCGGTCCGGCGTACGGCGCACGGCGCACGCCTTTTAGTGCTTAGTCGAATCTGTGGGAATCACCCCAATCATCGTATACGTCGTGCCCGGCCCGCCCTCGTTCGGCCGCAGCGTCAGCCACAGCGGGCGGCTTCCCTGCTCTGCGTAGATCGTCACCGTGCCGCTGCGGTCGGAGACCGTGCGCTTCACGTCCCAGTGATTGAGCGGCAGCGCCTCGAGGAACCAGCGGGCGACGGCCTTGACCGAATCGGGCGACGTCATGACCAGCTGGGCCGCCTCCGCACCGGCGGACGCCGTCACTGGCGTCGATCGCGGATAGGCCAAGGCGCCGCGGAGCGCCTGGCTCGTGCGTTGACGCGTCTCTTGGACGCTGCCGGGACGGTCGCAGGCGGTGAGGAGGGCGAGGATGAAGACCAAACGAACGGCGCGCGTCATGGGCGGGAATGGTACATGTGGCGCGCTTCTTGGGTCAAGTTGTAAGTTGCTAGTTGACAGGCGCCAGATGAGACGCCACGACGCCAAGTTGCAAGCGGTCACAAGTGGGGAGTTGCAAGTGGCTGGTCATAGCAAGTGGAAACAGATCAAACGAAAAAAGGCGGTGACGGACCAGAAGCGGGGGGCCGTCTTCACGCGGCTGATCCGCGAAATCACGATTGCCGCCAAGGCGGGCGGCGGTGATCCCGGCGGGAATGCGCGGCTGCGGACGGCGATCGACGCCGCCAAGGCCGAGAACATGCCGGCCGACAATATCGACCGCGCGATCAAGAAGGGGACGGGCGAGCTCGAGGGCGTGACCTACGAAGAGGTCACGTACGAAGGATACGGACCCGGAGGCGCCGCATTGCTGATCCAGGCGACGACCGATAACCCGAATCGCACGGTGGCCGAGATCCGCAACGTGTTCCACAAGCACGGCGCCAACCTCGCGGCGACGAACGCGGTCGCCTGGATGTTCGACCGCAAAGGGCAGATCGTGGTGGACGGCAAGGCAAACGAGGACGCGACGATGGAAGTCGCGCTCGACGCCGGTGCCGACGACATGGAGAAGGACGGGGACATCTACGTGATCACGACGCCCCCCATGCAGCTGCACGCGATCGATCAGGCGCTCCGGGCCAAGAAGCTTCCGGTGCAGAGCGCCGAGATCGCGATGGTGCCGAAGAACACGGTGAAGGTCGACGGCGGCGATGCCAAGCGACTGTTGGGGCTGGTCGAGGCGCTGGAGGAAATGGACGACGTCGCGAAGGTCTTCTCCAACTTCGACATCGACGCCGAGGCGATGGCGGCGGTGACCGGATGACGTGAGGGTCCTGGGCGTCGACCCCGGCACACAGGTCACGGGCTACGGCGTGATCGAAACCGGGAACGGAAGTCCCGGGATGGGTCGTCTCATCGAATGCGGCGTCGTTCGCTTCAAGCGCACCAACTCGCTCCCCCACCGTCTTGCCGAGCTGCACGAGGAAATCGCGGCGCTGATCAAGCGCCACCAGCCCTCCGTGCTGGCACTCGAGGACGCCTTCTATCATAAGAACGTTCGCACGACGCTCGTCCTCGGCCACGCCCGGGGCGTGATCCTGCTCGCCGCCCAGCAACAGGGCCTCGACATCGCGCAGTACGCGCCCGCGATGATCAAGAAGACGGTCGTCGGCGCCGGCGGCGCAAAGAAGCAGCAGGTGGGCGCCATGGTCGCGCAGCTGCTGCGGTTGAAGAGTGCGCCGGAGCCGTCGGACGCGGCCGACGGCGTTGCCGCCGCCCTGACGTACATTCTGCGTTCATGATCGCTCAGGTCCGCGGCCGCCTGGTCTCCAAATCCGCCGAGCGCGTCGTCGTCGAAACCGCGGGCGGCGTCGGCTACGAGGTCGTCGTGCCGCTCGGCGTGATGGAGCGGTTGCCCGCGCTGGGCGCCGACGTCACGCTCGCGACCGAGCTCGTGGTGCGCGAGGACGGGTGGGCGCTCTACGGTTTCTTGGACGAGGCGGAGCGGCGCTTCTTTCAGCGCCTGACCAGCGTGTCCGGCGTGGGGCCGAAGATCGGTATCGCAGTACTGTCGGCGCTCGGCGTCGAGCGGGGCGCTCGGGCGCTGCGCGAGAAGAACATCGGCCTGCTTTCGTCCGTGAGCGGCATCGGCAAGAAGACCGCCGAGCGGCTCGCGCTCGAGCTCGGTGAAAAAGTCGAGGACTTCACGGCGGCGCCGGCCGTGGAAGTACCCGAAGGGGCGGAAGCGGCGCTCAAGGCGCTCGAACGGCTCGGCTATGGGACCGCGGAAGCCGATCGCGCGGTTCGCCAGGTGCTTGCCGGCAACGGGGGGGGCGGTGACGAAACCGAGGCGCTGGTGCGGCGCGCCCTCCAACTCCTCACGACCCGATGACCCAACCATCTCCCGACCTTCCGCTGGGACAGCTCACCGCCGAGTGGATCTGCACGCGCTGCGGCTCGACGAATCGGCGACTTGTCGCCGCCGGCGTCACACGATCCGAGGACGTCTGCCTGCGCTGTCACACCGTGCACATCATCGAAGCGGACGCGCGACCCGTGCGTTGGCGCGCGCAGGCCAAGAAGAAGTAGATGGCGCGCTCCGAGATCACGACGCCTGAGGCCCTCGAGAACGAGCGGCTGACCGACGCCGCGCTGCGGCCCTCGCGGCTCGACGAGTTCGTCGGCCAGGCGAAGGTGAAGGAGTCGCTGCAGATCGCCATCGACGCGGCGAAGCAGCGCAAGGAGCCGCTCGACCACGCCCTGTTTTTCGGCCCGCCGGGACTCGGCAAGACGACGCTCGCGCTACTCATGGCCAAGGAGCTGGACGTGAACATCCGCACGACGTCGGGGCCCGTGCTGGAGCGCCCCGGCGACCTCGTCGGCATGCTCACCGGGCTCAAGACCGGCGACATCCTCTTTATCGACGAAGTGCATCGCCTGCGGCCCGCGCTCGAGGAGTTCCTCTACCCGGCGATGGAAGAATTCCGCGTGGACGTGCGCATCGCCGACGGGCCGCATGCGCAGACCCTGCCGATGCAGCTCGAGCGCTTCACGCTGATCGGCGCGACGACGCGGTTCGGCCTGCTCACGCCGCCGCTGCGCGCGCGCTTCGGTCTGGTCGAGCGGCTGCATTACTATCCGCCCGACGACCTCGTCCAGATCATCACCCGCTCGGCCGGCATCCTCGGCGTCGGGGCCGACGCCGCCGGCGTGGCGGAGATCGCGCGCCGCAGTCGCGGGACGCCGCGCGTCGCCAATCGCCTGCTGAAGCGCGTGCGCGACTACGCGCAGGTCCGCGCCGGAGGCAAGATCACCGCGGCGGTCGCGGCCGAGGCGCTCAAGCGACTCGACGTAGACGAGTTCGGGCTCGACGATATGGATGCGCGCATTCTCAAGGCCATCATCGAAATGTTCGAGGGCGGGCCGGTCGGCGTGCAGACCGTCGCCGCCGCGGTCGGCGAGGATCCGGGCACGCTGGAAGAGGTGTACGAGCCGTTCCTCATGCAGCAGGGCTTTTTGGCGCGCACGCCCCGCGGCCGCGTGGCCACGCCCGCAGCATATCGACACTTCGGATTCGTTCCTCCGAAATCCGCAGAACAAGCAAGCATCTTTGACGGGTAACGTGCGGCGCTTTGACGCGCCGCACTCTCACCATGCAATTCCGTCTTTCGGATTTCGACTACGACCTTCCGGACGATCAGATCGCTCAGCACCCGCTCCCCGATCGAGCGGCCAGCCGCCTGCTGGTGCTCGAGCGCGCGACGGGCGCGATTACGCACCGGCAGTTTCGCGATCTCCCCGAGCTGATCCCGCCGCGCGACGTGCTCGTCATCAACACGTCCCGCGTCATTCCTGCGCGACTCCACGGCAAGCGTGATTCCGGCACGCCAGCGGAGTTGCTGCTCGTGCGCGAGCAACCCGACGGCACCTGGCTCGCGATGGGGCATCCGGGTGGCAAGCTGAAACCGGGGCGGCACGTCACGTTCGGCGACGACAGCAGCGTTGAGATTCTTGAAGTGCTCGGCGGCGGACTCCGGCGCGTGCGATTTGTCGGATCACTCGACGCGCGTGCGACGCTCGCCAAGTACGGCGAGGTGCCGCTGCCGCCGTACATCCGGCGGGCGCCAGATGCGGCGGACACCGAGCGCTATCAGACGGTTTACGCGGCTCACGAGGGCAGCGTTGCCGCGCCGACCGCAGGACTACACTTCACGCCCGAGCTACTCGCGGATCTCTACACGCGCCAGGTGCGCGTCGCGTCGATCGATCTGCACGTCGGGCCCGGCACGTTCAAACCCGTCGAGACCGAGGACATTTCCCAGCATCCGATGCATGCCGAGGCGTTCGAGATCACACCGGGCGCCGCGGAGTGGATCAATCACGCAATCGAGAAGCAGCGCGGGGTGTGGGGAGTCGGCACGACGGTGGTGAGAGCGTTGGAATCGTCCGCCGGCCCCAATGGTCTCGTTCGGCCCGGCGCCGGAGAGACCAGCCTGTTCATTCGGCCGCCGTATGCGTTTAGGATCGTCAGTCATTTGATCACCAACTTCCATCTGCCGCGCTCCACGTTGCTCATGCTGGTTTGCGCGTTCGGAGGTTACGCGCAAGTGATGGCGGCGTACCGAGCGGCGGTGAAAGAAGGCTATCGGTTCTATTCTTATGGCGACGCCATGGTGATCATCTAGTGTTCGATTTCTGGATCGACGGCCAGTCCGGCGCCGCGCGTTCGGGCTCGCTGACGCTGCCGCACGGCATCGTCACGACGCCGCTGTTCATGCCCGTGGGCACGCAGGCGACCGTGCGCACCC
Source organism: Gemmatimonadales bacterium (assembly GCA_035491815.1). Classification (GTDB taxonomy): domain Bacteria; phylum Gemmatimonadota; class Gemmatimonadetes; order Gemmatimonadales; family GWC2-71-9; genus 20CM-2-65-7. Next base: position 3,833 of record DATJKA010000074.1, on the reverse strand, counting down.
TCTCGCCGCACGACCTCAAGGCCGTCGGCGCGCAGATCGTCCTCGCGAACACGTACCACCTCCACGTCCGTCCCGGCGAGGACGTCATCGCGAAACTCGGCGGCTTGCACAAGTTCATGGCGTGGGAGCGCCCGCTGCTCACCGATTCGGGCGGATTCCAGGTCTTCTCGCTCGAGGGCTTCCGGAAGGTCGACGACGACGGCGTCGAGTTTCAGAGCCACGTCGACGGCGGCCGGCGCAAGCTGACGCCCGAAAAGGCGATCGAAATCCAAGGAACGCTCGGGTCGGACATCGCGATGGCGTTCGATCATGTGATTCCCGGCGGCGCCGACGAAGCCACCGCGCGGGACGCACTCGATCGCACGGTGCGGTGGCTCAAACGGTGCCGAGCCAAACATGACGCCCTCGGCATCAAAGACCAGACTCTATGGCCGATTATCCAGGGCGGCACGTTGCCGGCCCTGCGAACCGAATGTCTCGATCGCATTCTGGCTTTAGGCCCGTGGACCGGGATCGCGATCGGCGGGCTCTCCGTCGGCGAGCCAAAAGACAAGATGTACGCAACTATCGAGGGGCTCGAAGCCAGGATGCCCGCCACCCTGCCCCGTTATCTTATGGGCGTCGGATTTCCGGCCGATCTGGTGGCCGCGGTGGAACGCGGTGTGGATTTGTTCGATTGCGTCGCGCCGACGCGCGGCGGGCGTAACGGCTCGGCATACACGCCGGATGGGACGCTGAACATTCGCAACGCGTCGTATCGGACCGACGACCGGCCGCTCGACGAGAGCTGCGATTGTGAAACGTGCACGACGTACTCGCGCGGCTACCTCCGCCATCTGTTCGTGGCCGGAGAGCTGCTCGGCCTGCGGCTGTTGTCGCTGCACAACGTGCGTTATCTGATCCGCCTGGCCGCGGAGATGCGGGCCGCGATTCAGCGCGGCGGTGATGCATTTCGAGTGTGGGCGGACGATTGGCGGCGCCGCTACCAACCCACGAACGAAGGAGAGGAATTGGTATGATGGCACCGCAAGGCTCCGGAGGACCGGGACTCATGGCCGTTGTGATTCAAGTCGGCGCCATGATCGCGATTTTCTATTTCATTCTGATTCGGCCGCAGCAAAAGCAGCAAGCCCAGCACAAGCAGCTGCTGGCCACGCTGCAGCGCGGCGACCAGGTCGTCACGTCGAGCGGGATCGTCGGCGAGGTCGTCCACATCAAGGACGACCAGGTGACCGTCCGCAGCGGCGAATCGAAGTTTGTCATGCTGCGCAGCGGCATCGCCAGCATCACCAATCGGACCGCCCCGGCCGAGGTGAAGTCGGCGTGACGGTTCGGACGTTGCACCTGCTCGGCTCACCGGTCTTGCGACAGCAGGCGACACCCGTCGCCAAGGTGGACGACGCCGTCCGCCAGCTCGTCGATGACCTGTTCGAGACGATGCGCGCCGCCAAGGGCGTCGGCCTGGCCGCGAATCAGGTCGGACTCGCCACGCGCGTCGCCGTCGTGGACGTCGGCGAAGAGGACCCGCCGCCGCTGGTGCTCATCAATCCCGTCATCCTCGAGTTCAGCGAAGAAGAGGAAGTGGCCGAGGAGGGCTGCCTGTCCATTCCCGAGATCTTCGGCGACGTGAGTCGCTCGGCGCGGATCGTGGTGGATGCCCTCGATCGCGAGGGACATCCGATCCGCACCGAAGCGGAGGGCTACAAGGCGCGCGCGATTCAACACGAGATCGATCACCTGGACGGCGTGTTGTTCCTCGACCACCTGAGCGCGGTCAAGCGCAATCTCCTGCTGTCCAAGTGGAAGAAGTCCCGCAAAGGCCAGAAGGGCTACCTCAAGGAGGTTACGCCGGAGCCGGCGGGCGAGCTGTAATGCGCGTCGTATTTTTCGGCACGCCGGAGTTCGCGGTGCCGTCGCTGCGTGCGCTCGTTGGCGAGGGGTTCGACGTCGCGGCGGTCGTGACGCAGCCCGATGCCCCGCAGGGGCGCTCGCGCTCCACGCTCGTGCCGCCACCCGTCAAAGTCGCCGCGCTCGCCGAGGACCTGCAGGTGCTGCAACCGGCGAAGCCAACCGATGCGGCGTTCCTGAAACAGCTCGAAGCACTCGCACCGGACGTCGGGGTGGTGGTCGCGTACGGCCACATTCTCAAACCGGCGCTGCTCGCCATTCCCAGGCGCGGCATGATCAACGTGCACCCGTCACTCCTGCCCGGGCTGCGCGGGGCCGCCCCCGTCGAGTGGGCCATCATCCGCGGCCACGAGACGACGGGCGTCACGATCATGCAGCTCGACGCCGGCATGGATTCCGGTCCGATCCTGCATCAGATCCCACACCGCATCGGTCCCGACGTCACGGGGGGCGAATTGTCGGCGCACCTCGCGGAGATGGGCGCGCAGGCGTTGATCGAGACGCTGGCGATGCTCGAGCAAAGCGATCCGCCACCCCGGGCCGTGCCGCAAAACAACGAGCGCGCGACGCTCGCGCCCAAGCTCACGCACGAGAACGCGCGCATCGACTGGACGAAGGACGCGCGCACGGTCGCCGGCCTCATCCGCGGCCTCGACCCGCGCCCAGGAGCGTGGGCGACGCTCAAGAATGCCGAGATCAAGCTGTTCAATCCGAAAGTGATGGAGACGCCGTTCCCCGGCACCGGCGCGCCCGGTGAAGTCGTGGCGGTCGATGGAACGCTGGTCATTGCGACCGGCCCGTTCAAAGACACCGCCGGCGGCTCGGTCGAGATCTTCGAGGTGCAGCCCGCCGGCAAAGAGCGGATGGCGACAAAGGATTGGCTGCGTGGCGCGCGACTCAAGGTGGGCGCGAAGTTCGCATGAGACCGGCGCTGCCGCGCCTGCACGCCGTCACGGACGAGCGGATTGCGCGCCGCGCCGATTTGGATGACATCGCGACGGCACTGGCCGAGGGCGGCGGATCGGATCTCGCGTTTCACGCGCGAGGCCGGGAGCTCAGTGGCCGCGAGCACCATGAATTAGCGGCCCGTCTGGCCGTCCGCCCGTCCGCCCGTCTGTTCGTCAACGACCGTCTCGACATCGCGCTCGCCGTCCCGAGCTTCGGCGTGCAGCTCGGTCAGGGCGGCCTTCCCGTGAGCGCCGCGCGCGCACTGAATCCGCTTTGGTGGATCGGCAGGTCGGTTCACGACTTGCCAGAGGCCGAGGCCGCGAGGACGGAAGGGGCCGACTATCTTGTTGTAGGGCCCGTGTTCGCCACGGCGACGCACCCCGGCAGAGCACCGCTCGGCATCGCCGGACTCGAGCAGATCGTGGTGGCGGCACGAGACACACCGGTCGTCGCCATCGGCGGCATCACCGCCGAGCGCGTGCGCGAAATGAAGGAAGCCGGTGCGTACGGCGTCGCGGCGATTCGCGCGCTGTGGGACGACGCAGAGCCGGCCGAGGCCGCGCGGAGGATGCGGGAATGGATGTTGTGATCAACGGGGAGCACCGGCAGGTCAAGAGTGGAACGCTGCTCGAGCTGCTCGCGGAGCTGGAGCTCGATCCACGCGCCGTGGTGGTCGAGCACAATCGCAAGATCGTCCGGCGCGTAGGGCTGGGCGATGCGACGGTGAGCGAGGGAGACGCGATCGAGCTGGTGCATTTCGTGGGGGGCGGATGACAACCGCAGTCGAAACGATTCGCGACGAGCCGCTGACGATCGGCGGGCAGACGTTCCAGTCCCGCCTGATGGTCGGCACCGGCAAATATCCCGACATGGAGACGATGGTGCGCGCGATCGAAGCGTCGGGCGCCGACGTCGTCACCGTCGCGGTGCGCCGCGTCAATCTCGATCGCTCGAAGGAATCGAGCGTCCTGCATTTT
>DATJKA010000073.1:0-29221 GCA_035491815.1 Gemmatimonadales bacterium | reverse complement strand
CCCCGCCGCGGCGCAGCAGCTCGGCAGCCACGCGATCGGCGATCTGGCCGAGGGGCAGCACCGCGTCAACGCCGCCCGCCTGGATCGCGGCGTTCGGCATGCCCGGAATGATCGCCGTTTCGCGGTCCTGGGCGACGCCCGTCCCGCCGGAATCGTGAATCGCGCGAAGCCCCTCCGCGCCATCCTTGCCCATGCCCGTCAGCACGACGCCGATGGCGCGGCCGCCGTACACCGACGCAATCGAGCGGAACAAGGGGTCCGCCGCGGGTCGGACGCCCCAGACCGGGGCGGATTGATCGAGCGTGATGACGGGTCCATCGGGGGCGGAACGCACCCGCATATGATAATCGCCCGGGGCCACGTACGCCGTATCGGCCACGATGGGCGCGCCGTCCGCGGCTTCAACCACGCGCAGCTGGCTCATCGAGTCGAGGCGCTCTGCGAGACTGCGCGTGAACTTGGGCGGCATGTGCTGCACGATCAGCACCGCCGCGCCGCGCCCGACCGGCAACCGCGGCACGACGTCCGCGAGGGCGCGCGGGCCGCCGGTCGACGCCGCCACGCCGACCGCCAGGACCGCGCGGCCGCGCAGCGCGAGCTCGGGCGGATGCACGACCGGCGCGGGCGGGCGCGCGAGCACCTTGACGTGCGACACGTCGGCCGCGAGCGCGCGGTGCAGCGCGGCCACGAGCTGCGGTCCGAGCGTTTCGAGGACGGCGCGCGGATGCCCGAACCCCTCGGGCGCCGCAGGGGGCTTCGCGACGATCTCGACGGCGCCGAGCTCCAGCGCGCGGATCGCCGCCTGCGTGCCGGGGCCGGCGTGCGCGCTGACGACGACGATGGGGCGCGGCGATTCGGACATGATGTAGCCGATGGCACCGAGCCCGTCGAGCTCGGGCATTTCGAGGTCGAGCGTGACGACGTCGGGACTGTATTGATGGATCTTCCGGATCGCATCGACGCCGTCGCGCGCGCTGGCGACGACCTTGAACTCGCCGCTCAGCACGTCCACGAGCACGCGCCGCATGAGCGCGCTGTCGTCGGCGATGACGACGGTGGGACGTGCGGTCGTGTCAGATGACCGTGGCATCGGCCCCGACCGATCGGATTTCCACGCGGCCGTCCTTGACGTGGAACCGCACGCTGCGGCCGCGCTCGCCGCCGACGGACTCGCGGACGATCGGAATCGCCGCAGCCCGCAGCGCACTCCGTGAGGCGAGGACGTTGCGCTCACCCATCTGGATCGTGCCCGGCGTGACGAGCGTGCTGAACATGCTGGCGCCGCCCGCGAGCTTGGCGACGAGTCGCCGCGGGTCGGCGCCCAGCGCCTTGAGCCGCTCGAGCAGCAACGGCACGGCGGTCTCTGGAAACTTGGCGCGGTTGGTGATGTCGCGAGCCAGGCTACTCGACGGCAACAGCACGTGCGCCATGGCGCCGGCGCACGCGTCGGGGTCGTGCAGCATGATCGCCACGCACGACCCGAGTCCGAGCGTCACGATCACGCCGTCGCCCCGCTCGGCGGCCCAGTCGGCGACCTTCACGATGACTTCCTTCACGCCGGCTTCGTGTAGATCCGCTCCCGCGGATCGACGAGTGTCAGCTGCTCGCGCGCCGGCCCGAAGAGCGTCTCGACTTTGCCCAGCAACAGCACGCCCCCGGGCGCGAGCGCGTCCACGAACACCTGAAACAGCCGCTCCTGCGCCTGCCGCTCGAAGTAGATGACCACGTTGCGGCACACGATGAGATCGTAGATCGCGCGTGGCGGCGGCTCGCGCATGAGATCGTGGGCAATGACGCGCACGCGCGCGCGGATGTCTTCACTGGGCTGGCCGTTCTGGAAATAGCGCCGCAGCAGCGCGACCGGCATTTCCGTGAACGCCGTGTCCGGGTACAGCGCCTGTCGCGTGCGCTCGAGGCTCAGGCGGTCGATGTCGGTCGCATCGATCGCGCCGGCGATGCCCGTGTCCGCGAGCAGCACGGCGATGGTGTATGGCTCCTCACCGGAGGCGCAGCCCGCCGACCATACGCGGAGCGGCGATGCCTTCGTGGCGAGCCGCTTGAGCTGCGGCCGCAGCGCCTCCCACGTTTCGGCGTTGCGAAAGAATTTCGTGACGTTGATGGTGAGCGCGTCGAGCAGCTCTTGGTACTCGTGCGCGTCGCGATCGAGCAGCTTGGCGTAATCGTCGTAGGTGTGCATCCCGCGGGCGCGCATCCGCACCGCGATGCGGCGCTTCAGGCATTTGTCCTTGTAGGAACCGCAGCTCACGCCGCGCGCGCGGGTGATTTTCTCCGTGAGCGCCTGAAACGCGCGCTCGTCCTTCCCGTCGCTCACGACAACGCGCTCAACGTTTCCAGATTCGCTTTCACGAGCTCGTGTTTGGGGTTTAGCTCGAGCGCGCGGCGCCACAGCTCGCCCGCCTGCTCCCGATCGTTCCGCTTGTACGCGATGTTCCCGAGCTTGAAGTAGACGTCGTCGCCGAGCTCGGGCGACAGCTCGATCGCCCGCTGGTACAGATCCCACGCTTCGTCGTAGCGCGAGCCGCGGTACGCCAGGTCGCCGAGGTTCTTGGAGAGCTGCGGCAGCGAGGGCTCGTCGTGCAGCGCCGCGCGCGCGAGCTCCTCGGCCTTGGGCAGCTCCCCCGCCAGCTCGTGGAGCACCGCGAGATTGTTGCGCAACACGCCGCTCTGCGGATGCGCCGCGACGGCGGCGGACGCCACCTGCTCCGCCGTCTCGAAATCGCCTGCCGCGGCCGCGGCCAACGCACGGGCCCAGTACCAGATCGGCGGCACGCCGTTCGCGAACAGCTCCTTGGCGCGGTCCAGCCGTCCCGCCGCGCTCGCGTGATCGCCCTGCTTCAGCGCGACGATGCCCCAGCCGACGTAGATGCGCGGATCGGTGCGCGCGCGCGTCGCCGCCTCCGAATAGGCGGCCTCGGCGTCGTCGAGCCGGCCGAGGTGCTCGTACGCGAGACCGAGATTGTGCAGCACCGCCGGCCGCGAGCCGCCTTTCTCCGCGGCCAGGCGGAGCGCTTCCATCCCCTCGCGCCAGCGCGCCTGCTTCAGCGCCACGAGCCCGATGAAGAAGTGCGCGCTCGCGTCGCTCCCGCGCAGCTCCGCGACGCGGCGAAACTCGCGGGCCGCTTCGTCGAGCATGCCGGTCTTGTAGAACGCGATGCCGAGATTGCGATGCTCTTCGACGCGCGCGTCCGTCATCTTCGCGTCTTCGGCGCTGACCGTGCGGCCGGCGCGGTGCAGGAAGCCGGCCGTCACCAGGCCGTACAGCGCCTTGCCGACCTCGAACTCGCCCATCCCCGAGTCTTCGATGACCTGATTGACGTCGCGCGAGCCGTCGAGCAGCGGCAGCAGGCGCTCCTGCACCTCGGTGAGCTTCGCTTCGCTGATCGCCAGGCGATCCCGATCGACGAGGAAGATCAGGTCGAACGACGGAATCTTCTTCTCGATCAAGCCCCACTCGTCGACGCGGCGGGCGCCTTCGAGCAAGAGCGACTCGGGATTGATCGACACGAGGAAATCCTGCTGCTCGGGCCGGACGTCCGCCTCGAAGTTGAACGTCCCCTGCGTCCACGTGAACAGGTAGTAGACCGATTCCTCGATCTGCATCCGCATGTACCGCTCGAGCTCCTGCTGCGAGATCACGCTCTGCTGCACGAGGATCTCGCCGAGCTTCTTGTCGCGCTCCTTGGCCTGGCGATGAATCGCGGCATCGAGCTGCTCCTGGCTGATCTTTTCGTGCTTCACCAGGATGTCGCCGAGGCGATCGCGGCGGTTGACGATCGAGGCGTAACAGATCCGGCCCTTGTCGAAATAGATGTAGCCGAAGTTCGAGCGGTCGGCGATCGAGAGACAGCCGGTCTTCTGCCCGAGCGCGAGCAGCTGCAGCACGTCGGGCAGCGACGCTTCCTTGAGTGAGCCCTTGATCGCCATTTAGCGCAGGTCCTCGATCACGCGGTCCGACGCCTGCGGCCAGTCCCACACCATCTTCTCGCGGCTGCGCACGCCGCCGGCGCTCGAGACGACGATGCCGCTGGTGCGCAATCCCGTCGTACGGCGGGTGCCGGCCGGCGGCGCGCCCTCCAGCACGTCACGGGCGAGACCGGCGCTCACGGGCGCGTCCTGCGCCGCGGCGGCGTCCACCACACGCTGCACCAGCCCCGTGAGGTTGCGGACCGACTCGATCGGCCGGTCCGCCAGATAGTCGAGCAGCGCCGGCTCGGCCGGGATCCGATGCGTGACGAGCAGCTTGTCGAGCACGCTGCGGCGCAGCTCTTTGTCCGGCTCGCCGATTTCGGCGACGAGGCCGCCCTCGAGACGCGACACGATCCGCTCTTCCAGGCCTTCCAGCGTGTTGGGATGCGCGGGCGCGGTGAACACGAGCTGCTTGTCCGCATCGAGGAATTGGTTGAAGAGATTGAACAGCTCTTCCTGCGTCCGCTCCTTGCCGGCGAGCAGCTGGATGTCGTCGAGCAGCAGCGCCGTCGCGCGCTTGTAGCGCGCGCGCCACCAGTCCACGCGATTGCCGTCGATCGCGGCGATCAGCTCGTCCACGAACGCCTGCGTCGACAGACACGCGACGACCGCGTTCTTCTTCTTGGCAAGCTCGAGACCGATCGCGTTGAGCAGATGCGTCTTGCCGAGGCCGCTGCGGCCGACGAGCACGAGCGGATTGTACTTCTTGCCCGGCTTCCCGATCACGTCACGCGCGGCGTTGAGGCCGACGTCGTTCGACGGCCCCGGGACGTAGGACTCGAGCGGGAACGCCGCGGAGGGCGCCGGTGGCGGCGCCGCACCGTCGCGGACCTTGGCGGCGGCCGCCTCCGCTTCCTGCATGCGATCCGGATCGCGGAAGACTTTCTCGCCGGCTGCCTGGGGATCGAGCGTCGCCACTTCCGTCTCGAGCGCCCGGAGTCGCTCGACGTCCTGCACATATGCGGCAATCGCCTCGTCGACCGCGGCCGGCGTTTCCTGATCGAGCAGCTTCTCGAGCCGGCCCGTGCGATAGCCTTCGCCTTCCCAGCGCAGCACTGCTTCCGCGACGCGCGCGCGCCAGGCTTCGACTGCCTTCCCTACGGTGACGGTGACATCAGTCAGGAATTGTGAGAACTCGTCGGGAGAGGCGGCGGTAGGTGCGGCGGCGGCAGGTGTGGCGCCGGCGGGTGAGGCGGCCGTCGGAATACCCAGCACCTTCCGCGCCGCTTCATCGTTGATGGGCGTGTCGTTGACCGCCTGGAACGCGATCAGACGATTGAGCGCGCCCATCAGCTCGCGCACGTTCGGATACTCGACCTTCGCCACCGTCTCGAGCACGCCGGGCTGGAACGCCGACCCGCGCTCGTCGGCTTTGCGCCTGAGAATCGCGACGCGTGTCTCGTAATCGGGGATCCCCATGTCGACGACGAGACCGCCTGAGAAGCGGGAGATCAGCCGCTCGTCGAGATCGGCGATCTCCGCCGGCGGGCGGTCGCTCGCGAGCACGATCTGATGCCCCGCTTGCTGCAGCGCCTCGGTCAGCCGCAGCAATTCCGCTTGCATCTCCTTGCGATTTGTCAGGAACTGCACGTCATCGACGAGCAGCACGTCCACGTTCTGGAAGCGCCGCCGAAACGCGTCGCCTTGCCCCGCGGCGATCGCCGCATGGAATGCCTCGACGTACTCGTCGAGCGTCAGGTATTCAATGTTGAGCTGCGCCGCGATGGCTTTGGCGGCGTGGCCGATGGCCATCAGCACGTGGGTCTTGCCCAGCCCGGAGCCACTATAGATGAAGAGCGGGTTGTAGGCCGACCCCGGGTTCTCGGCGACGGTCCGCCCCGCCGTCACCGCCAGCCGGTTGGCCGCGCCGACGACGAACGTCTCGAAGGTGAAGCGCGGGTTGAGGGTGCTGGTCATGCCGCCGGACTCCCCGCCGCGAGCTTCTTGAGCACGAGCTCGGAAATCCCCTTCAGCGTCTCGAACACCCCTTTGCCGTGCAGCGCGTCCGCGGCGAAGCTCGGCACGCTGCGGAAGTTCAGCGCGTCGTCGAGCTCGGCCTGGGTGAGGATGAGCTCGCGCGGCAGATCCTGTTTGTTGTATTGCATGACGAGCGGCATGGTTCGCACGTCGACGCCGTGCTCGAGCAAATTGCTCTGCAGGTTCTGCAGGCTCTCGATGTTCTCGTCGAGCTGGCGGGCCTGGCTGTCGCCCACGAAGACCACGCCGTCGGCTCCCTGGAGCACGAGCCGGCGCGTCGCGTTGTAGTAGACCTGGCCCGGAACGGTGTAGAGCTGGAACCGGGTCGCGAACCCGGAGATCTGGCCGAGATCGATCGGAAGGAAGTCGAAGAACAGCGTGCGGTCGGTCTGCGTCGCGAGCGACACCATGCGGCCTCGCCGCGTCTCGGGGACGCGGCCGTAGATGTAATGGAGATTGGTCGTCTTTCCGGACCGGCCGGGTCCGTAGTAGACGATCTTGCACGTGATCTCGCGGGTCGTGAAGTTGACCAAGGACACGGCCTATCTCCCAAACAGCGTGTTGAGGCTGTCCGTCAACTCGCGCTCGAAATCCGCCGCGAGCACCTGTTTCGGCACTGCGCCTTTGGGACTCGCCGCCTTCAAGTCCGCCGCCAGTTGCTCATAGAATAATTGAACCAGGCCGAGCGATGAAACATCGAGATCGTAGACCGCGAGTACCGCCAGGGTGCCGCGATCGGTTTTGAACGTCGCCAGGAAGAAGCCGTGCTTGGGCCCTTGATGGCTCAGGGCCGCAAAGGGCGGCTGGCGGAGCTGGCGCGCGAGCTCGGCCGTGGAGGCGACGATCGCCGCCGCGAGCGCCGCGGACGACATCACGTCCACCGCGCGCGAAAATCCCGACTGCGCGAGCACCTGGCCCGACGGCGTCAGCACGAGCACCAGGCGCACCGAGGCCTCGCGCACGAAGTCGGTGAGCGGCTGGAGCGTCCAGCTCTCGACGGCGCGCGTTTGCGCGGTCATGCGACTTTCTCCGCTGCTTTCAGCAGCTCGAGTCGCACGAGTCCGATGTTCACGTCCGGCTCGGCGACGGCAACGACGAGAATGCCGGCGCCGTCAGTGCCGCCTCCCGGAACAACGAGGAGCGCCCCCTGCTCTCCCTGGAGATGCCAGAACACGCTCGAGCCGGTCCCCGCCGCTTGCATCGCGCGGCCGAGCCGGCCGGCGAGGCTGGCGGCCAGCGCCGCGACCGCGCCGCCCTTGATGCCCTCCATGAGCTGCTCGGCGACGACGAGGCCGTCTTCCGCCGAGACGAGCATCGCGCCCCGGACGCCGCGCACGCGGGTGACCATGTCGAGGGCCTTGCTCACTGTTTCTCCAACCAGCGACGCGCCATGCCGGTGACGCGCTCGGCGAGGATGGCGAGGCGGCCCAACGGCATGCCGCGCTCGCGGACCAGGAGGAGCAATGCCTCAGGGGTCGGATGCGCGAGATGCACGTTGCCGTGCTGCCCCTCGGCCGACAAGCCGTTCCAGGCGCCGAGGCCGAGCAGCTTCGCGGTGCGTGCGGCTTCCTGCGACACGCCGGCGAGATAGGCGGCGACCGCGTCGGTAACGTCCGCGCCGGACCGATCTTTCAGCGCGCCGCCGAGCACGCGCCCCGCGCCGTCGATGAGCAGCAGGCCTTCGTTGGCGCCTTCGAGGCCGGCGAACACGCGCGCTTCATCAAAGGCGGCGGTCGGGGCGGTCGCCGGCGGTGCGTCAGAAGGAGGCGGCGTCGCGTCGACGGTCGCCGCGGTCTTCGCGCCACCGCGGATCATTTCGAATGCTTGGTCGATCGTCGGATCGTCCGGCTCGACCCGTTTCGCCGCTGCGAGGTGCGCCTCCGCCTGCTCGACGTCGCCCACCTTGAAGTAGAGGAAGGCGAGTCCCTTGAGCGCGCCGGTGTGATGCGGCGCGATGCGTACGGCCATGTCCCACTCGTCGAACGCGCGCTCGTAGTCGTGCTTGTCGGTGAGGATGCGCGCGTAGAGATCGTGCGCGTCCGCGAGATGGGGATGGCGCTCGAGGCCGTTCATCGCGACGCGCAGCGCAGCTTCGAGCTGTCCTTTGCGGCGCAGCGCTTCGCCCAGCCGCAGAAACACCAGGCTCTGCGGATCCTGCGCGAGCTGGGCGGACAGCGCGCGGATGTCATCCATGACTGAACACCCGCGCCGCGTCGCGCGCCCGCGTGACGGTCGACCGCTGCGCTTCCTCATCCGGGCTGCGCGCCAGGCGCTCCCACTCGTCCCAGCTCGCGACCGCCTCGGCAAACCGGCCCATGGCGACGAGTGCAAAGCCCAGCTGGCGGTGGGCGGCGGGGAGCTGCGGATCGAGCCGCAGCGCGCGCCGGAGCTCTTCGGCCGCGGCCGACGCGTTGCCCTGCGCGAGGTGCACGCGTCCCAGCAGAAGATGAATCGCCGGGTCGTGCGGCTGCATCGCGCTCGCCTGCTCCGCCGCGGCGCGCGCCGCGTCGAGATCCCGCGCCACCAGCGCCCGCTCGGCCTTCGCGACCAGCTCGGCAAGATCGCTGGCCGCGCTCGGCCGGCCGCGCCGGGCGGTACCCGGATCGACGAGCACGATCACGCCGGCACTCTCGAGTCCGAACAAGGTCTTGGCGACTTCGAAGTCGGAGCGGCCCAGCTCGGTCGCGAGCCCCCGCACCGACCGCTGGCCGTCGATCAGCGCCAGCACTTCCCATTCGGGCGGCAGGAGATCGAGCTCGCCGCCGCCGCCCTCGGGCGGCGGCGCGAGCGACGGCACGACGCCGACGTGCGGCACGCGGTTCTCGATGCGCGACCATTCGTCGATGCGGCGCGCGCCCTCCATCAGGAGCGCCTCGACCGGAATTCGCACGGTCAGCTCGGTGGGCACTTTGCTCTCGGCCTGCTCGGCGAACGAGAAGTAGCCCTCGTTCCAGCTCATCACCTCGAAGACGACTTCCTCGATCTGGAATCGGACCTGGCGCTCGACTTCGCGCTGCGTAATCACGCCGAGCGACACCAGGATTTCGCCGAGGCGCCGCTTGTCGCCCTGGCGCTGCTGCATGTCGCGCGCGCGCTCGAGATCGGCTTCGGTGATCTTGCCGGTGCGGAGCAGCAAGGCACCGAGCGGATGGGGATTACTGCGGATCTCCGCCGACACGATGACGCCGGAGTCGAAGTAGATCGTGCCCTCGTTGTGCCGCAGCTCCGAGGTGACGCGCAGCGCGCCCGTCTTCCGGCTCAAATCGAGCAGCTGGAAGACGTCGTGGATGCCGAGCTCGCGAAGCGGTCCCTCGATCGCCATGCGCCCCCCGCTACGCCGCGTCCGGGGTGGAGAAGATGTGCTGCAGGTCCACGGCCGTCCGCGCATGCATGCGCGCGCGCTGCGCGAACGGCCCGGCCGGGTCAATGCGCGTGACGCGCTCCCATGCGTCCACCGCCTCGCTGTAGCGCTGCAGCCGCGCGAACGTCGCGCCGAGATAGAACAGCGCGCCGGTGTGCTGCGGATCGAACTTGAGCGCGCGGCGGAATGCCTCGAGCGCCTCGGTGTTGCGCTTGTCGTCGAGCAACGAGCGGCCGAGCAGCAGCAAGGCGTCCATGTCGTACGGATCCTGCTCCAGCATCTCGGCGAGCCGTACGATGGCGCTGCGCACGTGGCCGGACCGTCGCAGCAAGTCGGAGAGGGCGAGCGCCGCCTCGTGGAACGTCGGCAGCACGTCGAGCGCCTCCTCGTATGCGCGCTGCGCCTGCGTCCACTCTTCGTCCTGCTCGTGCAGGCGGCCGAGGTCGAGCCAGACCTGCACGAAGCCGCGATCCAGGTCGAGCGCGGCGCGATACGCCTGCCGCGCGCCCTGCCGGTCGCCCACCTTGAGCGCGATGTCGCCCTGCAGCTTGTGCAAGTCGGCGCGCGCGGGTGCGCGGGTCTGCGCCTGGCGCAACGCCGTCAGCGCGCCCGCGGCGTCGCCGGTGGCGGCACGCGCGCGCGCCACGCCGACCAACACTTCCACGTCGGCGGGCGACTGCGCCACGAGGTGCTCGGCGAGCGGCAGCGCTTCCGCGGCGCGGTTCACCGCGAGCAAACTCTTCACCTCGCCGAGCGCGGCGCCGGCGTTGGTCTGATCGACGGTGCGCGCCTCGCGGTAGCGCTCCAGCGCTTCGCCGTGCAGGCCGCGGCGCGCATAGATGTCGCCGATCAGCGTCGCGGCCTGGCCGCGATCGGCGCCGCGCTGCACCGCGCGCATCGCTTCCGCCACCGCGAGATCCATCATCCCTTTGCTGACGTAGTCGCGCGCCAACGCGAGCGGATCGTCGGCTTTCTTGGCGATGCCCGCAGCCGCCGGCTGCGGCGCCCCCCCCGGCTGTGCCGGCTCGAGCTCCTGGAAGATGTTGTCGAGCAGCCGCTGATCGAACGCGAATTCGCCGCCCAGATTCTCGGCCGTGACGTCGGCGGAGATCTCCGGAACGATGCCGATCGAGACGGTCTCGTACTGCAGATCGATCGCCAGCGCGAATTTCTGCGAGACGTAATAGGGATCGAGCTCGAGCGCGCGCTTGGTGGCCCGCAGCGCGCCGTCGTAGTCCCCGAGGTTCGAGAGCGTGAAGCTGAGGTTGTAATGGGCGCCGGCATTCTGCGGATCGGCCTCCACCGCGCGCACGAACGCGTTCCGCGCGTCGGGAAACCGCTTCAGCTCCACGAGCACGAGCCCCACGCCGTTCCACGCCGGCGCCGCCGTGGGCTGATCGGCCAGCACCTGGCGGTACGCTTCGAGCGCGAGCTGAAAGCGGCGGATGTGGGTGAGCAGCAGCGCGAGATTGAGCCGGGCGCCGACGAACTTCGGTGAGAGCTGCAACGCCTTCCGAAACCCTTCGATCGCGTCCTCGGTGTCGCTCTGGTGCGCGAGCACCACGCCGACGTTGTTCCACGCAAGCGCGTACTTCGGATCGACCTCCGTCGCCTGGCGGTACGACGTGAGCGCGTCGGCGGTGCGCCCCGCCTGGTGCAGCACGACGCCGCGCTCGTTCCAGAGCTTCGGCGAATCGGGGACTTCGTGGATCAGCGAGTCGTACAGCTCGAGCGCGTCGGTGAACTCGCGCTTCAGCAGGTAGACCTCGGCCATCGCCTGCCGCACGAGGCGCCGGTCTTCGCCCCGCTCGATCGCGAGCCGATACTCGCGCAGGGCTTCCGTGTAGTAGCCCTTCTGCCGGAACGCGAGCCCCAGGTTGTAATGCGCCAGCTCGCTGCCCTCGGCCACCTCGGGCGTCGGCTGCTCGCGCAGCCGGTGCTCGGCCGACTGGCGCTCGGCACGATAGCGCTCGAGCGAGAGATTCGTCTGCGCGCGCGCGAGCGGCGGATTCAGCTGAATCGCGCGCTTGGACGCGGCGCGCGCGTCCTGGTGGCGGCCCATGTCGCCGAGCACGAACGCCATGAGATAGTGGGCGTTGGCGTTGTCGGGATTGAGCGCGACCGCACGCTCGAGCGCGCTCAGCGCCGGCTCGTTCAGGCCGCGGTTGTAGTAGACCTCGCCGAGGTAGAAGTGCGCGACGGACGAATCGGGATCCTGCTCCACGGCGCGCGAAAACCACTCCGTCGCCACCTCGAGCCGGCCGCGTGCCTTCTCGGCGAGCCCCAGCTGGACCACCGCGGCCACGTCGTTCGGCTTGTGCGCGAGCAGCTGCTCGAACTCGGCGACGGCTTCGTCGAATGCGCCGAGGATCGCGTAGGTGCGCCCGAGCTCCCAGCGCGCGTCGCGCTCGTCGGGCGCCGCGCGCAGCTTCTCCTGGAGCTCGCTGACGCGGCGGTCGTAGTAGCCGGTGTTGTGATAGGCGATCTCGAGGTTGCGCTGCGCCACCTGCATGCGCGAATCCAGCTCGAGCGCGCGCGTGAACTGCTCGATCGCCTCGGGGACCAACCCCTTCTGATAGTAGAGGACGCCGAGGTTGTTGTGCGCCCCGGCGTCCGACGGATCGATCCGGCGGGCAAAGGAGCGGAGGACCGCGAGGTCACGTTCCGAGACCACCGGCGGAGCAGTCACGACTACGTCAGGCGAATGGCGTCGAAGATGGCTTTGAGGGACGCGAGGTCGGGCAGCAGCAGGAAGTGCCCGCGCAGCCCGTCCTGAGCGTCAATGTTGAACTCCGTCTCGACGCAAAATACGAAGTCCCGATCGTGCCCGAAGTTCAAATACGTCGTCGTCAGCACCGCGGCCGACAGATCCACCACGAGGCTCGGCACCGACGGCAGGAGCAACATGCCCATGAACTCCGACAGCGCGTTCATGTAGGCGCCCGAGAGAATGTTGCCCGCTTCCTTCAGACAGGACTGCTCGATCGTCTCAAACCCCTGCGTCGTGCCGAGGGGGCGCTTGAGCAGCATGTCGCAGAGCTGCCGTGCGACGGGCTCGGGAAAGAGCAGCAGCGTGCGGCCCGTGAGATCGCCGAGCATGTGCATCAGCACCGCCGCGACGACCTCCTGCGGATCGCCGATCAGGCCCGGGACTTCTTCGAGCCGCACGATGTTGATCTCGGGGACCGAGATCATGATGCGGCGGTGCGTGAGCTGCGACAGCGCCGTGGCCGCATGCCCCGCCCCGATGTTGGCGACCTCTCTGAGCGCGTCGAGCTGCAGCGCCTTCAGCTCACGAACGTCTTCCATGCTCTCGCTCCTTACACGAGGCCAGCGGCGTCCAGAATCAGTGCCGGCACGCCGTCGCCCATGATCGTGGCGCCGCTGAATACCGGCAGCGTCCCCTGCGGCGCGTCGAATCCTTTCACGACGATCTCCTGCTGGCTCAACATCCCGTCCACCACGATCCCGGCCCGACGCTCCCCCATCTCCAGAACGATCACGGGGCGGCGCGGGGGCGGCGGCGGCGCGCCCCCGTTGGTGCCGAGCAGCGTCCGCAGATCGACGAGCGGCACGACCCGGTCGCGCAGCACGATCGCGTCGCGCCCTTCCATCGAGGTCAGCGGCGTCGTGCCGTACTCCACCGTTTCGGCGACGTACGTGAGCGGCAACGCGTAGCGCTCCTGACCGACCGCCGCGATGAGCGCGCGCACGATGGCGAGCGTCACCGGCAGCCGCAGGATGAAGCTCGTCCCCTTGCCCACGTCGGTGCGGATCTCGATCGACCCGCCGAGCGCGCGGATGCGCGTCATCGCGACGTCGATGCCGACGCCGCGGCCCGACACGCTCGTGATCGCGTCCGCGGTCGTGAAGCCGGGCCGCGCGAGCACGCGGAGGAGCTGATCGTCCGAGAGCGCCTCGACGTGCGGTCCCACCACGCCCTCGCGCCGCGCTTTGTCGAGAATCTTCACGCGGTCGATGCCGCGGCCGTCGTCGGTGATGCTGATCGCCACGCTCGAGCGCTCGCGCACCGCGGCGAGCACGACCTCGCCTTCCGGGCTCTTCTTGAGCCGTTTGCGCTCGGCCGGCGGCTCGATGCCGTGATCGACCGCGTTGCGCAACAGGTGCACGAGCGGATCGCCGAGCTCGTCGAGGATTTCGCGGTCGAGCTCGATCTCCTTGCCCTCCACGCGGAACGTCACCTGCTTGTTGAGCTGGCGGGCGACGTCGCGCACGAGCCGCGGAAAGCGATCGAACACCTGCCACACCGGCGTCATCCGCGCCTGGATGATCTCGTTCTGCAGATCCGACGAGAGTCGCGAGATCTGAATCGCGACGTCGTCGATCTGCGGATCGCGGCCCACCCAGCGCGCCGCGACTTCGTTCAACCGCCCGCGCTCCGTCACGAGCTCGCCGATCAGGTCCATGAGCGTGTCGAGCCGCCGCAGATCGACGCGGATGTGGCGCGCGCGCCCGCCGGCGGCGACGCTCTCGGCCGGCGCGACGGCTTCCTCGCCGCCACCAACGGTGACGCGCTCGACATCCCCGACGCCGCGGATCGCGCTCTCGATCGCGGCGTGATCCTGGGCGCTATCGAGCTCGAACGTGAATCGTCCGTCGAAATCATCCGACTCGAACGCGGCGGGCGGCGGCTGCACGCGATGCACGGTGCCGAGACCCTGCGCCTTGCGGGTGACCAGCATGGCACGGGCGCCTTTCAGTGGCGCTTCGGGTCGAATGGTCACGTGGACGATCCGCACCCGCCCTGAGACGGGTGACGCGGCCTGCGACGCCGCGGGAGCCTGCGCCGGGGCAGCGGGAGAAGGCTCCGGCTCGGGCGCGAGATGTCGGGCGAGTGCGCTCGGCTGCGGCGCGGGTCGTGAGTGCACGGCGGCTTGATCGATCGCCTCGAGCACGCTGAGATCGGCGTCGCGCTCGCGGCCCGCCACAGCGAGCTCAACCGCCTGCTCGAGGGTATCCCGCGCACGGAACAACAACTGAATCGTATCGGCGGCGGGCGTCTTGCCCCCGCGGCGCAGCTGGTCGAGTAGGTTTTCGATGCGGTGCGCGAGATCGGCCACGCGGCCGTAGCCCATCGTCGCGGCCATGCCCTTGATCGTGTGGACCGCGCGGAACAGCCCGGCGACCGGCTCCGCAGACGCGGGATGCTGCTCCCACTCGAGCAACAGCTGGTTGCAGGCGCTCAAGTGCTCGCGGCTCTCGGCCAGGAACAGCTCGGCGTACTGCGACAGGTCCATCGCTATCCCAGAACGCGCTGGACGGCTTCGAGAACGCGGGAGGGCTGGAACGGTTTGACGACGAAGTCCTTGGCGCCCGCCTGAATCGCTTCCACCACCAGCGCCTGCTGCCCCATCGCGCTGCACATCAGGATCTTGGCGTCGGGATCCTGCTTCACGATCTCCCGCACGGCGTCGATGCCGCCCATGTCGGGCATCACGATGTCCATGGTGACGAGGTCGGGCTTCAGCTGCCGGTACTTCTCGACCGCCTGGGTGCCAGTTTCCGCTTCTCCGACGACCTCGAATCCGGCTTGCGCCAGGATGTCGGTAATCATCGTGCGCATGAAGATGGCGTCATCACAAACGAGAACCGTATGGCTCACCGCTCGCTCCTTAGGTAGTCAAAACCGGGCTCAGCAACGCCGCCACGTCCAGCAGGATGAAGACCTCGCCGTTCTGACGCCGCCCTACGGCGCGCACCAGCGTCGGATCGACACCGGGCAGCGTCGCGCGGTCCTCCATCGCGCTTCCCCCGTCCCCAGTAGACAGCATGTCGAGCACTTCGTCCACCGTAAACCCAACCAGTCTGCCACCACCACCGCGCTCGGTTCCGGTATCCTCGTCACCGCGACCGACCTCGAGGATGATCGTCGAACCGGCAGCCGCATCGTCCGTGTCTGCAGAGGAAGGGGGATTGGCGGGACCAGCTGAGGGAGCCGGGGGGACCTGGCCCAGCGCACGCCACCCTTCCACCACTGTGATCAACGTGCCGCGGACATTCACGAGTCCCGCGACGACCGGGGGCGCGCCCGGAATGCGCGTCGTCGGCAGACGCGGGAGGATCTCCCGCACCAAATCCACCTCGGCCGCGCAGGCCAGCGTTCCCACACGGAACACCAGCAAGCGGGCGGGGACGAGGCTGCCGTCAGTCATCGGATGCGAAGAAGCCAAGATACTGCAAGCAGTTAACCTGAGCAAGCAAATTCGCGTCGCCCGCCGCTTCGGCGAGCGCGGGGCGCAAATCCTCGGGCCACTCGGACTTCAGCGCGAGCGGCACGCCCGTGACCGGATGCGTGAAGGAGAGCGCCGCCGCATGCAGCAACTGGCGTGGCGCCAGCGCTTCGAGACGCTCGGCTTCCATGCGGGCCGAGGGCGTCACGCGCCGGCTGCCCCCGAACGTGTATTCGCGATCGCCGACGATTGGGCAACCCACGTGCGCGAGATGCACGCGAATCTGGTGCGTGCGTCCGGTCCCGAGCCTAACGCGCAGCAGGTCGGCGTGGGCGAACTTCGCAACGACACCGGCGTGCGTGACCGCGTGCCGGCCGCCCTGCGCGACGGTCATTTTCTTCCGGTCCTTCGGATTGCGCGCGATGGGCGCTTCGATGTCGACGGGACTCTTGCGCAGGTGGCCCCACACGAGCGCGGCATACACGCGCTTCACTTGCCGTTTCTCGATCGCCGTCGCGAGGCGGCGGTGGGCGAGGTCGCTCTTGGCGACGACGAGCAGTCCCGACGTGTCGCGATCGAGCCGATGCACGATGCCCGGCCGTCCCTCGGTCGACCCGCTCGAGAGGTCGGTCCCCCGCCCCACCAGCACGTTGACCAGCGTGTCGTCCCAGTGCCCCGGTCCGGGATGGACGACGAGTCCCGCCGGCTTGTCGAGGACGGCGAGGTGCTCGTCTTCAAAGACGAAATTCAAGACGGCGTGATGCGGCGTGTAACTGCGTGGGGGTGCTTCTTCCGGGACGTCGACGGCGATTTCCATCCCGCGCTCGAGCAGCGCGGAAGCGCGGAGGGCTTTGCCGCGTGCGGTCACGCGTTTGTCGGCGATGAGGCGTCCCGCCTGAGTGCGGGACAGTGCGAGCTGGTCGGCGAGGAATTTGTCGAGGCGTTCGGTACTCGGGGCACTGATGCAGAAGACAATGGTCAAGGCTCGGCCGCCTGCGCCTCCTTGGCCCGCTGTTGGGCGCGGCCTTCTTGCCAGAGCGAGAGTCCCAGCGCGATGGCGCCGATCGTGATCGCCGAATCGGCGACGTTGAAGGTCGGCCACCGCCACGCGCCGACGCCGACGTCCAGAAAGTCGACGACCCCCTGGGCGCTGCGCACGCGGTCGATGAGGTTGCCCACCGCCCCGCCGCAGACGAGCGCGAGCGAGATGAGCCGGAAGCGGTCGCCGGGGCGCGTGGTGCGCACCAGCGACGCCAACACGAACAGCGCGACGATCGCGAGGCCGAGGAAGATCCAGCGCGAGTTGTCGCCGACGTGCAGCCCGAACGCCGCGCCCTCGTTGTAGACGAGGCGCAGCTGCACCACGTCGCCGAACACGCGCAGCGGCAGGCGCCGCGCCAAGAACGCTTCCGCGATCAGCTTGGTGACGAAGTCCGCGATGACCACCGCGGCGGCCGTGCCCCAGAACAGCCGGCGCTCAGCGGCGTTTACCATCTTCCTCTTTCGCCTTGCACTTGATGCAGAGGCGCGCGTGCGGGAGGGCGTCGAGGCGATCGAATCCGATGTCCTCGCCGCACTGCTCGCACTTGCCGAACCGCTCGGGCGACTTGTACAGGCGGCGGAGCGCTTCGTTCACGTGCCAGAGATAGCGGCCTTCCTGCGACGCGAACAAGAACGCCTTTTCGCGCTCCATCGCGTCGGTGCCCTGGTCGGCCATGTGAAAGGAGTAGCTCGAGAGGTCGCCGTCGGAAGCCTGCAAGCTCGAGTTGAACGATTCACCGTAATGGCCCAGCTCTTTGATCACGCGGGCCCGCTCCTCGAGCAATCGCTTCTCGAGATGGGTGAGCTGTTTCTTGTTGAGCCCGCCCTTGGCCTTCACCTTCGTCGATTTCGTCGGCATTACAGGATTCCGCCCTTTCGTCCGTCGTGACGCCGCAGCGCGATCGTGGTGCGGCGCCCTTCGATGTCCACGTCGCGCTGCAAATCGGGTTCGTCGAGCACGGCGTCCAGCACCATGCGACGGGCGAGCGTCTCGCCCTCGACGAAGCTTTGAAACGCGCGAGTTGCGGCCACCACATCCGCAGCGCCGGTGATGCTCAACTCGATACGCGTCGTGTATTCGTAGCCTGCCTCCTTGCGGAGGCGCTGCACGCGATTCACCACCTCGCGCGCCAAGCCTTCCTGCATCAGGTCGTCGCTCACGTGCGGATCGAGCGCGACCACATACGGACCATCCGATTGTACCAGCCACTGGCTTGCGACTTCGCGGGTGACCGTCACATCCTCGGGACGGAACTCCCACTCGCCTGCTCGCACGGTGCCACCCTGTTCTATCACTTGCAACTGCTCGGCACTCAGCTCGGCCACGGACGCCGCTGCGGCCGGCGTGTCTTTCCCGTACCGCTTGCCGAGCGTCCGAAAGTTCGCCTTGCCCTTGAGCCTGACGAGGTCATGATCGGACGCCACGACCTGCACCGCTTTTACGTTGACTTCGGCAGCCAAGATATCTAATAGGTCGGACAAGGCCGGGCCCTGGGCGGCCGCCGGCACCGCGAGCTGCATCCGGGCCAGCGGCTGCCGGACCCGCAGGTTACGCGATTCCCGTGCCGCGCGGGCCAAAGAGGCCAGCCGCCGCACGGTCGCCATGGCGGTCAGGAGCTCCGGCTCCCGATGCCCGCGGTCCACCGGAAAGGGGGCAAGATGGACGGACGTCCCCGTCAGCGCGCGGTGGACCCAATCGGAGATGAAGGGCGCGGCCGGCGCCAGCATCCGGACGGCGGCCACCAGGGCCTCATGCAGGGTTTCGAGCGCGATGGGATCGGTGGCGCGGTCGGGTGCCCAAAAGCGGGGGCGGTTGCGCCGGACGTACCAGCGGGACAGGTCCTCGCCCACGAAGTCCATGATCGCGCGAACGCCGGTCGTGACGTCGTAGGTCGACCAGGATTGCCGCACGCTCGCGACCACCTCGTCGAGGCGCGCGAGCAACCAGCGGTCGGCGGCAGGACGCTCGGTCGCGGGGGTCGCATCCTCTTCGGCCGGCGGCGTCCAGTCCTGCGCGTAGCGGCGGAAGAAGTCGTACGTCGAGCGCAGCGTATTCAAGAATCCGCCGGCCACGTCCGGGATCTGTTTTTCGTCGAATCGCTTCGGGAGCCACACGTGGCTCTGCCCCACCAAATAGAGCCGCACGGCATCTGCGCCGTGCACGCCCAGCACCGTCCACGGATCGACGACGTTGCCGCGGCTCTTGGACATCTTCTGGCCGTGCTCGTCGAGCAGCAGGTCGTTCACGATGACGTGTTTGTACACGGGCGCGTCGAACGCCGTGACGCCGATCGCCAGCAACGAGTAGAACCACCCGCGCGTCTGGTCCACGCCCTCGCAGATGTAGTCGGCGGGGAAATGCGCCTTGAAGTCGGCCTGATGCTCGAACGGGTAGTGCCACTGCGCGTACGGCATCGCGCCCGAATCGAACCACGCGTCGATCACTTCCGGCACGCGACGCATCGTGCCGCTGCATTCGCGACACGGCCAGGTGTACGTGTCGATGTACGGCTTGTGCGGATCGAAGTCGTCGGGCAGCCGCTTGCCCCCACCCCAGCGCTGCGCCAGCTCCTCGTAGGAGCCGATCACCTCGCGATGATCACGCGCGGCATCGCACTCCCACACGTTGAGCGGCGTGCCCCAATAGCGGTCGCGCGACAACGCCCAGTCGATGTTGTTCTCGAGCCATTCGCCGAAACGGCCCGCGCCGATCTCCGGCGAATGCCAGTCGACCTCCGCGTTGATTTCGAGCATCCGCGCCTTCACGGCCGTGGTCCGGACGAACCAGGAGCTGCGCGCGTAATAGATGAGTGGTGAGTCGCAGCGCCAGCAGTGCGGATAGCTGTGCGTGTACGGCTTCGTTTCGAGCCAGCGCCCCTCCTGCTTCAGCCGCTCGATGATCAGCCGGTTGGTCTCTTTGTCGGTGACGAGCTTGCCTTCGATCTCGGGCCAGCTCGTGCCCGTGAACGTGCCGTCGGGAGCCACGGGATTCACAAAGGCGAGGCCGTTCTGTTGCCCGGTGGCATAGTCGTCGGCGCCGAACGCCGGGGCCATGTGCACGAGCCCCGTGCCTTCATCGGCGGTGACGAAGCTGCCCGCCACCACGACGGCGCGTTGCCCCTCCGCGGGCAACAGCACGAGGTCCAGCGGCCGCGCGTACTTCTTGCCGATGAGATCTCGACCCGGAAACGTCTTCACCCGCTCGCCCTGCTCGAGCGGCTTGCCATGGACGTGCACGTCGGCGGCGCGCGCGACCGCGGCGATATAGTGCGTGTCCTCCCCCTCCATCACGTATTCGCCGTACTCGAGATCGGGATGCACGGCGACGGCGATGTTGGACAGCAGCGTCCACGGCGTGGTCGTCCAGATCACGAGCTCGCGCGGCGTGTCGCCCTTTCTGCCGAGCAGCGGGAAGGTGACGTAGACCGAGTTCGTCTGGACGGTCTCGTACCCTTGCGCGACCTCGTGGGACGACAGCGCCGTGCCGCAGCGGGGGCAGTAGGGCAGCACTTTGTGCCCGCGATAGAGCATCGCCTTCTCGTGCAGCCGCTTCAGCAGCCACCACACCGTTTCGATGTAGTTGTTGCTGTACGTGATGTAGGGATGCTCGTAGTCGAGCCAGTACCCGATGCGGTCCGACAGCGATTCCCAATCGGTTTTGTACTTGAACACGCTCTCGCGGCACAGCTTATTGAATCGCTCGACGCCGTATGCCTCGATCTCCTTCTTGCCGCTGATGTTCAACGCCTTCTCGACCTCGATCTCGACCGGCAGGCCGTGCGTGTCCCACCCCGCGATGCGCGTGACGCCCTGCCCCAGCATCGTGTGGTAGCGGCACACGAGGTCCTTCAGCGTGCGCGAGAAGACGTGGTGGATCCCCGGCCGGCCGTTGGCGGTCGGCGGACCCTCGAAGAAGATGAACGGCGGGCCGTAACGCGTCGCGTCGCTGACACGATTGAACAGTCGCTCGTGCTTCCACGTCGCGAGCAGCTGCTTCTCCAGCTCGTCGATCGTCTGCGTCGGATCCGAAAGCGGATACGGTGGGACGGGCGACATCAGCGCATGCGCTCCAACACGCCGCGCACCACGGTGGCGAGCTTCGGCTCGGCGCCGCGCGCGACGGCGATGATCTGCTCGACCGACGTCGGCTCCAGCGCGTCGGGCAGGCAGTTGTCCGTGATGATCGACAGACCGAGCACGCGCATGCCCTGGTGCACCGCGGTGATGACTTCCGGGACGGTGCTCATGCCGACGAGATCGGCGCCGAGCGCGCGCAGCATGCGGTACTCGGCGCGCGTCTCGAGATTCGGCCCCGGCACGGCCACGTACACGCCTTCGCGCAGCACGATCTTCTGCTCGAGCGCCACCTCACGTGCGAGCCGGCGCAGCTCCGCGTCGTACGGCGCCGACATGTCGGGAAAGCGCGGGCCCTCGGCGTCGTCGTTCGGGCCGACCAGCGGATTGTCGCCGAGCAGATTGATGTGGTCCGAGAGCAGCACGAGATCGCCGGTGGCCCACAGCGGATGCATGCCGCCCGAGACGTTCGACACGATCAGCGTCTTCGCGCCGAGCGCCTTGAGCGTGCGCACCGGAAACGCGATCTGTCGCAGCGTGTAGCCCTCGTAGCGATGGAAGCGACCCTGCATCATCGCCACTTTGCGCCCGCCGAGCGTGCCGAGCAGCAGCCGGCCCGCGTGGGTCTCGACGGTCGACAACGGGAAGCCGGGGATGTCCTGGTACGGAATCGTCGCCTCGGCCTTGAGCTGCTCGGCGAGCGCGCCCAGGCCCGTGCCGAGGATAACGGCGACGTCCGGAACGAGTGCGGTCCGCGACCTGATAGCGCGGACCGCATCCTGCTTGGTGACGGCGGTCGTGACCGTCACCCCTTCTGCCCTCCGTTGTCCAGCGCGCGCAGCTCGGCCAGCTGGCGCTCGAGCAGCGCGCGGAAGCCGCCCACGTACTGCTGGAACTGCCGCTCCGTTTCCGCGAGCCGCGCCTGCGCGGCGCCCTCGGCCGTCTTCGCCTGGTCGAGCACGCGCTTGGCTTCCGCCTCAGCCTCGCGCACGATGACCTGCCCTTCGCGCTCGGCGGCGGCGCGCGTGTCCTGGCGCAGCTGCTGGGCCGCGACCAGCGCCTCGTTCATCGCCCGCTCGCGCTCGCGGAACACGCGCAGCTGCTCGGTGAGCGCGGCGACGCGCTCCTCCAGCACCTGGCGCTCGCGGATCGCGCGCTCGAGCGCATCGGCAACGCGCATGCGGAAGTCTTCGACGCCCACGGTGTCGTAGCCGCGCAGGCTCTTGTGGAATTCCTGCTTGCGCACGTCGAGCGGAGTCAGCGTGAACGCCGGGTCGGTCATGTCCTCGGTCCGAACAGGACTGTACCCAAGCGGATCACCGTTGCTCCCTCCACGAGCGCTGAAGCGTAGTCGCCGGACATCCCCATCGAGAGGGTCGGCAGCCATAGTCTTTCCTCCTTCTGCAGCGTATCACGCAGGACGCGCAGGTCCCGGAAGGTCCGGCGCTGCACGTCCACGTCATCGGTAAATGGGGCCAACGTCATCAATCCTTCGAGTCGCAGGTTGCCGAGCGCGGCGATCTGTCGCGCCAGCGGCCGCGCCTCTTCCAACGTGCAGCCGGACTTTTGTGATTCCCCCGCCACGTTCACCTGGAGCAGCACCCGCAATCCAGATGCGCGCTTGTCCAGCTCGGTCGCGAGCGCGAGTGAATCGATCGAGTGCACCATCTCGAACCGACCGGGCACCAGCTTGGCCTTGTTGCGCTGCAGGTGGCCGATCAGATGCCAGCGTGCCACTGACTCCCGGCTCCCGGCTCCCAACTCCTCCTGTTTCTCCACCGCCTCCTGCACCCGGTTCTCGCCGATGTCGACGAGCCCCGCGCCAACCGCCGCGCGAACCGCGTCCGCCCCGAATCCCTTGGTGACCGCGACGATCGTCACCGGCTGCGGCGCGAGTCGCGCAATCTCGGTCCTCACCTGCGCCAAACGCTCGGGGAGGGCCTCGAAACTCATAGCCTGTGAATATAGATGACCGGAGCGAAGAGGCTAAGGGACTAGGGGGCGGCGAGGCGCCGGATCACGTTCGCGAGCGGGTCGCTCGGATTCAGGCGATAGGCGGCCCGGAAGCGCGCGAGCGCGTGCCGGTCATCCCCCCGCAACGCCGCGGCGTTGCCGAGCTCCAGGAACGGCACCGAAAAGGACGTCGCGACCTGCTGCGCCGCCGGCTCGAGATCGAGTGTGTCGTGGTTCAGGAGTCCCCCGAACTCGAAGACCGAGTCGACCAACAACGCCGTGCGCGCCGTGTCCACGATCGTCCCCTGAATGCCGCGCGTCCAGCGCTTCACGGTGTCGGCGCGCGGCACGACCTTGAAGGCGAGCCCCTGGAACACGAGCGCCGGATCGAGACCGAGCCAGGATCCTCGCCCCGACGACACGCCGAAGCTCACCGGCCGTCCGCTCGGCAGGTACGTCGCGATCGTGTACAGAATCACCTGGTCGGCGGTGCGGAGATACTGCCCCTTGCGGATGGGCAGGCTGAACGCGCCCGCCGTGAACATACCGTCCTCGCTGATGCTCACCGGTCCCATGCCGGCGATTTCCGCGTCGGTGAGGTTCAGGGCGGGCCCGGCGGGCGGCACGGGCGGCGCCAGGGACCGGTAGATCGCCGGCGCTCGCGCCGGATCGAATGGCCGCACGGGTCGCGTCGCGAGCTGATGCACGTACCATGGCAGGTTCGCGAGCGACAGGTTGATCAGTGTCACGTCCTGGCGCACGCCTTCGACTTCCTGGATGTACCACACCGGGAACGTGTCGTTGTCGCCGAATCCGAACAGGACGCCGTACGGCTCGACCGACTGCAGCAAGTCGTACGCGAAGTCGCGCGCGACGGTGGCGTCGGGTCCGTGGCGCCGTGACGCCGCGGTGAAGTTGGCGGCGAACGGCAGGACGACGACCAGGCCGGCGGCCACGATCGCCCAGCGTGGGATGGAGCCGATGCGCACCGCGAGTCGGTTGAGCAATCGCACCAGCCCGAACGCCGCGAACACGCCCCAGGTCTGGAAGCTCACGACAAAGAAGTAGTCGCGCTCGCGGACCTCGTGCTGATTGATCGATTTGTACTGATCCCAAAACAGTGAGAATCCCGGCTTGAAATTCATGTACACGACGAGACCGAGGCCGGTCACCAGCCACAGCACGCCGAGCAGACCGGCGATCCCGCGGTCGCGTCCGCGCGCGAGATCGAAGCCGGAGATGCCGAGCGTGACGAAGAGCAGCGACACGAGGGCCATCGCGGGAATCGGCAGCGCCCGCGCCCACTGCCACGAGCAATACTGGAAAAAATTGACGAGCTGTTGGCCGAAGATGAGCAGCGTGCGTCCATGATTCGCGGGTCCGGGCGACAGCAGGGGATTATCGAACACGCCACGGCTGCCGAACTGCTCGCGGCGAATCACCGCGACCAGATTCTTCCACGTCTCGGGATCGGCTTCGTCGAGGAGTGGCTGCAATCCAGAGCGGATGTAGAGGAATGCGTAGATCGAGATTCCGACGACCGCGATCGTGACGGCCAGTGCCGGGAACGCCCGCGATCCTTTCGTCACACAGAACGCGATGGCGAGCACGAGCAGCCCGCCGCTCACGTACAGCAACGTCGTGCTGCCGAGTCCGACGGCGATGAGCGCGAACCAGAGGGCGGTGAGCACGCCCCATTCGCCGATCTCGCGGTCGCGTTCGGCCGGTTCTGCCGGCGCCGTGCGGAGCGTGTAGATCATGAACGCCGAGACTGCGGGACCGACGAGCAACGCGAGCAAATGGTTGCCGATCGACAATGCCGCGAGATACACGATGAGCAAGAGCAGCTGCGGCGCGCGACGCGAGCGCTCCGCGCGCAGGTCGCGCCAGCGGACGCACAGCCAGCAGATCGCGGCGATGCTGAACGTCGCGACGGTGTAGACCTCGGTCTCGTTGCTGTTCTGCCATTCGGTGAACGCGAACGCCGAGAGGATCGCCGCCGCGGCGGCGCCCCCGGTCCGCATCCATGGCGGCTCGCCGGCGAGCAACCGGTGGGCGACGAGAAACAGGCAGCCCGCGCCCGCCGCGGAGAAGCAGGCACTCATCAGATTGAGCCGCCACGCGTACCCGCCGAGGCGCACTACCTGAGCCCAGACGTGACCCAGCAAGACGAACAACGGCGTGCCGGGTGGGTGCGGCACGCCGAGGACCTTCGCGGCGGTGATGAATTCGCCGGCGTCCCAGAGGGTGACCGTGGGCGCGAGCGTGATCACATACCCGATGAGCACGACCAGCGCGACGAGCGCGGCCTCGCGATAGGGAGGACGCGGCGCGAGCGCGGGCGGCGAATCAGGTGGAGACAGGTTGTGTCACACGCTCGCCGCCCTCGAGATGCGAGACGGCGCCGGAGAGGAGATCGCGGACCTGCTGTGGGGTGAGGTGACGATAGAGGAGGCCGTGGCTCGCGACCGAAATCGTGGACGTCTCTTCCGAGACGACGAGCACCGTCGCGTCCGTTTCTTCCGACAGCCCGATCGCCGCGCGATGGCGCGTGCCGAGCGACTTGTCGGCGACTTTGAATTGCGTGAGCGGCAACACGCACCCCGCCCCGATGATCTGATCGCCGCGAATCAGGATCGCGCCGTCGTGCAGCGGTGAATACGGCGTGAAGATCGTCGTCAGCAGATCCGCCGACACCTTCGCTTCCATAGGCACGCCCGTCGTGATGAACTCTTCGAGCCCGATGTCGCCTTCGACCGCGATGATCGCTCCGGTCCCCGCCCGCGACAGGCGATCGAGCGCCTCGGCGATCTCTTCCGCCACCGACTGGCGGTCGCCGCGCGAGAACGCGCGCATGAACCGCGACTGGCCGAGTCGCGCGAGCGCGTTGCGCAGCTCGGGCTGGAAGACGACGACCGCCGCGAACGCGCCGTAGGTGAACACGACGCCGAGCAGCGTGCTGATCATCGTGAACTTGGCGAACACCGCGACGAAGTACGTCAGCGACAGAATGACGAGACCGATGACGATCTGGAGCGCGCGCGTGCCGACGAGAAACAGCAGGAATTTGTAGATGACGAACGAGACCAGCAGGATCTCGAACAGATCCGGCCAGAGCCGCGGAGTGAGGAACTTAAAGGCGTCGACGTTCACAGTGGATTGGTCGTAGCGCTCGCCAGTGCCAGGGCTTCCCGGGTCAGGGCCGCGTCGTGCACTCGGAACAGCCGTGCACCGCGCTCCCAGGCCATGGCGCAGGCGACGGCGGTCGCGCGATCGCGGTCTTCCACAGGCCGGCCCGTCGCCGCGCCGAGAAAGCGCTTGCGCGACACGCCGACCGCTACAGGATAGCCCAGCGCGACGATCGTTGCCAGTTCATCGAGCAACCGGAGGTTATGGGTCGCCGTCTTCGCGAACCCGAATCCGGGATCGACGACGATGCGCTCACGCGCCACCCCTGCCCCTTCGACGTTCTGTACCGAGACGGCCAGCTCGGCCGCCACTTCGCCGGCGACGTGCCGGTAATTGGCGAGATCGTCCATCGTAGCAGGGGTCCCCCGCATGTGCATGACGATGACCCCGGCGCCCGCATCGGCCGCGACCTTGGCCAATGCGGGGTCGAAATGGAAGCCGGAGACGTCGTTCACGACCTCGGCTCCCGCATCCAGCGCCGCGCGGGCCACGTCGGCTTTGCGCGTATCGACCGAGATCGCATGGAAGCCGCGCTGCACCAGACCCTGTATGACCGGGACCACGCGCGCGATTTCCTCGCCCGCGGGAACCGGCGCCGCACCCGGGCGCGTCGATTCGCCCCCGACGTCGATCAGCCGGCAGCCGTCGGCGATCAGCGTCTCGGCATGACTGATGGCTGCATCGACGGACGGGAGGTGGCCGCCGTCGGAGAACGAGTCCGGCGTGACGTTGACGATCCCGATGATCACGGGCTTTTCGAGCGACAGCTCGGCGCTGCGGATGGCCCAGCTGCGCGGTGGGTCGGCGCGGGCCGCGAGCACGCGACCGAGCACTGGGGCCAGGTGCACGAGGTCGGCCGGCGCACGGTCGTAGCGCGCGAGCGGGGCGATCCGGCTCGCCGCGCCCGCGACGACGGCCCAGCCGTCGCCGGTCAGGACGTCCACGCCGGCCTTCACGCCCCAATGCACGAGCGCCTCGCGCTCGTCTTCGGAGATGTCTTCGAAGAGAAAGACGGCGGGCTGGATGCCGGTCGCGGCAAACCAGGCGGGCTGTGCTTCCCAACCTCGTGCCGCGAGCACCGCGCGCACCGCGTCCGGCGTGTGCGCGGCGAGCGCGGTGACTTTCACCTCAGCGCCTGGACCACCTGGAGCCGCGCTGCGCGCAGCGCCGGGAAGAAGCCGCCGACCACACCCATGACCACGGCGAAGATCAACCCGATCAGGAGCAGGAACGGCGTTACGCGGAAGCTGAACGCGATCTCGCTGAAGCTCGACCAGTTGGTCGTGCTGGTCACGATGCCGTTGAGCGGCAGCGAGAACAGACAACCCAGGAATCCCCCGATCACCGCAATGAACGCCGACTCGGCCAGGAAGCTCACGAGCACGGTCCAGGGCCGGAACCCGAGCGTCAGGAGAACACCGATCTCCGGTGCGCGCGACGCGATCGCGGCGTACATGGTGTTGATCGCTCCGAACACGGCGCCAACCGCCATGATTGCCGTGATCATGACTGCGAGGAAACTGAGAATCCGGCCGAGCAGCTGCGACTGCTGCGCGTAGAAATCGGCCTCGCGATGCGCGTCGACGGTCATGCGCTTGTCGGCCTGCAGCGCGCGCTGCGCTTCCGTGAACGAGGCGGGGTCCTTGAGGCGGAACGTGATCGACTGAAAGACTTCGCCGCGGAACACGGGCATGAACTGTTCGTTCTCGCCCCAGATCTCCGACTCGAACGCCGATCCCGCCGCCGTGAAGTGACACGTCACCGTCCAGTCGCGTCCCGCGAAATGCAGCGTCTGGCCGATGCCGGTGTGGGGGAACCGCGTCGTCAGGCGCGAGCCGACGCAGACCTCCGCACGGCCCGACGTCGGCTTCTGTCCCTCGGTGATCGTGATGTTGGAGCGCACCTGCCATGCCTGATCGCTGATGCCGCGGGCCACGACGTTCGCGATCTGCGTCGTGTCGAACGACTTCGCGAGCGGAATGAGGACGTAGACCTCGGGCGACACGAGCGGCCGGCCGTCGGCCCCCGTCGCCACGTGCGGATCGGCCGCGATGATGCTGGCGATGTCGCGGCCGAGCCCGCTGGACAGCTCCGAGTCGGCGCCTTTGCGGAGCACGATGACGTTTTGCTTGGACCCCGTCTTGGCCAGCGCGGCGCTGAACCCGTTGGCGAGCGCCAGCATGCCGATGAACACCGCGACGACGAGGCCGACGCCGAGCGCGGTCAGCGCGGTGGAGACGGGCCGCTGCACGACGCTGCGGACGTTGTAGGCGATGGGGATCATTCGACCTTCCGCAGGGCCTGAATCACGGGCAGCCGCGCCGCGCGCAGCGCCGGCACGAGACCGCTCGCGAGCATCAATCCGATCGCAACCAGCGCGCCGATGACCAGCGTGCTCGTAGCCACTTTGAAGCCCGGCAGGAAGCCCGCACCGTTGAAGTTGATGGCGGGATACAGGATCTTCGCCGCGCCCAGCCCGATCGCTGCGCCGGTAAGCGCCAGAGCGCCGGCCTCCACCATCACCAGCGCGAACAACAGCCCATCGGAGAAGCCGACGGTCTTGAGGACCGCGATCTCACCGGTGCGCTCGCGGGCACTCATCATCATGGCATTCGCGGTGACGAGGAGAATCGCGAAGACGACCGCGAGACCGATCGTGCTCATCAAGAAGCTGACGTTGCCCCACATCGTGGCAAAACTCGCCTGGAACTCGCGCTCCGTTCCCGTCTTGGTCGGTGAGCTCGAGTTCCGGAACATGTCGTCGATCGCCTTGGCGACGGTCGGCGCATGCGCCGGATCGTCGATTTGCACGATGTACCAGCCCGCGATGCCCGCACGGCCGATGCGCTCGTCGAAGTAGTCGTGGTGAAAGATCAAGACGTTGTCGCCGATGGCGGGATCGGTGGGGTGGTAGATCCCGTCGATCTTGAACGTCCAGTCGCCCTGGAAAATCGTTCCCTGCAGCGTGACGTCCTGCCCCAGCTTCCACCCGAACTGGCTGACCAAACGCTCACCGATGACCGCGCCGGTGCGATCCTGCAAGAACGCCTGCTTTTGATCGGCCGGCAGGATGATCTCGGGATAAATGTCGAGATAGGACTGCGCGTCGACCGCGAAGTTTGCGAAGAAGTTCTTGCCGTCGCCGTAGCGGCCGCCGAACCAATTGGCCCAGGACAGCCCGGTCACGCCCGGCAGCGCCTTGATGCGATTCCCGTACGCGAGCGGCAGCGGGAACACGAGTCCCGTGGCGTTCAACGTGACGAGGCGTCGCGCGCCGCCGAATTGCGCCGCGGCCGCCATCGTCGTCGTCACGCTGCGCAGCGAGGCGAACAGAAACAGCGCCAGCGCCACGCTCGCGATCGTCAAGATCGACCGGAGCTTGTGACGCTTGAGGTTCGCGACAACCAGGCTGAGGTATTTCACCGGCCGACTGCCGCCATACGGGGCT
>DATJKA010000072.1:0-85672 GCA_035491815.1 Gemmatimonadales bacterium | reverse complement strand
GAGGCGGTGCGCTCGCAGGCCCTGTTCCAGGCGCAGTTCAGCTTTTGAGCGCCGCCGGTCAGCGCAGGTCTTTTAGGTCCCTGAGCTCACGCGCCGCGCCGTCGGCCAGCGGCGTCCCGCGATAGCGCTCCGCGAATCGCCCCAATTCGACTTTGAGGCGATCGGTGCGACCCGTCTTGCGGTAGAGATCGATCAAGCCGTTCGCCGCCCGCATCTGTTCCTGTTTCGTCGCGGGTGGCTGCGCGCCCCGGATCTCGAGATACAGGCGCTCAGCCTCGTCATACGCCTTGAGCTTCGTCTCGAGCAGATGCGCGAGGCGCAGCCGCCCCTCATGATCGTCCGGCTCGATCCGCAGATGATCGCGAAAGTAATCGGCCGCCTCCGCATAGTTGCCCTGCACGATCAGCACATCCTGGCGCGGATAGGTGCGCGGGGGAGCGATGTCGCCGGCAGCGAAGATCGTTTTCACGAACCCCGTTGACGCTACGTTCACGGTGCGGTGAATCGCGAAGATGGCGGCGACGGTGAAAGGAACGTTGAGGACGGTGAGCACGACGGCGAGCCAGCCCGGGATCCAGCCCTTCATTACCATGAAGTACCACAGCATCGACAGCATGATGAAGCACGCCGGACCGAAGAACACTGCGACCTTCATGAGGTGCGCCCGATCGGCGGCGTCAATGTCGGTTAAGCGTGGCCCCCGCGTCCCCGGTGCCGTCATGAAACGCAGAATTGCGCCTGAAACGCACCCTCCGCAAGTTGCGTACAGGCCGTACTCAAGAGGAGACAACATGTTCGCCACTTTAGGCCTGATCTTGGCCGGTACGGCATTGGTCGGGGGTTACGTCGTCGCGAAGAACTTCGTTCGCCGCAAACTGCGCTTCGTGGATGCCGTGCAGAAGCCGGCCGCCCCGCTCGTGGCCGGCGCGGTCGCCGCCGCCGCGCTCCTGCCGGTGACGCTGCTGCCGGCCGTCGGCGTCGGGACGATGCTCGCGTTGGGTGTGGGAGTGGCGGGCGGCGTCGCCAGCGGGCGAAACGCTCCGCCCCCCGACTAACCGACTTTCAACGCTTTCGTCGCCTCGGCGATCTCCGGCCGCCCGGCGACGACCCGCAACGCGCGCACCGCCTCGCGCGCGAACGTCGTTCCCGCTCCCTTTTCGACCTCTTCGAGCGCATGCCAGCGCGTGAACGCCGGCCGGACCGGCGTTGCGATCTGGAGTGTCTCGAACGCGTCGGCGACCGCCAGGATCTTCACCGGCAATGCCATCGGTAACGCCTCGATCTGCCAATCGTCGCCGACGATCTCATAGTAGTGCGAGTACTCGGCGATGATCTCGGCGGCGCCGCGCAGCGCCCGCGCCACCGCGACCGATTCGTCGGTCACCGAGCGCGACAAGAGCTTCAGCAAGCGCTGATCGGCGGTGCCCACCTCGTGGAGCAACGCCGCGATCCGCAGGTTCTCGAGATCGGCTTCCGGCAGCTTGAGCTCGACGCCCATATCGGCGGCGAGCTGGGCCACGCGGGTCGAGTGGCCCTCCTGATGGTGCTCAGCCGACTCGATGTGGAAGGTGAGGACTTCGAGCGTCGCGAGATACGCGTTCTTGAGATCGGTGAGCCGAGCCGCACGCTGCTCGGCGAGCCCACCCACCACGTACCCGGTTAGGACGAGAAAGCCGGCCCAGGGAAGCAGCGTCATCATCGCGTCCTGGGTCAGCCCCGCTTCCATACCGAGCCCCTCCGTCGCCTGAATGAAGAATGTGAACAAGGCGATGAAGACACCCGAGACGACGGCAAAACGGCGGCCACCATAGAATCCGGCCACAATGACTGGCAGATAATAGAAGCTCAGGAACGCAAACTTCTGGTCGATCAGGGAATTGATGACCAGCAGGGACGCAACCAGCAGGACGACGAGGAGGCGCTCGAAGTTCTTAAAGAG
This sequence comes from Gemmatimonadales bacterium, assembly GCA_035491815.1. Taxonomy (GTDB): domain Bacteria; phylum Gemmatimonadota; class Gemmatimonadetes; order Gemmatimonadales; family GWC2-71-9; genus 20CM-2-65-7. The sequence continues at coordinate 83,733 of DATJKA010000072.1, read as the reverse complement.
GAACTGCTTCGTACGCTCCAGCGGCCGATGCTGAGCCACAAAGTCCTTTCTGCACGAGGGTTGGGTGGAGCGCCTGACCAAAGTGAGACACACATGGGCAATCTGCAAGTGAGACCCGTCACACCTGAGCACGCCTGAGCACGACCAAGGGTCCGGCACGGATTTCGCCCTAGGGATTTCCCGGGGTGGGGTCGACGGCCCGTCGCGTCCTAGGGGCCATCCCCCTCCCCACCGTTGGTGGCAACAGTGGGGTCCCGCGCGCGCCAATTATTAAGTTGGGGCGCCACTCTCACGGGACTTCTCATGCTTTTCCTCGCCGTCCTGCTGCAAGACGAAGACGTGACTGCCCCGTTCGGCTCGTTCATGCAAGCGATGCCGCATTGGGCATTCATCATCATCCACAGTGTATTGATCGTCGTGGGATTCTGGCTGGCGCGAAGAACGAAGCTGAACGGGTTCCTGCTCTTCGTGCTCGCTGAGCTCTCCTATATCACGTACCACCTCGGCCTCACCCATTTTCTGTTCGCCCACATCATTGCCGAAGTGTGTGACGTGCTAGCCCTCGTCACCATTGGGATCGGACTCGGCAAGCGGGTCGTCGTCACCAGCTCGCCGGTCGTAGCCGGGACAGGCCAGCACCGGTAACGGCGGGTACCGCACGAAACGGGGATCCGTGTCCGCGCGCAGGCAGCGATAGAACACGGATCCTCGCTTGTTTCGGGCGGTTCGCACCCACCGGCAGGTGGCGCACAGCCCTATCGGTTGATCGTTCATTAGGCTGCAGCACAAGCTAGTTATATCTTGGACCCCGTGAGCCAGGTGGACGACTTCGGGCTGCCTCCCGGAGTACGGGACGAGTACCTGCAAGGGGCCCGCGACCAGCTGGGAGCGATCGCCGAGCTCGCCGAGCGGCTGATTGCGGCGGGCGACGATGCGGCCGCCATCGAGGAACTGCGCCGCGACGCGCACCGCCTCCGCGGCTCCGCCGGATCGTTTGGTTTTCCCCAAGCGTCGGTGGTCGCCGGCGAGCTCGAGGAAGCCACCAAGGACTGGCTCGAGCACCCACAGAACGGCGCGGTGAATCGCGGCCAGCAGGCGCGGGCCTTCGTCCGACGTTTGGCCGCGGCACTGTTCACGAAGCAGGCGGCGCTGCCGCCGGAGCCCTCGCCACAACCCGCCGCCCCTTCGCCGCCGCCTCACCTCGCCGCCCCGTCGCCGCGGCCCGAACCGGAGCCAGGGCCCGCCACCGATGTCCCGGAAGTCATCGTCGTCGAGGACGACCCGGCGCTCGCCGAGCTGCTCACGTTCGGTCTGGAGGCGCGGGGATATCGCTACCGCGATTTCCGGAATGGGCGCGAGGCGTTGGACGTGCTGCTTGGACTCGACACGGGCGGTCAAGCGCCGCTCTTGCTGCTCGACGTCGATCTTCCCGCGCTCGACGGCTATTCGATTTTCGACACGCTGCAGCGCGAGTGCCCCGGCAAGTACCGTGTCGTGTTCACCACCGTGCACGGCAGCGAGACCGAGCAGCTGCGCGGCCTGGAAGCGGGCGCGATCGACTACATGGTCAAACCGATGAGCCTGCGGGTCGCGCTCGAGAAGATTCGCCGCTGGGTGGGCCGATGAGCTCGCGCCAATTCCTGCTCGTCGTGGCGATCGTGCAGGGCGGCCTGCTCGCGGCCCTCGTCGTCCTGATCATCCTGAATCGCTGGTTCCGCGTGCGCCGCAGCACGCGTCTCGCCCCGCGTCGTGCGGCGCTCGACGTGGCGATGCGGGAGTGGGCCGCCGGCAGCAAGCCGCTCGCCGGCGTGCTCGCCGCACTCGCGCGTCTGCCGGTCACCCTCGCGATCGACGCCCTCGTCAAATGGTCGGCGCGCGTGCCGGGCGAGCGTTGGCGCGAGCTCGCCGCCGCGCTGCAAGACCACCTGTGGGCCAAGCTCGTGCGCGCGAACAGCGCGTCGGCCCGCTGGTGGAAGCGGCTCGAGTGCGCGCGGTTTCTCAGCGTGGCCGCCGTGCCGGAGGACGCCGACCGGCTGCTGCGGCTGATCAACGATCCGCACGCCGCCGTCCACATCGCCGCGGTCGCCTGTCTGGAGCGGATCGAGAACCCCGCGCTGACGCTCGCGGCGCTCGACCGCCTGCCGCACTTGGCGCCGACGGTCCAGGCGTATTACGCGGCGATGCTCCTGCGGTCGCGTCCTATCGTCGTCGAGCATCTGCAGAAGCGCCTCAAGCGGATCGACGATCCCGCGCTTCCCGGTCTCGCCGAATTCGCCGCGCGGCTCGGCGAGCCGGCCCTGCGAGAGCGGCTGACCGCGCTGGCGGATCATCCGAATCCCGAGGTGCGGGTGCAGTCGGCGCGCGCGCTCGGCGGCTTTCCGCATCGGGAGTCGGTCGCGGCCCTGAAGCGCCTGATCGTCGATTCGTCGTGGGCGGTGCGGGCGCAGGCCGCCCGATCACTCGGCATGATTTCCGATCCGAGCACGCTGCCGCTCGTCAAAGAGGCGTTGCGCGACGGCGTCTGGTGGGTGCGACTGCGCGCGGCATTGGCGCTCATGCGTTTCTCCGGCTCCGGCCGCAACGTCCTGCTCGAGGCGGAGGTCGGCGCCGAGCCGTTCGCGCGTGCCATGGCCAAGATGGTCCTCGGCCTGCCCCCTCAGGCCCTCGCGGAGTTCTCCGCATGAGCATCGTGACCAGGCTGGTCACCACGACGGACTTCGTGATTCTCGTCTATTTCCTGGTGCTCAATTCGTTCTACGCCGTGCTCTTGATGTTGTCGATCCCCGAAATCTGGGAGCAGACGCGGCTGGCCGAGGACGAGGATTTCCAGCGATTGATGCAGAGCGACGCGTTGCCGCCGATCACGGTGCTCGTGCCGGCCTACAATGAGAGCGCAACGATCGAAGCGAGCGTCACCGCCATGCTCACGCTCGAGTACCGCAATTACGAGGTTGTCGTCGTGAACGACGGATCGCGCGACGACACGATGGAGCGTCTGCGCCAGGCGTTCGAGTTGTATGAGATCCCGCGCGTCTATCCGGAAGTGATCGCGACCAAGCCGCTGCGTGCGCTCTACCGGTCGCGTACCCGCTCGCGCCTGCTCGTGCTCGACAAGGAGAACGGCGGTAAGGCCGATTCCCTGAATGCCGCAATCAACGCGTCACGCTTTCCGCTGGTGATTGCGATCGACGCCGACACACTCATCGAGCCCGACGCGCTGCTTCGCCTCACACGGCCGTTCCTGCTCGGCCGCGAAATCGCGGCCGTCGGCGGCACCGTGCGGGTGGCCAACGACTGCACCGTCAAGGACGGCCGCGTGACCGACGCGCGCGTCGCGCCGCGCCTGCTCCCCGGCATTCAAGTCGTCGAATACTTGCGCGCGTTTCTCTTCGGCCGGCTCGGCTGGAATCGCCTGGGCGGCAACGTCATCATCTCCGGCGCATTCGGACTGTTCCGCAAGGAGTGGGTGCTCGCCGTCGACGGCTATCGCACCACGAGCATCGTGGAAGATCTCGATCTCGTCGTGCGACTGCATCGCTACCTGCGCAAGAACAAGATCCATTACGAAATGCCGTTCATCCCCGACCCCGTCGCCTGGACCGAGGTGCCGGAATCGACGAAGGTCATCGCCCGGCAGCGCGAGCGTTGGCACCGCGGCCTGATTTCGGCGATGTGGCAGTACAAGGGCATGCTGTTCAACCCGCGCTACGGGCGCGTGGGAATGCTGGCGATGCCGTTCTACACCTTCGGCGAGATGCTCGCCCCCGTGGTGGAGCTGCTCGGGTACCTGATCACGCTGCTGGGCGTGGGCTTCGGTCTCTTGAACGTGTCGTTCGCGCTCCTGTTCATTCTTGTCGCGTGGGGCTACGGCATGCTGCTGTCGATCTGGGCCGTCGTGCTGGAGGAGGTCAGCTTCCGCCGCTACCGCCGTTTCGGCGACCTCTTCCGGCTGCTGCTCTTCGCCTCACTCGAGAACTTCGGCTATCGGCAGATGACGGTATGGTGGCGTCTCAAAGCGTTCGCGAACGCGTGGAAGGGCGTTCACGTGTGGGGCGACATGACGCGCAAAGGATTCGGCAAGCCGACGGTCACTGCCGTGCTCGCGCTCTGCATCGCGGCCCCGTGCCTCGGACAGCAGGCGCGCGTCGCCGGCTGGGGCTCCTACGAAGCGGTCACCGCAAGTCAGGACTGGTCGAACGCGGGTCTGCAGCTCACCGTCACCGGCGCGCGCGGCCACGGCGGCTGGATCGCGGGCGAGGTGCTCGGTCGCTTCGGCCAAACCGACGCGACGGGCCGAGTCGGCGGAGTCGTGCATCCGGCGCCGCGCCTCTGGTTCACGGCGGAGGCCGGCACCGCGCATGCGCCGGTCTTCATGCCGAAGAACACCTGGGAGGCGGATGCGACCGCGCTCGTCGCCCCGCGCGCATCAGCGGGGATGGGTTACCGCCGGCTGAACTATACCGCGGGGCCCGTCGATGTCATCATGCCGCATGCGACCGTGGAAACACAGCGCACGTCATGGGCGGCGCGCGTGTTCCTGTCGCGCAATCCCTCGCACCGCACCGACGTCGCAGCGTCGCTGCGCGCCACGCGGGCGCTCACGCGTCGCACCGCGATCTCCTTCCTCGGCGCCGCCGGCCGGGAGAGCTATCTGGTCGCCGGCGCCGTCCGATCGCTGCGCACGATCACCGGCAGCGCCGGCATCCGCTACAACACGACGGGAGGGACCACATTCCGGATAGACCTCACGGTCATCAATTCCCAGCCCGTGTTGTCACGGCAGGGCATTGCGTTAGGCGTGGAGCGAGGTCTGTGACACTCCGCGCTGGTGAGACCCCTCACAGGGTGAGCGCGGCTCTTGCATTTCCACATTGCTCCCAAGGCAGTAGGGCATGCGTAAGCTCGCGATAGCACTGATCTGCGTCGTCGCATTGGTTCACCTGTCCTGCTCTGATGCAGCGGGACCGGGTGATCAGTCGAACGGCCGCATTTCCATTACCAACGACGCAGGCGTGCTTGCGGCGCGAGTCACCTACAGGAACGATTCGATCCCGATCGACAGCATCGGCGTTGGATATCCGTCGGCACCTAGGCCGTTGGCGTCGGCGCCGGTCCATCGCAGCAGTGTGGCGAGCCAGGGGTCGTTCAACCTGAGCCTCAAGGCCGAAGTCACCCCGCCTTCCATCGGCGGCCAGATGTTGCAGGCGACGTCGGTTGCGATCGTCGGGAATCTTGCGGTCGTCAGCTACAACATGGTCGGCAATCCCTACCTCGGTGCCGTTGATGTCATCGATATCACCAACAAGAACCAGCCGGTGCTCAGGTCCGAAGCGCTGTTTCAGAACACCGACGTCAGCGCCGTGACGACTTCGGGAACGAACGTGTATCTCGCCGAGGCTACCGGCGACACCGGGTTCGCGGCTCCGGCGGTGTTCGAGGTCGTGAAGCTCGTTGGCAATCAACTCGTGCTGACGGGCAACACGCGCACGGGTCTGAGCAGCTTCGCAGCCACCTCGGTCGCGTCCGGTACGCGCGTCTACGCCACGTCCGGGGATTCCGGCAGTCTCTTCATGCTCGACCCTGTGACATTCGCCGTGACCAGCTCGATTCCGCTGCATGACGCGCGGTGGGTCGCCGTCGGCGGCGGTCTCGTCGCCGTCGTACAGGGAACGCCGGGCAAACTGTCGGTCTACAACGAAAGCAACATGAGTGTCGTGGGCAGCTGGCCGTTCGCCGGCGCCGACATCGCCGAGTCCAAGTCGCAGGCCGTGCTGGTCGGCGGCAAGGCCTTCATTGCGGCCGGCGACAGTGGTGTGCGAGTTCTCAACGCTTCGACCGGCACGTCCCTGGGCTCCGTCGCGCGCCCCAATCCCGACTCGCTCGGCCTCAGCCCGTCGGTCGTTGTGACGAACTCCGTCACTATCGACCAGGATCTCATGTTCATCTCCAACGGCGAAGCCGGCGTGTATCTCGCCCAGGGCAGCCAGCCGTTCTCGACGAGCGGCACGGGAGCCCAGACGATCACGATGCGCGGCAAGCTGCGCTTCGGCAGTCTTCAGTCGGTGAACCACGTCGCCTACTCCGCCGGCGGGCCGGGCAACCCGGGCCTCCTGATCGTCGCGGCGGGGCTCGGCGGCTTGAAGATCGTTCAGGTCAACTAGGCCTCACGCACGGTTGGTGACGCGCTTCACGCTGCCCTGGTCCCACAACATCGCCGCTTAACGCACTCATCCTGCTCGCGTCTGAACCAGGACTTACAAACCTTTTCGAGGATCGCACCATGAAGAACGGCACATTCATCGCCGCGTTGCTCGCCTCGGCGCTTGCCGTACCGGCAACCGTTCGCGCGCAGCAGCCCAGCGATACCACTCGTGACAAGCACGAAGTGCGCAGTGATCGCCGCGACGTGCGGCAGGATCGGCGCGAGGTTCGCAGCGACCGCCGCGACATCCGGCAGGATCGCCGCGAGCGACGTCAGGACGTCAAGGCTGGAGACTCAACCGCCGTGCGGCAGGAAAGCCGCGACATCCGGCGGGACCGGCGTGACGTGCGGCGCGATCGGCGCGACCGCCGCGGCGACCGTCGGGACTTGAGACAGGATCGCCGCGATCTGCGGCAGGACCGTCACGACAGCTCGAGTACCGCTCCCAAGCCCTAACTACGGTCGAGGAGAACGCCGGGGAGCCGTGCCGGTGCCCGCACCGCTCAGCTCCCTGGCCACTCGATCGGCTTCGCGCATCACCCGCAGGATGTTCAACCCCGCGACCTTCTTCACATCCGCTTCCGTCCAGCCACGCCGCAGCAGCTCCGCGATGAGATCGGGGAACTTCGAGACGTCCTCCAGCCCGACCGGCACGTCGGTGATGCCGTCGAAGTCCGAGCCAAGTCCCACGCAATCGATTCCGCAGACCTGCTTGATGTGCTCGATGTGGTCGGCGACCTGCTGCAGCGTGGCGCGCGGCGCACGGGCGTCCCACGCTCTCGCCGAATCGGCGCGCGTTGCCGAATCCGCCCCCGCTGCGCGCAGCGCATCCGACTTGGCCGACTCGCTGTCACCGTAGACGCGCGCCGCCTCGGACACGAAGCCGGGATTGAAGTTCACCATGACGATGCCGCGATTGGTCGCCACCAGCTTCAGAACCGAATCGGGGACGTCGCGCGGATGGTTCGTCAGCGCGCGCGCCGAAGAGTGCGAGAAGATCACCGGCGCTTTCGTCGTATGCAGCGCGTCCGACATCGTCGCGTCGTTCACATGCGAGAGGTCGACCAGCATGCCGAGGCGGTTCATCTCGAGCACGACCTGCTTGCCGAAGTCCGAGAGACCGCGCCGCGCCGTGTCCGTCGATGCAGTAGCCCAGTCGAGACTGCGCCAGTGCGTGAGCGTCATGTAGCGCACGCCCAGCTTCGAGAACATGCGGAGCGCGCCGAGGGAGTTCTCGATCGCGTGGCCGCCCTCGATGCCGATCAGACAGGACACCTTTCCCGCCGCGAAATTGCGCTGGACATCCGCGGCGGTGTACGCCGTCGCCAGGCTCTGTGGATATTTCGCGCAGAGCCGGCGCGCGAGATCGACCTGCTCGAGCGCGTAGACCGCCGCATGCTGCCCGGAGTCCATGGTCGTGACGGGCACGTAGGCGGCCCAGAATTGCGCTCCCACGTGCCCCGCTTTCAGCCGCGGGATGTCCGTCATGAGCTTCGGCTGGTTGACGGCGAAGTCCACCGAGTCGAGGCCCCCGCGCCCGCGAATCGCGTCCGGGATGTCGTTGTGGCCGTCAATGAGCGGCACGGTCCGCAGGATGCGAATGGCTTCGGCGCGATAGTCTTGGGCGGGTAACCGCTTGGGCGCTTGGGCGGCTAGAAGAGCCACAATGCCGAGCATGCGAACCGCCAACCCGCCGAACCGCTCAACCGCTCCGTTCATTGCTCTCACCGCGCTCGAGGAGCCCAAAAGCTAGATTAGGTCCTGGCCATGAGCAACGAATCCAAAGTCAAAATCGCGCTCAGGGTGAACGACGAGCCCACCGAGGTCGCGTTCGCGCCGCACAAGACGCTGCTCGAGGTGCTGCGTGAAGACCTCAACCTGACGGGGACGAAGCACGGCTGCGAGCTGGGAGAGTGCGGCACGTGCACCGTGCTGCTCGATGAAACGCCGGTGCTCTCCTGTTTGGTGCTGGGACTCGCCTGCGCCGGCAAACGCGTGCGCACCGTCGAAGGCATGGCCCAGGGCGGCAAGCTGCACCCGCTCCAGGAGACCTTCGCGGACCTCGGCGCGGCACAGTGCGGCTACTGTACGCCGGCATTTCTGCTCGCCGCTGAAGCGCTCCTGATGAGCAATCCCAAACCCACTCGGGACGAAATCAAGGACGCGCTGGCGGGCAACCTGTGCCGCTGCACGGGCTACCTGAAGATCTATGAGGCGATCGAGCTCGCCGCGCAGCGCATTCAGCATGCATAAGGTCATCGGGAAGGCGCTGCGGAAGGTCGACGCGGTCGCGAAAGTGACCGGCGCGACGCGCTTTGCCGACGATCTCGCATTTCCGCGCATGCTGTTCTGCAAGCTGCTGCGCTCGACGCAGCCTCACGCGCGCATCGTCTCGATCGATACCGGCGCCGCCGCCGCGTTGGACGGCGTGCAGGCCGTGCTCACCGGCCGCGATCTGCCGATTCCGTTCGGCATTCTGCCCGTGTCACAGGACGAGCACGCGCTCTGCGTCGATAAGGTGCGCTTCATCGGCGACCCCGTCGCCGCCGTCGCCGCTACGACCGAGGAGACGGCCACCGCCGCGCTCGATCTCATCAAGGTCGCCTATGAGCCGCTGAAATCGTTTGCCTCCGCGGAAGACGCCGTGGCCAATCCCGAGCCGCGCATCCACGACTACGGCGACAGCGGCAACCTCCACAAGCTGATCGATCTCGAGTTCGGGGACGCCGACGCCGGCATCGCGAAAGGCGACTTCGTGCGGGAGGACCTGTTCTTCTTCGAGGGGAATACGCACCTGCCGATGGAGCAGCACGCAGCCGTCGCGACCTGGTCACCGGACGGCAAAGTGACGTTGTGGACCTCGACGCAAACGCCGCACTACGTCCATCGCGCGCTGGCCAAGGTGCTCGAGCTGCCGCCGGCGCGGATTCGCGTCATCGCGACACCGAACGGCGGTGGCTTCGGCGGCAAGAGCGATCCCTTCAATCACGAAATCGCCGTCGCGAAGCTCGCGATGATCACCGGCCGGCCGGTGAAGATCACGTTGACACGCGAAGAGGTGTTCTACTGCCATCGCGGCCGCCATCCCACGCTGATGTCGGTGCGCACCGGCGTGACGAAGGACGGCGCGATCACCGGGATGCACTTCCGCTCCTTGCTCGACGGCGGCGCGTACGGCTCGTACGGCGTCGCGAGCACGTACTACACGGGAGCGCTCCAGACCGTGACGTACCACGTGCCGCGGTACCATTTCCAAGGCGCGCGCGCGTTCACAAACAAGGCGCCGTGCGGACCCAAGCGCGGGCACGGCACCCCCCAGCCGCGCTTCGCGCTCGAAGTGCATCTCGACAAGATCGCCGAAGAGCTGCGCATCGATCCTGCCGAGCTGCGGCTCAAGACGCTCGTGCCCGCCAATTCGCTCACAGCCAACTATCTACGCATCGGCTCGATGGGGCTGGGCACGTGCATCGAGAAGGTGGTCGACGGGTCGGGTTGGAAGACGAAGTTCCGGAAGTTGCCGCAGGGCCGCGGCGTGGGACTCGCGTGCTCGAGCTACATCTCGGGCGCCGGCCTGCCGATCTACTGGAACAACATGCCGCACTCGGGCGTGCAGCTGAAATGCGATCGCGGCGGCGGCGTGACGGTCTTCTGCGGCTCGACGGAGATCGGGCAGGGCTCCGATTCGATTCTCGCCTACATCGTCGCAGAAGTCCTCGGCGTCGATCCGTTCGACATCGCGGTCGTCACGGGCGACACCGATCTCACCCCCGTCGATCTCGGCAGCTACTCGAGCCGCGTGACGCTCATGACCGGCAACGCCGCGCTCCAGGCCGCCGAGCGGGCGCGCCAGATTCTCGCGGTGCACGCCGCGAGAAAGCTCGAGGTGCCGGTCGAGCGCCTGGCCTTTGCCGACGGCCGAGTGTGCGACGCCAAGGACCGAAAGCAGGGCATGTCGTTCGCCGAAGCGGTGCAGCTCGCGGAAGCAGCGGAAGGCACGATCGGTACGACCGGGTCCTACACGCCGCCGAAGAGCGCGGGGAGATACCGCGGCGCGGGCGTGGGACCGTCGCCCGCCTACTCCTATAGCGCATGTGTCGCCGAGGTGGACGTCGATCCCGAAACGGGGATCGTGCGCGTCCCGACGATCTGGATCGCGCACGACGTCGGTCGCTCGATCAACTCCGCGTCGGTGATCGGACAGGTCGAGGGATCGATCTACATGGGGCTCGGCGAGGCGCTGATGGAGGAGATGGCGTATCGCGGCAACCGCAACGTGGTGCACAAGATTCCGTCGCTGCTCGAGTACAAGAGCCCGACGACGCTCGAGATGTGCGACGTCGTCACGTATCTCGTCGAGGACCCCGATCCCAACGGGCCGTTCGGCGCCAAGGAAGTCGGCCAGGGACCGCTGTTGCCCGTGATGCCCGCAGTGGCGAATGCCGTCTATGACGCGGTCGGCGTGCGGGTCGACGAAGTCCCGATCACGCCCGAGAAGGTGCTCAAGGCGTTGCGGAGAAAAGAGAAGGGCGAGCCCGCGCGCTACGGCCCCGACAGCTTCCCGGACATCCCGTGGCCCGAGCCCACGCGCGTTCCCACGCCGTGGGAGGGAGGCGACGGCAAGTCGGTCGAGCGCGTACATGCTTAGGCTCCCGTCCTTCCGCTATCTGCAGCCGCGGTCGCTGGCCGAAGCGGTGCGCATGAAGGCCGATGCCGGCCCCGAGGGCATGTTCGTCGCTGGCGGCACCGATCTCTATCCGAACATGAAACGCCGCCATCAGGAGCCGAAGGTCGTCATCTCGCTGATGCGGATTCCCGAGCTACAGGCGTTGGACGGTTGGAATGTTGGAACGTGTGTGACGCTGACAGCACTTTCCAACCTTCCCACCTTCCAACATTCCGCCGTCGCTACCGCCGCTCGTCTCGTCTCCACACCCTTACTGCGCAACATGGGCACGCTGGGCGGCAACCTCTGCCTCGATACGCGCTGCAATTACTACAACCAGAGTTATGAGTGGCGGAAGTCGATCGATTTCTGCATGAAGAAGGACGGCGCGATCTGCTGGGTGGCACCGTCGTCGCCCCGGTGCTGGGCGGTCAGCTCGTCCGACGTCGCGCCCGTGATGGTGGCGATCGGCGCCGAGTATCGCTTGATGGGACCGCAAGGCGAACGCATCGTGCCGGCAAGCCGGTTCTACAACAACGACGGTATCAACTATCTCACCAAGCAGCCCGACGAGATCCTCGTCGAGGTCCGGTTGCCCGCGCCGAACGGATGGGATACGGTCTACCACAAGCTGCGGCGCCGCGGCTCGTTCGATTTTCCGGTGCTGGGCGTGGCGGCGTGGATCAAGTGGGAGCCGGGCGCGGGTGGCCGGGAGCGGATCGTGCAGGATGCCCGCATCGTCCTCGGCGGCGTGGCCAGCTATCCCCAGGAAGTACCTGAAGCCGCGGCGGCGTTGAGAGGTATGACGTTTGGTGCGGACAGCATTGCGGCCGCCGCGGAGGCCGCCTACCGTCCATCAAAGCCGATGGACAACACCGATTTCGATCTCTCATGGCGGAAGCAGATGACGCGCGTCTACGTGCGTCGAGCCCTCGATGAGCTGCAGCGTAAGAGCTAAAGCATCGTTCTTGGTCGGTGCGCTGCTCGTCGCTTGTCAGGATCCTGCCCGCGCACCGATCCCTCTCACAGTGACCTCTGCCCCATCAACGCAAACCGCCGGCGGAATCATCACGCTCACATCCGAGCAATTCTCCGGTTTGGTCCTGCAGCCGAGCGCCGACACGGCGCGACCAAACCGCTGGGCGAATTTCGCGGTCGTCGTTGGCAGCGATACGGCGGAGAGCTGGCGCGTGGCCTCCAATCAGATCGCGTTCCGCGTGCCGCCCGTCGTCACCGGGAATTACGAGGCCGTCATATCCGCCCGCGGGTACGACAGCGCGCAGGCGGCGTTCTATGCCGTGGGATTGGCGTTTCCTGCCTACTGGGGCGGCCTCAATCCCTACACGAATGTGTCGAGCGGTACGTTGCTGACGGGACGCGGCTTGCTCGTCGCCGAAGACATCTCGTGGCCCGGTTTCACGATGGGCTACGGGCTCGTGGACGTGCAGTCGCAACACCTGAACATGTTCCCCGAGCTGGCGAAGACGGACTCGACTCTGGTGAAGATGTACGTGCCGGGCCCGAGCTACCGTCCCAATCATTACATCTTCGATCTATCACGCACGGGGAGCGCAGCGGCGACGGTATGGCACGCGGACCCGTGGACGTTGGTCGATACCCTGCCGTGCAGCAACGCGAGCGGCGTCTACACGGCCGCGGAGCTGTCGGCCACCACGTGCCTCATGATGCATACCGGCACCCTGGTCCGGAACGGCACTGACACATTGCTGCGCGGTCAGGGCGCGATTGCGTTCGGGGACTTTCGCCTGGCCCCCGGTGGCAAGTGGGCGGTCATGCGCACGGAGCTCGATGCCAGGCGGTTTCGTGGGCCCGTCATGGCATGGCCGGTTTTCAATCAACTCGGCGATGTCGCGTATACCATCGACACGCTCTTTCACGTCACGGGCGCGGCCTTCTCGGCGGCCGGCGACACCATGTTCATCACCGCGAGCGTTCAAGACTCGACCGCCCCCAACGGCTCCGGCGGCCGCTTTTCGCTCGTCGTAATCGAGACCGCGACGGGGCGCACGCTACAGGCGCGCGCGTTCCCGCCCAATCGCGCCCTGCAAGACGTCATTCTCGATCCTTCGCGTCCCGTCATTTACGTCGGTGGCGTGCAGGCGGAGCCGACAAACGGCAATTCGCACGTCCGCGAATATCTCACCGTGCTAGACCGCCTGACGCTCGACCCCATTGCCGATATGCCCGCGGCCGCCGACGAGTCCGTTCACGATGCGAACCTCGTCTACGACGGGGCGGGACGCGTCAGCGTCCTCGGCTGGTGCGGCTTCGATTGCGGCGGACTGACCGTCTTCACGTTCGACCTGCCGTGACATAGGTAGCAGCATCGCGACACTTCCCGAGCAGCACGGCCCGCCGCAGCTTTGCGACTCATGACACCACATCGCTGCTCTCTCATTCTCGCCGCGGCGCTCGGTCTTGGCGCGCATTCACTCGCCGGGCAACGCACGAATCCCTCCGCCGCGTTGCCGCGCGACTTCGACGCGTACGTCGGTCGCGTGATGCAGCAATTCGCGGTCCCCGGAATCGCGATCGCCGTCGTGCAAGACGGCCGAGTCGTGCTCGCGAGGGGTTACGGCGTGCGCACTCTGGGCCAGCCGACGCCGGTCGACGAGCACACGCTGTTCGGCATCGCATCGAACACGAAGGCGTTCACCGCAACCGCGATCGGCATGCTCGTCGAAGCGGGCAAGCTTCGCTGGGACGCGCCGGTCATCAATTACCTGCCCTCGTTCCAGATGTACGACCCGTTCGTCACGCGCGAGCTCACCATCCGCGATCTGCTGGTCCATCGCAGCGGCCTCGGCCTCGGCGCCGGCGATCTGCTGTGGTGGCCGCCTTCGACCTACGACCGCAAGGAAATCGTGCGCCGGCTCCGCTACATCAAACCGGCGACGAGTTTTCGCACAGCCTACGCGTACGACAACGTGCTGTACTCCGTGGCTGGCGAAGTGATTGAAGCAGTCTCCGGGCAGAAGTGGGAGGATTTTGTCGCGTCGCAGATCCTGGCGCGCGTCGGCATGAGCGAAAGCAACGTCATGCACTCCGCAGCCGGGCGAGGCGCGAACGTCGCCACACCCCATGCGTCCGTGGACGGCAAGGTGCGGCCCGTCACGCCGTTCGTGAGTGACAACGTCAACCCGGCGGGAGGAATCAACGCGAGCGCGACCGACATCGCGAAATGGCTGATGGTGCAGCTCGACTCCGGCAAGCTCGCCGACGGGACGCGTCTGTTCACGCCGCGCACCACGTTCGAGCTGTGGACGATCGTGACGCCGTATCGCGTCGGTCGCCTGCCGCCGGAGCTCGCGGCGCTGCAGGCGTCGTTCGCCGGCTATGGGCTGGGATTCGAGATGCGCGACTATCGCGGCCAGAAGATCGTGTCGCATACGGGCGGGCTGCCGGGATACGTCTCGCGCATCACCATGGTCCCGAACCGGCGGCTGGGCATCGCCGTGTTCACGAATCAAGAGTCGACGGAAGCGTTCCAGGCGATCACCTATCGCCTGCTCGATCAGTTCCTGGCAGCGCCGGCCACCGATTGGCTGGCGATCTTCGCGCGGCTCAAGGCGCAGGACGATTCGGCGACTGCGGCCCAAGAACGCACCGCGGCCGCGAAGCGCGATTCCACTTCGCGGCCGTCGTTGCCGCTCGAGAAGTATGCGGGGACCTACCGGGATGCGTGGTACGGCGACGTCACCATCACGCTGGAGAACGGCAAGCTGGTCATGCAATTCTCGCACTCACCGTCGCTCACCGGCGATCTCGAGCACTTCCAGTACGACACCTTCATCGCGCGCTGGCGCGACCGCGAGCTCCGCGCCGACGCTTACGTCAGCTTCGCCCTCAAGCCCGACGGGTCGATCGACCAGGTGAAGATGAGCCCCGTCTCCCCGGCGACCGACTTCAGCTTCGACTTCCAGGACTTGCTGCTAGTGCCTCAATCTCGTCCGTAGCCTTCGAAAGGGCCTCGGCGACTTTCTTGCGCGCCTCGTCGCTCTCGGCCTTCCAGCCGGTGCGGTAGACCGCTTTCACGAGGTGCCCCAGCGCGCGGTTCACCTCACCCATCGAGCCGCCTACGGTGCGCTCGACCGTTTCGGTCACGCGATCGAAGATGTCTTCGACGATGTCCTTGTGCTCGTCCAAGAATTTCCGTCCTGTGTCGGTGATTTCGTAAACCTTCTTGCCTTCCACGTCCCGCGCGACGACGAGTCCTTCATCCTCGAGCCACTGCAGCGTGGGGTAAACGGTCCCCGGTGACGGCGTATAGCAGCCGTGCATCCGCTCTTCGAGGTCCTTCATGACTTCGTAACCATGACGTGGCTTGTCGCGGAGAATCTTCAGAATCACATATTTCATGTCGCCCGCCCCGAACCACTGGCGGCGCGCGCCCCGCGGCCCGAAGCGGAATCCCCAGGAGCGAGGACCCCAGAACGAGCCAAACCCTTCCCATCTGCTCCCACCGGCCATCGTGCCTTCTTGTTAGATGTTACGCCACGATATTCTGGTACGATATATCGTGTCAAGTGGTCATCGTGGGACCGTGCGGCAAGTCACTATAGCGCTTGAGCTTGCAAGTTCGACCGCCACCCGTACATTCAGGCCACGCTGAAGCGCTTCTTCCATTGAGTTGCCCCACACGCGCCCGCGAGAGGAGCAGCAATGGCCGTGGAGATCACCCCGCACCCCACGTGGGTCGCGGACCTGGATGCCACACTCGAGCCGAGCCGCCAGGCTATTCTCGACACGCCCGTGATCGTGGACGCGTCGGAGAACGAGCTGGTCGACGGCCAAATCCAGAATTTTCTCGTGGCGTTCTATCCGATCATCCGCGACTTCCCCCAGTGGCTGCAGATGCTGCTCGACCGCTCACCGACCATGGGGAGAGAGTTCTTCACCGACAACATCCGCGTCGAGCGCCGCCATGACGCGATGTGGCGCGCGATGGGCGACGGCTTCAACGTTCCCAAGAAGCGCTTCCAGGACCCCGAGCCGATGCTCGACGAAGTCAAGAAATTCCACGCGTACCTGACCGACATGTGCCGCAATGCCGAGTTCGGCCAGGCCGTGTCCGCGACGAACTACGCCGTCGAAGGCGTCGCCCAGAAGATCTCGGAAAAAGCGTTACGGGGCCTCGCCAAGAACGCGAAGATCGGTCCGCGCGGGCGCTGGTGGCTCGAGGAGCACGCGAAGTACGACGACGAGCATCC
Source organism: Gemmatimonadales bacterium (assembly GCA_035491815.1). Classification (GTDB taxonomy): domain Bacteria; phylum Gemmatimonadota; class Gemmatimonadetes; order Gemmatimonadales; family GWC2-71-9; genus 20CM-2-65-7. The sequence goes on along the minus strand of DATJKA010000072.1, from coordinate 67,637 downwards.
GATCCACGCGCTGGAAATCATCAAGGATTGCGTCAAGCGCGGCAGCGACACGCCGGACAAGGTGACCAAGGCCGCGCTCGAGAGCCTGCAGCTCATGCGCCGGTCCATGGAGGTCTCCTATCACGCGTGAGTAAGGCGCGCCGGGTCTCACCCGCCCGCGGCACGCGGGCTGTCGCCGCAGGCGCCGCCAAGCGTCCCGGAGGGGGGCCGCTCGATCTACTGCAGGCCGCCGCGGACGTGATCGCCGCCTTGCCGGACGCCGTGGTAGTGACCGGCCTGGATCGGCGGGTGCTCGCGGCCAATGAGGCCGGGGCGCAGCTGCTCGGCTGGCAAGCGAGCGAAGTGGTGGGCCAGGCGATCGCCGAGAACGTCTCACCGACTGAACGCGCCCACGTCGCCTCCCGCGAGGACCGCGTGCTCGCCGGTGAGCCCCAACGCTACGAAACCCGCATCGTCAATCACCACACCCGCGAAGAGCGGGACGTTGCCGTTTCAAGTGGTCCGTTCCGCGTCAACGGCGAGCTGGTCGGGACGGTCGCCACGCTGCGCGACATCACCGAGCCCAAGCGCGCGGCCGACACGCTGGCGCGCTCCGAGGCGCGCTACCGCCATCTGGTCGAATCGGCGTCCGACGCGATCGTCACGCTCGACGCGAACGGCCGCTTCACGACCGTCAATCACGCCGCCGAGAACATCTCCGGTTACAAGCGCGAAGAGCTGGTGGGCCAGTGGTTCGCGCCGATGCTGCCGGACGACGACTTGCCCAAGGCGCTGGGCCACTTCCAGCAGGCGCTCGCGGGCGAGACGGGCCTGTTCGAGACGCAGTTTTATCGCAAGGACGGCGAAGCCCGCACGATCTCGGTGACGTACTCGACGCCGCAAAAAGACGAAGAAGTCCTCTGCTTGATCCGCGACGTCACCGATCAGAAGATGCTGCAAGAGCAGCTGATTCAGTCGGAAAAGATGTCGGCCATCGGGCAGCTCGTCTCTGGCGTGGCGCACGAGCTCAACAACCCGCTCGCCGGCATTTCGGCGTTTGCGCAGCTGCTGCTCGCCGAGAAGCGCTTCCCGCCCGATCAGCGCACTGCGGCCGAAACGATCTACAGCGAGGCGCGCCGCGCCAGCCGCATCGTCCAGAACCTCCTGACCTTCGCCCGCCAGCACAAAGCCGAGAAAGTGCCGACGCAGCTGAACCAGGTCCTGGACGACACGCTCGAGCTGCGCGGGTACGAGCTCCGGGTCCGCGGGATCGACGTCCGGCGTGAATACGACGAATCGATTCCGGAGACGATGGCGGACGCCCACCAGCTGCAGCAGGTCTTCCTCAACCTGATTACCAACGCCGAGCAGGCGATGGAGCAGCGCGAAGGCCAGCACCACCATCGCTTGACGGTGCGCACGCGGCTCAGCGCCGAGGCGATCCGGATCGAGGTCGAAGACACGGGGCCGGGCATCCCGCCGAACCTGATCGACCGGATCTTCAATCCGTTTTTCACGACCAAGCCGACCGGCTCGGGCACGGGCCTCGGGCTGTCGATTTCGCTCGGCATCGTGCGCGAGCACGAGGGCAGGATCTGGGCGGAGAATTCGCCGCAGCAGGGCGCGCGCTTCGTCGTCGAGCTCCCCATCACGATGCCACGCACCTCGGGCGAGCACGCCGCGGTCGCGCCCATGCACGCCGTCGGCTCGGACACGCTCCGCGTGCTCGTGGTCGACGACGAAGCATCGGTCCGGGTGTCGCTGCAACGCTATCTCCAGGGGCGCGGCCATGAGGTCGAGACGACGGCGAGCGGCGAGGACGCGCTGACGCGCCTCAAGGCCTCGAAGTACGACGCGGTCATCGTGGACATGCGGATGCCCGACCTGTCGGGCGAGCAGCTCTACGAGCGCCTGCGCAGCAACGACCCCACGCATGCCGAGCGGGTGATCTTCACGACGGGCGACCTTGTAAACGAGCAGATGCGCCGGTTCCTCGACGGGACCGGCCGGCCGTGCGTCCCCAAACCGTTCGAGTTCTCCTCGTTCGATCAGGCGCTGCCCGCGGCTCGCCGCCGGGCCTAAAAACACTCATTTTCTTCCGCCGTTCCTTCCCCACCCTGAAGGGTGGGCCCGGTAAATCATTGTCCTAAGGACACGCATGCGCCCGCTATTGCTCGTGCTGTTTCTCGCAGCGCCACTGGCCGCCCAGGAGCCGTTCGACTTCTACTCGCGCGGTCCCTATCGCCCCGCCGTCCCCCGTCCCGAGGCGATCACGGGCTACGCCGCCGGCGATCAGCACACGATGTACGCCGTGATGCAGCACTATCTCGACACGCTGGTCGCAACCGCGTCCGACCGCGTCCGCATCGAGACGTGGGGGCGCACGAGCGAGTACCGGCCGATCAGGGCGCTGATCATTTCCGATCCCGCGAACCTGGCCAAGCTCGATCAGATCAGGGCCGGTCTCGCCGAACTGGCCGATCCGCGCAAGACGTCGTCCGCCCGGGCCGGGGAAATCGCGGCGCAGAGTCCGGCGGTCGCGCTGTTTCAGTACTCGGTGCACGGCGACGAGCCCGCCGGCTTCGAGGCGGCGATGCAGGTCGCCTATCAGCTCGCGGCGTCCGAAGAACCGCAGACACTCGAGATCTTGAAGTCGGTCGTCATCGTCCTGAATCCTTCCGCCAACCCGGACGGGCACGAGCGCTTCTCCGCGTGGTACAACTCGATCGGAATCGGCGCCGACGACCCGTGGGCATTCGAGCAGAACGAGCCGTGGAGCATCACCGGCCGCTACAGTCACTATCGCTTCGACATGAACCGCGACCTCCTGGCCCAGAGCCAGCCCGAGGTTCGCGCAATGATGGACGGCATCCTGCGCTGGCGGCCGCAGGTGTTCGTCGATCACCACTCCACGACGCCCACGTTCTTCTTCCCGCCCGTCGCGCAGGCGGTGAACATGAACCTGCCGCCGCAAACCACGAAGTGGTTCGACACCTACGGGCGCGGTAACGCCGCGGCGTTCGACAAATACGGCTGGCAGTATCAGATCCGCGGCGTGTTCGACTTCTTCTACGTCGGCTATTGGGACGAGTGGACGACGTTCCAGGGCGCCACCGGCATGACGTACGAGACCGATGGCGGACCCGAGTATCGCATCCGCCGCGATGACGGCAGCATCACCACGTTCCGCGACGGCATTGCCCACCATTTCGTCGCGTCGCTCGCCACGCTGGAAACGACTGCGAAGAACCGGCAGAGCCGACTGCTCGACTACTACGATTTCCGCCGCTCCGCGATCGCCGAGGCGGCCACCGATCGCCTGAAGCGCGTGGTGATCGTCCCCGGCAACGACCCGCAGTCCGCGGCGCACGTTGTAGGGTTGCTGCTCCGCAACGGCATCGAGGTGACGCGTCTGCGGCAGCCGCTCACGTCACGCGCGGCACATAGCTACCTGAGCCGTGGCGGTGCGGGCGCCGCGCGGACCTTCCCCGCCGGCAGCTACGTCATCGATCTCAATCAGCCGCAACGTCGCGTGGCGAAGGGGATGCTGGAGCCCGACGCCCAGTTTCAGCAATCGTTCATCACGCGCGAGCAGGCCAAGTATCAACGCAACCGGCGCCGTGGTGAGGACGCCGACAAGGAGGACTACGGCTTCTACGACATCACCGCCTGGTCGCTGCCGATGTCCTTCAATCTCGACGCCTACTGGACCGAGGATGCCGGCGCGGCGGGGGATCCCGTGACGGACTCGACGCTCGCGCCGACACCGGCACCGACTCGGGCGACGAGCGCCTATCTCTTCTTGAACGACCGGCCGGGTGCCGCGAAGCTGGCCTTCGCGCTCGAGAGCGAAGGGTTCAAGCTGGCCATCGCACGCTCGAGCGTGCGCGCGGAGGGCCGGTCCTATCCGCGCGGCGCATTCCTCGCGCGCACCCAGCGCAACCCCGCGAGCCTGAGCGACCGCATCACCGCGTTGGCGCCGACGTTCGGCGTGCCGGTCACCGCGATCCAGACGGCATATCCCGACTCGATCGATTGGGGCATCGGCTCCGACGAGGTTTTCGCGTTACATGCGCCCAAGATTCTCGTCGCCGCAGGCAACGGGATTTCCGAGACGAGCTACGGTTGGCTGTGGTATTTCCTCGCGAAAGAGCTCAACGTGCCGTTCACGCCGGTCCCGCTGAACGCGATCGGCCGGATGGACGACCTCGATTCATACAACGTGCTCGTCATTCCCGACGGCTCGAGCGGGCGCATGCGTCGCGAGCTGGGCGATCAGGGCGTGGAAAAGCTGAAAGGCTGGGTCCGTTCGGGCGGCGCATTGATCGCGTACGGCGGGGGCGGCGCGCTGGCCGCGAGCAAGGACGTGGAGCTGTCGACCGTCGCGAACCTGGCGCCCGACAGCGGCGCGGCCGCCGACACCACGGCCTCCGGCGAATCGCCGCCGCTGGTCTCGAAAACCGCGGCGCCGCACGACCGCGTCGAGTGGATCCCCGGCGCCATCTTCCGCGTCACGCTCGACACCACGCAGTGGCTGACCCTCGGTTACGAGCGCAACAAGCTGCCGGTGTTCATCGACGGCGACACGTTCTGGCGCCCATCCAAAGGTGGCGCCAACGTCGCGGTGTTCGCCGATCCAGCCGATTCGCTGGTCTTGTCGGGATTCACGTGGCCGGACAACACCGCGCGGCTGCTCAAGGGGTCGACCTGGGCCGCGGTCGAGAATCAGGGCAGTGGCCGCGTCGTGCTGTTTCTCAGCGATCCGTTGTTCAGGGCGTTTTGGCGGGGGCCGGCGAAGCTCTTGACGAATGCGATGCTGATTGGGCCGAACCGGTAGGCGGGAATGGGCGGTAAAAAGGAAGGCGGTAACAGGCAGTACCGCCCGTTACCGCCTGTTGCCGCCTTAGATCGCCCCGCTGACTCTCACCGTCCCATGCTTCAAAACGCGCGGGATGACGATCTTGTACGAGCTGGGCTCCTCGTGCATCCGCGGCGCCATCCGGAACATGCGGCGCTCTTCATCGGGCACCTTCCACGACACGGTGACGTGCTTCTGCTTGCGCAGCACGTCGAGCGCTACCGTCTCGCCCGGATCGTAGGAGCGGATGATCCGCATCGCCTGCATCGGCGAAGACGGCTTGCGACCGCCGATCGACAGGATGACGTCGCCGCCCTTGAGCGACAGCGTGGAATCTTCGGGCGCGCGCACGACCAGTACACCTTCGCGCGTGCCGAAATAGTCGCCCAGCTCGGGATTCAACTCGACGAGCTCGATATCACCCCAGGCGCCACCGAAATAACTGAACCCCTCGCCATCACCGAAGCTCAGCTTCGGAAGCAGGTTCTCGATCCGGCCGCGCATCTCGGGCATCTCCATCGTTCCCGTCCACGCCATGGGACCGCCGCCCAGCTCCTCGGCCACGATCGTGGCTTTGCGGCTGTCGGTGCCACGGCGGTATTCCACCTGCACCGTGTCGCCCGGGTCCAAACTGCGCGCCAGCTCGATCAGCTTCATCCCGGGACCGGAATCTTCGTTGTCCTTGTCTTCGGGCTCCGCGCCGCCGAGCGCCGTGCCGTTGAAGCGGGTGATGACGTCCCCCACTTTGAGGCCGGCTTTCTCCGCCGGGCCGCCGGGCGTGATGCCCTCGATACGGGCGCCGATCTTGTCGTTGGCGTTGTCGGCACGCGTATCGACGATCACGCCGATGCGCCCGCGACTGCCCATCGTGTACACGCTGAACGGCCCCTCGCGCGTCTCCACCCGCACGCGCGGGCGCGGCGACGGGCGCCGCGGCGCCTCCTGCGTCACCGACGCGGCCGGCAACAACAGACAGACGGCGAGCCCTGCCATCATCACATTGCGCATCGTTTCTCTCCCGGGGCTGTGGTTACAGCCCGACGTAGCGAGCGCGCGTCGCGCGGGCGTTCACCAGCTCCCGCATCAGCCCGACGCGCTCCTGCCATAGTTTGACCAGCTGGGCGTCCTGCACGCCTGCATTCGCCTGCGCGAGTGTTCCATCGATTGCGGAGATCCTGTCTTCCAGCTCCGCCACGACGGCGGCGGCGTGACCGCTCAGGACGCGGCCATCGATGTCGTATTGCTGCAAGGAGTCTTCGAGTGTCGCCGACTGCTGCTTCGCCTGGCTCAGCGCCGCGTGCAGCTGCCCGTCACCGCCGGCCGTCGGCTCCAGCAACAGAATGCCGGCGAGTGTCGCGGCGAGCGCGAGACTGCCTGTCCAGGCACCCCACGTGCGGCGCTTGCGAGCCCGCTCGCTCCGCAACACCGCGCGCACAGCCGGCCAGCGATCGCGCGGCGGCCGCAGCGACGGCAGCGCCTTGAGCTGCGCGACGCGCTGGTACAGCCCTTCCAATTCCTTTTGACACTCCGCGCAGGTGGTGATGTGCCGGCGTGCCCACACCGACGCCTCACCCGCCCGCAGCGCTCCCAGATCGTCCATCGTGCAATGCATCATGCGCTCGCTCCTTCACCCAACATCCGCCGCAGGCGCGCGTGAGCCCGCGCCAGCTGCGACTTGGAAAAGCTCACCGTCTTCCCCATCTGCTCCGCGATTTCCTCGTGCGTGTAGCCTTCGACGTCGTGCAACCACACCACTGCGCGCGAAACTTGCGACAAATGCTCGAACGCGCGCTCGAGATCGATGTTCGCGCCGACGTGCATGCCGGGCTTGCCGGGCTCATCGTCGAGCGCTTCGGTCTCGCGGACCTGATCGCGCCGGATGCGCATGAGCGCCTTCGTCGACGCGATCTTGCGGATCCAGCCCCAGAGATGTCCCTCGCCGCGGTATTGCTTGATGTTCCGGACCACTTCCAAAAACGTCTCCTGCAACACGTCCTCGGCATCCTCGGGGCGGCGCAGCATGCGCCGCACGAGGTTGTAAACAGGCGTCTCGAATGCCCGGTACAGGGCTTCGAGCGCTGCTTCATCTCCGGCTTGGGCACGGATGACGAGGACGTCCGGAACGGCAAAGGCCACGGTCATGTCCGAATTCTATGATGCCATAACTACGGGGAACGTCGCGGTTTGCTCCTGGGAAAAGGCATGGTTCCTTAACACATTGCCGGGTAGTAGCTTGCCGCATGCCCACCGCCGACGTGAAAGAATGGCTGCACCATTGGCAGGATGAAGCCGACGCGGCCTTCCTCTATTTAGCATTGGCGGGCCAGGAGCCCGACCCCCACCGCAAAGACGTCTACATCAAGCTCGCGGGCGTGGAGGAGCGACACGTGCAGATGTGGACCAAGCTCCTCGCCGAGCACGGCCACAAGGTCAAGCAGGCGCGGCCGTCGCTGAACGCGCGTCTCCGCGCCTGGTTCGGGCGACGCTTCGGCACGCGCTATCTCCTGCCGATGCTCCTGCGCGAAGAGGGCCAGGAGGTGAAAGGCTATCTCAACCTCCATAGAGAAAGCAGCCTCGCCGACGCGCAGGAGGTCTCGCTCCAGCTCGCCAAGGAGTCCGCCGCGCATGCCGGCACGCTCGCCGATCTCGCGGGCAAGGGTCCGGAGCCGTGGCACAAGACGGGCTCGGGGGGCTTTCTCCGCAACGTCGTCTACGGCTTCAACGACGGGCTGACGGCGAACTTCGGTCTCGTTGCGGGCGTGATCGGCGCCGCGGTGCCGGCGCACGTCATCATGATTTCCGGCGTCGCCGGCATGTTCGCCGACGCGCTGTCGATGGGAGCGTCCGGCTATCTCGCGGCGAAGAGCGAGCAGGAAGTGTACGAGCACGAGATCGCGATGGAGAAGGAAGAGATCGCGCTCATGCCGGATGTCGAAATGGAGGAGATGGAGCTGCAGTATCAGGCGAAGGGCGTCGATCCGCGCACCGCTCGCCGCATGGCGGAAGAAGTGATGCGTGACCCCGAGCGCGCTCTCGGCGAGCAGGTCCGGGAAGAGCTAAAGATTGGTGAGGCGCACGCGACCCCACTTCGTGAAGGCTGGATCACCGGTCTCGCGACGGCCGTGGGGGCCTTCATTCCGGTCTTTCCCTTCCTCGTGCTCCAGGGTCGAGCGGCGATGTGGCTCGCGTTCGTCATCGCCATGCTGTCGCACTTCGGCGTGGGCGCCGCGCGCAGCTTCTTCACGGGCCGCGGCGTGTTCCGGAGCGGCGTGGACATGTTCGTCGTCGGCTTGGGGGTTGCGGCGGTAGGTTACTTCGTCGGCGACCTCATCGCCAAAGTGCTCTAGACGACGAGGTTGACGAGCCGGTCCTGCACGAAGATCACCTTCTTCACTTTCTGGCCGTCCACAAACTTCTTCACCGCCTCGTCGGCGAGCACGCGCGACATGACGTCCTTCTCTTCCATGCCGCGCGGCACGACGAGCCGCGAGCGCAGCTTGCCGTTGATCTGCACCGCAATCTCCACGTCGCCCGATGCCGCGAGCTTCTCGTCATAGCTCGGCCAGCGCGCCGAGAATACCGATCCCGTGTGCCCCAATACTTCCCAGAGCTCCTCGGCGATGTGCGGCGCGTAGGGCGCGAGCATGATCACGAGTGGCTCGAGCAGCTCCCTGCTCCCCGCTCCCTGCTCCCGCATTTCATTCACGTACTCCATGAGCGACGCGATCGCGGTGTTGTAATGCAGCGATTCGGTATCGGTCGTCACTTTCCGAATGGTGAAGTGCAGTTTCTGCATGAGGGCGTTGCCGCCCTTCGCCGCCCCTTCCCCGCCCTTCAGCGCCGATTGCTGCACCGCCCACCACACCTTCTCGAGGAAGCGCCGGATCCCGACGATCCCTTCGTCGCGGAAGTCCCCGCCCTCCTGGAACGGACCGAGAAACATCAGATACATGCGGAACGTGTCCGCGCCCCACTGCTTGATGTAGGTGTCGGGCACGACGACGTTGCCGCGTGACTTCGACATCTTGGCGCCGTCCTTCACGATCAGCCCGTGCGCGCGGAACTTCGGGTACGGCGTGTCGAACTTCAGATGCCCGAGATCGGCCAGCACCATGCAGATGAAGCGGGCATAGAGGAGATGGAGCACGGCGTGCTCGTTGCCGCCGATGTAGCTGGTGACGGGCAGCCACTTCTCGGTGCGCGCCTTGTCGAACGGACGATCGGTGAATTCGGTCGACGGATAGCGAAGGTGGTACCACGCCGAGTCGAGGAAGGTGTCGGAGACGTCGGTCTCACGACGGCCCTGCCCGCCGCATTGCGGGCATTTCACGAAGTACCACTCCTCGTGCCGCGCGAGCGGGCTCACGCCCGTGTCGTCGGGGCGGAAGTCGTCGATGAGCGGCAGCTCGACCGGCAGGTCCTTCTCGGGGACCGGCACGACGCCGCAGCTGTCGCAATAGATGATCGGGATCGGCGGCCCCCAGTAGCGCTGGCGCGAAATACACCAGTCGTGCAGGCGGTACTGCACGCGCGCCGTCGCCAGTTTTCGCTCGGCGAGCCAGTCGACGATCTTGCGCGCTCCGTCACTGCACGACACACCGTCGAACGCGCCCGAGTTCATCAGCGTGCCGTCCTCGGTCACCGTGGGAAGCGGCTCGTTCTCCGCCGTCTCGACGACTTGGCGAATCGGCAGCTTGAACTGCGTGGCGAACTCGAAGTCGCGCTTGTCGTGCGCCGGGACCGCCATGATGGCGCCGGTGCCGTATTCCATGAGCACGTAGTCGGCGATCCAGATTGGAATCGCTTCACCCGTCGCAGGGTTACGCGCGTACGAGCCGATAAACACGCCCGTCTTGGTCTTGTCACCCACGCGACGCGCTACGACGTCCTTCGACTGCACTTCACGCTGGTAGCCCTTCACGGCAGCGCGCTGTTCCACCGCCGTGAGCTCGTCCACCAAGGGATGCTCGGGGGCCAGCACCAGATACGTCGCGCCGAACACCGTGTCGGGCCGGGTCGTGAACACCGTGATCCGCTTGCCGCTCGGTGTCTCGAAGATCAGCTCGGCGCCTTCGCTCCGGCCGATCCAGTTCCTCTGGAGGAGAACGGTCGAGGAGGACCAGTCGAGCTTCTCCTGGTTCTGGAGCAGGCGCTCGGCGTAATTGGTGATGCGGAAGAACCACTGGTCGAGGAAGCGCTGCTCGACCGGCGTACGGCAACGCTCGCACAGCCCGTCGATGACCTGCTCGTTGGCGAGCACGGTCTTGTCGGTCGGGCACCAGTTCACCGCCGCGCGCTTCTTGTACGCGAGGCCCGCCTTGAAGAGCTGTACGAAGAGCCACTGCGTCCACTTGTAGTAGCTCGCATCCGTGGTGGAAAGCTCGTGGCGCCAGTCGAACATCCCGCCGACGCGCCGCAGCTGTCGCCGGAAGGTGGTGATGTTCTGCGGGATGAGCTGGGCGGGATTGATGCCTCGCTGGAGCGCGTAGTTCTCCGAGTGGATCCCGAACGCGTCGAACCCCATCGGCTCGAACACATCGTATCCCTGGAGCCGCTTGAACCGCCCGTAGATGTCCGCTCCCGTGAAGGCGAACATGTTGCCGACGTGCAACCCCTCCGCCGACGGGTAGGGGAACATCATGAGGTTGTAGAACGGCCGCGGGGCCCGATCGAGGTCGGGCTCGTTGGTGTGGTGCTCAGCCCAGTGGGTTTGCCACTTTGCCTCGATCGAACCGGGGTCGTAGCTTGGGACGTCGCGCATGCGTGCCGACAATTAAACCATGGCCATCAAGTCTCAGCAACTGCGGCAGAGTTTTCTCGTTTCCGGCGCCGGCATCGCCGTCCTGCTGGTGTTGTTCGTCGCCTGGATCACGAGCAATCGCGTCGGCCGCGTGCTCGTGCAGCAGGCCGATGTTCGGGGTCGGGACGTCGCGACCCGCGTCGCGGCGATCGTCACACAATACCTGAAAGAGCGGCGGCGCGAGGTCGTGTCGCTCGCCTCCGAGCCGGGGTTGCTCGCCGCGGTGCGCGACGCCGGCCAGGCCGCGGTGGCGCGCGGGCTCGACCGCATGTCGATCCCCGATCTCGAGCGCGCCTTTAACGGCCCGCGGCAGTTCGGCACCACCGATCCGCTGCTGCGCGACTACCTGCGCGCCTACACGTCGATCTCGGACTTCGCGGAGATGATCGTCACCGAGCGGCACGGCTACAACGTAATGACCTCCGATCGGCCGTCCGACTTCGTGCAGAGTGACGAAACGTGGTGGCAGAAGGCCTATACCGACGGCTCGTACGAAGGCGACGCGAAATTCGACTCCTCGGCGGGGACGGCCTCGATCGAATTCGACGTCGCGATGCACGCGCCGCGCATCCCCCAACCCGTCGGCGTGCTCAAAGCAGTGTTCAGCCTCGACAAGCTGAACGCGCTGCTTGGCGAAGAAGAGCTCGCGGGCCGCGCCTCGCTCCAGGTGGTGGACGGTCGCGGCCTTTTGCTCATGTCCGAGACCCAGACGCTGCTGCTGCAGCCGTTGCCCGACAAGGATCGCATCCCGCTTGGCGCCGAGGCCGCGTCGGCGCGCATCACCACGCAGGCCGGCCAGGACGAGCTCGTCGTCTCGGTGCCGGCGAACCAGGGAGAGTGGTGGGTCGTGTATCGCGAGCCCGCCGCCGTGGCCTACGCCGCCGCGCGCAGCACGCAGCGCGCCGTCTGGTTCGGCGCGATTCTGGTCGCCGCCGTCGCCGTTGCCGCCCTGTTCTGGCTCTCGCACCGCCTCGGCCGGCTCGTCACGGAGCCGGTGCGCGCCGCCGGAGCGATCGCGAGCCGAGTGGCGGGGGGCGACCTCTCGGTGACCGTCTCGACGCATCGCACCGAGGCGACCGAGGTCGCCGAGCTGCTGTCGTCGGTGCATTCGATGGTGGTGGCGTTGCGCCGGCTCGTGGGCGCGATCCGGGCGGCGGCCGACGAAGCCGCCGCGATGGCGACGGAGATCTCCGCGTCAACGCAAGAGATGAGCGCGTCGACCGAGGAAATGGCTTCGACGTCGCAGGATCTATCCAAGCGCGCGAGCGAGCAGGCGCAGCTCGTGCGCGCGGCGGCCGACGACGCGGCGCGTATTCTCCAGATCGCAGCGAAGCTCGCGCAAGGCGCCGAAGAATCGGCGCGGCGCAACGCGGACCTGTCCGCGCTCGCGCGGCGCCACAAGGACGGCCTCGATCAGACGACCGCTCGGCTCGCGAAACTGGCGGATGAAGTCGCCAAGGGCGCCGCGGAAGCCGAGGCACTCGCGCAGGCGTCGGCGAAGATTCAGACGTTCGTCGCGCAGACCAAGTCGGTCGCGACGCAAACCAACATGCTCGCGCTCAACGCCGCGATCGAAGCGGCCCGTGCCGGGCCGCAGGGCCGCGGCTTCGCGGTCGTCGCGGATGAAGTCCGCAAGCTCGCATCCGTCGCCGCGGCGGCCGCCGGCGAGACAGCCGATACGGTCCGCGGCGTGCTGCAGCGCGTGCAGGCGACGCGCGACCGGCTGGTGCGGCTGGCCGAAGGCGGCACGGCGGTGCGCGAAGCCGCACAGACCGCCGCGCAGGGTCTCGCGACCGTGGCCGGTGAAGCGGATGCCAACGACGCGTGGAGCCGCGAGATCGCGCAGTCGGCCGCGGAAATGCGGGCGCTCGTGGAAGAGATCGCCAACCGCCTGACGAGCGTCGCCGGTCAGACCGACTCGCTGCTGGCGTCGGCGGAAGAGCTCGCGGCGTCGGGCGAGGAGCAAAGCGCATCGACGCAGGAGATCGCGTCGTCGGCTAATCAGCTCGCCGAGGCTGCCGATCGGCTCACGGGGGCGGTCAAATCGTTCCGTTTGCTCGCGGATGAGGAGCAGCAACCGCAGGCCGCTGATTAGCGGATCTCGCCACATGTTGAGCGCTATCGGAAACACGCCGCTCGTGCGTCTATCGCGGATCGTCCCCAAGGGAGCGGCGGACGTGTGGGTGAAGCTCGAGTACTACAATCCCACGGGCTCTTATAAAGACCGCATGGCGCTATCGATGATCGAGCGCGCCGAGCAACGCGGCACGCTGAAGCCCGGCATGACGGTCGTCGAGTACACGGGGGGCAGCACGGGCATATCGCTCGCGTTCGTGTGCGCGGTGAAGGGGTATCGCTGCCGCATCGTGTGCAATGATGCGGTGGCGCTGGAGAAGCGACGGAGCATGGAAGTGTTCGGCGCCGAGCTCGAGGTGTTGAAGAGCGACGGCGGCAAGCTCACGCCCGATCTCGTGCCCCGGATGATGGCGCGGGCCCGCGAGATTGCCGCCGAGGGACCGAGCTATGCGACCGATCAGATGCGCAATCCCGACATGGTGGCCGGCTACGAGCCGCTCGGCGAGGAGCTGCTCGAGCAGACCGGCGGGAAGATTCACACCTTCTGCGCCGCGGTCGGTACGTCCGGGATGCTGATGGGGGTGGGGCGCGTGCTCAAGCGCGCCGATCCGGCGACGCGGATCGTGGCGCTCGAGCCGGGGACGTCGCCCGTGCTGTGCGGCGGGACGCCGGGACGGCATGGCGTCGAGGGCGTCGCGCCGGGGTTTGTGCCGCCGCAGTACGACCGCGCGCTCGTCAGCGAAACGCGCGCGACCGACGAGGCGGAGGCCCGGGCGATGGCGTCAACGCTGGCGCGCCAGGAAGGATTGTTCGCCGGGACGTCTACCGGGCTCAACGTCGTCGCCGCGGTGCAACTGGCGCGCGCAATCGGTGCGGGAAGGACGGTGGTGACGGTGGCGGTGGACTCCGGGCTCAAGTACCTGGCTGGCGACCTGTACGCGGCTCAGCATTAGGATCAATGCCCCGAGTCGAGCGCCCTAAGCCTTACTCCTCCACAAACGCCCTCAACCGTCCGATCGCCCCGTCCCACTGCGCAGAGATCTGATCGAGGTACCGCTTCGCCGTCTCCAGACGCTTGCGGTCCAGCTCCCATAGCCGCTCGCGCCCGCGGCGCGCATGGCGCACGAGACCTGCCGCGCCGAGGGTATGGAGGTGCTTCGTGATCGCCTGGCGCGTGACGCCGGTGCCGCGGCTGAGCCGCGTAATCGAGAGCGGCCCGTCAGTGGAGAGGCGCCCCAGCAGCCGCAACCGAGTCGGATCCCCCAACGCGACGAACACCGGCACGACGCGGCTAGGTGACATATGCCGCCAGGTTCTCGCTCTGCTTGGCCCAGCCCGCGTCGTTCATGCGGAACGCCTCGGCCCGGCGCGCGAGCGGGATGCGATCGAACCCCGACTCGACGATCGTCAGCGCCGTGCTCTTCCCGCCCTCGGCGTCCTCGAGCGTGAACTCGACCAGCGTCATGGGCTCGGCCGAGTAGTCTCTTGCGGGGTCCTTCGGGTACGGATGCCAGCGATACGAGAAATACCGCTCCGGCTCGATCCGCTCGATCAGCATCTCGACCTTGAACCGGTCGTGGCTGCCCCGCACCGTCTTGCCCTCGGCGAACGGCCCGTCGAGGGTGAGTCGGAACCACGTGCCGAACTCTTTCGCATCGCTGATCGCGCGCCACACGCGTGCGCGCGGCGCGCGCAGCACCACCCGCTTCTCGATCCGATCAGTATTCATCGTGGTACTTGAGCCATGTCATGATGCCGTCTTCTTCCTGACGGCCGAGCGGCGTGAGATCGAGCAAGTTGTAGGTGTTGAGCAACGGGTCGAGGCCGCGCTGGTAGGTCGAATACGTGTGGAAGACGCGCTTGCCGTCGCGAAGGAAGACGCTCAACCCTTCCCGCTCGCCCTCCTGCGGCCGACCCTCGGGCTGCTCGGAGACGGGCGCATAGTTGTAGGTCGTGTGCGTCGCGTCGGTCGTCACGCCAAAGTCGTGGTTGAAGTCGGTCCCGTTCGACGACAGCCACGGAAACGTCCAGCCCATGCGTTTCTTGAACGGCGCGATCTTGGCGAGCGGCGCGCGCGAGATCGCCGCGAACGCCGTGTCGCGCTGGGCAAGATGCACGAGGCTCCCAGCCATGTTGTCGATCACATACGAGCAGGCGGGACAGCCCTCGTCCTCCCACTCGGGAGGAAGACCGAACATGAAATGGTAGACGACGAGCTGGCGCTTCTTGCCGAACAACTCGGCGAGTGTGCGGCGGCCCCCCTTGTCCGGTCCCTCGAACAGGTATTCCTTCTCGATCGCCACCATCGGCAACTTGCGTCGCTCGGCGCTCAGCGCGTCGCGCTGACGCGTCAGCTCCTTCTCCTTGACGAGCAGGCGCTTGCGGGCGGCGGTCCATTCATCTTGCGATACGCTTGTCGGTTTCGACATGGTCTCTCTCGTAAAGGTCTTACATCGGTGGCATGAGGCCGGGAACGAATCCGGGCGCGGCGATGATCACGAGTCCGAGTGCGATGATCGCCACGGCAACCGGCACATCGATCGCGGGTTTCGCGGGCAAGAGCTTTTGGACGAGCACGAGGGCGGCGATCACCAGCATCCAGGTGAGACTCATGGCGCCGAGCGCCAGGAGCATCACCATCAGCCCGATGCTGGACCCGACGCAGTAGAGCCCGAACGCAAATCCCCCCCCCGAGCGGGTGCGCGCGCGGCAGCAGCGGCGGCAGTGTTGCTTGAGTCGAGTGAGCTCGTACAGACCGGCTGCGATCACGATGAGACCGGCGGCCCACGTGCCGTGCGGACGATACAGCGCGTAGATGAGGGCGCCGACGAGCGTCCAGACAACGAGGTAGGACGCGACGAATGGCACCACCGCGCGGACGGCGCCGCTCGTGCGCGCGCGCCGTACCACGGCCGGCGCCAGGCCGGGCAGCATCATCGCTGCCATCATGACCGCCCACAGGGCGACGAAGAACGCGAATGAGCCCAGCTGGGTGGCGACGCCCATGTCCATGCCGTGCATCTGGTGGACCGTGACGAGCCACGCTGCCGCGGCAAGACCGAGTGTCGTCGCGAGCGCCGTCGTGCCTGCGATTTTCATTGCGCGGTGTGCCCTCCCCCGAGGAATCTGTACGCGATCCCGAGAATATGCAACCCATTGGTTGCACATCATAGACCGGAATCGCGAGTTAACCACATGTCCCCGAGATAGTGAGAGACTTCGCGCGGGGCCGCGTGTATCCTCGGCACGTAACCCCTTCTCGGAGGTCCCACAATGAAAAAGTTCCTGATCCTCTATCTCTCCCCGACGTCGTCCCGCGAGGAGATGGCCGGCCGGTCAGCCGAGCAGCAGAAAGCCGGCACGGACGCCTGGTTGGCATGGGCGCGCAAGACGGGCAACGCACTCGTCGAGTTCGGGGCGCCGCTCGCCGACGTCGGCGGGAAGAAGACTCAGGTCGCCGGTTTCTCGATCCTGCAGGCGAATTCGTCCGGCGAGATCGATCAGCTCCTGAGCAATCACCCGCACAAGCAGCATCCCGGCACCACGATCGAAGTGCACGAATTCCTCGACGTGCCGGGGATGTCGCAGGGCTCACGCGAGCGCGAGTTCGCCGGGTCGCCCAGCTAGCAAACAACAGGAGGGGCGCGGCATGGTGCGCCCCTCTTCCCCCTGGTGTTCCCCAACCCTACGGATTCTTTCACGAGCGCGAGGGGAGGGTCAAGATCTTGTGACCTAGCGCGCCCTGAATGAAATCACGCGCATCCATCATACGTATTTTGCGTTCGTGACTAAGAGACGAGCACTGATCACCGGCGCGAGCCGCGGCATCGGCCGCGAAGTCGCTCGCACGCTCGCCTCCGAGGGCTGGGACGTCATCGCTGCCGTGCGAGACCCGACCTCGGCACCACCCGGAACGGAGGCCGAGGTCGTCGACATGGCAGACGCGGGATCGATCGAGGCCCTGGCGAAGCGACTGCGCGCGCGCAATGAGCCACTCGACGCACTCGTCAACAACGCCGGCATCTACAAAGGACCAGCGCGCCAGATTTGGGCCGTCAACATGCTCGGCCCGTTGCGGCTGACGCAGGCGCTTGAACCGCTCCTCGCACCGAACGCACGCGTCGTGATGGTGACGAGCGGTCTCGGCGAGCTCTCCGCGCAGCCGCGAGGACTCGTCCAGCGGCTATCGGATCCGAAGCTGTCACTCGTCGATCTGGAGCGCCTTGCCGACGAAGCACCGGCAGGTTACGGCGGAAGTAAAGCCGCGCTCAATGCGATGACGCGCCTGTTCGCGGCGACGCTGCGGTCGCGCGGCATCCGCGTTACTGCAGTCGATCCCGGATGGGTGCGCACCGACATGGGCGGGCCCCGCGCGCCGCGCTCGGTCGCGGAAGGTGCCGCGCGCGTGCTCTCGGGCGTCCGCACGGGGTCTTAATACCCATCGTTCATGGGCAGAAGAGAGGAAGAGCTCCGCGGGGTATCAGCGTGCAACCTCGAAGATGGAGCTCAGAATGAAAGCCCGTGAATTGATGACGTCCGAGCCCGCGTGTTGTACGCCGGAGCAGACACTGCAGCAAGCGGCGCAGCTCATGCGCAAGCACGATTGCGGCTGCATACCCGTGGTCGAGAATACCGCAACGAACCGACTCGTCGGCGTGGTGACGGATCGCGATATCACCTGCCGTTGCACCGCGGCGGGCCACACGCCCGACACCGCAGTCCGCGCGGCGATGTCGCGCGACCCCAAGTCCTGCAAGCCCGACGACGGCGTCGAGATCGTGGAGCGGATCATGTCGGCCGCCCAGGTACGCCGCGTCCCGGTGGTGGACGATCACGGACGTTTGGTAGGCATCATCGCGCAGGCCGACCTCGCGCGCGATGGGCGTGCGGCGAGTGACGACGACGTGGGCAAGGTCGTGGAGCAGATCTCTCAGCCTGCCCGCACTTGATTCCGGATCGCGAGCCGCGGCTGCGGCGCAGTGGCCTGAGGCAGATCAGGAGTGACGAGGATCGCGCCGCTGCGTCCGCTCTCAGCGCGTTCCTTAATGCCGAGCAGCATCCGCCGCGTCATGAGAAATCCCGCGGGCTCGATCATGTAGGTGAGTAGCCGAGCCCAGACGGTTCGCGCGCGCACGCGACTCCGGGAGACGGGCTGCGTGCGTCGCTCGGCGACGGGGTAGAGCCCAAACTGCCACACCCAATCGATGCCGCCCATGTGCCGCATATCCAGCACGAGCGCGCGATTGGGCTCGACGACCGCCACGGGCCAACTGGGGCCTCTGCCGAGCGGGATCTTGTCGCCGACGGCGAGGTGCTGAAACTCCGGAAGAATGCGCGTCGCACTCGGACGATCGAGATAGCCGACCAGGCGATCGAGCCAATCGTAGCTGTAGAGCCCGCCACGCTGATAGCCGATCTGCACGAGCCACGGCCAGATGTCCTCGGGCGGCGCGTCGATGATGCTGGCCAGCGTGCCGGAGTAGGTGTGACTCGCGAGCAGGGCGTCCCCTGCCATTCTGCGTGCCAGATCGGACGGACCGGCACCCCAGCGGCTCATCCAGCGTCGCAGCGGAAACCAGTACAGCACCGCGCAGGTGAGAAGGATGACGAGCAGCGTCATACGGCCACCTTACCGCCGGCCGGGTGAATCGGGGATGAATCGTCGCTGAGACTCTGCTCTTATTGTGTCGCCGAATCCGCTTGCTGCATCAGTCGCTGGAAATCCCCGAGCTCGGCGAGCCCAAGGTCGGACACCGCCCAGTACGCATACTGAGCGCTCGTCCATCGCAGCAGGTGGTATCCCTGGCGGGTGCCCACGGTCGGACCGGCGCCGACGTCACGCTCCTTCGGCCAGAGGAACACGGTGATGATGTGCTGGCGCCGACCGTAGACGAGCGCCGCAACTTCTCTTCCTCCGACGTAGTCGAGCCGCCCGCCGAGCAGCGGGTAGCCTTTGCCGGCGAAATCGTAGACGGGCGGCGAGTAATCCAACTTGCCGTTGAACCACGGCTTCACCGTGTGTTGATCCGACGACTGCACGTCGGTGAGATGACCCGGCATGAGAGAGCGGATGTGGCTCGTGAGTACCGCGTCGGCAAGTGACTCGCCGCGTCCGCGCTGAACGCCCAACTGCCAGCTACCGAACGCGATCACGGCGACCGACGCGGCGATCGCCAGCACGCGCCATGCGAGCATGGCAAGAGAGCGGCCCCCGACCGACGAACGCGCCTGCGACCGCACCCGCTGCCGCAGCACATCAGGCGCTTGCAGCCCCGGCAGCTGGGACTGGATCGCCGCCCGCAGTGCCAGCCGACTCTCGCGCAACCGCGTGCACTCGGCACACGCGGCGACGTGCGTCTCGACCTCGCGCGCTTCGGTCGGACTCAGCTCGCCATCGAGCCAGGCGTCCAGGCGCGCTTCACTCGGATGCGTCATGCCAACGCCTTTTGCAACCGTTTGCGGGCGCGCGAGAGACGGGACATGACGGTCCCGACCGGCACGCCGGTCACGTCGCTGATCTCCTGGTACGACAGGCCCTGCACTTCGCGCAGAACGAGCACCTCACGGAATTCGAGCGGCAGCCTGGCCAGCGCGGTTTGTAAATCCACGGTGGCCACGGGGTCGTGGTCCACGCCATCGCTGTGCATTTCCTCATCGAACTCCGCGACTGGGGCCCCACCCCGCTCTCGCTCGCGCCACGTATGGGCGGTGTTCCGCACGATCGCGAGGAACCAGGCGCGGCCGTCGGCCGGCGTCGTGCCCCGAAACCCCGCGAAATACTTGAGCGCGCGCAGCGACGCATCCTGCACGACGTCCTGCGCGTCCGCGTCGTTGCGCGTCAAGTAACGCGCCAACGTGTACGCGGCATCGAGGTGCGGTAACACAATCGCCTCAAACTCCAAGTCGGTCCCTTCCAGAGAAGACTCGTGACAGGCGTGAATTATTCCCGGGAATACCAACGCGGCAACGCGAGTCTTTGCTCCGACGGCACTCAGACATTCACCCGTTCGGAGGACATTGCCATGCTGCGCGCATCGAATGTTTCGAAAGGAATCGTCATGCTGGCCGGCGCCTTCTCAACCTTGATCGGCTGGAGGGGCGGCGATTCCGGCGCGCCCGTGGAAGTAAAGGTCCAGCTCGCGGAGTGGAAAGTCGAGGTCGCCAAGCAGAGCATCAGCGCCGGGCCGGTCACGTTCGTCGTGGCGAACACCGGGCAGGTCCCGCACGCGTTCGAAGTAGAAGGCAACGGGATCGAGCGGGAAACGCGGGAGATCCAGCCGGGCGCGAGTGACACCCTGACGCTGACCCTGAAGGCCGGGACGTACGAGATCTACTGCCCCGTCGGCAACGGCTCGCACAAGAAGCTCGGCATGAATGCGCGCCTCATCGTCGGCGGCAAGGACCAGACCCAATCATCCGGTGACGGCAGCACCGCGCATGCCATTCGCGTGACCGGCGGCGGGCCCGTGATTCAGATCCTGCCCGGCCCATTCCCGTTTCCCGACAGCGCGGCGCCGATTCTCCAAGCGTTCGGGGACGAGCGCGAGGGCCTCGAGTCGCAGGTGAGGAACGGGCCGTACTCGAACAACGTGGCCCGCATCGCGGGATCATTTGCGTTCGCTGCGTGGGACCTGGGCGCGACGCGCGACTCGGTGGACGGCACGGCCGAGTTCCGGACGCAGGACGGCGCGAACTGGAAGCTCGTGATCGATCGCGTGCAGACGAAGGACGTGCCGCATCATCCTCGTTTCGGCGGCGTCATCATGGGCCTCTACTATCACGGCGTCACGCAGGTCCACACGCCGCTCGTGCCGACGATCAACAGCGCGGTCGCGCTCTGGGCGTTCGGACACCTGTACAAGAACGGCACGCTCGTCACCGACAATGCGATGGTGCACGTGATGCTGCTCTCGCACACTCGGCGCGACTCGGACTACGCGCTCGCGTGCTGGGACTGCTCGAAGAACAAGGTGGACGAGCTGCAGCTACAAATTCTGCCGGGACCCGGCGAGCCAAAGTTCGACGCCCCGGGTGGCTTCCTCTTTCTCAACTGGGAACGCTCTGCCGGCCTAGCGGCTCAGTAATCGCGAAACCAATCGGCGGTGTCACTGTCGGTCACTGCACCCATCATCGCCAGCAACTAGCGACTGCGCGGGCCGGCCGGGAGATGCTCCAGCAAGTACCGGGTGAGTAACGTGTACACATGGAGCGTCGTCCCTCGGCCCTCGCAGATGCAATGCGAGCGATTCGGATACGCCATGAAATCGAATGACTTGCCGAGTGAGACCAGGCGATTCACGAGCCGCTCCGTGCCCTGGTAATGCACGTTGTCGTCACCCGAGCCGTGCACGACGAGCAGCCGACCCTTGAGCCCCTCGGCATGGCTGATCGCGGACGCATTGTCGTAGCGCGCGCTGTCGGCTGGGCCGTTGAGCAGGCCCATGTAGCGCTCCTGATAGATCGTATCGTACAGCCGCTCGTCCGGCACCGGCGCGACGGACATGCCGACCGCATAGACGTCGGGGTAGCGGAACATCGCCTGCAGCGTGCTCGAGCCGCCGCCGCTCCAGCCCCAGATCGCGACGCGCGCCGGGTCGAGATAACGGCGCGAGCCGGTCAGGGCGCGCACCGCGTCCGCCTGCTCTTTGCTCGACAAGATCCCGATCGCGCCATAGACGACCTTGCGCCACGCGCGGCCGCGCGGCGCGGGCGTGCCGCGATTGTCCACCGTCGCCACGACATAGCCCTGATCGGCGATCGTGTGCTCCCACAAATGCCCGCCGCCCCAGGAGTCCTGCGCCGTCTGCCCAGCGGGCTCGCCGTAGACGTACATGAGCAGCGGATACGATTTGGTCGAGTCGAAGTTTGCGGGCTTGATCATCCAGCCGTCGAGCGTGACGCCGTCGGACACGGGCACGCGGAAGAATTCACTTCGCCCTTGGACGAACGGTGCGACCGCGGCGCGCTGGCGCGCGTTGTCCACGAGCGTGCGCACGACGCGGTGCGCCGGGAGCTGGACCAGCTCGATCACCGACGCAGTAGTGAAGTTCGAGTACGTGTGAAACGCCCAATGGGCGTCGGGAGAAATCCGGTAGGAGTGATTACCCGCCGCCCCCGCGGGCGATACGCGCACCGCTGACCCTTTTCCACTCAGCGCGGTGCGATACAGGTAGCGCTGCGTCGCATTGTCGGGTGACGCAATGTAGTAGAGCCAGCCACCAGTCTCGTCCACCGCGGCGACGTCCACGACGTCGAAGTTGCCCGGCGTGACGTTCGTAACGCGCTTGCCGTCTCGACTCACCCGATAGACGTGGCGCCAGCCGTCGCGCTCACTCGTCCACAGAAACTCGGTCCCCTTGGCGAGCCACTGGATCTCGTCCACCACATCCACCCACGCGCTGTCGCGCTCGGTGAGAACGGTCCTGGTCGCTCCCGTCGTAGCATCGGCGAGCATCACGCGATCGGTGTTCTGCAGCCGGTTCATGCGCTGCAGCACGAGCTCGTTCGGTCCCGCCCACTCCATGCGGGGCAGATAGTTGTCGCGCGGATCGTCCGGGATCTGGAGCCACGTCGTCGCGCCGCCATTTGCGCTCACGACACCGGCGGTCACCGCTGAATTCCTGGTCCCCGCCTTGGGGTACTGAATCGGCGTGACTTTCGGATAGAGCGAGTCGGTGTCGTTGATGAGGTAATACGTGCCGAGCCCCGTCATGTCGAAGCGCCAGTACGCGATCTTCGCGCCGTCGGGCGACCAGCGGAACCCGTCGCGCAGATCGAACTCTTCTTCGTAGACCCAGTCGGTCATGCCGTTCACGTGCAACGAGTCCGCGTCGCTCGTGAGCGCCGTGACCTGACCGTCGGACAGCCGCTCCACGTAGACATTGCCCTGGCGCACGTACGCCACGCGGTCGCCCGCGGGCGAAAACTTGGCGTACATCAGCGTCGAGGGCGGCGCGTTCGGCCCGCCGAGTTTCTTGAGGGCACCGGTCTGGCGGTTCAGGACCCAGTAGTCGCCGCGCGTGTTCTGGCGCCACACGCGCTCGGTGTTGGTGAACAGCAGCAGCAGGTTGCCGTCGGCGGACCACGTGTAGTCGTCGAAGTCGAGCGGCTCGCTCGCGCCGGCGGGCGTCATCTGGCGCGCCGAGATGAGCACGCTGCGGGCGCCGGTGGCGGTCTCGTAGCGGACGATGTCGGTCGCGCCGTCCACGGTCGCCGATCGCTCGACGGTGGTGTAGGCAGCGCCGTTCTCGATCCAGCGCGCCGGCCCGAAGCGCTGCCCGGCGAAGTCGGCCGAGGCGAAGATGCGGCGCAGCATGTGGGTGACCGTATCGGGCATCTGCGCCGCCGCGGGAACGGCCGCGCCCAGCGCGAGCAAGGCAAACAGGACTTTCATGGTTTTCCTCCGCTGCTAAACTAGAGCATGATTTCTACCACGGCGAACGAGCGCCGGCTTCCCGACGGCCGCGTCGAGCTGCTCGACGCGGCGACGATCGAGCGGAGTCCGCTGTACAACCGGGATCTCGCCCCGGTGCCGCTGGCCGAGCGCCGCTGGACCACGTACAACTTCGCGGCGCTGTGGATCAGCATGGCGCACTGCATCCCCACCTACATGCTCGCGTCCGGCCTGATGGCGAGCGGCATGAGCTGGTGGCAGGCGGTGCTCACGATCCTGCTCGGCAACGTGATCGTGCTGGTTCCCATTCTGCTCAATTCGCATCCGGGGACGCGCTACGGCATCCCCTTCCCCGTGTTCGCGCGCGCCTCGTACGGCACGCGCGGCTCGAACCTGCCGGCGCTGATGCGCGCGCTCGTGGCGTGCGGCTGGTTCGGCATCCAGGCATGGATCGGCGGCGAAGCGCTGCACACGCTGTTCACGAGCCTCCTCCCCGCGTGGCCGACGCTGCTCGGCCAGGGATTCGGCGGCCACACGACCACGGAGTGGTTGTCGTTCCTCGTGTTTTGGGGAATGAACGTCTACATCATCTATCGCGGCATGGATTTGCTGCGGCGCGTGGAGAACTGGGCCGCGCCGTTCGTGCTCCTGATGACGCTGCTGCTCTTGATCTGGGCGGTCTCGAAAGCCGGCGGCCTGGGGCCGTTGCTCTCGCAACCCGGCCGCTTGAGCTCGGCGAAAAGCTTCTGGCCGGTCTTCATTCCGTCGCTGACGGCGATGGTGGGCTACTGGGCCACGCTGTCGCTCAACATGCCGGACTTCACGCGCTTCGGGCGCGGCCAGCGCGAGCAAATCGTCGGCCAGGTCGTCGCGCTCCCGACCACGATGTCGGCGTTCGCGATGATGGGCGTCATGATCACGAGCGCGACCGTGCTGATCTACGGCGAGACGATCTGGGATCCGATCAAGCTCGTGGGGCGGTTCCACCAGCCGCTCGTGGTCGCGATTTCAATGTTCACGGCCGTCGTGGCGACGCTCGCCGTGAACATCGCGGCGAACGTGGTGTCGCCCGCCAACGATTTCGCCAACGCGTTTCCGCGCCTGATCAGCTTCCGCACGGGCGGGCTCATCGCCGGGATCCTCGGCATCGTGATGCAGCCGTGGCGGCTGCTCGCCGATCCCTCGGGTTACATCTTCTCCTGGCTGGTCGGGTACTCCGGGGGGCTGGGCTCCATCGCGGGCGTCTTGATCGCGGACTACTGGGTGGTGCGACGCCGCGAGCTCAAGCTCGAGGATCTGTATCTCGCCGAGGGCGCGTATCGCTACCGGCGCGGCTGGAACTGGAAGGCGGTGGCGGCGACGCTCGTGGGATGCGCGCTGGCGTGGGGCGGCCTCATCATTCCACCGCTGCGGCCGCTGTACGACTACGCGTGGTTCGTGGGGTTCGCGGCCGCCTTTGGCATTTACGTCGGACTAACGAAGGCTCTGTGATGCAAACGCGCACGCTCGGGAAGAATCTCAAAGTCTCGGCCCTCGGTCTCGGCTGCATGGGCATGAGCTTTTCGTATCCGCCGTTCCCCGACAAACAGGACATGATCGCCCTGATCCGCGCGGCCGTGGACCGCGGCATCACGTTCTTCGATACCGCCGAGGTGTACGGCCCGTTTACGAACGAGGCGCTGGTGGGCGAAGCGCTCGCGCCGGTCCGCCGCCAGGTCGTGATCGCCACGAAGTTCGGCTTCCGCTTCGACGAGACCGGCAAACAGCTCGGCCAGGACAGCCGGCCCGAGACGATCCGGCGTGCGGTCGAGGGATCGCTCAAGCGTCTGAAGACCGACGTGATCGATCTGCTCTACCAACATCGGGTGGACGTCGGCGTGCCGATCGAAGACGTCGCCGGCGCGGTACAAGCGCTGATTCAGCAGGGCAAAGTGAAGCACTTTGGGCTGTCGGAAGCGGGCGTGAAGACGATCCGGCGCGCGCATGCGGTGCAACCGGTGACCGCGCTGCAGAGCGAATACTCGCTCTGGTTCCGCCGTCCCGAAGCGGAAGTGATTCCGACGCTCGCCGAGCTCGGCATCGGCTTCGTACCGTTCAGCCCGCTCGGCAAAGGCTTTCTGACCGGGAAGATCGACGCGCAGACGACGTTCAAGCCCGGCGATTTCCGCAATGTGGTGCCGCGCTTCACGACGGAGAATCGCAAGGCGAATCAGGCGCTCGTCGATCAGCTCGAGCGGATCGCTCGGGAGAAGCGCGCGACGCCGGCGCAGATCGCGCTGGCCTGGCTCCTCGCCCAGAAGCCGTGGATCGTCCCGATTCCGGGGACCACGAAACGGCAGCGGCTGGAGGAAAACATCGGCGCGGCTGGGGTCGAGCTGACGCGCGACGATCTGCGCGACATCGAGCAGGCGACCGGCGCGATCCCCGTGCAGGGGGAGCGCTATCCCGAAGAGCTGGAGCGGAGGACGGGGCTGTAGAACGCGCGGCGCTTAGGCGCCGAAATTCGCCAGCCGCACTTCGAGGACGTCCTGTAGACCCTGCAGCTTCCCGATCACGCCGTTGGTCAGCGCCTGATCGACGTTGATGGCGGCGAGTGCGTCGCCGGCGCCGACGCCGGACGGATTGGAGCGGCGCGCCTGGTGATAGCTCGCGATGTTGATGCCGGCGCTGCCCAGCGCCGAGCCGACGCGGCCGATCACGCCCGGAACGTCGCGATTGCGAATGATGAGCATCCAGCCATCGGGCGCGACGTCCACGTGATAATCGTCGATGCGAATCACGCGCCCATGGCTGTCGCCGATCAGCGCGCCGGCCACGCGGACGCGCCCCTTCGCCGTGTCCACCTTCACGCCGATCGACGTTTCGAAGCCGGCCTCCGGCGCGCCCGTCTTCATGCCGAGCTTGATGCCCTTCTCCTCGGCGAGCATCTGCGCGTTCACGAGACTGACGGGTCCGGCATTCATCGCAGACAGCAGGCCCTCGAGCGCGGACACGAGCACCGGCCGCTGCGCCGCTTCTTCTTTGCCGCCGTACGCGACTTCCACGGCTTTCACGGGGCCGTCAGCGAGTGAGAATGCCAGGCGGCCAAGGCGACGGGAGAGATCGAGAACCGGCGCGAGCCGGCGCAGCAGCTCGCCGCCCATCCCCGGAACATTGAGCGCGAACGACAGGTCACCCGAGACGAGCGCCTCGCGCACAGCGCCGCAGACTTCCGTCGCCACCCGCTCCTGCGCCTCGGCAGTCGAGGCGGCGAGGTGCGGCGTCAGGATGACGCGATCGAGCCCGCGGAGCGGAGAGTCGGCGGGCAGCGGCTCGACGGCAAAGACGTCGATCGCGGCGCCGCCGATGCGCTTCGCGGTGATCGCCTCGGCCAGCGCCGCTTCGTCCACCAGCTCACCCCGCGCGGTGTTGATGAGCACGGCGGTCGGCTTCATCAGCTTCAGACGATTGGCGTCGATCAAGTGATGCGTCTGGTCGGTCAGCGCCACGTGCAGCGTGACGACGTCGGCCTGCCGCAGCAGGTCGTCGATCGGCAACAGCCGCACGTGCAGCTCGGCGGCGCGCTCGACGGGCAGATACGGATCGTGCCCGATGACCTGCATCCCGAACGCGCGGGCCAGTTGCGCGACGTGCGCGCCGATCCTGCCGAGGCCGACGACGCCCATGGTCTTGCCCCGGAGCTCGGTGCCCTCGAAGCGTTTGCGGTCCCACTCGCCGCGCTTCATCGCGGCAGCGGCGTCCGATATGCGGCGCACCAGCGCCAGCAGCAGGCCCATCGCGTGCTCGCCGGCGCTGACGGTGTTCGCACCCGGGGTGTTCATCACGGCGATGCCGCGCCGCGTCGCGGCGGGGACGTCGATCGTATCGACGCCCGTGCCCGCGCGCGCCACCACCCGGAGACTCGGCGCGTGCGCCATGAGCTGCGCGGTCACGCGCGTTTCGCTGCGCACGATCAGGGCGTGCGCAGTGCTGATGACCTTGTCGAGCTCGCCGGCTTTGCCCGCGACGTCGACGACCTCGATCTCCGGCGAGCCGGACAGCAGCTCGAGGCCGCTCTTCGCGACCCGGTCGGCGACGACGACGCGCCAGGGAGGAGGAGGGGTCATTCGAGCGCTTGCGCGATCAACGGCAACAGCTCGTCCAGCGCGGCGACGGTGTGGTCGCCCATGTGCCCGATGCGAATCGTCGCATCCTTGAGTGCGCCGTAGCCCGAGCCGATCGTCCAGCCCTGCTGCTTGAGCGCGCCGACGACGTCCTTCGAGTGTTTGCCGTCCGGCAGCCGCAGGCACGACACCGTCCAGCTGCGCCGGCCTTCACGCGGCGCGTACTGCACGCCGGACTCGGCGCTCCAGCTCTCCACGCGGCGGCGCATTGCGTCGTGCCGTTTCCAGCGCGCCTCGATGCCGCCCTCGCGATCGATCCGCGCGAGTTGCACGTCGAGCGCGTACAGCAGTGAAACGGCGGGCGTGTTCGTCGGCTGGAACTTGGTGGTCGCGTTGAGGAAGCTGATCGCGTCGAAGTACGCGCCGCGATCTTCCAGCGTCTTGGCGCGATTGATGAACCGCTCCGACGCGACGCCGAGCGCCAGGCCGGGCGGCAGCGCGAGCGCCTTCTGCGAGCCGGTGAACACGAAGTCGAGCTTCCAGGCGTCCGTCTCGACCGGGGAGCCGGCCATCGACGTCACCGCGTCCACCAGCAGCTGCACGTCTTCGAAGTCCTTTACCACCTCGGCGTAGGCCGCCACGTCCTGCAGCACGCCGGTGGAGGTCTCGGAGTGCACGCAGGTGACGGCATCGACCGGCGTGCGCTTCAGCGCGTCGCGCAGCATGTCCGGCTCGACCGACGAGCCGAGCGGCACGTCGAGCCGGATGCATTCCTTGCCGCAGGCGCCCACGATCGCCGCGAAGCGCTCGCTGAACGCGCCGTTGACGAGCGACAGCGCGCGGCGCCGCACGCCGTTGCGCACCGCCATCTCCATGAAGCCGGTCGCCGACGTCGTGCCGACGAACACGGGGCGCGCCGTCCGCGCCAGGGCGCTGAGCTTCGGCGCCATCCCCTGGAGCAGCTTCTCCATCGCGCCCGAGCGGTGGCCGATCATCGGCCGCATCATCGCTTCCAGGACCTCGGGATGGACGTCGGTCGGGCCGGGGAGGAAAAACTTGCCGAATGCGGGCGGCGCCGCCTGCGACGTCAGCGATGCAGTGGACGTCATGCGGCACCCGCCTGCGCGAGCTCTTCGATCAACCCGCCCATTACGACCTCACTCGTCTTGACCAGCCGCACGCCTTCCTCGCCCCATTCCTTCAACAGGTGCTCGCCCACGTCGCGATCGATCGGCTTCATCGCATCGACGACCGCGAACAGCCGCACGTGCGGACGATGCTGGAGCAGCCCTTCGATGGCGTACTTGTCGCAGACGTCGAGCGCGACGCCGTAGAGCACGATGTCGTGCGGATTGATCGCATCGAGAACCGGGAGAACGTTCGGGTTGGTGAAGACATCAAAACGATGTTTGTGGAACAGTATGTCGCCGCGATGGCCGCGGACGCGGGCGGCGAGCGCCGCGGGATCCTGCGGCTCGGGCTCGATGACCAAGGGATTGCGCAGCGCCGTCTCGGGAATCTTCCGCTGGCCCGGCGTGCCCCGCAGGCAGTGCGGCGGGAACGTAGCCTTCCAATCGGGCGTCGCGGAGATCTCCGAGTGCTCGGGCACATGGTCGTCGGCACTGGCGATGACGCGAATATCGTGCCCGTGTGCGTAGTCGGTCAGCTTGCGGAGATTCGCAATGAGATGCTCGGCGTCCGGCACGTACAGCTTGCCGTCGGCTTTCATGAAGTCGTACTGGGTATCTACGTCCCAGAAGATGACGCGCGAGTTGGACATGGAACGGGAAATCTAGACACACGAGGCTTAAAGCGTCAGCGCTACCGCCACCTCGTCGCAGGCGTGCTGGCGCGGGCAGCGCGCACAATCCGCCCAGACTTTGAGGGGGAACTGCTCCTTCTCCGCTACGCGGAAGCCCAGCCGCAGGAAAAACAGCGGCTTGCGCGTGAGGCCGAAGACTTCATTAAGACCGAGCGCGCGCGCATCGACCAACAGCGCCTCCACCAATGCCTTGCCCACGCCGCGGCCCTGCTGATCGTCGCGCACGGCGAGTCCCGCGATCTCGGCGAGGCCGGTGCTGTAGACCTTCAAACTCCCCGTGCCCACGAGAGCGCCGTCCGGCGTCTCGGCCACCACGTACTCCTTGATGTGGCGGCACAAGTCGTAGTTCGAGCGCGGCAGCAAGTCTCCCGTCGCCACGAACGGCGCCATCAGCACTTCCATCGCCGCGACGTCCGCGAGCGTGGCAGGGCGCAATTTGATGGCCGTTCCAATGGAGAGACTCGTCACGCCAACACCTCTTCGAGAATGGTGACACCGCGCTCCAGCTCTTCACGCGAAATCGTGAGCGGCGGCACGACGCGAATGACGTTGGGACCGGCGCTGAGAACCAGGAGGTGCCGCTCCCGCGCAGCCGCGATCACGGGCGCCGCCGGCTCAGTGAGCTCCAGCCCCCACATGAGGCCTCGACCGCGAGCTTCCTTGACGCGCGCGCTTTGCTTCGCCAGCCCCTGTAACCGCGCACCCAGCACCTGTCCTTTCGCGCGCACGTCGGCGAGAAACGCGGGCTCGGCGATGGTGCGCACGACGTCGAGCGCCACGGAAGCCACGAGCGGCCCGCCGCCGAACGTCGTCGCGTGATCGCCCGGCGCGAGCGCCGCCGCGATCTTGTCGTTCACGAGAATCGCGCCCATCGGCAGCCCGCCGGCGAGCGGCTTGGCGAGCGTGTAGATGTCGGGCGCGACGCCTGCTTGCTCGGCGGCGAACAGCGCTCCGGTGCGGCCGAGGCCGCACTGGATCTCATCGAAGATGAGGGCGCTGCCGGTTTCGTTGCAGCGCGCGCGCAGGAACGCGAGGAACTCCGGCGCCACCGGCCGCACGCCGCCTTCGCCCTGCACCGGCTCGATGATGACGGCGGCGGTACGCTCGCCGATCGCAGCACGCGCCGCAGGGGCGTCGCCGAGCGGAGCGATCTGCACGCCGGCGAGCAGCGGCTCGAACGGCCGCCGATAGTCGGGCCGGTCGGTTGCCGCGAGCGACGCGAACAGGCGGCCGTGGAACGAGCCGCTGAAGGCGACGATCTCGGTCTTCTTGCTCCATTTGCGCGCGAACTTGAACGCGCCCTCGTTGGCTTCGGCGCCGGAGTTACAGAAGAACGCCTGGCCGCCGCTCGCGAACGCGCGGCTCGTGAGCTCGGCAGCGAGCCGCTCGCCGGGTTCTGTGCGGTAGAGATTGGAGACGTGAATCAGTCCGGTGTCGAGGGCGCGCAGGATCGCATCGCGCACGACGGGGCTGTTGTAGCCGAGCGCGTTGACGGCGATGCCGGCGACGAAGTCGAGGTAGCGCGTGCCGTCTTCGGCGATGAGCTCCGCACCCTCGCCGGCGACGAACAGCGGGCCTACACGCGCGTAGACGCCCAGCAGTGCTGTGGCGTCGGACGACGTCAGCGACATGGTCACGCGGGTTGTGCGACCGGAGGAGGCGCCGCGAGCAGGCGGGTGCCGGCGGTCGCGACCTCGAGCATTGCGAGGTCGCCGATCCGTACGGCCCGGACACCCGCCCTGAGAGCTTGCGCCGCGGCGCGTAGCTTGGCGGCCATGCCGCCCTTGGCCACGCCTCCTTCAATCATCGGCTCAATTTCGGCGAGCGCAAGGGTTGGCTGGGGGACGCCGTCGACACTCACCCCGGGCACATCGGAGACGAAGAGCAGCTCCTGAGCATCGAGCGCCGCCGCGATAGCGGCAGCGGCCTGGTCGGCATTCACGTTCAGCGGCCGAACCGGCGGCGCCAGCGCGGGCGCGACCGGCGCAATCACGGGCGTCAGCCCGGCGAGCAGCAGGCTCTGCAGCAGCGATGCCCGCACTCCGACGATTTCCCCAACCTCGCCGAGTCCCGCTGCATCCTGCAACGGTTGAGCCGTGAGCAGCCCGCCGTCCACCCCGGAGAGCCCAATCGCGTCCAACCCCGCTTCCCGTAATGCGCTGACGAGCAGCCGGTTCATCGGCCCGCCGAGCACCATCTCGACGAGCTCCGCGATCTCGGGTGTGGTGACGCGGAGTCCGTCCCTCTTCTCGACCGGCAAGCCGAGTCGCCGCGACCATGTGCTGACGGCCTGACCGCCGCCATGCACCACGACCGCGGGGCCGACGTGCTTCAGCGCCTGGGCGCAACGCGCGACCCACTCCGGCCGGTCGAGCTCGTTGCCGCCGATCTTGACGACGCGGACCGTTAGCACGGGAGTCCCGCCGTCTCGGGCAGGCCGAGCATCACGTTCATGTTCTGAATCGCCTGCCCCGCGGCGCCCTTCACGAGGTTGTCGATCGCGGCGATCACGGTCAGGCGCGGCCGGCGCACATCGATGACCTCGGCGACGCCGATGGCGACCTTGTTGCGATAGACGACGTCCTTGAGCGACGGCAGCGTCCCGTGCATCACCTGGACGCACGGCTCGGCGTCGTAGGTCGCCGCGTACAGGCCCTCTGCCGTCGATTGATCGAGCACGCGGGTGAGCGGCACGTGAATGGTCTCGAGAATGCCGCGCTTCACGGGGAGCAGATGCGGTGTGAACACCAGATCGCCGGTGAACCCGCCCTCGCGCGACAGCGACTGCTTCAGCTCGGCGAGATGGCGATGCGTATTGCCGATCGCGTACGCGCGGTAATCCTCGGCGACTTCACCGAACAACAGCTCGCGCTTGGGATTGCGGCCGGCGCCGGTCACACCCGACGCCGCATCGATGATCACCTCACGTGAAGGGTCGATCAGGCCGAGCTGCGCGAGCGGAATCAATGCGAGCAGCGCGGCCGTCGGATAGCAGCCGGGATTCGCGACGAGCTCGGCATCCGCGAGCCGCGGCCGCGTGAACTCGGTGAGACCATAGACGGCGTCGGGCGAGAGCCGGAAATCGGCCGACAAGTCGACGGCGCGCTTGCCGCCGGCGCGGGCTTCGTGGACGTAGCGCGCGGACACGCCGTGCGGCAGCGCCGATAGCACGATCTCGGCCTCCGCCCATGGGGCGTCGTCGGCCTTGATCAGCTCGTGCCCGTCCACCCATTCGCCGGCCGCCGACTCCGCGGTCGCGAAGGCCACCGTCGTGTCGGGATGCCCGCGCAGCAGGCGCAGCAATTCTTGACCTACGTAGCCGGACGCGCCCAGCACGCCGACCGGGATAGATGCATGATTATTCATTTGTGCGGAACATTATGCAGTGCGGCGAGCGTGCGCAAGGCCAAGTGGCACCGTCAGGTAACTCGCTCCAGCCGTGGATTAGCCCTGTAGGAGCGGCCGACTTTGGCGCACGGCTTGCCTTCCAGCATCACGACGTCGGCGGTGAAGTCGAATCGGCCCTGGAACAGGCTGGACCCGACGCCGTAGGCGTCCACCGGCACGCCGTGCTGCTCGAACTGCAGAATCTTCTCGACGGTGAAGCCGCCCGACACGACGATCTTCACGTGCTGAAAGCCTGCCGTGTCCAGCCCGCGACGCACGTTGCGGACCAGCTCCGGGTTGACGCCGGTCGGCTTGAAGGTGCCCATCTGCGGCACGACCGACTTGTCCACGAGCGTTTCCGACGTATCGATCCGGACGCCGTAGAGCCGGTCGCCGAGCGCCCGCGCTACCGCGACGGACGTGCCGACGCAGTCGTTGTCGAAATCGACCAGCGTGATCAGGCGAATCGCCGGATCGGAGTACTGCGCGAATTTCTCGGACGCGACCACGGTGTCGCCGCCATAGGCCGCGATGAGCGCGTGCGGGACGGTGCCGATGCCCTCCGAGCCCCACCAGGACGCCTGCGCGTCCGTGGAGACGCCGATCGCGCCGGCGATATGGGCCGCGTAGCCGTCGCCGGTCTGCACGAGCCAGTGATCGTGGCGGGCGGGAAAGAACATCACCTCTTTGGGCTTCGCGGCCTGCACCACGGCGCGCGTGTTCGTGCCGACGCGCGTGCGCCGCGCCAACACGCCCAGGTACAACGTCTCGAGCACGGCGAATGCGTCATACGGTCCCTCGATCGTGAGCACCGTTTCCCACGGTTGGATCTCGTCGCCGTCATACAGCGCGTGCACGACCAGCTCGTCCCAGCGCTCCGAGCAGAGCTTGAGAATGGCGATCGCCTCGTCGATGCCGCCGAGGTAGGCGTGTGACTTACCGAAGACCTGCATGGTGACGCGCGGCCGGTGCTTGTCTTTGCGCACCAGCTCGCGGGCGCGCACGAAGTATTTATCGGAGTAATAGCCTTCGCGCATCTTGTCGACCGGCAGATGGAAGATCGCGGGATCCAACCTCTGCCGGCGTGTCATTACCGCCACCCCGGCCAGGCAAAGGTGGCGGCGAGCGTATCGCCGGTGGGCAGCGCGAGTTGGCGCGCGACGTTGTTCAGCCGGCCGCAGATTTGGCCGAACTGCTGCGTGCCGTCGGGCGGCGCCACGTGCAGGCAGACGACCTCGGCATCGAGCGCGAGGACGCGATCGCGCGGCGAGCGCGCGACATCGGAGGACGGCCGCGTCAGGCTGACGACGAGCGTCGTCGCCCTTCCCTTCAGCACCAGCTGCACCACGCGGGGCGGCTCATCAGGCACGAGATCCATCGGGCGCGGCGCGCTGACCGTGTCGGCGCGAACGAGATTGAGGATCACGCGGGCGCGACGCGGCCGCACGACGGCCTCGAGCCGCAGATCGCGCGTCGAGTCCACGAGCTCGAACGACTCGGCCGGCCGCGCTTCCCCGCCCGCGAATTCCCGCTCCAGAATCAGCTCGACCCACGTGCCGCGCCTCGTGCCGCCGAAGGGATAGATCTTGGCGGTGTCGCTCCACGCGAGCCGCACCACGCGGCGATAGCTGTCTTCCTCCCAGAGCGGCAGCCCGCGCTGCGAGCGGCCGACGTGGCGGCGCGTGAAGAACTCCCCCGCCAGAGTCACGGTGTCGCCAAGCGGCGTCACCTGAAAGAGCGCGTCGACTTCCGCGGTGTCGCTCCGCAGCGTGAGGCGCATGTCGCTATCGAGCGGCCCCGAGACCGAGCCGCTCGCGAGAATGCGCGGCGCGACGTCCGCCGGCTCGATGACGCGAATGCGATAGGTCAGCCGGGTGCCCGGCGCCTGGAAGACGGCCAGGGAAAGTAGAAGGCTAGTGAACGACAATGGTGCCACGCGATTCCTCGAGTGTCGCGCCGCCGCCGGGCCGGCCCCACTGCCGGTGCGCAATCCAACCGCCGAGCAGGCCGCCCGCGAGCGCGAACAGCACCCAGAGCGCGAGCGTACCGGCGCGAATCGAGGGACGCGGCACCACGAACGCGTGCGGATTGCCGGCCGAGCGCGCCAGGGCGACACGCACCTCGAGTTGACTGGCGCGCGCGCCGGCGCAATGCGCGCAGGTCGCGAGATGTTTCGCCAGCGCCGCACGCTCGACGAGCGACAGCTCGCCGTCGAGCTCGGCGTCGATCTGCAGCAGCCATTGCTCGTGCGTGACGTCAGCCATGCCGCCTATCCTTCCTTGCGCACACGATAGCGCAGCGCGCGCCGTTGCATCCATCGCACCGCGAACGCGTCTACGAGCGAGCGCAGCACGCGGTTCCACATGCCGTATTTCGTCACACCATGCTTGCGCGGCCGGTGCCCCACCGCGACCTCCGTCACCGTCCCGCCCTGCATCTTGATCAGGGTGGGTAGAAAACGGTGCATCCCGCCGAACAGCGGCAGCGCGCGCACTGCCTCGGTGCGAAACGCCTTGAGCGAACAACCGGTGTCGCGGATCACCTCGCCGTTGAGACGGTTGCGTACGCCGTTCGCGATGCGGCTCTGCAAGCGCTTCCACGGCGTGTCGCGCCGCGTCGCGCGATATCCCGCCACCGCGGTCGCGCCGGTCCGCTCGAGCTCGGCCACGACCTTGGGAATGTCGGTCGGGTCGTTTTGGAGGTCGGCATCCAGCGTCACCACGATCGGCGCCCGCGCGGCGCGAAAGCCGGCGGCGAACGCGGCGGTCTGGCCGGCATTCTTCTCGAAGGAGATGACGCGGAGCGCGGGGTATTGGGCGCGCAGCGCCTGGAGTGTTTCGAACGTGCCGTCCGTCGAGCCGTCGTCCACGACGATCACCTCATAGCTGCGAGAGGCGGGGCCCTGTTTCAGGGCGGCCGCGATCTCGGCGAGCAGCGGCGCAATATTGTCCCGCTCGTTATAGGCCGGGACGACGAGCGAAAGCTCCACGGGGAGAAAACGATAGCAAGTTGACAGCCGGAACACGAGTGGCTAAAACCCCGTCATGTCCGAATCGCTGACGCGCCGTGAATTCATGCGCGCCGCCGCGTGCGGCGTCGCCGCCACCACCGCGATGAATATCCCCCATCCCCTCAGGCCGCCGCGGCCGCTCCCGGCCGAGTCGCGCTGGGCCACCAAGCCCATCGCGATCGCGAGCGGCAACGGGCTCAGGGCCGTGCAAAAGGCGTTCGACATGCTGATGCAGGGCGCGGACACGCTGGACGCCGTCATCGAAGGCGTGAAGATCCAGGAGCTCGACCCGACCGACGACTCGGTAGGCTACGGCGGACTTCCCAATGCCGACGGCGTGGTGCAGCTCGACGCGTCCTGCATGCACGGGCCGACGAAACGTGCCGGCGCCGTCGGCGCGATCGAGAACATCAAGACGCCGTCCGAAGTCGCCAAGCTCGTTCTCAAATACACGACGCACGTCTTCCTCGTCGGCGAAGGCGCCAAACGCTTCGCGCTGTCCTACGGCTTCAAGGAAGAAGACCTGCTGACGGATCACGCGCGCGAAGCGTGGCTGCGCTGGCGCGCGAACCTCAACCCGACCGACAACTATCTCGACGTGCCCGAGTCCGACCACATGATCGTGCCCGCACAACACACCGGCACGATCAACTGCGACGCGCTGACGCCGCAGGGCGACCTCTCGTCGGTCACGACGACCGCGGGTCTCGCCTTCAAGATCCCCGGCCGCGTGGGCGATTCCCCGATCATCGGCGCCGGCGAGTACTGCGACAACGACATCGGCGCGGCGGGATCGACCGGCCTCGGCGAGTCCAACATCAAGGTGTGCGGTGCGTTCTTCACCGTCGACAACATGCGCCGCGGCATGAAGCCGACCGACGCGTGCATTGAAACGCTGAAGCGCGTGATCGCCACGACCGTGCCGCGGCTCCTCGACGAGCAGGGCAAGCCCAAGTTCGACCTCGTCTTCTACGCCGTGAACAAGCGCGGCGAGTTCGGCTCGGCGTCGCTCTATCCCAACCGGTACGCGGTGCACGACGGATCGCAGGCCAGCCTGCGCGACACGGCGTCCTTATTCACACGCGGCTAACCCTCGCGACCTGGGCGGGCGCACTGCTCCTGGCACGCGCGCTCGCGGCTCAAGCCGAGCCGCCCACAGGCCCGCGCCGTCAGTGGGTCGATCATCTCTATCCCTACGCCTACTACAGCACGGTCGACGGATTCTGGATCGCCGGCCACTACGACTGGTCGAGCCCGATCGGCTTCGCCGAGCGACCCGAGCCCACGTTCGGACGCGTCTCGTTCGACGCGGGCGCGAGCACGGAGGGGAGCTACCTGGTGGAGGCCGATGCCCAGCTGCCGGCGTACTGGGAAGGCTGGCGTGCGGGACTGACGCTCACCTTGAATCGCGCCAATCGCCTCGGCTATTACGGCCAGGGCAACAACACGACATTCGACAGCGACTCGACCACCGGTCCGGGACGATCCTACTTCTACCGCGTGAGCCGGTCGACGCGCGCGGCACGATTGACCGTGCAGCGCCGCGTATTCGGACCGCTCCGCGTACTCGTCGGCGGCTCGCTCGAGCGCACCGACTTCCGCGACCTGCCGGGCGCGAGCGTATTCCAGCGCGACCAACTGTCCGGCACCATCCGTCCCGACGAGGTCCCGTTCAACGACCGCGTCGCGCGTGCCGGCGTGGTGCTCGACTGGCGCGACCTGGAAGTGGATCCGCATCGCGGCGTCTTCGCCGAGGCGCTGGTCGGCAGCGGGCGCGGATACACGCGGACCACCGCGACCGTGCGCGCATACGTGCATCCGATCGACCGGCTGATTCTGGCGGCGCGCGTCGGCGGCGAGAACATCACCGGCACCGCGCCGGTCGCCGCGCAGCTGACGATGGAGTCGAGTGAAGGGCCGGTCGTGGCGCTGGGCGGCTATCGATCGCTGCGCGGCTATTACGACGGCCGGTTCGTCGGGCCCGGCAAGCTGGTCGGCGGGCTCGAGGCACGCTACGGTCTCATGTGGGCGCCGCGGCTGCTCGAGGTGAAGCTCTTCGCGTTTTACGACGCGGGACGCGTGTTCGAGCCCGGCGAGGCCTTCCGGCTCACGCGCCAGGGGCTGCACTCGGCGCTGGGTGGCGGCGTGAGCATCGCGCTGATGCGCAACACGCTGATCGTCGCGGAAGCGGGGAAAGGAACGGAAGGCGCCGTGTTCACCTTCGCGACCACCTGGAGCTACTGAACGACTTCGCGGATCTCCACGCCACGCCGCTGCAGCTCGTCCACATACGGTTGAAACGGCACCGCTTCGTCGGGCGTGTGGACGCCGGTCGCGCTGATCCTCCCGTCGACTTGCATCAATCCGGTGATCGCCAATGAGAAGCCGGTCGTGCGCATCATCGCGCTGATGCCGGTCTTCGCATCGAAGTAGTCGAGCAGCTGCCAGGCGACGCGCTTGCCTGACTTGCCGACCACTTCGATCCGGAGCGCGACGAGGTCCTTGCCGTCGGGCTTCGTGAGTTTCGGCGAAACTGTCGCGATGAAGGCGTCGCGCGGCACGATCGTCGTGCCCTTCACGTTCACCGGGTCGAGCGCCAGGAGGCCGAGCTCGCGGACGGGACGCATGATGGCGAGGTGACCGGGGTAGCGCAGTGTCTTGTATTCCATTGTCCGGATCTTGCCGCTGTACGCCCACGGCATCGTCGAAATGCCGCCGCCCGTGTGAAACGCCTCGAGCCGTCCGACCGGCGCCGGAAAATCGATCTCCTCGCGCTCGGAGAGCGCGTCGACCTGCTGTGGCCGGCCTTCGCGCAGCACCCACGACGGCGTCGTGTAGTAGTCGAGCGCGCCTTCCAGCGAATACACGATCTGATAGTTGAGCGGCGGCTCAGGATGCTGCGGCAGCCCACCCACGTAGATCTTCACGCTCTCTGCGTCCCCGACGCGCCGAATCCCCTCGGCGGCGATGATGTTCACCATTCCCGGCGCGAGACCGCAGTCCGGAATCACGGAGACCTGTTTCTTGCGCGCGGCGGCGTCCAGCGTCCGCTGCTTCTGCACGATTTCGGTGTTGCCGCCCAGATCGGCGTAGTGCAGACCGCTCGCCACGGCGGCTTTCGAGACGGGATAGTTGAAGTAGTACGGGAGCGCGTTCATGACCGCGTCGTGGCCGCGCATGAGCGCACGCAGCTTGGGAGTTTGCTTCGCGTCGAGGCGCGCGGTGACGAGCCGCTTGCTCTTGACCTTCTTGAGAAAGGCGGGGAAGCGTCCCGGCTGGAGGTCGGCCAGGGTCACGCGCTCCACTTCGGGCCGTCCCAGGAGGTCGTAGGCACAGGCACAACCCTGCAGCCCAGCGCCAAGCACCAGCATGCGCATTCCGTGGTTCTCCGTCGCTCGTTGGGGGATTTGAAGGGGCCGAAAGCTAGTAGATTCGCAGCGGTGACCGCAACCGAACTGACGAGGGCCAGGTTGATCCGCACCGCGCTCGAGCTGTTCACCTCGCGCGGCTATCACGTGACTACGACGGCGCAGATCGCGAAGAAAGCGGGCATCGCCGAGGGCACGATTTACCGGCATTTCGCGAGCAAGCAGCAGCTGGTCAACGAGCTGTACCGGGCGGCGCAGCGTTGGGCGGTGAAAGTCGCCCAGGAGTCGTTCCGCGACCCCGCCGCCACCACGGCACGCGCGCAGCTCACGGAGGTCGCGCACCGCCTGGTCGAGGGAGCCGCGCAAGAGACCGCGGTCGTCAAGCTCGGC
The DNA here is from genome assembly GCA_035491815.1 of Gemmatimonadales bacterium. Taxonomy (GTDB): domain Bacteria; phylum Gemmatimonadota; class Gemmatimonadetes; order Gemmatimonadales; family GWC2-71-9; genus 20CM-2-65-7. The sequence continues at coordinate 28,451 of DATJKA010000072.1, read as the reverse complement.
CTACTCGATTCGTTGTCCGGTGTGCTCGATGAAGACAGTCGCAAAGCCGAGCGGGAGTTCCGCACCGCGCTCGAGCGGATTGTGGCGGAGGGAAAGGCGCAGGGAGCGGTCCGGCCGGGAGCCGTAGAGGTCTGGGCGGGGGTCTGGCTCAGCGCGGTATGCCACGCGCTGCGGAAGATCGTCGATGGGGAGTGGAAGCCGGGCGACGCCAGTGTGCGGCTGGTCATTGAAGCGGCGTGGCGGGCAATTAGTGGATAGTTGTATATGCAACTATTGCATGTACAACTATTGCATGTACAACTGTTGCATATACAACGAACGACGTCTCTAAGCCCGCCGCAGCTCGAACAGTCCAATCTCGGGTGGCACAAAAACCCGCAGCGGCACGCCCACGACGCCGATCCCACGGCTCACATAGAGCTGGCTGCTCCCCTGCGTGAAGTGCCCCATCACGTATTTCGTGATCAGCCGGCCGGGCGACCAGCCGATCACCGGCAAGTAGAACTGGCCGCCGTGAATGTGGCCCGCGAGTGTGAGCGGAATGCCGCGTGGGGCCGCGCCGTCGAACGATCCGGGACGATGCGCGAGGAGGATCCGGAACGCCTCGGTCGCCGGCGGCGTCTGCCGCAACGCCTGCTCGAGGTCGTCATCCTGGGGGTCGTCCGCACGCCAGTTACGGGGATCGTCGATGCCGACGAGCGCGAGCGCCGCGCCGCGGTGCTCGATCACGTGCGCGCCGTTCTTGACGAACACCTGCCCCGCGTCGTGCACGCCCTTGATGACGGCAACCTCACCGGTATAGCGATCGTGGTTCCCGAGGCAGGTCACGACACCGAGTGGCGCGTGGAGATCGCGGAAGGCGCGGACGTAGTCGGGGATATACGACTGCGAGATGTCGATCATGTCGCCGGTCTGCACGATGAGATCGGCGCCCAGCGCGTTGGTCTGCGCGACGATCTCCGCCATCTTCTCGCCGGACATGTGAATGCCGGCGTGCACGTCGGAGAGATGCGCGATGCGGAGGCCGTTGAGGCCCGCGGGCAGATCGGGGAACACGAGCGTGCGACGCGTGACCACCGGCAGCCGCTCGGCGCTCCAGATGCCGTAGGCTGATATCCCGAGTCCGGCGGCGGCATACGCGTAGGTCGCGCGGGCGAGGAATTGACGACGACTCACGGCGGTTGGGCGGTTGAGCGGTTCGGCGGTTGGAGAACCGCGCAGTTTGCGAGCCGCCAAACCGCTCAACCGCCAAACCGCTTTCCCGAGCAGATAGACCACGACCAGCCCGCAAAAAATCCAGCCGAGCAGCTGCCACGCGATCCACGGAGCGATGTACGGGATGCGACTCATGCCCCAGAGGCTGCCCGAGAACATCCGCACCGCGACGATGCCCCAGGGGATGTTGAAGACGACGAACAGGAGGGTGAGCCAGCGCCGCGCCGCGAGCGGCAGGCGCTCGCGCAAGTACAGATACACGAGCAGTTGGGGCGACGCGAACAGCAACAGATAGATTAGAGCCATGTCATCCCCAACGCGGTGGTTGTCCACGGGGTTCGCGCTGCTGATCGTCGCGCCGCTCGCCGCGCAACGCGGGGGGGGCACGCCCGCCAGCCGCCAAGTCGTCGCCGCGGGATTCTGGGCCGAAGCCCGTTACAACTACGCTTACTGGGATGCCGTGCGCGCGAACTGGGACTCGGCGTTTTCCGCCACGGTCACGCGCGCTTCCGAGACACCCGGTCTGACCGACATGCAGCTGTTTCACGCGCTGCGGCGCTGGGGCGCGCTGCTGAACGACGGCCAGCTCGAGATTCTGCCGCCTCCCGCCATCGCGTCGCGGGTCGCGCGCCCGCCGCTCGCACTCCGCAGCATCGAACGCCGCCCCTTCATTATAGACTATGCGACGAACGATGAGATGCGCATCGCGCGGCCGCAGCGGCTCGCCGAGATCATCACCGTTCAGGGCGTGCCCGCCGCCCAGTGGATTCGCGACTCGGTCCTGCCGGAGATCGCGGCCGCGACCGAAGCAAGCCGCTGGGAGCGCGCCGTCACTCGCATGCTCGAGGGCGAGCGCGGCACGGCGGTCCAGCTCCAGCTGCGGCTGCCGGGTGGCGAGCAACGCGGCGCGAGCGTGACCCGCAGCGTCGCGCTCTCGATGCGCTGGCCGCTCGAGCCGCCGCCGCTCGAGGCCGACACGCTGCCCGACGGCGCGATCTGGGTGCGCGTGAGCACGTTCGCCGATGCCGATGTCGTCGACTGCTTCGACCGCGCGCTCGGCAACGCGGCGGGCCAGGGACTGCGCCATCGCGGCGTCATCCTCGACCTCCGTGAGACGGCGTGGACGGCGGGCGGGCGCGAGCAAGGCTACGCGATCCTGTCGCGACTCATCGACAAGCCGCTGCTCACGTCCCGTTGGCGCACGCCGCAGTATCGGCCTGCCTATCGCGGCAGCGACACGCCGGACTCGAGCGGCGCCTGGTTATCGGCCCCATCCGACACGATTTGGCCGCCGGCCCAGCGGCAGCGCCTGCCCTACACCGGACCCGTCGCGGTGCTGATCTCGGCGCGGACGGCGGGACCCGCAGAGGATTTTCTCATCGCGTTTCGCGGCGGAAACCGCGGCCCGATCATCGGCGAGCCGTCGGCCGCCAGCACCGGTCAAACGATCGTTCTCCCCCTCGGAACCGGCACGGGCTGGCAGGCACGACTCACGGTCACGCGCGATGCGCTGCCCGACGGGAACGAGTTCGTGCGAAATGGTGGGATCGTCCCGGATCTGCCGGTGACGGAGCGCGCCGAAGACGTGCTCGCCGGGCGCGACGCCGTGTTGGATCGCGCCCGGGCGTATCTGACCGAGACCGCGCGCCGCTAGCTCTTCAGCTGCGCGCGGAAGAAGCGAATCGCCGCATTCCAAGCGCTATCGGCGACTTCCGGCTTCTCGCGCGAGCGCAGGAAGCCGTGCCCCACGCCCGGATACACCGTGTAGGGATAGTCTTTGCCCGCGCGCTTCATGGCCGCTACCGCATCGGGTAACCCCGCGTCGATGCGCGCGTCGTTCTCCGCATAGATACCGAGGCCTTTGGCGCGGATGCGCGACACGGCGGTGGAGTCCGGCGCGGGGCCGTAGCAAACAACGAACGCCTTCAGCTCGGGTGCGTTCGTCGCGTACCGGAAACTCTGCCCGCCGCCCCAGCAGAAGCCGATCACGCCGATCTCGCCGGCCCGCACCGCCTTGAGCTTGTTGACGTAAGCGCGGGTCGCATCGAGATCCATCGTGACGGTGTCGGGGTTCAACCCCGCGATCAGTTTGCGCGCCGAGTCCTGCGTGGCCGGCGTGCCGCCACGCCGCGAGAGCAGATCGGGCGCGATCGCGACGAAGCCGTCCTTCGCCAGCTGCTCGGTCGTCTGTCTGATGAAGTCGGACATCCCGAAGATTTCGTGGATGACGATGACCGCAGGCGCGGGATTCGGGCGCTCGGGGTAGGCGAGGTAGGCCGTGACCGTGTCTTTGCCGCTGAGGAATTTCACGTATTCGGAGTGGATGTCTGGTGAAGCAAAGGCGGCAATGGGCGGCAATAGGCGGCAAAGGACTGCCACCGCACCCACTGTTGCCGCCCAATGCCGCCCGGTGCCTTTGTTCCTAGCGCCCATAACTCACCCTCCAGATTTTGCCGCCCATGTCGTCGCTCACGAGCAATGATCCATCCGGGAGCACCAGCAATCCGACCGGCCGTCCCCAGCGCGACCCATCGGGAAGCTGCCACCCGGTGATGAAGTCGTCCACACCCGTGGCCCGCCGTCCGTCCGTGTCCACCTGAATTCGCACGACCTTGGCGCCCGTCGGCACGGAGCGATTCCAGGAGCCGTGCAACGTGACGAACGCGTCGCCGCGATAGTCCGCCGGAAACTGCGCGCCGGAATAGAACGCAATGCCCAGCGGCGCGGAGTGTGCCTGAATCGTGATGGCCGGCGGCTCCACGTTCGAGCAGTCCGCCGATCCGTACTCGGGATTGGGCTTGCCGGGCAAATAGCAGTTCGGCCACCCATAGTTGCGACCGGCCTTGATGATGTTGACGTGCTCGGGCGGCAGGTCGTCGCCGAGGTTGTCGCGATCGTTGTTGCCGCCCCACAGCTCGCCCGTTTTCGGATTGAACGCCAATCCCACGGTGTTGCGCAGGCCGCGCGCGAAGACACGGCCGCCCGAGCCGTCGGGATTGAACTGCGATACCGCAGCGCGCAACGAGTCGCGCTCGTCGCACAGATTGCAGGACGAGCCCACCGCGAGGTAGAGCTTGCCGTCCGGCCCGAACAGAATGGTGCGCGTCGAGTGGCCACCGCCGGGAATGTCGTCGATGACGGTGTTGGATGAGCGAGCACCAGGATCGAAGCGCTTCACATCCCGCTCCTCCGCCACGTACATCGTGTCGCCACGGAAGGCGATGCCGAACGGGCCCCGCAAGCCGCTCGCGACCGTGACGACGCCGTCGGCGATGCCGTCGTGATTGTTGTCCGTCAGCTGCACGACGACTCCTCGGCCCGGCTGTGACGCGTAGATCGCATTGCCGGGTCCGAGCGCGAGGTAGCGCACGCCTTCCAGGCTGTCGGCAAACACGGCGATCTTGAAGCCGGGAGGCACGCGCAGCGTGTGATCCTGCCCCGCGGCAGGAGCGGGGCTTTTGCAGGCGATGGCAATCAGGATGACGCTAGTTGCGGCTCGCATAGACTCCCTCGAGAGCGGTTTTGCCGTCGGGCATCTTCTCGCGACTGGCAAGCGCTTCACGGGCGGCGCGCTCGACCTCGTCGGTCACTTTGGCCTCCAGCTCGCCGAGCGTGCGCTCGGAGACACCTTCTTCCTTCAGATACTCCTCGTACAGCCCGATCGGGTCGCGCTTGCCCCATGTGGTAAACAGATCGGCGGAAAACGTTTCGCGCGCCTCGCGCTCGTCGTGCGTCGCGTGGCCGCCCATCCGAAACGTCTCGGCGATGAGCAGGGCCGGTCCTTGTCCACTGCGACACCGCTCGGCCGCGATTCGTGTAGCCGCGTACGCATCCAGCACGTTGTTGCCGTCGAAGCTCGCTCCCCAAATGCCGTAGCTCGCGGGCCAGTCCTTGAAGTTGCTGGGCAGATGATGCTGCTCGAGGCGCGTGCCGAGGGCCACCTGGTTGTTCTGGACGATGAAGATGGCGGGTACGCGTTGCACGGCGGCGAAGTTGGTGCCCTCGTGCGCCGCGGCGCTCTTGGTCGAGCCGTCGCCCACCCAGGTCAGCGCCACGCGCGGCTCGCGCTTGATCTTGAAGGTGAGCGCGATTCCCGCGATCACGGGCACCATGTCGCCCACGTGCGAGATCGGCTGCAGCACACCATGGGGGAACGAGCCGACGTGCAGGTCGCGGCCGCCGCTCGGCGAATCGGCGGTGGCCAGATAGGCGCGGAGCATGTCGGCGATGGGCATCCCCATCTCGCAGCACGCGGCCGCGTTCCGGATCATGGGCGCGACGATGTCTTTGCCGCGCTCCAGCGCGTGCACCGGCCCGACCGTCGTGGCCTCTTCACCGGTGCCGAGCCACGCTTTCGAAATCACGCCGGTACGCACCCACCGCTTCAGCTCGATGTCGTGCAGGCGGGCGCGGAGGAGGCCGCTGTACAGCAGGAGCTTGGAGTCGGGAGTCAGGGAGGAGACGATCCCCGCGCGCTCCGGATGCGACTCGATCGTGGAGCGAAAACCCCGCACGAGGGCGGGGTCGGGTTTCCAATCCACGTACTCCGGTGGATCGAACGCGGGGAACCGCTTCACATCAGGAAAATTTTTCCTTGAGCTTGCCGAAGAAACTGCCCCCGCTGCCCCCGCTGCCCGCGCCGCCGCCGCTGGAACTCGAGGAGCCGCCCGTCAGCGCGTCGCCAAACTCGAGCGCCGTGCCAAAGCGATCGTCGGGATTCGTCTGCAGCGCCTTGGTGAGCGCTTTCTCGACCGGCTCGGGCACGTCGGGACGATACTGCCGGACGGGAACGGGATGGCTGCGCAGTCGCGCGATCATCATCTCCTGCGCGTTCCGGCCCTGGAACGGCAGCTTGCCGGTGAACATCTCGAACGCGACGATGCCGAGCGCATAGATGTCGCTGCGCGCGTCGAGCGGCTTGCCGCGAATCTGCTCGGGACTCATGAACTCGGGAGTGCCGAGAATGATGCCGGTCGCGGTGAGCTTGGCGATGGCCGGATCGGCGCGACGCTCTTTCGCGAGGCCGAAGTCCATAACGACGGCGTGCTCGGTACCGCCGTCGTCGTCGGGTACGAGCATGACGTTCTCGGGCTTCAGGTCCCGGTGAATGATCTGGAGCTCGTGCGCGTGATGGAGGCCGGCGCACATCTGCTGCAGCAGCTTCACGCCGAGCGGAATGTCCATCGGGCCGCCGCGGACCTCGCGGTCCGAGAGCAACTCGCCCTTCAGGAAGGGCATGACGAGATAGATGAGCCCGTCTTCCGACTCGCCCAGCCGCAGGATGCGGCAGACGTTGGGGTGATCGAGCCGCATGGCGAGGCCCGCCTCGCGGCGCAGCCGCTCGACCGAGCTCTTGTCGGAGGCGAGCCGCGGCGACAACACCTTGATCGCCACGGTTTCGTCCGACGAGATCTCCTTGGCGAGGTAGACGTACGACATCCCGCCTTCGCCGAGCTTCTTCAGAACCTGATAGCGCGCGTCGAGGATTTGATTCGAGAGCGTCGAGGCGCGGTCGAGTCCCGCGCCGGCGCCCTTACCCGGCGGCAGCGGCGTGCGCACGCCGGTCCCGCTGCCGGAGGGTGGCGCCGCCGCAGCCGGCTTCTTCGACTGGATCTCGACGAGCATGCTGCCGTCCTTCGGGCAGAACCGTGCCCCCGTGTCCGTATACACGGACCCGCATTTGGGACAGCGGCGCTCGCTCATTGCCGGACCAAGTTGCGGCCTTCGTTCTTGGCGCGATAGAGGGCCTGGTCGGCGATGGACACGAAGCTGTCGGGGCTGTGCACGCGTTCATCCGGGAACGACGCGAGCCCGATACTGATCGTCAGATGGAGAGGGTCCTCGCCCGTATCGGCGAAGTCGCGCGCCATCACCCGCTTCCGCAGCCGTTCGGCGAACATCGCCGCACCGGGGGCCGCGGTCTCCGGCATCACGACGACGAATTCCTCGCCGCCGTAGCGTGCGACGACGTCCACGGAGCGGACCTCGCGCCGCAGCAGCTCGCCGACCTGGCGGAGCACCGAGTCGCCGGCGATGTGGCCGCGCGTGTCGTTGATGGATTTGAAGCGGTCGATGTCGGCCAGCAGAATCGTCAGCGCCAGGTTATAGCGGCGCGCCCGGTCGAGCTCCCCCGCCAGCGCTTCCGCAAGCGCGCGCCGGTTGAGGCAGCCGGTGAGCGCGTCGGTCGACGCGAGCTTCTCGAGCCGCTGTTTGTCGGAGACGGCGACCTCGAAGTCGTACGCCTTCTCGATCGCCGACACCGCGGTTTTGATGACGGTCTCGGCGAACTGCGCGTCCGCGCGGGTGAGCGGCGGATCGTCGCCGGTGGTGCGGAGGAAGAACACGCCGATCTGCTGATCCTTCATCCAGAACGGCAGCGCCACCGCGGAGCGAGTGGGCACCTTGATCTGCTCGCGCTCCCAGCGCGCGCGCTCCTCTTCGTACATCGGATCGGTCGCCACGTCCTCAACCAGCACCAGGCGGCCGGTCGAGACGGCTTTGCGGATCTCCGGGTACTTGGCGAGGTCGATCTGGAGATTGCGGAGCATCGGATTCTCGTACGCGGCGACCACGACGCCGAGCTGGTCGCCCGGCTTGGCGAGGACCATCGAGCATTTCGAGATGTTGAGCGCGCGGGCGACGCGGCGGCCGAGGATGTGGTACATCTCGTCCGGCTTCAGCGAGTCGGTGACCTCGTGCAAGATATCGACCATCGCAGCGCGGCTGCGCGCCTCTTCGCGCGCCTGCGCCAGCGCCTTGCCGACGCGGATGTGCGCCTCGACCCGCGCCAGCAGCTCGCGCACGCGGAACGGTTTGGAGATGAAGTCGGCGGCGCCGAGTCCGAGCGCGCGCACCGTGGCGTCCTCGGGCGGCATCGACGACACCATCAGCACCGGCAGGTCTTTGTAGCGGTCATCCTGCTTCAGTCGCTCGAGCAGCTGCAGCCCGTCGACTTTCGGCATCATGATGTCGAGCAGCAGCAGCGCGGGCTTGATCTCTTCGAGTTTGGCGAACAGGCCGTCGCCGCCCGGGCAGACCGCGACGTCGTACCCGTGCTCCTTGAGGATCCACGTCAGCGTCTTGACGAGCGATTCGTCGTCGTCGGCGACCAGAACGCGCGTAGTCAATCGTGGGCCTCGAGTAGTGCGCGATCGACGTTGCCGCCACTCACCACGAGCACCGTGGTCTTCGCGCGGGGCACCGCTCCGGACAGCAGCGCCGCCGTCGTAGCGGCCCCCGATGGCTCGACCGCGAGCCGGCAGGTGCGCCACAGAAACTGCATCGCGGCGCGGATGCTGTCATCCTCGACCAGCACGACGCCGCGAATCCGCTGCCGCTCGCGTTCGAGCTCGGCGAACGGGATGGTGCCGACGTTCAGCGTGATGAGGCCGTCCGCGATGCTGCCGGTCCGATCCAGCCTCACGACTTTCCCTGCGGCGAGCGAGCGCTGCAGCTTGGGCGCGCCCGCGGGCTCGACGCCCCAGACGGCCGCGTCGCTCCCCGCGGCCGCGAGCCCGGTCGCGACGCCGGAGATCAGCCCGCCGCCGCCGACCGGCACGACGACGGTTTCCACCTCGGGCAGCTGCTCGACGATCTCGAGCGCGACGCTCGCCTGGCCCGCGACGATGTCGGGGTGATCGAACGGCGGCACGATCGCGAGGCCTTCCTGCTGCGCGATTTCCTCCGCTTTTACGCGCCGGTCTTCCGACGTGCGCCCGGCGAACACGACTTCACCGCCCCACTTCTTCACGCCTTCGACCTTCACGGCGGGCGCCGTTTCGGGCATCGTGACGACGGCGCGGATGCCGAAATGCTTCGCGGCATAGGCGACCGCCTGGCCGTGATTGCCTGACGAGTACGTGATGACGCCGCGCTTGCGCTCGGCGTCGGAGAGCTTGCGGATGGCGTTGTACGCGCCGCGAATCTTGAACGCGCCCATCGGCTGCTCGCTCTCGAGCTTGAGATGCGCGCCGAGCTCCTCGACGTAGAGCAGTCGAGTGCGGCGCGCGATGCCGCTGCGCCGCAGGCTTGCGGCTGCGTCCTGGACGTCGTGAGCCGTGACCACGCTATTTCTTGGCTTTCGCCGGCGCCTTCGCCTTGGACTTGGGAGCCGGTGGCGGCGTCTCGTCTTCGTCCTCGTCCACTTCCTCTTCGTCTTCCTTGACGACGCGCGCCACGTCCACGACCAGATCTCCCGGCGTCAAGTTCATGACCTTCACGCCTTGCGTGTTGCGGCCCGAGATGCGAATGCCCTCGACCGGCACGCGGATCATGATGCCCTTCTTCGTGATCATCATCAGCTCGTCGTCGGGCAGCACTTCCTTGAGCGCGATGACGTCGCCGGTCTTGTCGCTGCGCTTCAGCGTGATGATGCCGCGGCCGCCGCGGTGCTGGACGCGGTACTCCTCGAGCTCGGAGCGCTTGCCCATGCCCTTTTCAGTGACGGTGAGCAGCGTGGACTTGCGGCGCACGATGACCATGTCGATGATCGTGTCCTTCTTGTCGAGCTCGATCCCCTTCACGCCGGTCGCCGTCCGCCCCATGTCGCGCACGTCTTTCTCGTGGAACCGGATGCTCATGCCGTGCGCCGTGGCGAGCACGATGTCGTTCTTGCCGTCGGTCACCTGGACGTCGATGAGCTCGTCGCCCTTCTCGATGTTGATCGCGCGAATGCCCACCGAGCGCGGATTGCCGAACTCCGAGAGCACGGTCTTCTTCACCACGCCTTGCTTGGTGGCGAAGAACAGGAACTGGTCCTGGGAGAACTCGCGCACGGGCACGAGCGCGGCGATCCGCTCGTCCGGCTTCATCGCGACGCAGGAGAGAATCGGTTTCCCGCGCGCCGCCCGCGCGGCTTGCGGGATCTCGTGCACCTTGAGCCAGTAACACTGGCCCTGTTCGGTGAAGAACATGACGTAGTCGTGCGTCGAGGCGATAAAGAGGTGCTCGACCCAATCGTCTTCCTTCTGATGCGCCGCGATCACGCCCTTGCCGCCGCGGCGCTGCCGCCGGTACGCCGAGACCGGCAGGCGCTTGATGTAGCCCGCGTGGGACACGGTGATCACCATGTCCTCTTCGGCGATCAGGTCTTCGATCGAGAACTCGCCCTGGTCGGCCACGATCTCGGTGCGCCGCTCGTCGCCGAAGCCCGCCGCCAGCTCGGTGAGCTCTTCCTTCAGGATCTTCATGCGCCGCGGCTTGGAGGCGAGGATCTCCTTGCACTCCTTGATGAAGCGGCGAACGTCCTTGAGCTCCTCTTCGAGCTTGGTGATCTCGAGGGCGGTGAGCCGCGCCAGGCGCATGTTGAGAATTTCGGCCGACTGCTTCTCGGACAGCTTGAAGCGCTTGCGCAGCGCGGCGTCGGCGCTGGGCGAGTCCTTTGATTTCTTGATGATCTTGATGACCTCGTCGATGTTGTCGACGGCGATCTTCAAGCCCTCGAGGATGTGCTCGCGGTCCTGCGCGCGCTGCAGCTCGAACTGGGTGCGCAGCGTGATGACGGTGTGGCGGTGCTCGATGAAATGCTGCAGCAGCTCGACGAGCGTCAGTTCCTTTGGCGTGCCGTCCACCAGCGCCAGCATGATGGCGCCGAAGGTCTGCTGCATCTGCGTGTGCTTGTAGAGCTGATTGAGCACGACCATCGGAATGACGTCGCGCTTCAGCTCGATGACGAGCCGAATCCCCTCCTTGTCCGATTCGTTGCGAACGTCGCTGATGCCCTCGAGCTTCTTGGCGAGCGCGAGGTCGCGGATCTGCTCGTGCACCCGCTCGGGGCTCACCTGGTAGGGGAACTCGGTCACGACGATCTGCTGCTTGCCGCTCGACTCCTTCTCCTCGGCGATGGCGCGGGCGCGAATGACGATCCGCCCGCGGCCTTTCTCGTAGCACTCCTTGATCCCGTCGCGGCCGTAGATGATGGCGCCGGTTGGGAAGTCAGGGCCTTTGACGAACTTTCGGATGTCCTTAATCGTCGCGTTGGGATGATCGACGAGATGGACAATCGCCTGTACGACCTCGCCCAGATTGTGGGGCGGGATGTTCGTCGTCATGCCGACCGCGATGCCGGCCGAGCCGTTGACGATGAGGTTCGGGAGCCGTCCCGGCAGGACCGTTGGCTCCTTCAGCCGGTCATCGAAGTTGGGGACAAAGGCGACGGTGTTCTTGTCGATGTCCTCCAGCATCGTCATCGCGACGCGGGTGAGACGCGCTTCGGTATAGCGGTAGGCCGCGGCCGAATCCCCGTCCACCGAGCCGAAATTCCCCTGGCCATCCACCAGCGGGTAGCGTAGGGAGAAGTCCTGCACCATGCGCACCAGCGTGTCGTACAAGGCCACGTCGCCATGGGGGTGGTACTTGCCGAGTACGTCACCCACGACCGTCGCGCTCTTCTTGTAGGGTCGGCCCGGGACGAGGCCGAGCTCGTGCATCGCGTAGAGGATCCGGCGGTGGACAGGCTTCAGGCCGTCGCGCACATCGGGCAGGGCGCGCGACACAATGACGCTCATCGAATAGTCGAGGAACGACTCTTTGAGCTCGTCTTCGATGAGGCGCGGGAGAATGCGATCGCGGACGTTCGGACCGGTCATTTAGGCTCTGGAATGAAGTAGAGGAGCTGGGCTAAGTTTATAAAAACTATGTACTTAGGCGGTGAAAAGCAACGGAAAGCTGCTCTCTAAATCGCGTCTACGACGCGACTTCCACGACCACTTTCCCGAGCTGCTGGGCTTTCTCCAATCTCGCATACGCCTCGCGTGCACGCGCGAGCGGGAAGACCCGATCCACGATCGGCCGCAGCTCCCCGTTCCCCAGCCGCCGCACGACCTCCGCGTACTCCGCCGCGTTGCCCATCGTCGAGCCCATGAGTGTCCAGTGGTGCCAGAACATCCGCCGCAGGTCGATGCCGACCTGCGGGCCGGACGTGGCGCCGCAGGTGACGAGCCGTCCGCCGCGCCGCAGACAGCGCAGGGAATCATCCCACGTCGCGGCGCCCACGTTCTCGATGACGACATCGACGCCGCGCCTGCTCGTGAGTGCGCGGACTTCTTTCCCTACCTGCTGCGTGCGGTGATTCAGCGTGACGTCGGCACCGAGCTGCTTGGCCGCGGCCAGCTTGGCATCGTCGGAGGATGTCACGATCACCTGCGCACCGAACAGCTTGGCGATCCGCATCGCCGTGAGCGACACGCCGCCGCCAATCCCCCAGATGAGGACGGTCTCCCCCTGCGCGACACGTGCGCGCGTCACGACCATGCGCCAGGCGGTCAGCGTCACCAGCGAGAACGCCGCCGCTTCCGCCCAGGTCAGCCCCGGCGAGAGATTGGGCGCGCGCGCGACATTCTGCACCGGCACCGTGACGAACTCGGCCAGCGTCCCCGGCAAGTGCTCGCCGAGCAGACGGTAGTTCACGCACAGCGAATGCTCGCCGGCGCGGCAGAACTCGCAGGTGTAGTCGGAGATGCCGGGGTTGATCATCACGCGATCGCCCGGCTGCACCGCGGTCACCCCCGTCCCCACGGTTTCGACGATGCCCGCGCCGTCCGCGCCCACGACAAATGGGAAGCGCTCGGCCGTGCCGGGCATGCCTTCCGCGACGAAGAGATCGAGGTGATTCAGCGCGGCGGCGTGAACCGCGACGCGGACCTCGCCCGCCTGAGGCGCGGGGGCGTCGGGAACGTCGATGACTTGGAGCTTGTCGAGGCCGCCGGTGGCGGTCAGAACGCAGGCGCGCATGGCGCCCGTAATCTAGGGCCGGAACGTCGGCGTCATCATCTGCTCCGTCCCGGTCGTCGGCATCGGGACCGGCGTCGCGGAGCTGACCGGCTGGATATAGACCTTGTAGGTGGGATTACGGCGGTTGCCCGGATCGGCGTTCACGACCAGCGCCACGAGATCGCCCGACGGCGAGACGGCGAACGAGGTGATCGCGAGGTCCGTCCCGGTGATTGCGGTCTGCGCGCCCGTGGCAAGATCGGCCCGCATTACCTGCTGGACCGTGCGATTGCCGTCGCGCCGCTCGACGAGATAGGCGAGCGTGCCATCGCGCAGGAAGTGCGGCTCCGACTCACGTTGCTGCGGCGAACGGGTGAATTGCCGCTGATTCGTGCCGTCGCGGCCCATCAGCCAGATGTCGGTGTCTTTGTTGCGTGACGAGACATAGGCGATCGTCTGTCCGTCGGGCGACACGGTGGGCGCGAAGCTCACCGAGTCCTTCGTGAGCTGCGCGGTGCCTGAGCCGTCCACATTGATCGCCCAGATCTGCTGCTTGCCCGCGGTGCGCGCGGAATGAAAGACGATCGTCAGGCCGTCGGCCGTGAACACGGGATGCCCGTCGGCCTGCGGATCGTTGGAGAGCCGCGTGGCGCCGCTTCCATCGGCGTTCATGACGTAAATCTCGGCATTGCCGTCGCGCTGCGAGACGAAGGCGATGCGCGACCCGTCGGGCGAAAATGCGGGCTCACTCGCGGAGGCCGTATCGGCGGCGGCGCCGATTTTCGCGAGCTGCGCGAGATTGGAGCGCTCCGTGGCGTAAAGCTGGAACTTGCCGGTTCCTCCGGCTCTGGAGCTCGCGACCACGATTTCCCCTACCACGAAGACGTCAGCAGCCGCGCTCTTGCCGCCCGGCGCCGTAGCGGTGATGTGCGCATGGCCGTAGCCCGTGCCCGCCACGGTGCCGTCCTCGCCGACCGTCGCGACCTGGGGGTTATCGCTGGTCCAGGTGAGGCCGCCGGCGGGGCCGAGCACATTGCCCTGATCGTCCGCGAAATTCGCGTGCAAGGCACGGCGCTGATTGAGGCCGATGCCCATACGCGCCTGAGTGAAGTGGATCGAGCCCGCAATCACGCTGATGTTCCAAGTGACTGCCAGACCGGATCCGGGCCCGCGGACCATCAGCTGCGTCTTCCCCACAGCGCGACCCGTCAGCGTCCCCGTTTGCGGGTCGAAGGTCGCGATGGACGGGTCCGTGACGGTCCACCGCAGCGGTGCTTCGGGCACCGGCACATTCTCCACCGTCAGCGCCTGTGCCTCGAACTTCGCGGTTCCCGTCAGCGGGACTTGGACCTCTTCTCGCAGCGTCGGGCGCACCGACAGTTTGGCGACGACGGGGTGCACCGAGACTTCGATGCTCTTGCTTTGCAGCAGACCCGACACCGTGAGCGTCGCCTTGCCGGGACCCACGGTCGTCACGACGCCCGCGAGGCTGACGCGCGCGACGCTTTGATCGCTGGAGGCCCATTGCAGGACGAGCGGGTTCACGATGCGGTTGCTCTGCGCGGCGACGATAACGTGCAGCGTATCCACGTCGCCCGGTGAAAGGAGCAGCGTCGCTCCCTCGCGAACGGTGAACTCGGCTTGTTGCACCACGATCGGTGCGGTCGCCGTCAGGCCGCCCCCCCCGGCGGCAGTCGCCTGGATCGTGCCCTGCCCGGGCGATAGCGCAACCACATTGCCGCTCTGATCGACGCTGGCCACGTCGGCGCGCAGCGATGTCCATGTCACGATCACCGGGGCCGCCGGCGAGCCGTCTTCGCGCAACGCGCGCGGCGAGACCCGCGTGTTTTCCGACGGCAGTAGATAAACGACGCCAGGCTCGAGCCGGAGCGCTGCCGCGGGCCCGCTGCCCGCAGGCTGACCGGCGAACGGGTCGGGACCCGGCGGGGCGGCCGGCGGCGCCGGCGGACCCCCCGGTGGCGCGGTCGGTGGCGCGGCCGGGGGCGGCGGTGGAGGCGGACCGGCGCCGCCGGTGACCTGCACGGCGGCCTGGCCGCGCCGTGGGCCGACGCGCGCCTCGATGATGGCGACGCCGTTCCCGACGCCGGTCACGGTGCCGTTATTGTCGACCTTGGCGATGTTGATGTTGTTCGACGACCAGATGATCCGGACCGTGGGAATGACGTTGCCGATACGGTCGAACGCCGTGGCGAGCAGACCGGTGCGCTCCCCGACCCGGATGTTCACGGAGGGAGGCGCCACCTGGACTTCGGCGACGTTCTGCGCCTGGAGGGCCGGGGCGGAGAGTGTCACCATCGCCACAACGATGCGTCTGAACATGGCTGGGCGAATGTGTGTCCGGCTAAATGCCCCTGTCAAGCCAACTTGTCACAACGGACCGGAAAATCCGGGCCCAAAACCCTGGTAGCGCGCATCACTTGCGAGGTGCAAATCCCGCGGTAAGCTTAGGCCCACTCACGCCGCCCTGCACCTACACAGCATAGGAGAGATCCGATGCTTGAGCAGATGGATGTAACGGAGAGTAGTTGGCCCGGACCAGGTTTCATGGAGCCGATGTTCCCATCGGCGCCCACGCCGGCGCCGACCCCTTCGTCGATGCCGATGGAGGACGAGTCGGCACCCTCGTCCAAGCCGAAGGCGAAGGCGAAGAAGAAGCCAAAAAAGAAGAAAGCGGCGAAGAAGGCGCGGCCCAAAGCCAAGAAGAAGCCGGCGAAAAAGAAGAAGGCAGCGAAGAAGAAACGCCGCCGCTAACACAGCTCGCATCACCACCCGCGGGAGCGTCTCGACGAGATGCTCCCGCGTGTCACGTTAAGGAGAACCAATCGTGCGTCGTGCGTCGTGCGTCGTTCTGCTCTCCATCGCCGTAGCGTGCAGCGCTCCGAAGATCCCGTTGGGGGATCCGCCGCAGGAAATCGCCGCGATGCTGCAGCGCTCCGCGTCCGATTGGAACCGCGGCGATCTCGCGGGCTTCATGAGCGATTACGCGCAGGATTCGCTCACCAGCTACATGGCGGCCGGACACGTGCAGTACGGCTGGCAGCCGCTCTACGATCGCTATCAGAAGAACTACTTCGCGCCCGGCAAATCGCGCGATTCGCTCGCGTTCGAAGAGCTGCGCGTGCGCGTCCTGACGCCGGACTTCGCGTACGCGACGGCGCGGTTCACGCTGCTGCGGCGCGACTCGGTCGTCGCCAGTGGACCATTCACGCTGGTGCTGCAGAAGCAGGGTGATCGCTGGAGAATCCTGCACGACCATACCTCGGCGGATCCGAAATGAAGCGGTTGAGCGGCGCGGCGGTTGGGCGGTTTGGATTGCCGTTGCTGCTGACCGTCGGCGGGTGCAGCAAGTTTCTGCCCCCGAAAGACGTCGTCATTGCGCTCGAGGGCGCGACGTTGATCGACGGCAGCGGCGGCCCGCCCAGAAGCGACGCCCTCATCATTGTCCGCAACGGCCACATCGAGGCGATCGCCCGCGTCAACGAGATCCCGGTCCCGCGCGGCGCCACGGTCGTCGATCTCGCCGGCAAGACGATCATCCCGGGCCTGATCGACGCGCACGCGCACGTCGAGCGCTGGGCGAGCGGCCGCTACATCGCCTGGGGCGTCACGACGGTCCGCGACCTGCACAGCAACACCGACTCCGCGCTCGCGCTCCGCAACGCATTGAACTTGGGCTCGGTGCTGGGACCGCGGATGTTCACCTCCGGTGCGATGATCGACGGCGTGCCGCCGACGTACGCCAACGCAAGCGGCGTCGCGACACCCGATGACGCGCGCCGCGCCGTGGACAAGCACGCGGTGGCGGGAGTGGATTACCTCAAGGTCTACACGAAGATCACGCCCGCCCTGCTCCAGGCGATACTCGACGAGGCCGGCAAGCTCCGCCTGACCGTGGCCGCGCACCTCGGCAAGACCGACGCGCTGACGGCGGGACGCGCCGGCGTCGTCTCCATCGAGCACATGGCCGGCGTCGTGCAGGCCGCAACCGGAGATCCGTCGTACGCCGACGCGCACAACAGCTTCCTCGCGGGCTGGACGACCGAGGAGAAGGGGTGGGCGAGCCTCGATTCCGCGGCGGTCGCGCGCACGGCCCGCGCGCTGGCGCAGACGCGCGTGGCGATCGTCCCCACGCTCGTCGTCCACGACATGCTGTCGCGACTCGACAACCCGATCCTCCTGACGCGGCCCGGCATGGAGGACGTGCCCGACAACGCGCAGAGCGTGCGCAGCGTGCCGAGCCTGTTGCAGCGCACGGGTTGGAAGTCGGCCGACTTCGAGGCGTTCCGGCGCTCGCGCCGACGGCAGGATCAGTTCGTCCGTGAGTACAAGCGCGCGGGCGGCGCGATCGTGGCGGGCTCGGATGCGGCCAACCAGCTGTTGATCCCAGGCTACTCGCTGCATGAAGAGATGTCGCTGCTCGTGGATGCGGGGCTCACACCGCTCGAGGCGATCACGGCCGCCACGCGGCGGGGGGCCCAGCTGCTCCGCGCCGATTCCCTCGGCATCCTGACTCCGGGGAAGGTCGCCGATCTCGTCGTGCTGAACGCCAACCCCACGCGCAACATCGCCGCGACGCGCAACATCGCGATGGTCATGATTCGCGGCCGGATGATTCGGCCCGATTCCCTGAGGGCGACATGGAAATGACGCGGTTGGGCGGTTCAGCGGTTGGGCGGTTGGCTTGTGTGACGGCTCTGCTCTTACTCTCGCTCGCATGCGGAATGGCGGTGCCCTCGAAGAACGAGGGCCCGTACGATTTGATCCTCAGGGGAGGGTGGATCATCGACGGCAGCGGCAACCCGCGCTACCGGGGCGACGTCGCCCTGCGCGGTGACCGCATTGCCGCAGTGGGGTTCCTCGGCACGGCCGGCGCGCGTGACACGGTGGACGTCAGCGGTTTGATCGTCGCGCCCGGCTTCATCGACATGATGGGCCAGTCCGAGACCAACGTGCTGATCGACAACCGCGTCCTCTCCAAGATCACGCAAGGCATCACGACGGAAGTGACGGGCGAAGGCGGCTCGGTCGCGCCGCTGACGGACCAGCTGGCCGCCCAAGATTCCGACGCGATGAAGAAGTGGCATTACCGCGAGGACTGGCGCGATCTCAACGGATATTTCGCGCAGCTCGAGCGCCAGGGCTCCTCCCTCAACATCGCGACGTTCGTTGGCGCGACGCAGGTGCGGCTCGCCGTCGTCGGGAACGAGAACCGTGCCCCGACGCCCGACGAGCTCGCGCACATGACGGCGATCGTCGACACCCTCATGGAGCAGGGCGCGCTCGGGCTGTGGACCGCGCTGGAGTACGCGCCCGCGAGCTACTCCAAGACCGACGAGCTCATCGCGCTGGCGCGCGCCGCCAGCCGCCACGGCGGCATCTACGCCTCGCACATGCGTGATGAGGGAGAGCACATCGACGACGCGCTGAACGAGGTCTTCCGGATCGCCCGGGAAGCGCAGATTCCGGCCGAGGTTTCGCACCTCAAGGTTTCCGGCCGCCGCAGCTGGGGGCAGATGCCGCGCGTGCTCGCGAAGATCGACTCGGCGCGCGCCGCAGGACTCGACGTCACCGCCGATCAGTACCCCTACATCCGCGCCGCCACGTCACTCGATGCGTCCATTCCCACGTGGGCCGAGAGCGGTGGGTGGGATTCGCTGCTGATCCGCCTGCGGGATCCGGCGACGCGCGCGCGGCTGCGCGCCGAAATCAAGAATCCGAGGAGTGAAAGCTTCTTCGTGGCCGCCGGCGGGGGCGCAGGCGTGCTGATCACCGGCACGTTCCAGGACTCGCTGCGCTACATGCAGGGCAAAACGGTCGCACAGATCGCGGCGCTGCATCATCGCGATACGGTCGAGACGGTGTTCGACATCGTGCTCGCCGAGGGCGGCCATCGCACCGACGCCGTGTACGCGATCATGCAGGAGCCCGACGTCCAGGCGGCGATGAAGCAGTGGTGGGTCGCGGTGAACACCGACTTCGGCGGTGTCGCGCCGGACGGCCCGCTGGGCACGCAGTCGGCGCACCCGCGCGCCTACGGCACGTTCCCGCGCATCCTCGGCCACTATGCCCGCGACTTGAAGCTGTTCCCGCTCGAATTCGCGGTGCGGAAGATGACGTCGCTCGCGGCGCAGCGTGTCGGCCTCGCCGATCGCGGGCTCGTGAAGTCCGGCATGTACGCCGACATCACCGTCTTCAACCCTGCGACCGTCATCGATCGCGCGACGTTCGAGCAGCCGCACCAGACGTCGGTGGGCATCGAGTACGTGTTCGTCAACGGGCAGATGGTATTGAAGAAGGGACAGATCACGAGCGCGCGTCCGGGCCGCGGCCTGCGGGGTCCGGGCTACACCGGAACGCGGTAGGTGACG
This sequence comes from Gemmatimonadales bacterium, assembly GCA_035491815.1. Classification (GTDB taxonomy): domain Bacteria; phylum Gemmatimonadota; class Gemmatimonadetes; order Gemmatimonadales; family GWC2-71-9; genus 20CM-2-65-7. Next base: position 9,138 of record DATJKA010000072.1, on the reverse strand, counting down.
CTCGGCCGGCTGATCGTTGCCTGGCTTCCAGTCGCCGTACTGTTCGCGGTGACGCCGCCCATCGGCTACCGGTGGGACTCTCCTGCCGATCAGCAGTACGTCCCGTGGACGTTGAACGCGTGGGAGTGCGGATGGCGTGTCGCTGAAGCGGCGGTCGTTACACTCTTCGGCTCACTCTGGTTCGATTCGCTGGGCGCCGGCGGCTGGTGGTTGCTGTTCTTCATGATCGGGTTGCTCGTTGCGTTTCCACGGCGGCTCGTCATGTGGCGTCACGCGGAGCCACGCGTACGACGCCATCTCCTCGCGCATGCGGGACTGGACGTTGCGCGCTACGTCGTTGCGGGCGCCCTGCTCGCCTGGCGTCTTTCGTAGCTATCTTCGCTGGACCAATGAACCCGATTCGCCTGACGGCGTTTTCGCACGGCGCCGGCTGAGCCTGCAAGCTCGGCCCCGCCGAGTTGGCGCAGGTCTTGCGCCACGTGCCGTCACTGACCGATCCACGCATCCTGGTCGACGCTTCGACGCGGGACGACGCCGCCGTGTACCAGTTGACGCCGGACCGCGCGATCGTCGCGACGGTTGATTTCTTCACCCCGCTCGTGGATGACGCCTACGACTTCGGACGCATCGCCGCGGCGAATGCATTCTCCGACGTCTACGCGATGGGCGGAACGCCGCTGTTCGCGCTCAACCTCGTCGGCTGGCCGCGCGACAAGCTGCCCTATGAGCTGCTCGGCGACGTGCTGCGCGGCGGCGCCGACATCGCGAAGGAAGCGGGCGCGTTCGTCGTCGGCGGGCACTCGGTGGACGACCCCGAGCCCAAGTACGGCATGGTCGCCATCGGCGAGGTGCATCCCAACCGTCTCGTCACACTCGCGAAGGCCCGCGCGGGCGACGCGCTCGTCCTGACGAAGCCGATCGGCACGGGAGTGCTGACGACCGCGCTGAAGCGCGATCTCGCCAGCGCGGCGGACATCGCGCCGGCAGTGACGTCGATGACCACGCTCAACGCCGGTGCCGCGCGCGCAATGCGGGCGACGGGCGGGGGGGTTCATGCCGCAACGGACGTCACGGGCTTCGGGCTGCTGGGTCACCTGCACAACATGCTGATGGCAAGCAACGTATCGGCAGAAATCGAGGCCGCGGCTGTCCCGCTGCTGCCCGGCGCTCGCGAGCTGGCGGAGCGCGGCGCGATCCCCGGGGGTACCAAGCGCAACCGCGAAGCGCTTGGCGCGCAGGTGAAGATCGCCAACGAGATTCCTGAGCCCATCCGCGTCCTGATGTTCGATGCGCAAACGTCCGGCGGGCTGTTGATCGCCGTCGATCCCGATCGCGCGAGCGCGCTGATTGCCACGCTCGAGCGTGAAGGCACGCTCGTCGCCGCACGGATCGGCCGGCTGGCGCGCGGCACCGCCGGGTCCATCAGCGTAAACTGAAATGCCTGTGCCACCGATTCGCGAGTACCGCACACTGAGCCCGGAATCGCTGGATGCGATCGAGGGCGCCGTGCGGCAACAACGGCGGGTAGCGCTGCGGCGGCGCGGGACCGAATATGTCGTGGTGGCGATGCGTCTCGAGACGAGCGGGCGGGACGACGTGCTCGTGGGGCGGCTGCCCATGACCGGCGAGATGCTGGCGTTTCGGCTGCGCGATTTAGAGACCTTCGCGGTGTTGCCCTAGCTCCCCGCTCCCAACTCCCGGCTCCTGATGTTCACGCGCATGCTGATCGGCCTGGACGGCAGCCCCAACGCGGACGAAGCGTTGGAGCAGGCAGTGCACCTGGGCCAACGCTTCAAGTCCCGGCTCGTCGTAGTGCACGTGAAGGAGCCGCATTCGCTGCTGCAAGAGCGCCGCGCCTCGGACTCGGGCGCGCTGCTCGCGCGCGCGAAGGAGCGCGTAGAGGACGCGGGGCTGTCGGTGGACGTCGTCCAGAAACATGGCGACCCCGACATCGAGCTGGCCGCGCTCGCGCGCGACGTCGACGCGGTCCTGGTGGGGCGCCGGGGTCGCTCGTCGCCGCACGACGTCGTCGGGAAGACCGTGGGGTCGTTGATTCGCATCGCCGAGCGCACCGTGATCGTCTGCGCGAGCAAGCCGTCGCCGATGAAGACGTGCGCCGTCGCTTACGACGGCCGCGAGACGGCGCAGCGTGCGCTCGAGCTGGCCGCGCGGTTCGCCAGCGTCATTCACAGCACCGTGCACGTGATTCACGCCACGATCGATCCGTCCGGCGGGACGATGGTGGTCGGCGAAGCCGAAGCGGTCCTGTCGCTGCAGGGTATCCCGTTCGTGACCCATCTCGAGCCCGGCACCCCCGGCCAGGCCGTGGCGCGCGTCATCGCCCGCACGCAGTGTGACGCGCTGTTCGCGGGCGCGCACGTCGGTTCGGGCAGGCGGAGCGCCGTCACGGTTTCCCATGCCGAGGAGATTTTGCTGCATACCGACATCCCCGTGGTGATTCAACCGTGACCGGCACCTTCGTTCTCGTCCATGCGGACGAAAGCTGTCTGGGCAACGACTCATCGAAGCCGAGCCGCGGCGGCAATGCCGCGCTGATCGAAGCGCCGGCGGGCGACAGCGTCGCCCGGTGGGACTTCTACGAGTGCTCGCCGCAGACGACGAACAACAAGATGGCGCTGGCCGGCGCGATCGCGTCGCTCGAGTGGATTCGCCGGCAGTGGCGGCACGCGCACGTCCGCTTCATCTCGGATTCCGAGTACCTCGTGAAGGGCATGAACGAGTGGCGCAAGGATTGGGAGGCGCGCGGCTGGCGTCGCAAGACCGGCGCGCTCGAGAACGCCGACCTCTGGCAGAAGCTCGCGCAGGTGGCCGAAATGCACACGGTGGACTGGCGCTGGGTGCGCGGGCACAACGAGCACGTGAAGAACGAGTACGCCAACGTCGTCGCCATCCGCGCCGCCGACCAGCAGGAGCGCTCCAACGGCTTGATTCCCTCGGGCTTCGACACCTGGCTCGCGCAGCAGCGCGCCCGCGGCAAATTCCTGGACTTCGATCCCGACAAGGAGCTGCATGAGCGCAGCAAGTAAGGATCACCTGACTCTGTCCGACCAGTCGGTCGCGGTCGACCGTATCCCGCTCTACGAAGTCTACATGCGCATGGCGGAGGAGCTCGCCAAGCGCTCGACCTGCGTGCGGCTCCAGGTCGGGACGGTGGTCACGGACCAGCGGCTCGAAAACGTCCTCGCGATCGGTTACAACGGCAATGCGCGCGGCTTGCCCAACAAGTGCGACTCCGCCGTGCCCGGCAACTGCGGCTGCATTCACTCCGAGATGAACGCGCTGGTGAAGGCGCCGGGCAACGTGCGCGACAAGGTCGTGTTCGTGAGCGCGTCGCCGTGCGTGATGTGCGCCAAGCTCATCATCAATTCGGGCGTGACGCACGTGTTTTATCGCAAGGCGTATCGCGACCCGTCGGGCGTCGAGGTGTTGCAGCAGGGCGGCGTCGTGCCGGTGCTCTACGACAAATGGATGAACGCCTGGCGGAACGGAACGAAGGCGTAGTGGACGAACTCGACCGGCTCTTCGCCCTCTTGGTCACGGCGCTCGCACGGGAAACGCGCGTCGCGGTGCCCTTCCCCGCCGCCGACATCTACGAGCGCCTCGTCCCGTATCGCTCGAACCGCTCGCGCCTCAACGTCGCGACGCATCAGGACTATGAGATGGCGGTGCTGCGTTTGCTCGCGGGCGAGCGCCACTACGTCCTGCTCGAGCCCGACAACGTGCGCGAAGCGATGCAGCGCGAGATCGGCACGATCAATCCCGATCCGGCGTACTTCCGCAGCTTCCCCGACGCGCAGGTCATGGTGAACGGCCGCGCCGCCGAGCGTGTGCTGCTGGCCGATCGCGCGTATGCGCCCTCTATCGGCGATGACGATGACGAAGAGATCAGCGACACGACCGGCGAGAATCCCGTGCCGTACGTTCCGCCGGCGGCGTTCCGTGCCCCCCCCCCTCCCCCTCCCCCTCCCACCCCGGTCCCTCCTCCCGCCGCCGGACGATCGAAGGACGCGCTCGCGCCGAACCAGTGTGAGTACTGCGGCGGCGTGTTGCCAACGGGTCGCGAAGCGCGGTTCTGTCCACACTGCGGCCAGCCGCAGGAAGGAGAGCTCAAGTGCCAGGGCTGCGGTGCGGTGCTCGACGTGGGGTGGGCGTATTGCTTGAGCTGTGGCAGGGCGACGGGATTCGAATGAGCGGTTGGGCGGTTGAGCGGTTGGGCGGTTGGTGAAGACACATCGCGTCGCGGTCATCGCCGGCGACGGCATCGGCCCGGAGGTGATCGAGGCTGCGATTCCGATTCTCGATCGTGCCGCCGCGAAGCACGGATGCTCCCTCGCGTGGGAACGCCTTCCCTACTCCGCAGATCACTATCTCAAAACCAAGGAGACTCTACCGCCGGTCGCCCTCGAGCATCTGCGGGACGACGTCGACGCCATCTTCCTCGGCGCGATCGGTGACCCGCGCGTCCCTGCGAACGAGCACGCCCGCGACATCCTCCTTGGACTTCGCTTCAAGCTCGACCTCTACGTCAACTTTCGACCGGTGACGCTTCTGCACCCGGACCTGACACCGCTTCGGCTCCAACCGCCCAACCGCTCAACCGCTCAACCGCCTATCGATTTCGTCATTTTCCGCGAAAACACCGAAGGCCAGTACACCGGTCGCGGACGATCAAGCGGTGACGAGCACATCGCCGAAGAGGTGAACACGGGCAAAGGCGTGGAGCGAATCATTCGCGCGGCCTTCGAGTGGGCCAAGGCGCACGGCAAGTCGCGCGTGACGATGAGCGACAAGTCGAACGCGATTCCAACGCACAAGATCTGGCAGGAGAAGTTCAAAGCCGTCGCGACCGAGTATCGGGGCATCGAAGCGGAGCACCGCTACGTGGACGCGCTCGCACTGGAACTGGTGCGCGATCCTGCGCGCTTTCAGGTGATCGTGACCAACAATCTCTACGGCGACATCCTGTCCGACCTCGGCGCCGGCTTGGTGGGCGGACTGGGCGTCGCGGCCAGCGCGAATCTCCATCCCGGCGAGCGCCGCGGGCTGTTCGAGCCGGTGCACGGTTCGGCGCCGCCGCTCGCCGGCAAGGGCGTCGCGAATCCCATCGCCGCCGTCCTCACCGGCGCCTTGATGATGGAACAGCTGGGGCAGCCGGAAGCCGCTCGCGACTTGGAACGCGCCGTCATTGCCGCCGTCGCGGCCGGCGCCCGCACGCCCGATATCGGTGGCAAGGCCAGCACCGCGGACGTCGCTGCCAAAATCGCGGCCTCCCTGTAGCCACTATATTCCCCCGAGTCTCGTAGCGGAGTCATCTCCATGAAAACCCAGGGCGCCAGCAAAGACGTCGTCTTCCTGTCCGGCGTGCGGACCGGGTTCGGCTCGTTCGGCGGCTCTTTGAAGGATCTGTCGGCCATCGACCTCGGCGTCGCCGCCTCGCGGCACGCCATTCAGCGCTCCAACGTGGCGGCGGCCGATTTTGGGCACGTCGTCTTCGGCAACGCGCTCCAAACCTCGGCGGACGCGATCTACATGGCGCGGCATGTCGGCCTCAAGTCGGGCCTGCCGATCGAAACGCCCGCAGTCACGGTCAACCGCCTGTGCGGCTCGGGATTCGAAGCCATTACCCAGGGCGCCCAGCTCGTGCTGCTCGGCGAAGCGGACGTCGTACTCGCGGGAGGCGCCGAATCGATGAGCCAGGCGCCGCACGTGGTGCGAGGCGCCCGCTGGGGCCTGCGACTCGGTCCTGCGCCGCTGGAAGATCTGCTGTGGGAATCGCTGAAGGATCCGCAATGCGGCCTGTCGATGGCGGAGACCGCCGAGAGCCTCGCCGAGAAGTACAAGCTCACCAGAAAAGAAGTCGATGAAGTCGCCGTGGCGTCGCAGAAGCGCGCCAAGGCAGCGTGGGACGCCTGCGCGTTCTCGGACGAGGTCGTCCCCGTCACGATCAAGGTGAAAGGCAAGGAAGTCGAGTTCCGGGCCGACGAGCACATGCGGCCCGACACGACGCTCGAGATCCTCGGCAGCCTGAAGCCCTATTTCAAGAAAGACGGCCTGGTGACCGCGGGGAACGCGTCGGGAATTTCCGATGGCGGCGCGGCCACCGTCATCGCGAGCGAGGAGTACGCGAAAGCGCACGGCCTGAAGCCGCTCGGCCGGCTGGTCGCATGGGCCGTGGCGGGCGTCGAGCCGAAGCACATGGGGATCGGGCCCGCGCCGGCGGCACGCAAAGCCCTCGCGAAGGCCGGCATGAAGCTCGAGCAAATGGATCTCGTCGAAGTGAACGAAGCGTTCGCGCCCCAGTATCTCGCCGTCGAGCGGGAGCTCGGCCTCGATCGCGCGCGGACGAACGCGTGCGGCGGCGCGATCGCCATCGGCCATCCGCTCGCCGCGAGCGGCACGCGCATCACGATCCACCTGCTGCACGCGCTTCGCCGCGAGAAGAAGCGGTTCGGCCTCGGCTCGGCCTGCATCGGCGGCGGGCAGGGCGCCGCGGTCATCGTCGAGGCCCTATGAGCAACATTCTGATCACCGCCCTCGGTGTGATCGCGTTCTATTTGTTCTCGGGACTCCGCGTGCTGCGCGAATACGAGCGCGGCGTGTATTTCCTGCTCGGCCATCTGCGACCGACGAAAGGGCCGGGGCTGATCTTCCTGCCGCCGCTGCTCGCCAAGATGCAGAAGGTGTCGCTGCGCGTCATGGCGATCGACATCCCGCCGCAGGACGTGATCACGCGCGACAACATCTCGATCAAAGTCAACGCGGTCCTCTACATGCGCGTGCGGACGCCGGAGAAAGCGGTCGTCGGCGTCGAGAACTACCTCTACGCGACCAGCCAGCTCGCGCAGACCACGCTGCGCTCGGTGCTCGGCGAAACCGAAATGGATCAGCTGCTCGCCGACCGCGAGAAGGTCAACGCGATCCTGCGACAGATCATCGACAAGCGCACCGAGGAATGGGGCATCGAAGTCTCTGCCGTCGAAGTGAAGGACGTGGATCTTCCGCCGGAGATGAAGCGCGCGATGGCCCGGCAAGCGGAGGCCGAGCGTGAGCGGCGCGCGAAAGTGATCAACGCCGAGGGTGAGCTGCAGGCATCGGAGAAGCTGGCGCAGGCGGCGCGGATCATCGGCAGAGAGCCCGCCGCGATTCAGCTCCGCTACCTCCAAACCGTGAACGAGATCGCGTCGGAGAAGAACTCGACGACGATCTTCCCTATCCCGATCGATCTGTTCAAGGGGTTCATGGATCGCATCGCGCCGCCCGCCAAGGAGCCGGCCGCGCTTCCCGAAAGCACCAGCGGCGAGCGCCTGCCGGTGCCGAGGAATAAAGGAAGGGCGAAGGTCTGATGTCCGGTGAGCTGATCAGCCGGGACGCGCTGGAGCGCATCATCCAACGCGCCGCAGAGCTGCAGGCGAGCGAGCGCGACATCGGCGAGGGCATGACCAAGGACGAAGTGCTCGCGCTTGGCAAAGACGTCGGGATTCCAAACCGCTATCTCCAGCAAGCCATCCTCGAGGAGCAGACCCGCAGCGTGGTCGAGGGCGGCGTGGGTTTTTGGGCGTGGCTCACGGGCCCGCGCCGCCTGAGCGCGCAGCGCGTCGTCCCCGGCGACCGCGCCACGGTCGAGCGTGCGCTCACGCGTTGGATGGAGGACGAAGAATCGCTGCAAGTGAAGCGCCGCTATCCCGATCGCACGACCTGGGAGCCGAAGGCCGGCGCGCTCGCCAGCATCCAGCGCGCGCTCGGCAAGCGCGGCCGGCGTTACTCGCTTGCGAACGCCGAGGAGATCGCCGGCCAGGTCACGCAGCTCGAGCCGGGATTCTGTCTGGTCAGTCTCATCGCCGACGTACGGCACAGGAGAACGCAACGGATCACGGGCACGACGATCGTGACGGGCGTCGGGGCGCTCGGCACGGCGACGTTCGTCACCTTCCTCGGGCCGATCGGCCTGCTGGCCGGGGTGATTCTCGTGCCCGCCGCCATGGCGATCGCCCGCAGTCACCGCCGCGATAACGAGCGGATTCAGGTGTCGCTCGAGCAGGTGCTCGACCGGCTGGAGCGCAACGAGATTCGCGAGACGCCGTCTTTGCCCGGGCCGCATCCGTTCGTGCGGATCGCGGAGGAGATGCGCAAGGCGTTCGAAAACCCGCGTCCCCGCCCTCGCCAGCGTGGCGGGGGGGAGCGCTAAGGAGCCTATGGCCGACATCAAACGGGTGGGAGTCCTGGGGTGCGGGCTCATGGGCAGCGGCATCGCTCAGGTCGCCGCGACAGTGGGCTACGACACGATCGTTCGCGATGTCTCGAAGGACGTCCTCGATCGCGGCCGGTCCGGGATCGAGAAGTCGCTTGCCAAATTCGTCGAGAAAGGCAAGCTGCCCGCCGCCGATCGCGACGCCGCGCTGAAACGCCTGACCTTCACGACGACCGTCGCCGACTTGAAGGGCGTGGACATCGTCATCGAGGCGATCACGGAAGACTTGGCGCTCAAGAACGCGCTGTTCAAGGAGCTCGACGGCCTGTGCGGCGCGGGGACGATCTTCGCCTCCAACACGTCGAGCCTCACGATCGCCGAGATGGCCGGCGCGACGAAGCGGGCGGATCGGTTTGTCGGCCTGCATTTCTTCAACCCTGTGCCGTTGATGCCGCTCGTCGAGGTCGTTCGCACCGTCACGACGTCGGAAGAGACGTTCAAGCGCGCGTTCGCCTTTGCCGCGTCGCTGCGCAAGGAACCGATCGCGGCCAAGGACAACTCAGGCTTCATCGTCAATCTGCTGCTCGTGCCGTACCTGCTCGACGCGATTCGCGCCGTCGAACGCGGCGTCGGCAGCGTGCCCGACATCGACAAAGCGATGCAGCTCGGCTGCGGCTATCCGATGGGCCCGCTCACGCTGCTCGATTTCGTCGGCCTCGACACGACGCATCACATCGCCGAGATCATGTTCAAGGAGTATCGCGAGGCGCGGTACGCGCCGCCGCCGCTGCTCAAGCGGATGGTGCTCGCGGGGATGCACGGCAAGAAAAGCGGCAAAGGGTTTTACGACTACTCGTCCACTCCACCCACCGTCAGCAACCTGGGACTCTAATGCTCGGCTACGACGCTGCCCGCTGGCACGCGGTTCT
>DATJKA010000071.1:0-17283 GCA_035491815.1 Gemmatimonadales bacterium | reverse complement strand
GGGCGCATCCTCATTCCCACCGCGCGCGCCGGGGTCACGATCACCGGCCTCGACGGCTCGGCCGCGATGCTCGCACGCTGCCGGTCGAAGCTCGACGCCGAGCCGGCCGCGGTGCAGGCTCGCGTGCGGCTCGAGCCGGGCGACATGCGCGCCTTCGAGCTCGGCACGACGTTTTCGCTCATCACGGCGCCGTTTCGCGTTGTGCAGCATCTCATCACCACGCAGGATCAGCTGCGATTCCTGGCGGCCGTCGCCCGCCATCTCGCGCCGCACGGCCGCCTGGTGTTCGATGTGTTCAACCCACGCTTCGATATGCTGATCGGTGCGGACGGCGAAGAGCACGAGGACACGGCCAATCAGGTCTTGCCCGACGGTCGCTCGTTGCGGCGGACCTACCGAATCGGACGGGTGCGCTGGCTCGATCAGGTAAATGAGGCCGAGTTGATCTACTACGTCGGCAACCAGCGCCACGTGCAGGCGTTCGAGATGCGCTGGTACCTGCGCGCGGAGCTCGAGCACCTGCTCGCGCGCGCCGGTTTTTACGTCCGGCAAATCTACGGCGACTTCAAGCGTGGGCCGGTGGTGGACGGCTGCCCCGACCTACTGGTGGTCGCTGCGCTCGATTAGGGTCTGATCTGCGTCAGTGTGATCGCGTCCGCGCGAGCATTGACCGTGTGCGCGCGCAACGTGTGACCGCCGCCATTCGCCTGCACGAGGACGTTGCCCGCCGTCACGTTGGCGATATACGCGATGCCGTCGCTGGCCGTGTGCGTGGCCGCGGCACTCGGCACTCCGCCCGCGTTGTAGACCACGGTGCCGCCCGGCGTGCTCGACACCGTCGCTCCCGCGATCGCGGTGCCGGAGCAGTTCGTCACGATGACGCCGATGAAGCCCTTGCCGGCCTGCGGCGTGATGCCGGCGGCGGCCGCGAGGACTCCGAACTCCGTGGGCGTCACCATCTGCACGTTCTGCGAGTCGTTCGCGGCGAGCGGCACGGCCGGATACGCGTAGGTCGTGATATGGCTGCTGTCCGTTACGCGGACGTAGCCGTCGACCGGTGTTCCGCCCGTCGTGAGACCCATGCTGAACCGGCCCGGCGTGTCGCTGGTGTCCGTTGCGAGTGCCACGGTCGTGTCGCTCGTGCGAAACGCCGTGACGATCGCGCCGGGGTTCGGCACCGGAGCTAGCACGTTCTTCTTCACCTGGCCCGACAACGTGATGGCGGCGGGCGCCGTAGTGGGCAGCGCTTGGCCGAGGCATTCGAAGCCTGCTTGCGGGCCGCTGGAGTCGCTGCCGCAAGCGGCGATGACAACGGCGCCGAGCGCCAGGGGAAGAACACGAGTCACGCGATGCATAGAGTCCCAACCGTTCGAGTGTCCGGCCAATCTACGCAACTCGCGCGGCGTGTAGAAGAGCGGTACTCTCACTCGTATGAGTGAGAATCCCACTCGCGTCGAGGCGTTCAGCGACGGCGTGTTCGCCATCGCGATCACGCTACTCATCCTCGAGATCCGCGTACCGCACAGCGGCGGGGACACCACCCTATGGGCGGGACTGCTCGCGCTGTGGCCCTCATACATCGCGTTCCTGATGAGCTTCTTCGTCATCCTGATCGAGTGGGTGAACCACCACGAGCTGCTGCGCATGGTGCGCGCAGTGAACTATCCATTTCTGTTCGCCAACGGCTTCCTGCTGCTGACTGTCACGTTCCTGCCGTTTCCCACGGCGGTGCTGGCGGCGAAGCTCGCGACACCCGATGCCGGTGCCGCGGTCGCGTTCTATTGCGCGACGTTTGTGCTGAATGCGCTCTTCTGGAATGTGCTGTTCGCGACGATGGTGCGCGGTCGCCTGCTGCGCGCGGAAGTCTCCGAGAGCGTCGTCCGCAACATCCGGAAGACCTATTACGTATCGATGGCGGTCTACGTGCTCGCGGCGGCGCTCGCCTTCGTGCAGCCCGCGCTCGGCCTCGTCCTCAACGCTTCCTTATGGATCGTATTCGCCAGACTCGGCTATCGCTCGGAATCGGCCTCGTCGCAGCGTTAGCCGTCAGCGGCGGCTGCCGCCGCTCGGACAAGGACTTCGCCGCGATGCAGGCGCGCGGGGAGCACGTCATGGGCGTCGATCAGTACACCTCGGCGCACGTGTTCGAGGACTTACCCGACGGCGGCCGCGTGGTCCTGGATCGCGACGATCCGTCCGACACGGCCGCGATCAAGACCATTCGCGCCCACATGCGCGACATCCAGGCGGCGTTTCGGGCGGGCGACTTCACGAAGCCGTTCGCGGTGCACGCGCAGGTCGTGCCGGGGACAGACGTGATGCGCGCGCGCCGCGCGGCAATCACGTACGAGGTCCGCGACCGGCCCCGAGGGGGAGAGGTGGTGATCACGAGTCGCGACTCTGTTGCGGTCGCCGCGATCCACGCGTTTCTGCAATTCCAGCGCGAACAGCATCATGCCAGTGGGCACGAGATGTGAGGAGAAGCGTCAGGAAACGGTGGGGAATGCAATCCGGCGTGTAGCCAACTGCGTCCTTGGAGAATAGAACTGAGCTCATGAAACACGCCACGCTCGTCGGCGCCGCCCTGCTGAGTCTCGCGGGCGCACTCGGCGCTCAGGTGCAGGCGCACTTTCCGCCCGACTCGCTCGTCAACGTCAAAGTCATCCCCAAGAACACGCCCGTCATTCAGGTGATCGGGATGATGCGCAACTTCGCCGGCGCCCTGGGCGTGCGCTGCCAGTTCTGCCACGTGGGCCAGGAAGGGCAGCCGCTGTCGAGCTTCGACTTCGCGAAAGACGACAAGCGCACCAAGCTCACGGCGCGGCAGATGATGCGGATGGTGGAAGAGATCAACCGCCGCATCGACACGCTGCCGCATGACCACGACCAGATGCACGACACGGTGCGCGTGACCTGCAACACCTGTCACCGCGGCGTCAACCGGCCGGTGCCGCTCGAGCAGTTGATCATGGAGACGGCGCAGATGTCCGGTGCGGATTCGGCGGCGCGCGCCTATCGCGCCCTGCGCGACCGCTACTTCGGCCGCGCCGCCTACGACTTCGGCGAGCCGACGCTCGACATCGCCGCGTTCCGTCTGGCGCGCGCCGGCAAATTCGACGAGGCGTTCGCGATCCTGAAGCTCAACGAAGACCAGTTCCCGAATTCGTCGAACGCCGCCACGTTCCGCGGGAACATCAATCTGCTGAAGGGCGACACGACCGCCGCCGTCGCCGCGTTCCGCGAAGCGGTGAAGCGCGACTCGACGAACGGCGAGGCGCAGGGACGGCTGCGCGCCCTGACGGGCGGAGCGCCCCCTACTCGACCGTAGCCTTTTTGATCTTGTCGAGCTTCGGGAACTGCCGGGCGAGATACTTCTCGCCCTCGATGTTCAGCCGGTACTGATCGGGTCCGCGTCCGCTCGGCGCGCCCTCGCCGTAACCGCTGTACAGCGAATCCACGACCTCCATCCCCTCGACCACCTGGCCGATCGGTGTGAAGCCCATACCGTCGAGCCGGCTATTGTCGCGGTAATTGATGAAGATCTGTGTGGTGCGCGTCCCCGGACCGGCGGTCGCGAACGTCACCATGCCGCGCTGGTTGCTGCGTCCGGCCGGATCGTCGGGAATGCGCCGCTCGCGCCACGCCGACGTCACCGCGGTATCGGCGTGCAGGCCGAACTGGGCCATGAAGCCGGGAATCACGCGGAAGAACCGCACGCCGTCGTAGAATCCCGAGCGCACGAGGTTGTAAAACCGGTCGGCGCCGAGCGGCGCCCAGGCGCGATGGACGCTGATGACGAAGTCGCCCCGCGTCGTCGCGAAGCGGGCGCGGAAGCTGTCGGGCGCCTGTGCGGCGAATGCCGGGTCGGATGGATTGTGGAAATCGGGAGCAGCGCCCCCCCCGGTGGCAGCCGGTTTAGGCGCCGGTTTCTCGCAGGCGATGAGCACGGCGAGCGCGGAAACGCATGGTAGATAACGCATAGCGCTATGCTAGCCTCTGCACCCGCCGTTCGCTATAGTGTGCCGTCTTCAGCCGAGGCTCGCATGGAAACCTGGATTGCCAAGCGGATCCGGAACGTCTCCTTCCGTCGCGTGTTCGTCTGGACCCTGACGCTCGTCATCGGCGTCCTGCTCGCGACCAACGATCATCGCTACATCGCGAACTTCGTGGCCGGTCCCTACGCGCTGACCCAGGCCGACCTCGATTCCATTCGCGACGTCGAGCTGACACCGCGCTACTACGCGCGCGTCAGCGGCGACAAGGTCCTCGACACCGGCCTGCGCCAGTACACGGTGCACACGCAAAACGGCGTCGAGACGAGTCGCGAGGAAGCGGGGGCGTACCGCGCCATCGTGATGGGGAATCACTTCCTCGTCGTCCGGACGGCGGGCGCGGAATCGCCGGTCGCCGAGGGCAAGCTGATCCCCGTCTCCGACGAGCTCGACCGCGAGCTGTTCGACACCAAGGAAATGCAGTCGCTGCGCAACAACTTCTATTCCTTCTATCTGGACACCGACTCGTTCCGCCGCCCCGGCTACGTCGTCATCGCGGTCGGCCTCGTCTTCCTGTTGCTGTTCGCCTGGCAGGCGCTGCCCGCCTGGCGCGCCTGGCGCGATCCGGAGCAGCATCCGCTCGCCAAGCGCATCGCGAGCTGGGGCGATCCGATGGGCGTCGCGGTTGCCGCCGAGCAGGAGTGGGAGCATTCGTTGCTCCGCCCCGGTGGCGGCTGGCGGTTCGGCAAGCAGTACCTCATCAAGTCGTCGTTCTTTTCGTTCCAGGTGCTGCGGTTCCGCGACGTGCTGTGGAGCTACAAGAAGATCACGAAGCGCAGCGTGAACTTCATTCCGGTGGGCAAGAGCTACGAGGCGATCGTGCATTGCCATGGCGGCACCGCGACGATCCCAGGAAGCGAAAAGCGCGTCCACGAGCTTCTGGGATTCGTGCAGCAGCAGGCGCCCTGGTCGATCCTCGGCTGGAGCCAGCAGCTCGCCGATACGTTCAACAAGCGCGTGAACGATTTCGCGCAGTCCGTGGAGCAGCGCCGCCGGCAGTGGGAACAGCAAGGCAACAAGGTGTAGCACTTGATCGTGGTCGGCAGCGTACTCGCGACTCTGCTGGCAGTACAAAGCGTTGCGGATGCCGGACCGGCACCGTGCCGGTTCGACACCGCGGCGTCGATGGCGCAGCGCACCGTCGCCATCGGACTCGCTCCGGGGTGGCGCGCCAAGCAGTTCAGCGCGACGAAGCCCGTGCCGCAGACCTACCTCTTTGCCGCCGACGCCGTCCGGCAGTACTACAAGCCGCCCGCGATTATCAGCCTGCCGTTCTGGGCCAAGATTCCCACGATGCGCACGATCGGAGACAGCCTCGATACCGTCGGTCAGGGACTCGACGGCGTCCTGATGTTCCGGCTGACGGCGACCGGTCAGCTCGCCGACACGAACATCTTCGTCGCGACGGCGTCTCCCGAGTTCAACGCGAGTCTCGTCAGCGCCATCCGCCGCGCCGACTCGGCCAGCGCGTTTCCGCTGCCTGACGGCGAGGTCAAGCGCGATAACGGCCGGATCATCTTACGCATCGCGGACGTGAATCGCGCGGACAGCACGGCGCATGCCATCGGTCTCGTGCGCATCGCCGTGCCGATTCTGGCCATCGATCAGTGGGCGGAGCGACTGAACGATCCGCCGATGTCCTATCCCGACGTGTCGATCGAGGAAGGCGAAAACGACGACGTCACGGTGCAGTTCGTCGTCAACACGAACGGCCGCGCGGACACGGCATCACTGCGCATCCTGCAGGGGGGGCACCGCGAATTCATGATCTCCGCACTGCAGGCGCTCGCGGCTACCCGGTTCAAGCCGGCGAGCATCGGGGGCTGTCCCGTTCCCCAGCTGGTGCAGCAGCAGTACACGTACCGCACCTGGATTCGCTGCAGCGTCGCAGGAGCGTGCTGACGAGCCGTCCATTTCTCTCTGCGCAGTGGCGCAATCTGATCGTGTTGACCTACGAGGTCGATCCCGCGCGCATCATCGACCTCGTCCCTGGCGGCACGACCCTCGACTCCTGGCACGGCAAGACGTTCGTCAGCCTCATCGGCTTCCAGTTCCTGGACACCAAGGTTCTCGGCGCTCCCGTGCCGTTCCATCAGGATTTCGAGGAAGTGAACCTGCGATTCTACGTCCGCCACGCGGCGACGGAGGGTGTTCGTCACGGCGTCGTCTTCATTCGCGAGCTCGTGCCGCGGCCGGTCGTGGGCGGTATGGCGCGCCTTCTTTATAGAGAGCCGTATCGCGTCGTGCCGATGCGCAGCAAGGTATCGGCCGGGCCGCCGCCTGACGTCGAGTATCAGTGGGACACGACCGGTCGTTGGTGTACGGTTGCGGGAACGGGCGGCGGCGAAGGCGTCGAGCCGGCGGCGGGCTCGCTGGAGGAGTTTCTCACCGTCCGGCATTGGGGGTATAACGGTGAGATCGGCAAGGATACTCTCGAGTACCGCGTCGACCACCCGCGCTGGCGGGTGTGGCACGCGCAGCGCACTCGGGTCGATTACCGCGCCGGGCCCCTGTGCGCGCCGGAGCTGGCACGCCAGCTCACGACGCCGGCGTCAGTCCTGATCGTGGACGGATCCGCCGTGACGATTCACTGGCGCAATCAGCTGGCCTAGGTGACCTGCCGCACGCGCACGGGGCCGGGCCGTGCGTTATCTTAGGCGACAATGGCTGACGCGCTTCCCCCCTCTCCTCCGAATCGCCCCTCCCGCGGATCGGGTTCGCTCACTGTGCATCTCGCCGATGAGCTGGACGTCTATTTCAATGAAGTCGCCCACGGTCGTCCGGTCGGCTTCGTCGCGTCTCCCAAATGGAAGCCGCGCACCGACGTCTACGAGACGGACGACGAGCTCATCGTGCACATGGACATCGCCGGGATGCGGGCGGAGGACTTCAGCGTCGAGCTGGACGAAGGGATCCTGCGGATCGCGGGCGAGCGGCCCACGCGCCAGCCGGGGCGGCGCCACTACCACGCGATGGAAGTGCAGGTCGGGCCGTTCGAGCGGCGCTTCCGGCTGCCGGTCGTCGTCGATCCGGCGACCATCCGGGCGACGTACGAGCACGGCTTCCTCGAAGTCCGCCTGACGAAACAGCCGCCCCGGTCCTCCGGCGCGCACTCGGTGCGGGTCACCTGATGGAACGCCTGCCGGTCCTGCCCCTGGGCCAGCTCGTCGTTTATCCGCACGTCGTCCTGCCGCTGGCCCTCACCGATCCCAAAGCCGTCCAACTGATCGACGAGATCATCCAGGGTGAAAAGCGCCTGCTCTTGGGCGTCGTGAAGTCCATGGGCGGGATGGAGCCGCCCGAAGGCGCGGTGATGAACACGCTGCCGCACCAGCTCTACGACGTCGGCACGCTCGGCACGATCGTGCGGATGCTGAAGCTGGGCGACGGCTCGGTGCGCGTGATGGTGCAGGGGCTCGAGCGCGCGCGGCTCAACAACATCGCGCAGGGCGAGAAGTGGCTCATGGCGGACAGCGAGCCGCTGCAGGAGAACACGCTCGAGGACGCGCGCACCGAAGCGCTGAAGCGCACCACCATCGCGCAGTTCTCGCGCGTCATCGATATCGCGCCCTATCTCGGCGCCGAGCTGCACGAGGTCCTCGCGGGCATCACCGAGGCCGGCAAGCTGGCCGATTTCATCGCGGCCAATCTGGACCTCGCCCTGCCGGCGAAAGCGGAGCTGCTCGCGATCGACGACGTGACGCACCGGCTCGAGCGCCTCGGCGAATTCCTGGTGCAAGAGCTCCAGGTCCTCGAGGTCGGCACGCAGATCCAGGAGAAGGTGAAGTCGCGGCTCGATCAGAACCAGCGCGAGTATGTGCTGCGCGAGCAGCTGCAGGTGATTCGCCAGGAGCTCGGCGAAGGCGAGGGCGACGACGAGCTGGAGGAGCTCGCCAAGCGGCTCGATGAGGCGCAGCTCTCCGCCGAAGCGAAAAAGGTCGCCGACCGCGAGATCAAGCGCCTGCGGCAGATGTCGCCGCAGTCGGCCGAGTATCAGGTGGCCCGCACGTACCTCGACGTGTTCGCGTCGCTGCCGTGGAGCCGCGTGACCCAGGACCGGCTCGACCTGAAGGCCGCGCGCGAGATCCTGGACCGCGATCACTACGATCTGAAAACCATCAAGGAGCGCATCCTCGAGTACCTCGCGGTGCGCACGCTGAACCCGAACGCCCGCGGCTCGATCCTCTGCTTCGTCGGCCCGCCGGGCGTCGGCAAGACGTCGCTCGGGCAGAGCATCGCCGAGGCGCTCGGCCGCAAGTTCACGCGCGTGTCGCTCGGCGGCGTTCGCGACGAAGCCGAAATCCGCGGACACCGCCGCACGTACGTCGGCGCGATTCCGGGGCGCATCATTCACGCGCTGCAGCGCTGCGAGACGCGCACGCCGGTGCTGATGCTCGACGAAGTCGACAAGATGGGGGCCGACGTACGCGGCGATCCCACGGCGGCGCTGCTCGAGGTGCTCGACCCGGCGCAGAACTCCACGTTCGTCGATCACTATCTCGAGGTCCCGTTCGATCTGTCGGGCGTCATGTTCATCGCGACGGCCAACAGCACGGTGCCGATTCCCGATCCGCTGCTCGACCGCATGGAGCAGCTGACCCTCGTCGGCTACACCCCGTCCGAGAAGCTGCAGATCGCCAAGCGCTATCTGCTGCCGCGCCAGCTCAAGGAAACGGGACTCGGCACGACGGAGGATGCGGACCGCGCGCACGTCGCCGACGGCGCACTCGAGCGCCTGATCGGCGAATACACACGCGAGGCCGGCGTCCGCCAGCTCGAGCGCGAGATCCAGGGCGTGCTGCG
This sequence comes from Gemmatimonadales bacterium, assembly GCA_035491815.1. Lineage (GTDB taxonomy): Bacteria > Gemmatimonadota > Gemmatimonadetes > Gemmatimonadales > GWC2-71-9 > 20CM-2-65-7. Next base: position 8,428 of record DATJKA010000071.1, on the reverse strand, counting down.
GAAGGCCGCGCTCGAGGTCGTCGAAGGCGGCGCGAAGGTGGTGAAGGTGACGTCCAAGAATCTCGAGAAGTACGCCGGCCAGCCGAAGGTGCAGAGCGAGGTCGCGGGGCGCGCGCCCGAGATCGGCGTGGCGACCGGACTCGCGTGGACCCCGGTCGGCGGCGACATCATGTTCATCGAGGCGATCCGGATGCCGGGGAAGGGACAGATCACCCTCACCGGCCAGCTGGGTGACGTCATGAAGGAATCGGCGCAGGCGGCCTGGAGTCTGCTCCGCGCCCGCGCCGGTGCCCTCGGTATCCCGCTCGATGCGTTCACGCAGTCGGACGTTCACCTGCACGTGCCGGCGGGGGGCGTCCCGAAAGACGGACCGTCGGCAGGCATCACCATCGCCGCCGCGCTTGCCTCACTGTTGTGCCGACGGCCGGCACGCCATGACGTGGCGATGACCGGCGAGTTGACGCTGCGCGGGCGCGTTTTGCCGATCGGCGGACTCAAGGAAAAGCTGACGGCAGCCGCACGGGCCGGGGTGACGTCCGTGCTGGTCCCCGCGCGCAACAAGAGCGACCTTATTGACCTGCCTGAAGAGGTACGGAAGTTGCTTGATATCAAGCTGGTGGAGACGATCGACGATGTCCTGGATATCGCGCTGCTGGATGCGCCGCAGGAAGACCGGCGCGGCGAACGCCGCTCGGGAGGCATTCGTGTCGTGCCTTCCCCGGCGGCTCCCGCTTCTCCAGCGCCCCCACCACCGCCGGGCGAGGCCCGTCGATGAGTGACGTCGCAACGCTCGAAGCGGCGATGGCCGAGATCCGCAAGCGCGACGGCAAGTACAACGAACGCGCCTACATCTTCGTGCTGGCGGCGCTCGAGTTCGCGCAAACCAGGCTGCCGGCGCGGCGCCATCTTACGGGGGGCGAGTTGGCCTGGGCGTGCCGCGATTTCGCGCTCGAGCAGTTCGGCATGCTCGCGGCCTCGGTGCTGACGCACTGGGGGATCCGCGCGACGGAAGACTTCGGCGAGATCGTGTTCATGCTGATCGAAGTCGGCCTGCTGGCCCGCCAGCCGACCGACCGGCTCGAGGACTTCGAGCGCGTCTACGAGTTCGCGGACGTCTTCAAAGCCGGCGCGGGCTATCGCTGGCCGGGAGTTCCTTCCGCGGAGTGAGCGTCCGGGCGCCCGCCGTCAGCGGTCGCTTCTATCCCAAAGACCCCGTGGAATTGCGGGCGACGGTGGCAACCCTGCTCGCCGATGCCCGACGGGCGGACGGGCAGACGGCCGGACGGGCGGTCGGCGCAATCAGTCCCCATGCTGGCTACAGGTACTCCGGTCCCACTGCCGCCCGCGTCTTCGGCCGCATTGCGATCCCCGGCCTGGTCCTCATTCTGGCGCCAAACCACACCGGCATCTGCGACGCCCGGACCGGCATCTCCCTCTGGGAAACGGGCGCGTTTCGCACGCCCCTCGGCGATGTGGCGATTGATGCGGCAGCAGCGGAGGCGCTCCGGGAAATCTCGCAAGGAGCGGTCGAGGTGGATCACCAAGCGCACGTCTCCGAACATGCCATCGAGGTCGAGCTGCCGTTCCTCCAGTTCCTGGCTCCTGACGCCCGAATCCTGCCTCTCATTCTCGCCTGGGATTCCGCCGAGCGTGCGACGGCGCTGGCCGAGGTGGTGGTGCGCTTCGTCAAAGCGGCGGGCGAGCCGGTGCTGCTCCTCGCCTCGAGCGATCTCAACCATTACGAGCCGGCGCGAGTCTCCGAGCAGAAGGACGCACGCGCGATCGAGGCCATCGAGGCGCTGGACGGCGAAGGGTTGCTGGCGCGCTGCAAGCGCGAGCACATCTCGATGTGCGGCCGCGCGCCGGCGGCGGTGGTGCTCGCCGCTGCACGCGCCATGGGCGCTACGCGCGCCGAGGTGGTAGACTACCGCCACTCGGGGTGGGTGTCCGGTGACGACGCGCGCGTCGTGGGCTACGCGGGGGTGGTGATTTCGTGAATGCGGTGCCGGTCGTGTCGGCGAGTGAGGCGGCGGCGTGGGACGCGCAGGCGCGCACGCAGTACCGTGTGCCGAGTCGCGTGCTCATGGAGACCGCGGGCCGGGCCGTCGCGCAGGTGCTGGTCGCCGAACTAGCGGCCGCGACGCCCGGAGGTGTGCTCATCGCGGCGGGCGCCGGCAACAACGGCGGCGACGGCTGGGTCATCGCGCGCGCGCTGCACGCGGCCGGCATTCCGGTCTGGGTCGCCGCGCTCGATCCCAAGACCGACGACGCGATCGACAACCGCGCGCTCGCCCGCGTCGACGGCGTGCGCGAGCTGGGTCGCGACGAAGCCTGGCCGCAGGCCGCCGTCTGCGTGGACGCGCTGCTCGGCACCGGCGCCACGGGCCCCGCGAAAGGCGACGTGCTCGCGCTCGCGCAGCGCGTGGCCGACTACGGGGCGCCGATCGTCGCGGTGGATGGGCCGACGGGACTCGATCTCACGAGCGGCGAGGCGCACGGCCCGATCCACGCCAAGCTCACCGTGACGTTCGGTGCGCCGCGCCGCGGCCATCTGCTGCAACGCGAATGGTGCGGCAAAGTCGTCGTCGTGGACATCGGGTTCCCGCCGCCCGATGCCGCGTGGCCCGTCTTCGTCACCGACACGTGGGCGGCGCAGCGTTTGCCCCGTCTCGCCCCGCAAATGCACAAAGGCGACCGGGGGCGCGTGTGCGTGATCGGCGGCGCGGACGGGATGACCGGCGCCGCGCTCCATTCCGCTCGTGCGGCGCTTGCCGCCGGTGCGGGTCTGGTGAAGCTCGTCGCGGCACGCGAGACGATCGTGGCCGCGCAGGCGAGTCTCCCCGACGTGCTCACCGTCGAATCGGCGCTCGGCGAGCAGCTCGAGCCGCAGGCGGCGGAAGCGATCGACTGGGCGGACGCGCTCGTGCTCGGCCCCGGCCTGGGCCGCGAGGATCCGCGCACCAAGTTCGTCGCCGCGGTGCTGAGCCGCCGGCCGATTCCCACGGTCGTCGACGCCGACGCGCTGCATCTTCTTGGAGCCAGCTCCCTGACACCTGGCACCCGACCCCTGGTCTGTACGCCCCATCTCGGCGAGTTCCGGGCTCTGGCGGGCGACGCGCTCGCCGATGAAGCCGCCAACGATCGCTGGGCCGCGGCGACGCGTGCCGCGGCGAAACTGAAATGCACGATCCTGCTCAAGGGTGTGCCCACGGTGATCGCCGATCTGCGCGGGCCGGCGCACGTCGTCGCGAGTGGGAATCCCGGTCTCGCCACCGGCGGCAGCGGCGATCTGCTCGCAGGATTCGTGGGTGCATTTCTCGCGCGCGGCACGGCACCCGCCGAAGCCGCCGCGCTCGGGGCGCACGCACTCGGGCGCGCAGCGGAATTGGGCGCGCGACAATGGACCGCGCGCAGCCTGCGGCCCGCGGACGTACTCGCCGCGCTGCCTGATGTGTGGCGCGCATGGAAAGACGCGAAGCCCCATCGGCTGCCGATTCTGGCCGAAATTGACGCTCCGGACCTGTTGTAGCGCCGCAACAGCCGGGCTGGTTATACTCGCCTGTGCGACGGGGGGAATTCCCTCGGCCAGCCGTTCGCTCGACATCCTGAGCCCGGACAATCGGGCCGTCATTTCCGATTTCTCAGACGTCGAAGCAGTTGCCGCAACGCCGTGGCTGGTCTTTGCCGCGACGACGCACGGATTGCTGATCTACGATCGCGTCGCCCGCAGCTTTCGCCAGCCGGTCACGACGCTGGACGGATATCCGTCGCAGTACGTTCGGAGGGCGATTGCCGATCCGACGGGGAATGCGGTCTGGCTCGACCTGGGCGCTGGATTCGGTTACGTCCGATACGACGTGGATGGACGCACGTGGACGCCGGGCTCGGTACCTTCTGCGCAGAGCGGACCGGACGGCACGTTGACTGTCGCGCGCGCCCTGGCGAGCGCGCCGCTGGCGGACGCAATGCGTGCCGCAATTCTGACCGATCGCCGGCTGCGGACGCACGAGTTCACCGCGGCTGCCGCGACGTCTGATCGCCCCGAGATTTTTTTCGGCACGAACGGGTTGGGGCTGATACGTGTGGATCGACAAACGGGGGAGTGGGAAGTGCTGACCTACGGGCTCCTGGCTCCGAGTGTGGGTGCGCTCGCGGTTACACCGGACGGGAACGGCGTCTGGGCTGCGTCGAACACGCGTCCCGGTGAGTCGCGTCGCGGGATCACCTGGGTGGCGCGCGACTTCAGCGCGACGCGCAGCTCCGACGACGCGCGCGGCGCTCTCGGCTTGTCGTTTCAGGTCTCGCGCAAGCTGATCGCGACCGGGGGGCAGCTCTGGTTGGCGACGGAGCAGGGCGTGTTTCGCATCGATCCACAGACATTTGCATCGCGGCTCTGGGACGTGCCCGAAGCGACGACGCTCGCCGCCACCACGCGCGGCATCTGGGTCGGCACCACGCGCGGCCTCTTCCTTATTAGTGGCGATCGGGCGACCGCGGTCGGTCCAACCGGGTTCCCCATCACGAGCCTGCTGCCCGATGGCGACACCTTGCTCGTGGGAACGAGCGGCGGTCTCGGCCAGGTGCTTCCAGATGCCAATGACATCACGACGCCTCCGGACCTCGCCGACCGTTCCAGCCTGCGCGTTACCGTCCGCGCCCTGGGACGTCTTCAGGATACCATCCTGATGGCGACCGACCGCGAGCTGGCGTGGCGCGACCCCGCGACGCGCGCTTGGAATACGCTTCCCCTACCACCCGCCCTCGGCATCCCGACGGCTATCGTAGCGCACGCCGGTGCACTCTGGATCGGCGGCACCGCCGGGCTCGCGCAAGTCGACATCGCGCGCGCGTTCGTGCACGTGCATCCCGTGCCGTTCGACGTTCCCGCGCCCGTGCGCGACCTCGCGGCAGGCAGCGATTACCTGTGGGCGGCCACCGACAGTGGCCTCGTCCGTCTCCGATGAATCTCGGTCCCGGCGTCGAGTTCGATCGCATCCGCGCGATCTTGGGTCGGCTCGCCGAGCTGTTGCCGAACAACCAGGCGCTGGGCGACGACTGCGCGTTGGTCCCGTTCGGCGACACGACGCTTGCGCTCAGCATCGACGCCTCGCTCGAGGGCGTGCATTTCCGCACCGACTGGCTCGACTTCAAGGAGATCGGCTTTCGCGCCGCGGGCGCGGCGCTCTCGGATCTGGCCGCGGAGGGGGCGACGCCGGTCGGGCTGCTTGTGACGCTCGGCCTTCCCGCATACGAAGGAAGGGGCGCGGACCCAGCCGTCGAGATCATGGAAGGCGTCGCGGCGATGGCGGGGAACGTCGGCGCGCAGATCCTGGGCGGCGACTTGACGCGCTCGGAGCGATATACCATCGACATCTGCGTGCTCGGCAGCGTGGCGCGTCCGGTGCGGCGCTCGGGGGCGCGCGAGGGCGACGCCCTGTGGGTGACGGGCTATCTTGGAGGGGCGGCGCTTGCGCTCGAGCGTTTACGGGCGGGCAAGGCAATGGACAAGCCGCTGCACAACCGGTACGCATGTCCCGAGCCGCGCCTCGATGCCGGCCGCTGGCTCGCGCGTGAGGGGGCGACCGCGATGATCGATATTTCCGACGGGCTCGTCGCCGATGCGCAGCATCTCGCGGCCGCCTCGGAAGTGGGCATCGAGATCAACCTCGAGCGCATTCCGTTGTGGGAGAACGTGGACGCCATGGCGGCTGCATCCAGCGGTGAGGAATTCGAGCTGCTGCTCACGATGCCCCCGGTGTTCGGCGACGCGAGCGCGTCGTCGTTCCGCGCGGAGACCGGCGTGCACCTGACGCGCATCGGCACGTGCCTGCGCGGCGCGGGAGGACGGCGCGGCGGCGTGCGCCTGCTCGACCACAACAAGCCGGTCCCTTTGCCCGCGGGCTACGATCACTTCGCCCTTTGATCCGCACCCTCTGGTACTACGTAGTCCTGTTCGTCACAACCGTCATTCACGCTACCGGCGCCGTCGTCGCGGGACTGTCTCGCGTCAAGAACCGCGTTGGCGGCGTCTACGACTGGGCGAACGTCGATTGGTCCCGCGACATCCTTCGCGCCGCCGGCACGCCGGTGATCGCCGACGGCCTCGAGCTCATCCCGCGCGGCCAGCCACTCATGTACGCGTCGAATCACTCGTCGATGTTCGACATCTGGGCGCTGCTCGCGACGCTGCCCGGCTCGATCCGTTTCGTCGCCAAGCAAGAGCTCTTCAAGATTCCGCTGCTCGGCAGCGCGATGCATGCCGCCGGGCACATCGCGATCGATCGCGCCGCCCGCAAGAAGGCGTTCGAGGCCTATGACGAAGCGGCGCGCACGATCCGGGAAGGCGTGTCGTCGATCGTCGTCTTTCCGGAAGGAACGCGCAGCCGCACCGGCGAGCTGTTGCCCTTCAAGAACGCGCCGTTCGCCCTCGCCATCGCGGCGCAGGTGCCGGTCGTTCCCGTGTACGTCCACCACACGTTCGAGATCCTGCCGAAGGGGGCCTGGCGACTGCGCGCCCGGCCTATTCGCCTGCTGATCGCCCCCCCGATCCCGACCGCCGGCCTCAAACCGGAAGACCGGGAGCGCCTCCGCGAGCAGGTGCGCGCCGCAATGGTTGCCCTTCAGTCGAAGGCGCGGTAGGGTTCGGACCACAATGAGCACTGTCATTTCGGTTCACGCGCGGGAAATCCTCGACAGCCGTGGCAATCCCACCGTCGAGGCGGACGTCACCCTGGCGAGCGGCGCGGTCGGCACCGCGGCGGTCCCGAGCGGCGCATCGACCGGCGAGCACGAAGCGGTCGAGCTGCGCGACGGCGACGCGAAGCGCTTCGGCGGCAAAGGCGTGCTCGAGGCGGTCAAGAACGTCAACGAAGTGATCGGCCCGCGGCTCGAAGGGATGTCCGCCGAGGATCAGATCGCGATCGACTATGCGATGCTCGATCTCGACGGCACACCGAACAAGGGTCACCTCGGCGCCAATGCGATTCTCGCGGTCTCGCTCGCGGTCGCGCGGGCCGCGTCGCAAGACGCCGGTCTGCCGCTCTATCGCTATCTCGGCGGGCCCGCCGCGCACGTCCTGCCGGTCCCGATGATGAACATCCTGAACGGCGGCGCGCATGCCGCCAACACGGTCGACTGCCAGGAGTTCATGGTCGTGCCCATCGGCGCCGAGACGTTCCCGGAGGGGCTGCGGATGGGGGTGGAGACGTTCCACTCGCTCAAGAAGGTGTTGTCCAAGCGCGGGCTGTCGACTGCTGTCGGCGATGAGGGCGGCTTTGCGCCCGACCTGCCGAACGACGAAGCCGCACTCGAGGCGATCATGGCCGCGATCGAGGCCGCCGGGTTCGAGGCGGGGAAGGATATCGCGATTGCCCTGGACGTGGCCGCTTCCGAGCTATTCGAGGGCGGCGTGTACAACTTCAAGAAGAGCAAGGGCGGCAAAAAGAGCGCCGAAGAGATGATTGCGCTGTATAAGGGCTGGATCGACCGCTACCCCATCGTCTCGATCGAGGACGGTTTGGCCGAAGACGACTGGGCGGGATGGGCAAAGCTCACAGAAGCGCTGCAGGAACGGGTGCAACTTGTCGGGGATGACCTGTTCTGCACCAACGTCGAGCGACTGGCGCGCGGCATCGAGGAGAGCGTGGCGAACGCGATTCTCATCAAGGTGAACCAGATCGGCACGCTGACCGAGACGCTGCAGTGCATCGACCTGGCGAAGGGCAACGGCTACGGCTCCGTGATTTCCCACCGCTCCGGTGAGACGGAGGACACGTTCATCGCCGACCTCGCCGTGGCGACCGGGGTCGGCCAGATCAAGACTGGGAGCGCGTCCCGCACGGACCGCGTGGCCAAGTACAATCAGCTGCTCCGCATCGCGGAAGAGCTCGGCGACGTGGGCCACTATCCCGGCCGGCACCTGTACGGACTGTGACCCGCGCGCGCGTGGCCGGCATCGCCGGTGCGGTCGGATTACTGGCGCTCGCCGCCTGGGGCGGGGAATACAGCACGGCCGATTGGATCACGATCCGCCGCCAGGTCGCCGATGAGCGCGTGCGCGTCGCCGGGCTGCAGATCGAGATCGACTCGCTCGCCAAGCTCGCCCACGACCTCGAGACGAATCCGGCGGTGCAAGAACGGGTCGCACGAGAGCAGTTCGGGATGATTCGCGACGGTGAGGTACTGTACCGCGTCGTGCCTCGTTAAGAGGGAGGGGGAACACCATGAATGGTTTCCGTCGGTTCGTGCCCGTAGCGTGCCTCGCGTTTGCGTGGGCGGTGTTCGGGTGTGGCGATTCGAACGGTCCCGGTGGCACCCGCGCGGCGTCCGTCACCGGCGTTGCCGGCGACTCGCAGACGGCGCCGACGGGCGCGCCGCTCGCGTTCCCGCTGAGCTTCATCGCGCTCGACGCGGGCGGGCAGCCGCTGCC
>DATJKA010000070.1:0-21130 GCA_035491815.1 Gemmatimonadales bacterium | reverse complement strand
GCCGTGCTTGGGACCCGAGGCCCAGGTCATGGCGCCGATGGCCGATGGCGTGAAGGTGCGGGGTCGCACGCCGTTCGTGACGCCATGGCGCACCGTCCAGCTCGCCGACAAGGCCACCCAGCTCGCACCCTCGCTGCTCGGGCTCAACCTCAATCCTCCGAACAAGCTCGCCAGCACCGACTGGATCCATCCGATGAAGTACGTCGGGATCTGGTGGGGAATGCACATCGGCGCCATGACCTGGGCCTCGGGTCCCAAGCACGGCGCCACCACCGAGAATGCGCGCCGGTACATCGACTTCGCCGCCGCCAACGGGTTCGGCGGCGTGCTGGTCGAAGGCTGGAACACCGGCTGGGACGGGGACTGGATCGCCAACCGCGACGCGTTCTCGTTCACCCAGGCCTACCCCGACTACGATCTCGAGGCCGTCGCCGCGTACGCCCATCAGAAGGGCGTGCGGCTCATCGTGCACAACGAGACCTCGGGCGGCATCCAGAACTACGAGCGCCAGATGGACAGCGCGTTCACGATGTACGAAAACCTCGGCCTCGACGCGATCAAATCGGGCTATGTGACCGACCTGACCAGTGCAGGCGATTCGCACTGGGGTCAGGTCATGGTCAACCACTACCGCCACACGATCCAGGAAGCGGCCAAGCACCACATCATGATGGACGTGCACGAGCCGATTCAGGACACGGGCGAGCGGCGGACGTATCCCAACTGGATGAGTCGCGAGGGCGCGCGGGGGCAGGAGTACAATGCGTGGGGCGGCGAGGGCGGCAACCCGCCGGAGCACGAGACGATTCTCTTCTTCACGCGCCTGCTCGACGGGCCGATGGACTTCACCCCCGGCATCTTCGACATCCTCCGGACGCACACCGGTCCGGCCCGTACCAACGAAGACTCGCGAGTGCGCACCACGATCGCGAAGCAGCTCGCGCTCTACGTCGTCATCTATTCGCCGCTCCAAATGGCGGCCGACTTGCCCGAGAACTACGATCACGTCCCCGCCTTCCAGTTCATCAAGGACGTCGCCGTCGACTGGGACACGAGCCGAGTGCTCGAGGGAAGCATCGGCGACTACGTCGTCGTCGCCCGCAAGCAGAAGAACAGCCCGCAGTGGTTCCTCGGCGCCATCACCGACGAAGAGGCGCGGACGTTCGACGTCCCGCTCGACTTCCTCGACCGCGGCAAGAGCTATATCGCCGACATCTATGCCGACGGGCCGGGCGCCAACTGGCTCACGAATCCGACGCCGGTCGCGATTTCGCACCGGCCGGTCACCCGCAGCACGCGGCTGCACATCGCCCTGGCCCCGGGGGGCGGGCAGGCGATTCGGATTCGGCCGGCAACTGGGAGCCGGCAGCCGGGAGCGGGGAGCCGGAGGCCGTGAGACAGATCGCGCAGGTCATCAACCTGATTCCAGACAGCGCGCAGCATGTGTGGTCCGGCGATCTCGACAGCGCGCGACGGGCGCTGCTCACCACCGACCCCGCCGCGGTCCTCGCGATTCAAGGCTCGTTCGCGCTCGTCGCGCAGGAAGGCGAGCGCGTCGTGCTGGCGCGGAGCCTCGAGCGGCCGCTGCGCTATTTTCTCGCCAAGGCCGCCGACGGGCCCGTGTTGATCGTAGCCGAGCGAATCGATGACATCGCGGCAGAGCTCGCGCGGCATGGGTGGTCCGACCAGTTCCACCCGTCCTACACGCGGATGGCGCCGGCGCATCACGTCACGACGCTGCGGCTGATCGGCTGCCCCGACCCCAATCCCACGTATCGCCGGTTCTTCGACCCGGCGCGCGGTACGCTGCCGGCCGATCTCGACGTCATCGGCCGTCGCTATATCGAGGCGCTGTATGCCGAGCTGCGGGTCTGGCTCGACGCGCAGGATCCGCGCGCGCCGATCGGCGTGCCGTTTTCGGGGGGGATCGATAGCGGCTCGGTGCTGCTGTGCCTCAACCGCCTGTTCCTCGACCGCGGTGAGGCACCGACTCGGCTCAAGGCGTTTACCCTGTCGGTGGACGGGGACGGTGACGATGCGCGTCAGGCGCGGGAATTTCTCGCGCGCACCGGGGGGGGGCTCGAGATGCTGGGCGAGACGATCGAGGTCTCGTCCTCCGCGCTCGATCCGCTACGCGCCGTGGCCGTGATCGAGGACTACAAACCGCTCGACGTGGAGTGCGCGGCCGTGAGTCTCGCCCTGCTCGAAGCGATCCGCGCGCGCTATCCCGAGTGGCGGCTGCTGGTGGACGGCGACGGCGGCGACGAGAACCTCAAGGACTACCCGATCGAGGCCAACAGCGAGCTGACGATCCGCAGCGTCGTGAACAATCGCATGCTCTATCAGGAAGGCTGGGGCGTCGATTCCGTCAAGCACTCACTCACGTACTCGGGCGGCTACAGCCGCGGGTGTGTGCGGGGGTATGCCTGCGCGAGCCGCTACGGCTTCGTGTCGTTCAGCCCGTACACTCGCGCCCCGGTGATCGCAGTTGCCGAAGCGATTCCCTTTGCCGCGCTCACCAACGGATCGCACGAGCGGCTGTACGCGCTCAAGGGCGAGATCGTGGGCCGCGGCGTGCGCGCCGTGCTCGGCTACGAGATGCCGGTCTTTCCCAAACGGCGGTTCCAGCACGGGGCGACGACACACGTCTTCACCGAGACCGAGGCGCACTATCGCCGCCATTTCCACAGCCTCCACGCCTGATGCCCGGATCCGCGGGCTCCGTCCGCGGAAGCCGGTCGTCGACGCCTGGAAAGCGCACGGCACACTGCTCGAAGACGAGCGTGCGCCGGGAGGAGCGGTCGAGCGCGCGCTGACGGTCTTCCTGGCAGGCGCCGAGTGCCCGTTTACGTGCTCGTTCTGCGATCTGTGGCGTTTCACGATCGATGGTCCCACGCCCTCCGGTGCGCTGCCGATTCAGCTCGGCCGCGCGCTCGAGTGGCTGCGCCGCCCACTCCCCGAACGACTCAAGCTCTACAACGCGAGCAACTTCTTCGATCGACGCGCCGTCCCCGCCGAGGATCTCCCGGGCATCGCGGAGCTGGCCGAGCCGTTTCGCGGCGTCACCGTGGAGTCGCACGCGAGCTTGATCGGCGCGGAGGTGGTCGACTTCGCGGCGCTGCTGTCCGGCCGGCTCGAGGTCGCGATCGGACTCGAGACGATTCATCCGGTAGCCATGAGCCATCTCAACAAGCGGCTCGAACTCGAGCGCTTCGATCGCGCCGCGGCATTTCTCGCCGAGCATCAGATCGACTTGCGGGTGTTCGTGCTGCTCGGCGTCCCGCATGTGGCGGCGGCGGAATCGGTCGAGTGGACCGCTCGGACCGTCGAGTATGCCGCGGCGCGCGGCGCCGGCCGCATCGCGATCATCCCCGTCCGCGGGGGCAACGGCGAGCTGGAGCGACTCCAGCAGCTCGGCCATTTCGTGCCTCCAACGCTGCTGGAGTTGGAGAACGCGTTGGATCTGTGTCTGGCGCTATTGCCCGTCCGCCCGTCCGCCCGTCCGCCCGTCGTGACCGTTGATCTCTGGGACGTCGAGCGCTTGCCCGGCTGCAACGCCTGCCGTGGTGCGCGCGTCGCACGGCTCCTGCGTATCAACGTCACCGGCGTGGCGGAGCCCGCCGTGAGCTGCAGCGTCTGCGCGTAGCAGTCATCGGTTCGGGTTTCGCGGGCTCGCTGCTCGCGCGCGTGCTGGCGGTGCAGGGACACGAGGTCGTCCTCCTGGAGCGCGGCACGCACCCGCGCTTCGCGATCGGCGAGTCGAGCACGCCGTTGGCTAATCTCACGCTCGAGCGGCTCGGCAACCGCTACGGTTTGGATGACTGCTATGCGCTCGCGGCGCACGGGCGCTGGATCGCGCGCTTTCCCGAGCTGCGGCGCGGCCTGAAGCGCGGCTTCACCTTCTACCGTCACCATCCCGGGCGTCCGTTTGCCGACCGGGGGCGGGGCGCTCGCCCCGAGCGGTTGCTCGTCGCGGCGAGTCCCAACGCCCATGTCGCCGACACACACTGGCTTCGCGCCGACGTGGACCATCATTTCGTCCGCGCCGCCGTCCAAGCGGGTGTCGAGTATCGCGATCGTTTCGAGGTGACGAACGAAGCGCTCGCTGCGCTGCGGGCGGACTTCGTTGTGGACGCGTCCGGACCGGGCGGCTTCATGGCGCGCCGGCTCGGCATTCCCTCGGCGCTAAGCCGGACGTACACGAGCTCAGGCCTGCTCTTCAGCCACTTCGCCGGCGCTCGCCTCATGGCCGACGCCTTGCCCGACCTCCCGCCGGGCCCCTACCCCGATGACTGGGCGGCGGTGCATCACATTATAGATGAAGGTTGGATGTACTCCCTGCGCTTTGATCACGGCGTTACGAGCGCAGGGTTCTTGTTGACCGGACCTCTCCGCCAAAGTCCTGAAGTTGCTTGGCATTCCCTGCTCCATCGGTATCCCACGATCGGCGCGCTGTTCGGGGACGCCAAACCGCTGATGCCGATCGCCTACCGCCCACGAATTCAACACCGCTTGACGCGCGCCGCCGGCCCTGGCTGGGCGATGCTGCCGCACGCCTTTGCGTTTGTCGATCCGCTCTTCTCGACCGGGATCGCCTGGAGCCTCAGGGCAATCGAACGGCTGGCGCTCTGCTTCGAGCAGGGTGGGCCGACGGAAGCGGATCTCGCCCGCTACAACGCGCTACTCGCGGCGGAAGCCGATCAGATCGACGTGCTGGTCGCCGGTGCGTACACGGCGATGGCGCATTTCGATCTGTTCGCGGCGCACTCGATGATTTACTTCGCCGCAGTCTCGTTCGCGGAATGCCGGCAGCGATTGGTGCTGCGAGACGCCGAGCGGGCGGCCTGGACCGGATTCCTGGGCGTGGGTGATCCACGGATCGCGCCGGTGCCGCGCGCCGCGTTCCGCCGGCTCGCGCACACGCACTCGGCGCAGGATCGCCGGCGGTTCGTGAAGTGGGTGAGCAAGACGATTGCGCCGCGCAACGTCTGCGGCCTCGCGAACCCCGCGGCGGGCAATCTCTACCCGGTGGATCTCGACGTGCTCGTCCACCGCCACGAGCGACTCGGCCTGACGCGCGACGCCCTCGTCGCGGCGCTACCGGCGCTGCGTGGAGGGGGTGGCGCGACCGACGATCCGGGTGTTGTACTCCCGCAGGTAGCGCTGGCGCGCTGAGTCCGCCGGGTAGCGGTCGCCCGGCGCGTACGGATACGACGTCGCCGCGTGATAGGGCAGCGGACCGATCGTCGTGCCGTTGGCCGTGTTCAAGTCGGAGTCCTTGATCCAGCCGTCTGTATAGAGGAAGAACGTGCGTGTCCACCCGGGAGGCGGCGCCTGCGCCGGCGCGCTGAACTCAACGGTGGTTTCGTCCCCCGGCACCATGATCACATACTCGTCGTCGGCGGAATCGAGCAGCGGCAGCACATCACCGAACCGCGTCGCGGTGCCGCCGATCGGCCGCCACGGCGACGCCGTGGTGACCGAGTCGTAGTCGAACCAGTGCGGCCCGTAGCGCCCTCCGCGCCGATACATGCGGGAGAAGCCGCGGTAATGCAGGCGCCCCGAGATGGGAGCCAGGATCTGGGAGCTCCCCAGCTGCGGGCTCCCAACTTCGAGCTCCTCGCCGACGAACGCCTGATCCCAATAGACCTGCAGGTTGGTGCGAATGCGGACATGATGGTCGCGCGTGGGGAATAGTCCCGTCAACTCGATGACCATCGTCTTGTCTTTACCGGCCGGGAAACCGATGTCACGAGCCTTCACCCAGCGCCCGCTCGCGTCGCGGACCTCGAGCACCGGCGGCTCGGCTCCCATGCGCTGCTGCTGTGAGAGCGCCACGTTGATGCTCGCGTCGCTGGGGTAGATCCAGCCGCGCAACACGAGGACCGCACCCGGCGCGTCGGCACGCGCGTCCAGGCCGAGAATCAGGTCGTGCGGCTCGGTGAGTCCCTGGTAGCGCGCCGGAGTGAGATTGGAGACGTACCGGTAGTCGTGCGCGCGCAACGCCTCCCGCACGTCGGTACCCGTCCCGTCGACGGCAGACAAGAGCGGACGTTCGCGATTGATCTCGAACAGCCGGAGCTGCCGCCGATCACCCGCCGGCGGCGGGAACCGCTCGTCGACCAGCACTTCGACGGAATCGGGATGATCGACCGCGACGAGATGCAGCTGGTCGAGATACGCGGTCTCCCACAGCTCCTCGGTGACCTGCAGGACGTAGCGCCCGTCGCGCGGCTGGAGCGCGTCGCCGGGGATGCGCACGTACTCCTGCGAGGAACCGGCTGGCGCGTATGCCATTCCGCCGTTGCCGCTCGCGCCGCCCATAATTCCGAGGGGCATCCCCAAGGCGCTCTGCCACATGATGTCCGTGATGAACCTGAAGTGCTGCCCGTCCCACGTATAAAGGAAAGCGCAGGAGCCCTTGAGCTGCTCGAGCTCGAGCACGTCCTGATCGGTGCCCGGGAAATAAATCGTCTGCGGCACACCGTTGGTCCATTCGACGCGCAGCACATCGGCCTTGAGGTGCGGACCCAGCCCGAACGGCGTCACACGGCTGGTGACGACGCGCGTCTGATAGAGCTCGCCCGCGCGCACTTCGAGCCGCGACCCGATCCCAAACGAGTTGTTCTTGCCGCTGCCGGCGCCGAGGGCCGAAAGCTGGACCTGCATGCCGAGGTGGGCGTTGCCGCCGTCGTTGCGGTAGAGGTGGATGCCGGTCCGATCCGCGACGAACAGATCCTGATCGCCGTCGCCGTCCGCATCACTGATCGCGAGCGCGCTCACCGCATCGCGTCGCAGCTCGGGGGGCAGCACGCCGGACACTTCGCTCAGGCGACCGCGATCGTTGTGGAATAGGTTGACACCCTGCGCACCGGCAACAATCAGATCCAGCCAGCCGTCGTTGTCGTAATCGAAGAACGCCGCCGTCTGCGCGACCCTCGAGGATGTCGTGGCGTGGGTGAACGTGCCGCTGCCGTCGTTGTGCCATAGACCGCTGCCCGCGACGAACAGATCGAGCGCGCCGTCGTTGTCGTAGTCGCCGATCGCCGCGGGACCGACGCCGTTGATCGGCTCCGCACTCCGCGTGAACCCGCGCGCGCCATTGTTGTGAAACAGCGCGTCGCCGCCAGTCGGTCCGGTTACGAATACGTCGATGCGACCGTCGTCATCCACGTCGCCGAAGACGGCGTCAGTGGGTGGGGCGACCCCCGCGAGGCCGTTGTCCGGAAAGCGCGTGAACGTGCCGTCAAGATTATTGCGATAGGCCACGAACGCAGGGCCACCGACGAGCACCAAATCGAGGTCGCCGTCGTGGTCGAGATCCACGAAGATCCCGCGCCGCGCGCCGTTCACGTCGGAAAGGCCGGCCTTGGCCGTCACATCCTCGAACTTTTGGCCCCCAGAGTTCTTGAGCAGATAGCCTCGGCCATTCGTCCCGATCGCGAACAGGTCCAGCCAGCCGTCGTTGTCGAAGTCCGCAAACGTCGCGAAGACCGCGCCGGCAGGCAGCGGCAGCGGGGTGCGCGCCCCCAGATCGTTGACGAACCCGCCGTGCAGCGCGAACAGCCGCCCGTTGATCAGCAAATTGTCTTCGCCGTCGCCGTCCACGTCGCCCAGCGCGAGCGCGGTGGCGGGACCGTGGAGATCGGGCAGCCCGCTCTCGGCAGTGACGTCGGTGAACTGCACCGCGGTGGACGTTGCCGGCGCGATGCCGCGCATCGTGATCAACGTTTGCGGATTGAACGCGATAATCGGCCGGCCCACGAGCGGGCCCTCGGTCCAGTTCACGTCGGCCAGGGCCGCCTGGTACGGCGCGGTGACTTCGATGAGCCGCAGAAACCGGTCGAGCGCCGCACGCGCGTCGGCGGCTCGGCCGGCCCCCGCCCGGAGCGCAGCCAGCGCCGCGGCGAGGTGGGGCTGCGCTTCGCGCGGCGGCTCGGGCCTGAGCCGCCGCACTTCCTCCAGGTAGCGCATCGTGCTGTCGGTCTGGCCGAGCCGGAGCAGCACGTCCGCGAGCTGCAGCCGGACTGCGAGATTCGCGGCCGCCTTGCCGAGCACCTGACGCAGGCGGTTTGCGTAGGCGCTGTCGCCGCCTGACGTTCGCTCGAGCTGGGCGAGCGCATAGAGCACGCGCGCGTCCGGCTCCAGATCGCCGAGGATGCGGCGGGCGTCCGGCGCGCGATTCGTCAGCGAATAGAGTTTCGCCAGGATCAGCGCGATCTCGGGGCTGCGCGCATCCAGCTTGCGCGCCCGATTGAGCTGCGTCTCGGCGTCGTCCAGGCGGCCGGCCTGCAGATAGGTGAGGCCGAGATTGGTGTAACCGAGCGGGTCGCGCGGTGCGAGCGCGATCACGCGCTTGAACTCGCGCTCGGCGTCGGCGAGCCGGCCTTTTTGGAGCGCGTCGAGGCCGACGGTGCGGGCGGTGAGCAGCGCCCCCTGGTCGATCGGCTTTTCCGGACAGCCGGCGACGAGCAGAACGAGCGCCGCGAGCGAAACGAGAATTTTCACGCTATACTGCTCGCCCCTTGCCAAGATTTCGACTCCTTGTCCTCGCCACCTTGGTTGCGGGTTGTCACAACGCACCGCCGCCCTTGTTCGAGCTGGTGTCGCCCCGCGCGAGCGGCGTCACGTTCGCGAACGTGCTGCCGTCCGATGACACGACCTTCAACATCCTGAATTATCTGTACTACTACAACGGCGGCGGCGTCGCGGTGGGAGACGTCGACGGCGACGGCCTCCTCGACGTGTACTTCACCTCGAACCTGGGCTCGAACCGGCTGTATCGCAACACGGGCAACTTTCAGTTCGAGGACATCACCGCCAAGGCGGGCGTCGCCGACTCGGTCGGGTGGAAGAGCGGCGTCACGATGGCGGACGTCAACGGCGACGGGCACGTCGACATCTTCGTTTCGGGCGTGGACTATCTCACGATGCACGGCCGCAACGTCCTGTACATCAACAACGGCGACGGCACGTTCACCGACAAGACGCGCGATTACGGGCTCGAGTTCGCCGGCTATTCCACGCAGGCGGCCTTCTTTGACTACGACGGCGACGGCGATCTCGACATGTACCTGCTCAACAGCTCGACGCACACCGAGCGCGCCTCGGCCGCGGGCAGGAGCCGCACGGTCCGCAACGCCAGGGCGGGAGACCGGCTGTACCGCAACGACAACGGCCACTTCGTGGACGTCAGCGAGCAGGCGGGCATCTACGGAGGCGTCGAAGGATTCGGGCTTGGGGTCACGGTCAGCGACTTCAACCTCGACGGCTGCCCGGACATCTACGTCGCGAACGACTTCCCCGAAAACGACTTCCTGTACATCAACAACTGCAACGGGACGTTCACCGAGTCGATCGCGCAGGCCACCGGCCATACGAGCAGGAATTCGATGGGTGCCGACGCGGCGGATTTCGACAACGACGGCCGGCCGGATGTTGCCGTCGTCGACATGCTGCCCGACAGCGAGCGGATCTTGAAAACCGCCCAGTCGGCGGAGAGCTACGGGTTGTTCAACAACTATCGCGCCGCAGGCTACCACGACCAGTACGCGCGTAACACGCTGCAGCTGAATCGCGGCGGCGCGGACGGTGGCGTCCGGTTCAGCGACATCGGGTATTACGCCGGTATCGCGGCCACCGACTGGAGCTGGGCGCCGCTGTTTGCCGATCTGGACAACGACGGCTGGAAGGATCTGTTCGTCACGAACGGCATCTGGCGCCGGCCCAACGATCTCGACTTCATCGCCGCGCTCGACTCCGGGCCGCCGAACCTCGCGCGGTTGCCGCACGTGCCGCTCCCCAACTACGCCTTTCACAACGACGGCGATTCGACGTTTACCAACATGGCGGCGGCGTGGGGGCTCGCCACGGCGGGGTTCTCCAATGGCGCCGTGTACGCCGACCTCGACAACGACGGCGCGCTCGACTTGATCGTCAACAACGTCAACGCGCCGGCGTCGATCTATCGCAACCGTGCGCGGCAGCTCGATAGCGCGTCCCACCACGCACTCACCGTGACGCTGCGAGGCGCCGGTGCCAACACCCAGGGGCTCGGCGCCAAGGTCGCGATCGCGGCGGGAGGTCAGCACCAGCTCGTCGAAGCGATGGCGACGCGCGGCTTCGAGTCGTCGGTCGATCCGCGCCCGCACTTCGGCCTCGGCAGAGCTAGGCAGGTGGACTCGCTCACCGTCATCTGGCCCGATCGCCGTGTACAGACAGTAACGAACGTTCCAGCCGATCGGCCACTCACGCTCTCGCAGTCCGACGCACGTCGCCAACCGCCCAACCGCCCAACCGCTCAGCCGCTGTTCAGCGACATCACCCCGCAGCTCAGCATGACCTACAAACATCGCGAGAACGCGTTCTTCGATTTCAGCCGCGAGCCGCTGATGCCGCACCTGTTGTCCGAGGAAGGACCGGCGCTCGCAGTCGGGGACGTGAACGGCGACGGCCTGGACGACATCTATGCCGGCGGCGCCAAGTGGCAGCCCGGCGAAGTATGGCTCCAGCAGAAGGACGGCCGCTTCCGTCAGCAGGTCGAGCCTGCGATCCGCGCCGACAGTCTGGACGAGGACGTCGATGCCGCGCTCTTCGATGCTGACGGGAACGGCACGCTCGACCTCTACGTGGTGAGCGGTGGCAACGAGTTCTGGGAGGGCGAGCCGCTGCGCGACCGGCTCTACTTGAACGACGGGCACGGTAACTTCCGCCGCGCGACCGATGCGTTGCCGCCCTTCATTCATAACGGCTCGTGCGTCGCGGTGGGCGGCAACTTCCTGTTCGCGGGCAGCCGCGACGTACCGCGCCAGTATGGCAAGACACCCACCAGTTACCTGCTCGAGAACGACGGACACGGCCGGTTCCGCGACGTCACGCGAGAGCTGGCGCCCGATCTCGCCGCAGCGGGCATGGTGACCTCGGCCGCGTGGACGGATTACGACGGCGACGGCAAGAGTGACCTGGTCGTCGTCGGTGAATGGATGCCGGTGCGCGTGTTCCATCAGGAGAACGGACGCTTCGTCGAGCGCACCAAGGAGGCAGGCCTCGCCGGAACCAATGGCTGGTGGAACCACGTCACCGCCGCCGACCTGAATGGCGACGGCAAGCCCGACCTGATCCTCGGCAACCTCGGTCTGAACTCAAGTTTTCGTGCATCGAGCAAGGAGCCGGCGCGGCTGTACATCGGCGACTTCTCCCACTCGGGGGGAGGCCGGCTCGAGCAGATCCTCACCACTTACCGCCACGGCGTGAGCTACCCGTTCCTCGGTCGCGACGAGCTCGTGGCGGCTATTCCGTCGCTGCGGCCGCGCTTCCCCACGCACGCCGCCTTCGGTGCCAGCCGCATCGAGGACATTCTGCCGAAGCAGGATCTCCGGGCAGCCTCGGTGCTCGAGGCCGACACGTTCGCATCCGTCATCGCGCTGAACAACGGCGACGGCACGTTCACGCTGCACGCGCTGCCGGCCGAAGCACAACTCGCGCCGATCTATGCGATGTTGGTCGGTGACTTCGACGGCGACGGCAGAGTGGATCTCCTCACCGCGGGCAACTTCTCCGGCACCACGCCGGCCGAGGGCCAGTACGACGCGAGCTACGGCTCATTCCTGAAAGGCGACGGGCGCGGCGGCTTCACACCGGTGGACATCCGAACGACGGGTCTGCTGCTCGACGGACAGGTACGGAAGCTCGCGTTCCTGAGGGACACGCGCGGACGGGGAGGCCGTCTGATCGTGGCCGCGAAGAATAATGACTTCATGAAGTTTCTTCGCTGATCTTTTAATAAACTTTTGCTGGACAAGGGACGATCACGCGCGCCACGTTTGCGCACGTCATGCTGAGTCCCGCCGAGTTAGGCTCGAAGACGTCGGAGTGGCAGCGACGACTGCTCGCCGCCGTTGCTGCGTTGCTCGTCTTCGAGACGCTCACCGGTCTCTCGATCTACCTGTTGCCGTTCAGCGTACCGAATCAAGTCGCGGTCCTGGTGCACACGGCGATCGGACTCGGTTGCGTCATTCCCTACGCGTGGTATCAGCTGCGCCACTGGCGCCTCTATCGCGCGCGCCAGCTGACGCACGTGAAGCTCACCGGCTACTTCGCGATGGCTGCGGCGATCGGCGTGGCGATCTCGGGGCTCGTGCTGTCGTATCAGGCGGTCTTCACCACGCGCATCAGCTACGGCTGGGACCTGATTCACATTCTCGCGACGTTCGCACTGCTGGCATCCGTGTTGCCTCACGTCTTGAGTCTGGTGTACTACGCGCGCCGCGGGGTCGGGGAAGCCGCGGTGGAGCTGCGGCGCGCGCAGCGGCGCTTCGGCCGCGTCACCCTGTACGCGACGATCGGCCTCGGCATCATCGTCGCGGGCATCTCGCTCGCGTATCGGCCGGTACCACTCGTCAACACGCTTCCCGCCGACTACAGCTACGTGTACGGCGCCGACCGCCCGTTCGCGCCGAGTCTCGCGCGGACCACGACGCTGCAGGCGTTCGACACGCGGTCGCTCGGCGGCTCGAAGGCGTGCGGCGAGGCGGGCTGCCACCAGCAGATCTACGAGGAGTGGTCCGTCAGCGCCCACCGCTACTCGGCCATGGACGTCGGCTTCCGCGCGATTCAAGCAACGATGGGAAAGCAGAACGGACCCGAATCCACGCGCTACTGCGCCGGATGCCACGATCCGATTTCGTTGTTCGCCGGCGCCAAGAACCTCTACCGCGACGATCTGACGAACGCGACGGGGCGAGACGAAGGCGTCTCGTGCATCACCTGCCACGCGATCCGCGAGACCGACGTCAAGGGCAATGCGAGCTACGTGATCGCGCAGCCCAAGCGCTACATGTTCGAGATGCGTGACGAGAAAGCCGCGCGGCTGGTGAGCCATTTTCTGATCCGCGCCTACCCGCGGCCGCACGTGCGCTCGTTGCAGCACGGGCTGTTCAAGAGTCCCGAGTTCTGCGCCGCGTGCCACAAACAGTTCATCGATCGCGAAATCAATCAGGTCGGCTGGGTGCAGCTCCAGAATCAGTACGACAACTGGCGCAAGAGCCGCTGGAACGACACGCTCAACCCGCGCCGCACGATCGAGTGTCGCGAGTGCCACATGCGGCTCGTCGAGTCGAACGACCCGGCGCGCGGCGACGACCGCGACTACAACCGCTCCCCCGGCGACGGCCGGCACCGCAGCCATCGCTTCCTCGCCGCCAATCAATTCATGCCGGTCGCGCTCAAGCTGCCCGGGGCGGTGCAGCACGCCGCCCTCACCGAGCGGTGGCTGCAAGGACGCGTCAGCATCCCCGAAATCGCGGACAAGTGGCGTACCGGCCCCGCCGTCCCGATTCAGCTGATCGCGCCGGCGAGCGTGCGGCCCGGCCAGCCGGTCGACCTGCAGGTGCTCATCACCAACAACAAGGTCGGCCACGATTTCCCCACCGGCCCGCTCGACATCATCCAATCCTGGGTCGAGATCGTGGTGGTCGATCAGCGCGGCGACACGGTCTACGAAACCGGCGAGCGTGACCCGCGGCACTTCATCCAGCCCGGCTCCTTCATCTTCAAGGCGGAGCCGGTGGATCAATACGGCAAGCTGATCGATCGTCACAACCTCTGGGAAATGGTCGGCGTGCGCTATCGCCGGTCGATGTTCCCCGGCCAGTCGGACCGCGCGGAGTTTTCCTTCAATTGCCCGGCCACGTCCTTCAAGCGGGTGGCGGGCGCCGGCGGAGAAAGCGACAGCGCGCGCTTCGCGTTCCGCCTGCCGCAGGGCCACGTCACGCGGCTCGACGTCCGGGCGCGGCTGCTCTACCGCAAAGTCGATCAGTTCCTGCTCAACTTCCTCTTCGGTGAGTCGTCCGGCATCACGTCCCCGGTGACGGTGGTGTCGGAGGACAGCACGAGCATCGAGGTCCGTGGTCGGTAGACGGCGCCGGCGCATCGCGCTGGCGGTCACGCTCGCCCTCGCCTTCGTCGTCCTCGCGGTCGTCATCGCGACGCGCGCGCTCCGGCCGCGCGCCGACTACCGGGCCGGAGGAACGGTCGAAGGCCTGACCTCCGATCTGGCGCGCTCGCTTCCGGCGGACCACCCGCGCGTCACGTTCGTCGACGTCAGCAAAGACGCCGGCATCGATTTTCAGCACTTCTGGGGTCGGCGGACGTCGCAGATTCCGGAGGACATGGGCTCGGGCGCCGCCTGGGGCGATTACGACAACGACGGCTGGCCCGATCTCTTCATCGTCAACGTCGCCGGGCCGATCACGCTGCGCCCGGACGCATTGCATGCCTCGCCGGCCCACTGCGCGCTCTATCACAACAACGGCAACGGCACGTTTACGGACGTCAGCGCTCGCGCGGGCGTCGATCTGCGCGTCTGGGGCATGGGCGCGGAGTGGGGGGACTACGACAACGACGGCCGGCTCGACCTTGTGGTCTCGACGTACGGGGAGAACGTCCTCTTCCACAATAACGGCGACGGCACGTTTACCAACAGGAGCCAGGCGTCGGGGATTGGGGGCAAGCGTGGCTTTTGGTCCGGTGTCGCGTGGGGCGACTACGACCGCGACGGTTACCTCGATCTCTATGTCACCGGCTACGTGAAGTACGCGCCGCCGTCGCCGACCGTCGCGGCGCGATCGGCCGCATTCGACGTCGAAAACCCGCTCGGCATCAATCCCAACGCCTTCCCGCCCGAGCGCAACCTGCTCTACCACAACAATCGCAACGGCACGTTCACGGAGGTGGCGGCAGCGGCCCGCGTGCTGGGTGACAAAGGCAAGTCGCTCGAGGCGGCGTGGGTCGACTTCGACGAAGACGGCTGGCCCGATCTCTACGTCGCCAACGACGTCACGGACAACCAGCTGTTCCGCAACCTGCACGACGGCACGTTCGCCGACGTGAGTCACGCCGCGCGGGTCGCCGACTACCGCAGCGCCATGGGCCTCGCGGTGGGCGATTGGGACGGCGATCAGCACCTCGACATGTTCATCACGCACTGGATCGCGCAGGAGAACGCGCTGTACGAGCACACCAGCAGTAGGCCGCTCGAGTTCCAGGACATCGCCGACCGCGTCGGGCTGGGACAGATCGCGCTCGATTTCGTCGGGTGGGGCACGTTCTTCTTCGACTACGACAACGACGGCAAGCTCGATCTCTTCGTCGCCAACGGCCACACCTTCCAGCGGCGCGACGTGCCCGAGCAGCTTGCGCCCGAGACCGCGCAGCTGTTCTGGAACCGCGGCACAAGCGATGGATTCTTCGACGTCTCTGCCGCGAGCGGCGACTACTTCCGCACGCCGCACGTCGGTCGAGGCGCCGCGTTCGCCGACTACGACAACGACGGCGATCTCGACGTCGTGGTCGTGAATCACAGTGGGCGCGTGGCGCTGCTGCGGAACGAGGGCGGCAATCGCAACCACTGGCTGAACGTGAGGCTCGAGGGACGGCACAGTAACCACACCGCGGACGGCGCGAAGCTGCGCGTCGTCGCCGGCACGGACGTCTTCGTCCGCGAAATCGGATCGCAGGCGTCCTACCTCTCGCAGAACGATCTCACGGAGCACTTTGGCCTCGGCTCGCGGGCGGAGGTGGACAGCGTCGGCATCGTGTGGCCCAGCGGCGAGCGGCAGACCCTCACGCACGTCGCGGCTGGGCAGACGCTCCACGTCATCGAGGGCGAACGACCGGAGGCCGGAGCCGGGAGCCAGGGGCCGGTGGATTCCGCGACCGCGCGCGCGGCCGTGCGCGATTTCTGGGCGTTGTACCGCTCCGCCATGACCGCGCGCGTCGAGGGCCGTTACGCCGAAGCGCGCGATGCGTACCGACTGGCGCGCGCGCTGAACCCGCAGCACGAAGACGTGCTCTACTACCTCGGCAGCATGGAGCTCGAGCTCGGCAACTTTTCCGGCGCGGAGACGGCTTGGCACCAACTCATCGCGATCAACCCGACCAGCGCACGCGCGCACTCGCGCCTCGGCGACCTGTACGCGTGTCCTGATAGTGGGGCGCCATGGAACCTCGGCCGCGCCGAGCGGGAGTACGCGCGCGCAGCGGAGCTCAATCGCGAGGAGACGGGACCGTTGCTGCGGCTCGGCGAGGTCGCGTTGCTGCAGCGCGACTTCGCGGCGGCCGAGCGGCAACTCGATGCCGTCCTGGTCACGCATCCGCGCAGCGTCGAGGCGCACGTACTGAAAGGCTACATCGCCTGGAAGCGCGGCCAGCAGTCGGTGGCCGCCGAGCAGCTGCGGCAAGCGCAAGCGATCGCGAACGCGCCGCAGCCCGCGGCGCAGGCGCCATCCGAAGGCGACACCAAGAAGGGCGCGAGCGGCGCGGCACCGATCGCCGTGCCGTCGACGCGCTGTCAGCTATTGGGTAAGGAGCTGGATTACGGCCGGGTCGATCGCCGGCTACAGCAGATAGCCGCGCTTCATCAGTGACTCGCCCGACGCCGCATAGCCGTCGGGACCAGGCAAATACCAGTCGAGCGCATCCGCGAGGCGGTCGTAGATGTTGAACAGCGCGGAGACGTGAATCGCGTCCTCGATCGCTTCGTCGGACAGGCCGGCGGTCCGCAGCGGCGCGACGTCAGCGGGGCGAACGTCGTTCGGACGCAGCGTCAGCTTGTCGAGGAAGCCGAGCATCGCGCGCAGCGTCGGGTCCACGGGCGCGGTCCGCCAATCCTTCAAGACCGCTTTGACGACCGCTTCATTTTCCAGCGCCAGCGCCGCGACCGCGGCGTGCGACTCCGTTCAGAAGACGCACTGGTTGAGCTTGGACGTGAACGCGGCGAACAGCTCGCGCTCCCCGATGCTCCAGTCGGACGGCCCGCGCAGCACCGCCTGCGTCCATGCCGCCTGCGCCTTCCCGAAAAAGTCCGGCCGGTACAGCAGCGTCTTCACGACGTCGGGCACGCGGCGGCCGCTGAACACGCGAATCATCGCGAGCTTCAGCTTCTGCGGCAGGCCGTGTCGATGCTCGACGGCGCGGACGCGCATCAGTCGGGACGAGGAGGAGGCGGGGGCTCCCGCCCTTCCAGCGCGGCCAGGCCGCGCTCGAGGCGGTGCATCGCGGCGCCGACCGCGGCCACGACGGTGATCTCGAACAGCGCGTCGTCCGAATGGCCGGCCTGCTTGAGCTTCGCGATGTCGGCATCGGTGACTTTGTACGCGTGTTGCGCGACGGTATCGACGTAATGGGTCAGCTCATCGGGGATGGCCTCGGCCGACGCACCGGGTCGCTTGCCGCGTTCCAGAACGGCGCGGCGTAGCGATTCGGGTGTCTGTCCGGCGGGGCCCAGCACAGAATTGATAAGGCGATCGTGAAACGACTTATAACGCATATCCAATCATACCCCGCGAGTCTTGACACCGCGACTACGGCGCAGCCTCTTGAACCGCAATCAAACGTCCCCGTTCACGTAACAGCCTGAGAGGCCGTATATGAGAATTCCGTGTCACTCTCTGGTTGCCGTGCTGGCAATGTGCTGGACCATGCCACTCACCGCACAGCAACCCACCGGTACCGTTCGCGGTCGTATCACCGACCAAGCAACTCAACAACCCATCGCTGGAGCCATAGTCGCCATCGGCGCGCGCGCGGCACAAACGCAAGCCGACGGCCACTACACCCTCAGCGGCGTTCCGGCCGGCACCTACACGGTGCGCTCGCGCATGATCGGTTACGCGCAGGCGACGCAACAGGTGACGGTCACCGAAGGCCAGACCGTGGACGCCGACTTCGCGCTCGCCGGCCAGGCCGTCAACCTGTCCGAAATCGTGGTGACGGGCTACGGCGAGCAGCGCAAAGGCGACATCACCGGCTCGGTCACGCAGGTCACCGACTCCCAGTTCAACACGGGCCGCGTGATCAGCCCGCAGCTCTTGATCCAGAGCAAGGTTGCGGGCGTGCAGGTGGTGGACAACAACGATCCGGGCGGCGGGCTCTCGATCAAGATCCGCGGCGCCACTTCGATCACAGCGAGCAGCGAGCCGCTGTACGTGATCGACGGCGTCCCGGTCGGCACAGGCGCCGGCGGCGGTCTCTCGGCGGGCCGTGATCCGCTCAACTTCCTCCCGCCCGCGGACATTCAAGACGTGACGGTGCTGCGCGACGCCTCGGCGGCCGCGATCTACGGCACCAACGCGGCGAACGGAGTCGTGCTGATTACGACGAAGAACGGCAAAGGCCACGCCGGATCGTCCTTCGAGTACTCGAGCAGCGCCTCCGCCTCATCTGTCACGAAACTCCCCGACATGCTCAACGCCACGCAGTTCGCCAACGCGGTCGCGACGTACGCGCCGTCGCGCGTCGATTCGCTGGCGGGCGCGAGCACGAATTGGTTCAACCTGATCGATCGCACGGCGTACGGGCAGGAGCACAACTTCGCGTTCACGAATTCGGGCAGCGACAACAGCTATCGGCTGTCGGTCGGGTACCTGAAGCAGGACGGCATCATTCGGTCGAGCTCGGTCGAGCGGCTGTCGCTCGGTTTCAACTACAACCAGCGGTTCTTCAGCGACAAGCTGAACCTGAAGACGAGCGTGCGCGGCTCGCGCTCGCTCGACTTCTTCACCCCGGGCGACGTGCTTGGGAACGCGGCGGCGATGGCTCCGACGCAGCCGGTGCTGAATCCGTCCAGCCCGACCGGGTACTGGGACTGGAACACCACGAACGCGTCACCGTCCAACCCGGTCGCCAGCATCGCCTTGGCGACCGATCACGGCACCACCTGGCGCAGCGTCGGCAACGCCGTTGCCGAGTACCACGTGCCGTTCGTGCGCGGGCTGACGGCAAACCTAAACGTCGGCTACGATCTCACCCGCGCCGATCGCACGACCTTCTACCCGAACAACCTGGCGGCGCAGGTTCGTCAGGGGCAGGGTCTGTTCTCACTCGCGCAGAACAGCAACACCAACTCGGTGCTCGAGACCTATCTCGGCTACTCGCCGCAAGACAACCTCGGGCCCGGGCGGCTCGACGTGACCGGCGGCTATTCCTACAGCATGGCGCACGGCGAGTATCCGTTCCTGCGCGAGACGAACATCAGCACCAACCTGCTGGGCGACAACGGTATTCCGCAGGCGGCCAACGTCACCAACGTTCGCGACATCACCGACTACAAGCTGATCTCGTTCTTCGGTCGCGCGAACTACAACGTGAACGACAAGTATCTCGCGGGCGTCAGCGTCCGGCGCGACGGCTCGTCGCGGTTCGGGCCCGGCAATCAGTGGGGCACGTTCCCGTCGGTTGCCGTGGCATGGCGCATCTCGCAGGAGCCGTTCATGCCATTCCAGGCGCTCTCGGACTTGAAGCTCCGCGTCTCCTGGGCGCGGACCGGCAACCAGGCGTTCGGCGACTATCTGTTCTATCCAACGTACACCTACAGCGACAACCAGTCGCAGGTGTTCTTCGGCGGCCAGTTCGTCCCCACGATTCGGCCGAGCGCGGTCGATGAGGCGATCCACTGGGAGACGACGAACGCCTACAACGTCGGTCTCGATTTCGGGGTCAGCGCGCAGCGCTACAGCGGCTCGATCGACTGGTACACGAAGAACACGAAGGACCTGATCTTCAACGTCCCGGTGGCCGCCGGCACCACGCTCGGCAACTTCGTGACGACGAATATCGGCAGCATGCGCAATCGCGGCATCGAGCTGACGCTGAACGCGAAGGTGCTGGACGGCCGCGCGACCGGGCTGACATGGAACACGACGGTCACCGCGAGCCACAACACCAACCAGCTGCTCTCGATCGATCCGGCCAAGGCGGTCTCGAGCATCCTGGTGGGCGGCATCTCGGGCGGCGTCGGCAACAACGTCGAGATCCTGAAGCCGGGGTACCCGATCTACTCGTTCTTCGTCTACAAGCAGAAGTACGACGCGGCCGGCAAGCCGCTCGAGGGCCAGTACGAAGACTTGAACGCGGACGGTCTGATCAACGATTCCGATCGTCGGCCGTTCCACGATCCCGCGCCGAAATGGATCCTCGGCCACTCGTCGTACCTGAGCTATCACAAGTTCGACGCGACCTTCACGCTGCGCGCGTACCTGGGCAACTGGGTCTACAACAACGTGGCGTCGGCGAACGGCGCGTATCAGAATCTCAGCGGCTCCGGCATGCCGAGTAACCTGCACGCCTCCGTGCTGAAGACCGGGTTCGTGGTCCCGCAGTACTACTCGGATTACTATGTCGAGGACGGCTCATTCCTGCGGATGGACAACATCACGCTCGGCTATGCGCTGGTGTACCACGGCCAGCCGGTCCGCCTGTTCGGGACGATTCAGAACGCGTTCACGATCACGGGCTACAGCGGCGTCGATCCGACGGCCGGCTTCTTCGGCATCGACAACAACATCTATCCGCGGTCGCGGACGTTCACGACCGGGATGAACATCCGGTTTTAGGGGGCGACGACCATGAAACGCACTATCTCGATCTTCTGTGGCGTCGCCGCTCTGTCGTTCGTGGCCGCGACGGCTTGCACGGATCCGACGGTGGCGCCGAAGAGCTCGATCTCGGGCGCCAACGTCTTCAACGATCCGAACTCGTACCGCGACTTCATCGCCAAGATCTACGGCGGGCTGATTCTCACCGGGCAGCGCGGACCCGACGGGAACGCCGACATCGGCGGCATCGACGAGGGCTTCGGGGAATACCTGCGGCTCTACTGGTACCTGCAGGAAATGCCGACCGACGAGGCGGTGATCGGCTGGAACGACCCCGGCTTGCCCGATCTCAATCGCGGCACCTGGGGCGCCGACAACAGCATGGTGAACGCGATGTTCTCGCGAGTCTATTACCAGATCATGCTGGCGAACGAGTTCCTGCGGCAGAGCACCGACGCGAAGCTCGATTCGCGCGGCCAGACCGACCCGACGCTGCGCACCAACGTGCATTTCTATCGTGCCGAGGCGCGGTTCCTCCGGGCGTTGAGCTACTGGCATGGCATGGATCTGTTCGGCGCCATTCCGCTCGTCACGGAGAATGATCCGCTCGGCTCCAAGCCGCCGGCGCAGGCCACGCGGCAGCAGATCTATGACTACGTGGTGAGCGAGCTGCAGGCGATCATTCCGGATCTGCCGCCGCATGGCGCCAGTACCTACGGCCGCGCGACGCCGGACGCGGCGCACATGCTGCTCGCGAA
>DATJKA010000069.1:0-4302 GCA_035491815.1 Gemmatimonadales bacterium | reverse complement strand
CGTGCCCTGCAGGGCGTCGTTGGTTCGTGACACGGTGTCAGCTCCGCAACGCTCGGACGCCCGAAGGTATATCCGCCGCTTCCATAGACGTCAAGGGGAAAACGCTCGACGGCACGCGGGACGCGGCGGAGGGCGGTCGGTTCTCCCAATACCTGTGCGGCGCAGCGCTCGGCAATCGATCATTCGCCCCGAGTCGCCGTGAGCGGATCGATGTGCGTCGCCCGCCCAGCCGGAATCATCGCCGCGACCGCTCCCGCAGCGCCAAGCACGAGCGCGACGCCGATGAACGTCACAGTGTCCGACGGCGTGACGCCGTACAGCAAACCAGCGAGCACGCGCGAGCCGCCGTAGGCCAGCCCCAGTCCCACCGCCAGTCCGCCGATCACCGGCACCATCGCGCCGCCAACAACGAGTCGCACGATGGCGCTCGCCGGCGCGCCGAGTGCCAGTCGGATGCCCAGCTCCGATCGCCGGCTTGCTACCCCGTACGCCACCACGCTGTAAATGCCGATCGTCGCCAGCAGCAGCGCGAGCCCGCCGAACGTGCTGAGCAGCCACGTATGAAAGCGCGGCCGCAGCACCGACTCGGCGATCATCGCGTCGAGCGGTACGGGCGCGTGCGCCGGCAGTTCTGGATCGACCGAGTGAATGGCCGAGCGAACATCGCCCGCGAGCGCGCTCGCCGGACGCGAGGAGCGGATCGCGATCCAGACACCGGGGAACGGAGCCTGCGCATATGGCACGTACATGACCGGCGACACGGGCGTGCCGACGCCCTCGTATAGCGCATCACCCACGACGCCGACGATGGTACGCGACTGCCCGTTCACGTCGAGCTGGCGGCCGATCGGCTCCGTGTTGGCGAAATACCGGCGCGCGAGCTCCCGGGAGATGACGACGACAGGCGCCGTTGCCGCGCCGTCGCGGCCGCCAAACGCGCGCCCGCGCAGCAACGGAATGCCCAACGCCTCGGTAAAGCCGGTGGTCGCCGGGATGTAAATGGCCGTCGGCTCGTGTCCGGGCTTGGGCGGCGCAGCGCCGGTGATCGTGAAGCTCTCGATCTCCTGAAGGCGTGATGGCGGCATGCTCGTGCTCGCACCCGACATCTCCACGCCGGGTGCGGCGCGCAGCGACGTGAGCACCGACTCGACCGCCCGTGCTTTCGCCTGGCCAGGCTCATAGCGCGGACCAACCATCGTGAGTTGGGCGACAGTGACGCCCGCGGACCGAACGCCAACGTCGGTCGACGTGAGCGCGGCGAAGCTGCGCAGCATGAGGCCGGCGCCGACGAGAAGCAGCACCGCGAATGCGACTTCGATCGCGGTGAGCGCGGCGCGGGTGCGGTGCGCGTCGCCAGCGGCGGCCTGGCCGTGGCCGCGCAGCGACGTCTGGAGATCGCCGCGCCAGCCAAGGAGTCCCGGTACCACACCAAACAGCAACGCCGTTGCCACCGACAGCGCGAGCGCGAAGCTGAGCGTTTGGGCGTCGACGGTCACGTTTTCCAGGCGCGGAATGTCGGCCGGCGCCAGGCGGAGCAAGCCGCGCAAGGCAGCGAACCCGAGGCCCACACCAGCCGCGCCACCCACCAACGCAAGCACGAGACTCTCCGTGGCGAGCTGGCGGGTGAGCCGGCCCCGATGCGCGCCGAGGGCGCGTCGCACCGCGTGCTCGCGCGAGCGCGTCGACAATCGCGCGAGCAGCAGGTGCGCGACGTTCACGCAGGCGAGGAGCAGAACGAGCCCGGCCGCGCCGAAGATCGTCCACAGCGCGCGGCGAACCGTGCCAACGGTATCGTCCCGCACCGACTCAAGGTGAATGTCGACGCCGCCGTCGATGTTCGGGTAGGTCAACGCGAGGCGCTGCTCGATGGCGTTCATCTCGCGCTCGGCAGTCGCGCGCTCCACACCGGGTGCCAGCCGCGCGACGACGCGGTACCCGCGGAGTGACCGACTCGTCAGCCATGGGTTCTCGCTCGGGCTCGAGCTCGACGACACGATGGGGTAGAGCGTGCCCCAGAGGTCGATGTCGGGCGTTGGAAAGTGGAATCCACGCGGGAGCACGCCGACGATGGTGTATGGCTGGCGATAGAGGCGGATCGTCTGTCCGATGACTCCCGAGTCGCCGGCGTACAGGTCGTGCCACAGGTTATAGCTGATCGCGACGACGGGCGCGGTCTCCTCGTCGGCGTGCGGCATGCGTCCCAGGATTGGACTGGCGCGCAGCACGTCGTACAGGTTGCCAGTCGCCTGGATGCCGCGCGCCTGCGTCTCGCCATGCGGCGCGGTCACATCGTACCGATTGAAGCCGTAACCGGCCACGCCCGTGAACGAGCGAGCTTGCCGCTGCCAGTCGCGGAGATCCGGCAGCGACGTGGGATTGCGGTCGGTCGGAGATGCGGCGGCGGACGTCCAGATGGAGACGAGGCGGTCGGGTTCGGCGTAAGGCAGTTCGCGCAGGAGCACGGCGTTGACGACGCTGAACACGGCGGCATTGGCACCGATCCCGAGCGCGAGCATGACGGCGACAGCCGCGGTGAACGCGGGATCCCGGCGCAGTACGCGGGTGGCATACCGCACGTCGTCCAGGAAATCGTCGAACCAGCCCAGGTTCCACATCGTGCGACTCTCCTCTCGGTAGTACGTGGCGTTTCCGAATGCGCGTGCTGCGTTGGGGCTGGCTCCACGGTCGCGGGCTAGCAACGCCGCGTGGTAGCGCACCTCTTCTTCGAGCTCGGCGGACAGACGGTCACGGCGCAGGCGGTCGCGCAGCCGGCCAAGCAGCTCTCGAGGATGCATCGTTAGACCGAGCGCATGACGCGCCGAATGGCCTGGAAGAGTGTCGCGAAGCTCTGCTCCTCCACGCCGAGGTGCTTCGTCCCGGCTGCGGTCAGCGTGTAGTACCGGGCCCGTTGGTTGTTCGGCGTCCGCTTCCATTCCGCCGCGACCCAGCCGCGCTGGCGCAGCCGTTGGAGGGCCGGGTAGAGCGAGCCTTCATCGATCTGGATCACGTCACGCGACGACTGCTTGATGTGCATGGCGATGCCGTACCCGTGGAGTGGTCCGGCGGCGAGCGTCTTGAGGATGAGAAGATCGAGTGTGCCGGGGAGAATGGCCTGACGCTGCGGAGACATAGGTTGGCAATGGGGTAGATGGTCTATGGCTATAGACACCTCGATCGTCGAATGCGTTGCCTCGGGCCCGCCGGGTGCCTGAATCGCTTATCGTCGTGCTTGCCGC
The DNA here is from genome assembly GCA_035491815.1 of Gemmatimonadales bacterium. Lineage (GTDB taxonomy): Bacteria > Gemmatimonadota > Gemmatimonadetes > Gemmatimonadales > GWC2-71-9 > 20CM-2-65-7. The sequence continues at coordinate 1,066 of DATJKA010000069.1, read as the reverse complement.
GTTTCGAATCAGTCCAGCACGAGCCGGCGCCGCAGACGCGCGGACCTCGGATCATGTGCTATCGATCCTCGACGCCTGCGACGGCCCGACCGTCGCCGCGCAGGGAGTCGATTGCTCGCGGACGAGCGGCGTGATGTTCTGGCAGTTCATCGCCGAGCTCCAGGCCCGCCGCTCCGTCGGCGCATGGCATTTCGCGCCGAGCAAACTCACGCTCCAACCGGGCCAGTCTTTCTCCGCATTCAACCGCGGCGGCGAAGTGCACACGCCTCGCCGAAGGCGCACACTCCGGCGGCGGGATCGTTCCGATTCTGAATCAGCGCTCGGGCAATCCAACGCCGGCGCCCGAGTGTCTGGCGCCCTCGGCGGGCGACTTCATTCCACCGGGCGGCTCGTCAGACTCGGACACTCCGGACGAGGCGGGCACGGAGTTGTATCAATGCTGCACTCACCCATGGATGCGCGCGATCGTGACGGTCAAGAAAGGCTAGCGCAGCGGACACTGCGCCGCGGGCGTCACAGTGGCCCGTCTGATGCCGAGAGCATCAGCACGATCTGGCCTTCGGACCGCCGAACAATCGCGACCCAAGGAGACAGGCGAATGTCAGGGCGTTCGATCATCATCGATGCGATCGACGGCGCCGTTGCCGGTGCGGTGGCAACATGGCTGATGGGCAAGCTGACGACCGCGCTGTACGAGCGCGAGGCTACGACCGTTCGCGAGCGCGAGGACGCGGCGCGAGGCGGGAAGACCGCGTACGGCGTCGCGGCCGAGCGGCTGGCGGCGGCCGTCGGGGAGCAGCTGTCGGACGAGAAGCGCAAGGAACTCGGCGAGAACATTCACTGGGCGCTTGGCGTCGGTGCCGGCGCGGTGTACGGCGCCCTCCGGCCCAGGATCGGCACGATGTCGCTGGCAGGCGGTCTGGTGTTCGGCGCGCTTTTCTGGCTGCTCATCGACGAAGGAGCGAACGCTGCGCTCGGACTGACCCCGGGCCCGGCCGCCTTTCCCTGGCAGACTCACGCGCGTGGGCTCGCCGGACATCTCGCGTTCGGAGCCGTGGCGAATACC
>DATJKA010000068.1:0-3006 GCA_035491815.1 Gemmatimonadales bacterium | reverse complement strand
ACTGCCGTCACCAGACCGGTCTGATCGACCGTGGCGACTGCCGTGTTGGAGGAGCTCCACGTCACCGTACGATCGGTAATTGCGGAACCAGCATCGACCGAAGCACCGAACTGGAACTTGTCACCGACCTTCAGACTGGCGGACGGCGGCGACACCGTCACTGAATGGACGACACTATCCTGTCCATTCCCTGGGTTGGGGACAGTGACCTTGTCGCCGCACGCCGTCAAACCGGCGCCGACGATGGCCAGGAGTCCCACAAATGACAGACGAACTACGCGTTGCATCTTACCCCCTTGGTAAGTGATGCGAGGTGGAAACAGGACCTGCGAACGACACCTGCCTTGAGCCACTTCGCCACGTCACTCGAGCCAACGACTGCAATGGACCGCAGAACGTTCGGGGAATCGTGGCCCTTCCCCGCAAGCTTTTTCACAATTCCGAGCCAAGAAAATTGCCAATACCGCAAGCGACCCAAGATAGGAACATGGGTCAACCGGGTCAAGGTAACCCTGACGGTTGGCTGCGATATTGATTCTCTAAGTTTTGATGCTGCGTCGTCCTTCCGGGCCTAACGACCGGCATCGGTCGCTGCGTCACCCGTACTGCGCACGGCCGGACTGCTCCAACAACGACGCGTAAGGCAGGCCGAACAAACCTACCGCGCCGCTGTCCTGCCACCAGTGAGGGAAATCACGCGTGTTCATTGCGAGTTTTCCCCACGCTGGTACCGCGCACCGCACCCGCATTCCGACCGGGCACGATGGGGTCGGCTGAAGACGCGGCATCTGATTTCAGGTAACAGCGGGCTTCACCCGCCAATCGCAACCGCCCGACCAACAACGACTTCACTCTACCGAAGGACCACCGAAGGCGTATCTTCCCCTCATGCCCGACGCGCCGACCACCTCGCCCGCCCCTCTCATTTATCCCGCCCGCGAGCGCACGACGGCCGCCGCGCCTTGCGATTTCGCGGCGGAGCTCAACGCCGAACAGGCGGCGGCGGCCACCCACGGCCAGGGCCCGCTCCTCGTCATCGCCGGCGCGGGCACGGGAAAGACCCGCGCCCTCGTCTACCGGGTCGCCCACCTGATCGACCATGGGGTCGCGCCCGAGCGGATCCTGCTCCTGACCTTCACCCGGCGGGCGGCCCACGAGATGCTGAGCCGCGCCGAGCGCCTCGTCGGCTCGGCATCAACCCGCGTCCAGGGCGGGACGTTCCACGCCACCGGCCACCGGCTGCTGCGCCAGTTCGGGCCCGAGGCGGGCCTTCCGCGCGATTTCTCGATCATGGATCAGGGCGACGCCGAAGACCTGATGCAGCTCGCCCGCGGCAATCTGGGCTACGGCAAGCAGGAGAAGCGGTTCCCCAAAAAAGAATCATTACACTACATATATTCGCGGCACCTCAACGTCGAGCTCCCGGTCGAGGAGATCGTCGAGCGCGAGTATCCGCAATTCGTCGACCACACGCGCGACATTCTCCGGATTTTCGCCGAGTACACCAGCCGCAAGAGCGAGCGCAACCTGGTCGACTACGACGACCTGCTGCTCTGCTGGGCACTCATGCTCGAGCAATCGGAGTCGATCGCCAACCGCATCGCCGGCCTCCACGACCACATTCTCGTCGACGAGTACCAGGACACGAACCTCCTGCAGGCGCGCATCCTCCGCGGAATGTGCCGCACGCACCGCAACATCACGGTCGTCGGCGACGACGCGCAGAGCATCTACTCGTTCCGCGGCGCGAGCTTCCGGAACATCCTCGATTTCCCGCGCCACTTTCCCGACGCCAGGATCGTCGCCCTCGAGCAGAACTATCGATCGACGCAGCCGATCCTCGACGTCAGCAACACGCTCATCTCGCGCGCCCTCGAGCGGTTCACCAAGCAGTTGTGGACGCTGCGCGGCGGCAGTGACGCACCGTGGCTCGTCACCGCACGCGACGAGCAGCAGCAGACGCGGTTCGTGGTCGACCGCATTCTCGAGCTGCACGAGGAAGGCACGCCGCTCCACGAGATCGCCGTGCTCGTTCGCGCGGGCTACATGTCCGCCGATCTCGAGATCGAGCTCACCAACCGGAACATTCCGTTCGAGAAATGGGGCGGCCTCAAGTTCCTCGAGGCGGCCCACGTCAAGGACGTGCTGGCCTTTTTGCGCGTGCTCGAGAACCCGCGCGACGAGGTGAGCTGGTATCGCATCCTGATGCTCATGCCCGGCATCGGCGACGCGACGGCGCGCGCCATCATGGACTCGATGGCGGAGCGCGCCTGGGATCCGGATGCGTTCTCGCACTTCGTGCCACCGCCGCGGGCGCGCGACGCCCACAAGGAGCTCGCCGCGCTGCTGCGTCGCTTGGCGCGGCCACGGCCCGACCAGGAATCGAGCGTCGGCGAGGACATCGACGAGATCCGCGCCCTCTACGACAAGATTCTCGCCGAGCGGTACGACCGCTCCGAGCCGCGGCTGGCCGACCTCGACCAGCTCCGCGTCATCGCGTCCGGCTATCCGAGCCGGTCGGTGTTCCTCGCCGCCCTCGCCCTCGAGCCGCCGCAGAACACCCAGGATCTCTCCGGCGGCAGCCAGAGCGAAGACGACGCGCTGATCATCAGCACGGTCCACAGCGCCAAAGGCAAGGAATGGGACGCGGTGTTCATCATCTGGGCGGCCGACGGCTGGTTCCCGTCATCTCGCTCGATCGACGACGAGGCGCAGCTCGAGGAAGAGCGCCGGCTCATGTACGTGGCGATGACACGAGCGCGGAACCACCTCGCGGTCACGTACCCGCTCAACGTGTACGCCACGCGCCGCGGGTCGGACTACTCGATCGACCAGCTGTCGCGATTCATCGATCGCGGCGTGCGCGAGAAGATGCAGCGCGTGGTGCCACAGGAGCCGGCCGCCGCGCCGCCGGCCGGGGCACCTGATCCGGCCGCGGCCCCGGCCATCGATCTGCGAGCGCTGCTGCGCGGCCGCTTCGGCGGCTGATCTTTCGCGGCCGCGCCA
>DATJKA010000067.1:0-33208 GCA_035491815.1 Gemmatimonadales bacterium | reverse complement strand
TCCGCGGCGCCCTTCGCGGCATCGTCCATCATGCGCGCGATGTGCTCGAGGTACACCTCGTCGGGAAAGCGGATGAAGTAATCGACGACGGTGTGATCGGGCACGACGTTCGGCGCGATGCCGCCCTCGGGAATCACGCCCTGGACTCGGGCGTCGGGCCGCCACGTCGAGCGCAGGTGATCGACCGCCGAGTAGAATTGGACCGCGGCTTCGAGCGCGTTGCGGCCGTTCCAGGCCGTGAGCTGATGCGCCGGCCGGCCGGTGAACGTGTACTTGACCGCGTCGATATCCAGGCAACAGACGCCAAAGCCCGGCCGGTCGCGGCGCGTGTCGGTCGACGAATGGCTGCGCACCAGAATGTCGGCGCCTCTGAAGATGCCCGCCTTCCAGAGCAGCGCCTTCGCCGGTGGATCGACTTCTTCTGCCGGCGTCCCGTAGACGATGACCCGTCCCGCCACGCGGGCCTGCGCCATGTATTCCGTGAGCGCGCGCGCCGCAGCGAGCACGATCGGACTCTGCGCGTTGTGCTGATCGCCGTGAAAGTCGCCCTGCGTGCCGCGCAGCGCGTCGTACTCTGCGATGAGGCCGAGCGTGGGACCGCCGGCGCCGGCGGGCGAAGTCCACCGTGCGACGAACGCCGTCGGCATTCCGGCCACGCCGGTGTCGACTTGAAAGCCGTACCCGCGCAGGACCGCGGTGAGCGTGTCGACGGCCTGGAACTCGTGCCAGCCGACTTCCGGGTGATGGCCGATCCAGTCCGACAGGCTCTGCATCTCACTCGACCACACGGACGCCACGCGCGCCAGTACGCGATCACGCGCCGCGTCGGTGCGGCCGGCCAGGCGCTGCGCCATCTCAGTCGGCTTGATGCGCGCCTCCAGCGAATCGATTTGGCGCAACACGCCACCCGCGGCTTCACGCTCGATGTCCGTGGATTGCATCGTGACCAGCAGAGCCAGAATGAGCGGTGTCATGGCGTCACCTTGATTTTCATGGGCACGATCATGGTCCCCCACTGCAGCCGGAGGACCGCCGAGTCGGCGTCGACCATCGGGAAATAGTACGTCAACGTCTCCATGTGCGGGCCGGTCTCCGTCGTCACCTTGAGACGCAGCGCGTCCTTGGGCTCGCCGGGATAGTTCGTGTGCCAGCCGCCCAGTCCCTTGTTGAAGATCACCGTCCACTGCTCGGGCGGCTCGGCCGGAATCGTCCAGAGTGAGTAGCGGCCGGCCGCGAGCTCGTGCCCGTCGATCGTGACGTTCGTGCTGAACGCAATTGTGGTCACGGAATCGGCGCCGGGATGCCAGATTCGTCCCCAGCGCACGAGTGTGCCGAACAGCTCGCGACCGCGCGCGACCGGCCGGTTGTAACTGACGGTGATCGACGTGCCTTGAACCTGCTGAGTCACGCTGCCGTGTTGGCTGTGCGGATACTGGGCAAGCACCGCGAGCAGCAGCAGCAACGCTCCTCTCATACCAGCAGTGCTCCCTCGTGCACCAGCAGCCACCGCTTCGTTTCCAGTCCGCCACCGAATCCCGTGAGATCTCCATTCGCCCCAATGACGCGATGGCATGGCACGATGATCGGAATCGGATTCTTGCCGTTCGCGGCGCCGACCGCACGGGCGTCCTTCGGCGTGCCGAGCCGGCGCGCGAGATCGCCGTAGCTCAGCGTCGCACCGAACGGAATTTCGCGGAGCAGGCTCCAGACCCGCTGCTCGAAGTCCGTGCCGCCCATCTCGAGTGGCAGATCGAAGGATGTGCGATTGCCCGCGAAGTACTCGGCGAGCTGGGCAGCAGCGCGCGCGAGAATGACGTTGTCGCCGCGTGGGACTTGGCTCCCCCGCCCGAAGCGCCGCGGGAAGTGGACCTCGGTCAGCGCGGTCTCTGACGCAACGAGCGTCAGCTCACCGATCGGCGTCGCTACCGTGGTGTAGCTTGCGGACGGTTTCGATGGTGTCGGCATCTTCCGCTCTCTTGTCGTCCCGATACCGCACGACGCGGGCAAACCGCAGCGCGAGCCCGCCGGGATAGTGCGGGCTGTCCTGCAGTCCATTGAACGCAACCTCGACGACCAGCTCCGGGCGAACGTAAACCACATGCCCCTCACTGCGCACGGCGATTTCTTGTAAGCGTTTCGTCTGCCATTCGAGCAGCTGGTCGGTCAGTCCCTTGAACGTCTTGCCCAGCATCACAAACCCGCCCCCGTTGGAGTCGCGGGCGCCGAGGTGCAGGTTGGACAGCCGGCCGTGGCGGCGGCCGTGGCCCCACTCGGCGGCGAGCACTACGAGGTCGAGCGTGTTCGCGCGCTTGATCTTGTACCACGCGCCGCCGCGGCGCCCCGCCGCATACGTCGAGCTCAGCCCCTTGGCAACCAATCCTTCCTGCCCCGCGGCAATGGCGGCTTCGAAGAACTCCTGCGCCTGCTGGGCGTCGGCCGTGACGAGCCGAGGCAGCCGGCGCGCATCGGGAATATGCTGTGCCAGTACCTCCTGCCGCGTCGTGTATGGTTGATCGAGCAGTGAGGTCCCGTTGAGATACAGGATGTCGAAGAAGAACGGTACGCCCCCGCCCAAGCCTTTCATCGTCTCCTGAAACAGCACCGGCCGATTATTTGCCGCGAGGGCGACGGCCTCGCCGTCCAGGATCGCGTCCGACATGTCGAGCTTTCTGGCAATCTCCACGACCGCCGGCAGCTCGCCTGTGATGTCGTTCAAGATGCGCGAGAAGACCCGCACCTCGCTTCCTCTTTTGTGCACCTGAATTCGTATGCCGTCGAGCTTGTGCTCGAAGGCCGCCGCGCCGCCGAGCTCCGTCAACGCCTCAGCAACATCCTCTGCCGTCTTCGCCAGCATCGGCTTGATCGGCCGCAACAGCTCGATCTTGAAGCTTCCGACATCACCTTTCGCCACCCTGCCCAGATCGCCGGCCAGCATCACGGCCCGCCGCACATCCGCCGCCGGCAGCTCGCGCGCCTTGGCAAGCGCTTCGATCATGATCCCCTCGAGCGCACCCTGCCGCAGCTCTCCGGTCAGCAGGCGAAACAGAAAGTCCTGCTCGTCCTTGGTAGCCTTCCCGAATAGCTCGCTCAGGAGCCGCTGCTTTTCCCCGGCCGACCCCTTCCCGCTCGCCTTCCCGATCTGCTCCAATGTCGCCGCGACGTCGCGCACCTGCAGACGTGCCGACGTACCGACGTGCGCTCTCGCCTTTTGCACCGTCGCCCAGCCCACTCCCACCTTGGCCGGAATCGCTCCCGACAGATAGGCGATGACGGTCTCGATTTCGTCTGGCTCTGCTTGTTTCAGGAGATCAGCAAGCAATCCGATCTTGGCGAGCCGACCCGCGGTCGCCGCGACGCGAGTGGACGTCCGGACCAGTGCATCGAGGAGCATTCATGAAATTAGGAGGATCGTCTTGAGATCGCCCGCCGGGCGATCGTCGAGCGCCGTGCGAATCTGCTCGAGCTTGAGGCGACGCGTGATCAGGCGGCCTACCGCGTCCGGCCACCGCCGCTTCAGCTCGAGCAGGTCCTTAACGCCCTGCTCAAAATCCTGCCGCTCGGCGTTCACCGACCCGAACACGACGCGATTGCCCAGCACCATGCGATCGTTGAGCTCGTCCGCGGGCACTTGCGTGGACTTGTTGCCGCCGGTCACGCTCAGCATGCAGAGCACGCCGTTCAGCGCGAGCACGTCGGCACCCGCCCATACGAGCCCGCTCGCGCCCGTCGCTTCGATCATCAAGTCCGGCTCGCCCCACTCGCGGGCCACGTCGGCGAGCGTCTGGTGGTCCGAGCTCACGTACTTCACGGACAACTGACTGCGAATGAAATCGCCCGCGCCCGTGGATGCGCCGCGCGAATACACGAGCGTCTCGTAGCCGCGCAGTCGCGCGAGGCACGCGGCCAGCGTGCCGATGCCGCCCGCGCCCGTGATCAGCACGCGGCGCGGCGCCCATGGCAGCCGCTCCTGGATCCGCTGCGCGTTACGGAACGCCTTCTCGACGACCGACAGCGGCTCCATCAACACCGCCACGTCGCGCAGCTCGGCGGGAATCGGAATCAGATACTCCGGCACCTCGGCGTAGAACTCCGCGAGATAGCCGTGGCGGCCCTTGATGCCGCGCTCGGTGAAATGGCCGGTCGTGCAAAAGTCGCTCTGCGTGTTCTTGCACGGTGGGCAGAGCTCGGGACACGGGCGCCGCACCATCGCGACCACCAAACCCGACCCGCCCTCGACGATCTCGCCCAGCGATTCGTGACCAAGAATCAGCTCCTTCTCGCCCGCGGGCGCCTCGCCGTAGCGCGCCTGGTCGATGTCGCGATCCGTCCCGTCGATCCCGACCTCGAGCACGCGCACCAGACATTCCTTGCCCTGCGGCTTGGGTTTCGGTGACTCACCGAGATGGGCGGACTTGGGCTTCTTCGGGGTGACGAGCACTGCGCGCATATCTCTCCTCGGCATCTCAGTCCGAGCGGCTGTCTGTCAGTGGGGTACACAGATGACGAGCCATGGTTTCGCTGATCGACGTGACGCTGCCGCTGGCCCCGGGCATGCCGGTCTGGCCGGACGAGCCGGAGCCCGTGTTGACGCCGCTCTCCAGCATTGCCAACGGCGATCCCGCCAACGTATCGCGCCTGTCACTCGGGACCCACACCGGCACGCACGTCGACGCACCGCGTCATTTCATCGAAGGCGCGAAGGGCGCCGAGTCGCTCGCGTTGAGCGCGCTTTGCGGGCCGGCACGCGTCGTCCGGATTCAGGACCGGAGGTCGATCGGCATCACCGAGCTTGCGCAGCTGCCGCTCGACGGCGTCACTCGCCTCCTGTTCCAGACCCGCAACGGCTCACTGTGGAACGAGCCCGGCTTTCAAAAGGACTTTGTCTATCTCGAGCCGGGCGCCGCCGAATGGCTGGTCAGCCGCGGCGTGAGACTCGTGGGGATCGATTACTTGTCGATCGAGCAGTTCGATTCGCAGAACTATCCCGTCCACCACACGCTGCTCGCGGCCGGCGTCGTGATTCTGGAAGGGCTGGATTTGCGGAGTGTGACGCCGGGCGACTACGACCTCTGGTGCCTGCCGCTCAAGCTCGTCGGCGCGGATGGGGCGCCCGCGCGCGTGCTACTCAGCCGCTAACACCCGCAGAAGAAGATCACGAACGTCGGCCACTCGACGTAATACGCGATGCTCGCCGGCATGGCGAACAGCGCCTTGGCCACGCGCAGCTCGTTGCCCGTGAGATTGTGCGACGCGCCCGTAGTGGTGAAGCTCGTGCCGTGCCGCGTGACGGCTGCGAACTGCGTGCCGCCGATCGTGATGTTCGCGGGACCGTCGAGTTGGTCCCCGTGTGGATGCAACGATCCCGACGCGATGGCGATCGAATCACCCGCGAACAGCAACGACAGGCTCGCGGTCGCCGCGGTCGAGCTCGGGCCCGGCAGCGTCGCGAAATGCTCGACGCTCATCGTGCCGCCCTGTTCCGTGAACGCACCGGGGAAACGGCCGTCAGACCCGACCGGAATGTTGTAGGCCACGTGGAAGTTCACCCGCGTCGTCCCGTCGCTCACCCAGCCGTCGAGCGAGGCGCACTGCACGCACGCGCTGTCGGCATGCGAGTGGGCGGTAAAGTCGGCCACGACCAGCGGCGCGGCGCGCGTGTCGGTGACGACGTAGCGCAGCGATGTCGAGTCCGGTCCGCCGCCGTTGTAGGTGTTGTGCGGATAGAGGTCGGCGTAGCCGACTTCAATCGGGGGATACGCCGGCCGGGCCGTCGAGTCGGTGACGTAGAGAATCACGCGGATCGCGTTCGCGGGCGCCCCGGCGCGCGCCGTGAATCCCACTTCGCCGTAGATCGCGCTCCACTCGAGCGTCTTGCCCAGCTCGGCGGTCGTGATGTTGGTGACGTCGATCCCGGCATGATTGATGGGGAGCGCGAGACCGCTGAACGCGCGGAGCGGCGCGGTGGCTACGGCCCGATTCATCGCTTCGAGCTGCTGCGCGAGTGTCGGGGCGTCCTTGAACGTCGGCCCGCTCGTCGCCGTACCGTCGCGGCAAGAGGCGGCGGCAAGAAAGGCGGCGGCAAGCGAAGCGGCGGCGAGGGACCGGCGCAGGTTCATGTTATTGCACCATTCCAAAGCGTTTGTTGTGCCGAGTCATCTTGATGAAATAAGCTAATCGCTGGCGCATGACTTCGGGCCGGTGGCGCGCCGCGTCGACCCAGCCGATCCGGATCCGCTTGTACGAAGCGGGAAAGCGTTGGAAGTTCCGCCAGACCACGGGGTCGCGTTTCAGGGCGCGGGCGATGTCGGCCGGCACGGTGTGCGGCAGCCGGGCGCGCGTGTCCTGGTCTTGCGGCGTGGCGAGAACCGTTGCGCGTACTTCTTGTCGTCGATCGGTTTCAGGATGCTGTCGATCCAGCCGTAGCAGAGCGCTTCGTCGACCGCGTCGTTGTAGGGGATGCGCGGTTTGCCGCTCGCCTTCTTGTAGTAGATCAGCCAAATCTCAGGCGCGCGGCGGTGGTGCTTGGCGAGCCAGGCGCGCCACTCTCGGGCGTTCTTGGCGTAGAACGTCTTGCCGATCTTCACGGAGCCTCAAGATACCAGTTCTGATCGAAGCTGCGGTGGAAACGTTGGACGCGGCGCTCGCGGCTGCGCAAGGCGGCGCGCGGCGCATCGAGCTGTGCACCGATCTCGCGCACGGCGGCACCACCCCATCGGTCACGCTGATCCGAGAGGCCGTCGCCCACGTGTCGCTCCCGATATTCGTGCTGGTGCGCCCGCGCGCCGGGGACTTCGTTTATTCGAGCGACGAGCACCGCACGATGCTCGAGCAGATCGCGCAGGCGAAGCACGAAGGCGCGGCGGGAATCGTCACGGGCGCCTTGACGGCGCAGCGGTTGATCGCTGAACGCCGGCTCGCGGAGCTCATCGCTCGGGCGCGGCCACTCTCCTTCACGTTCCATCGCGCGTTCGACGAGTGCGTCGATCACATCATGGCGCTCGAGACGCTCATTCGGCATCGCGTCGATCGCGTGTTGACGTCAGGTGGCGCGAAGACCGCCGCCGAGGGTGGCGCGCAGATCGGACGGCTCGTGCGGCACGCGCGTGGGCGCATCGGAATCCTGCCGGGCGGTGGGATCGATGCCTCGAACGTGCGCACGATTCAAACGACGGGAGTCACTGAGGTGCATTTCAGCGTACGAGAGGCGACGAAGGTCCGCGCAGTCCTGGAAGCGCTGCATGCCGAAGACTAGCGCCGGCCTCCTCCTGTACCGCCGCACGCCGAGCGGCCTGGAAGTCTTTCTCGTCCACCCCGGCGGCCCGTTCTGGGCCCGGAAGGACGACGGCGCCTGGTCCATTCCCAAGGGCGAAATCGATCCCGGCGAAGAGCCGCTCGCTGCGGCGCAACGCGAATTCACCGAAGAGACCGGCCACACCGCCGCGGGCGACTTCGTCCTTCTGACGCCGCTTCGGCAGCCCAGCGGCAAGGTCGTTCACGCCTGGGCAGTCGAGATGGACTGCGATCCCGCGCAGATCCGCAGTAACACATTCACGTTCAAGGGCCGCGAGTACCCCGAGATCGACCGCGCCGCCTGGTTCCCGCTCGCGGAGGCTCGCGCGAAGATTTTGCCGGGTCAGGTGGGTTTACTGAGCGAGCTCGCGCAAACGCTCTAACACGCGCACCATCGCCCAGGTGTCGCGCTCGCAGTAGTTCAGCAGATCGTTGCGCACGCGGTCGTGCTCTTCCTTCGGAATCTTCCCCGCGACGAACAGCAGCCGTGCGATCTCGACGCTGGCGACGAGACCGTCCACGATCACGAGATCGCTGTAGGTCAGATCGGGCACGAGCGGCGTCAGCACGTACTTCAGGCTGAAGCTGCCAAGAAAGTCCGGATGATAGACGTTGTCGCGCACGATCGGCAGCAAGTCGACGAGCTTCGCCTGGAGCGCCTCGAGCTCAGGTTTGAGCTCGGGAACGGCTTTCTGGAGCGCCTGAATCTTGGTCCGCTCAAAGTGCGAGTATGTCGCGATCGTGTCCGCTGTACTCGTCACCGCGATCATATGCCGCACCAGAGCCGGCCGGCAGTCCGCCGGTCCCTCGGCCAAAAACTCGGCGTGCGCATACGTGCCGTCGTCCTGGCGCTCGTGATAGCTGAACTGCGCCGGCGCCTGCTCCCACGGCGCCATGCCGGGCCATACGGGCACCGCGCGCTGAATCGTCTCGAAATCGAGGAAGCCGATTCTGCCGTGAAAGGCTTCGAGCGCCGGTCTGAGGCCGGGCTCGACAATCACGCGCTGCTCCTGCATCGCGCGGATCTGCCGCTGCTGCGTCTTGTTGAGCTTCTGGTTTGCCGGCAGGTCGGAGATACGATGCACGCCCGTCAGCAAGAAGGCACTACCCTTCTTCGGCCCGATCCCGGCGAGATTCATGATGTGCCCGGGATCGTTCGGCCAGCAGCGGCTCATGAACGGGCACTCGTACGGCTCGTGGCAGTGCAAACCGATCGCGACATCGGGCAGCGGACCCGCGAGCATCTCGAGCTGCGCGTCGATTTCCCAGCCGACCTTGTTGAGCAGCGGCTCGACCGCCGCCGTTACATCGGTGCGTTGGAAGAGGTTCTCGAGGTCCGGGAAGTGACATTCTCTGTTCAGGTGCATCACTTCCGCGCCCTGGATCGCGACTCCCGACTCCTTCAGCACATGCACCTGGACCGCGACGTCGGGCAGATGCTTCGCTTCCTGTGAATTCGCGGCCTTCACCTCCGTCAGATGGAAGCCGTCGCCTTCACGCCGCAGCACGTCGACCGCCACGAACGTGTTGTCGGCGCTGAAGCTCGCCTCGAAGATGACGGGCGCGCCCTCATCGAGCAGTGCCCGCGTGCGCGCGATTTTCTCGGCGTACGCGTCGCGCGGCAGATCGACCAACACACCGCCCGGGAATCGTGCACGCGCGAGCTCGCCCACCTGCTTGCCCTGATCGAAGCGGTCCTGCAACACCTTGTCCGGCTGCAGCTCCACGGCATCGCGCTCGTGCACCGTCCACCAGAGCCGCTTATGGCATTGCACGCCCACGGTGTAACGAGACTTCGAGAGCCGGTGCGCCAAGCGATGTCATCCCGCGCGCGCGCGCCGAGCGCGCGGGCGCGCGACCTGCTTTTTGGGCGGACTCGCCGCGCCACAATCCGGCGCCGCAACCGGTGCAGATCTCAGCTGACGCTGCGCTACGACACCGTTGAACGTCGTGACCGCCTTCGTGAGATCCTTGCACGCCGCCGCGAACGCCGCGTCCATCGCCGGTGTCGGCGCGATGTCGCCCGATTCGAGCGAATTGACAAGATTGCGCAGCGTCTCGCTCACCCCCACGAACGTCGGGGGCGGCGGCCCGCCGGGCCGGAATCCAAAGAACCCTCGACCTCCTTCGGGGTCGCCGCCTACCGCCGCGAGGGTCGAGTCGAGCGCCTTCGTCGTCGAGTCGTGTGCGAGTGCCGCGCGTGCCGCCGCGACCTCCTGATACGCATCCCACGACGTCTGCATCGCGGCCGCGACGCGCCGCTGCAGCGCATATTGCGCGCGCACGCCGATCACCGTTGCGGGTGAGCGCGGATCGTTCACCACCGTGACCGGCTGCGTGTAGGTCTTCCCGTCGACGGTGAGCCGCAGCGTGTACCCACCGGGCGGCACGAGCGCCCCCTGCGGCGACGCCGGCGTGAGCCCGGGATTGGCGTTGATCTCGAACGTGTGCGTGAACGCGGGCGGCGCGTCGGTCCGCAGGTCCCAGTTCGTCCGATTGCCGCCCGCCTCGGCCGGCAGCTGGAACGGCGGCGCGATCCAGAAGTTGGGCTCGGGCGGCCGAGCGGCCTCTTTCACAGGGTCGACGGGACCGCTCGTCATATGACGGACGACCGTCCCCGCGGCGTCCAGCACTTCCATCGTGATCGCGCCCGCCGGCTTCGTCGCCAGCGAGTAATAGATGAGGGCGCCGTCCGGCGGATTCAGCGCGTGCGGCACCTCAGGCGGGAACGGCGTGTCGTTGCCGACATTCCGCCGCACCCGCACCGCCTCGCCGGGCGCGAACAGATACGTTCCGCTCGTCCGGCCGTCCCCTCGTCCGCCCGTCATCTGCCGCAGCGGCGAGATATCATCGAGCACCCAGATGCCGCGGCCATACGTCCCCAACACCAGATCGTTGCCGTGGATCACGATGTCGCGACAGGATGTGTTCGGAAGATTGAGCTGCAACGATTGCCAATGATCGCCGTCGTCGAACGACACGTACGTGCCGCTCTCCGTCGCCCCGAACAACAGCCCGCGCGTCTTCGGATCCTCGCGCACCACACGCGCGAACGACCCACTCGCCTGCCCCGTCGCCAGGCCGTTCGTGATCACCGTCCACGTCTTGCCGTAATCCTTGGTGCGATAGACGTACGGCGTGTAGTCGCCCGTATTGAACAGCGCGAACACCACGTACGCCTCGGCCGCATCGAAGTGCGACGGCTCGATCGCCAGCATGTCGGCGCGACCCGGCACGCCCGGCATGTTGGCGATGCTCACGTCGGTCCACGTCTTGCCTTCGTTCTGCGTCAACTTGATGAGGCCGTTGTTGGTCCCGACCCAGATCTCGCCGCGCTTGACGGGCGACAGCGCCATCGACTGAATCGTGCCGCCCGCGAGCAGGCCCGGCTTGCCGCGCAGGCTGTCGGGCGTGGGCACGGTGTCTTTGGGGAAGCCCAAGTCGGGGGAGATCTTCGTCCAGTGCGCGCCGCCGTCGAGCGACGTCATCACGAACTGCCAGGCCGCGACGAGCTCGCGGGGATTCCACGGCGCGAATGCGACCGGCTGCGAAATCGATTGCCGAGCGTGCAGCGCGGGATCGAGCTGCGGGCTGACGTCGATCCACTGCTCGCTCGGGTAGCTGATCTTGAAAATGCCGATGCCGCTCGCGTACACGATGTTCGGGTTCAGCGGATCGGGCGCTTCACTGCCCCATTCCCAGCCCGGCACGGGGTTCCAGTCGAGCGGCGTGATGGCGCCCTGGTTGCCGCGCAGCCGCGTCCGAATCGCGCCCGCGTCCTGCTGCGACGCGTACACGAACGGCGGCCACGAGTTGTCGACCGCGATGTGATAGACCTGCTCGATCGACTGGTTGTACCACGAGCTCCACGTCGCGCCGCCGTCCAGCGTGACGATGGCGCCCTGATCGTAGCCGAATAGCATGCGCTGGCCGTTGGTGGGATCGATCCACAATTGCTGCGGGTCATCGCCGCCCGGCGCGCCCTTGAAGCCGGTGAACGTGTTGCCGCCGTCGGTCGATTTGTAGCTCGCCGTGTTGACGGTGTAGACGATGTCGGGATTCTGGGGATCGACGTAGACGCCGCAGTTGTAGCCGCCTTGGCCGTTGCGGATGCGCGTGTCGGTAGAGTCCATCTGCCGCCACGACGCCCCGCCGTCGTCGGAGCGCCACAGTCCGGAGTTCTGGATCAAGAACATCCGCTGCGCGTTCGTGTTGTTCGCGACCGCGACCGACGTGCGGCCGTTCAGCCTCGGCAACCCGCCGCCTTTGATTTCCGTCCACGTGACGCCTTCGTCCACCGACTTGAAGAGATGCGTCTGGCTCGCGCCTCCTCCGCCCCCCCCGCCCCCCCCGGGCCCTCCCGGCCCGCCAGGGGCGATGAAGCGCGCCGGTCCGGTGGGCGGCGGATTCCAGTGCCGCACCGTCGTCGCCAGCATGACTTCGGGATGGTCGTCGGCCCACGTGATCTTCTGCGCGCCGGTCGAGTCATCCACGTAGAGCGTCTTGGTCCACGTGCGACCGCCGTCGGTCGAGCGATACACGCCGCGCGTGTCGCTTTTCTTGTGCACGTCGCCCTGCGCGGCGAGCAGCACGACATCGGGATTTTTCGGGTCGACCAGCAGCGATGGGATCTGCTTCGAGTCGTCGAGGCCAAGGTGTTGCCAGGTCCGTCCGGCGTCGGTGGATTTGTAGACGCCGTTGCCCTCGTTGATGCCGCCGCCCGTGATCAGGTCGCCCATGCCCACATAGATGACGTTGGGGTTCGACGGCGCGACGGCGAGCGCGCCGACGGAGGACGCTTCTTTCACCGAGTCGAAGACCGGATACCACGTCTCGCCGGCGCTCGTCGTTTTCCAGACGCCGCCGACCGGGAAGCCGGCGTAGAAGGTGCCCGGTTGCCCGATGGCGCCGGACACCGCGGACACTCGTCCCGCGCGGAAGGGGCCGATGTTGCGCCAGGAGAGGCCGGCGAGCAGCGGCGCCGGCACGGGGCCCGAATCAGTTGGTGTCGTGAACGCCACGATCGCGAACAACAGAGCGATAGACTTCTGAGCAATCATTGATTCAGCTCTCGAGGTGAAGGTTGCGACGGCGGGCGGAGTAATGATATCTCACGGCGCGTACTTCGACACATTCAGGCTGACCGAAACATCAAACGTCGTGGACGCGCCGCTCAAACCGATCGGAATGCTGGCGCCTGCGGCCAGCACCACGCGTTGATTGAACACCAATCCCGCGCCCAGGCCGAGCAGCTCGAACGTCTGCGATGCCGACGTGGTACCGCCATTGAGGTCGTCTGTGATCCTCGATGTGCCGCGGACGACGCTGAACGACCCAGTCGGAATGAAGCGCGTCGGGTGGATGGCCGAGTGTGCGGCGACGACGCCGGCGCTCACGCCGAGCCGCAGTTCGGTCTCGCTGAAGTCCACGATGTAGGTGCCGTTCCCCGACAGGTCGACATTGTTCGGCCCAAACGCCAGCCCCACCGACGCGATGGGACACAGCTGAAACTGATCCTTGCGGTCGAGCGGCACCTGGTAACCGAACGCGCCGCCCAACGTAATGGTCGATCCATCGATGCCGTCGTAGGTCGTGCGCGACACCGCGAGGCCGCCGAACGGCCGTCGTCCGCCCACCGCGAGGCCCCCACCGAAAGACTTTGCGTCGTGATTGAACTCCGTTGCCGCGGAGAGTTGGAGGGCGTAGCGACCAAACGCTGCCCCGCCGGTGCAGACCTGCGCGTCTAGGGCATCGGGCGCGGCGCAGGCGAACAACGCCCCGACCGAGACGGTCGTCAGCACACGTGACATGTGTGGCCTCCTAGCGCCGGTAGATCACTCCATTCTTCATCACGAACCGCACGTGCTCCACCACAGAAATATCCTGCGTCGGATCGCCCGTAACGGCGACGATGTCCGCTTTCAGTCCGGGCGCGATCCGGCCGAGCACGTCTTGCAGACCGAGGATCTTCGCATCCACCGCCGTGGCGGCGAGCAGGGCCTGCGCCGGCCGCATGCCGCCCCGCACCAGCCACTCGAGCTCGCGCGCGCTCGTGCCGTGCGTGAACACCCCCACGTCGCTGCCGCAGCCGATCGTCACACCATTCTTCAGTGCGAGCTGAAACGCCCGCGCGGCCTGCTGCATGCCCACGGTCGGCGCGCCGCCCCGGGTGTAGTGATCGAAATACTCGCCGTACGCCTCCTCGGCCGTCAGCGTCGGGAGATAGGCAACCTTGCGGTCGGCCATCAGTCGAAACACCGAGTCGGTGCCGCCGAAGCCGTGCTCGATCGTGTTCACGCCGGCGAGAATCGCGCGCCGCATCCCCTCCGGCGTCGTCGCGTGCGCGGCGACCGGCCGGCCCGATGAATGCGCCTCCGCCACCAGCGCGTTCAGCTCGTCCTGCGTGAATGTCGGCTCGGCTTCACCGTGGGGCCCGCGGCCGTAGTCGGCGTAGACCTTGATCCAATCGGCGCCCCGACCCGCCTGCTCGCGCACGGCGGCCAACACCTCGGGCACGCCGCTCACGGGCTGGGCGCCCTGCGGCAGATCGAGATCGGGCCGGAAGCCGCGCGGTCCAGGGCCGTACGACGAGGTCGCCACGATCGCGCGGGTCGAGACTTGTAGCCGCGGTCCGGGGATCAGCCCTTCATCTATAGCGCGCTTGAGCGAGACGTCCTCGAATCCCGCGCCCTCGGTGCCGAGGTCGCGCAGGGTGGTGAAACCCTGCATGAGAGTATTGCGCGCGTGCACCACGGCTTCGGCAAACCGATAGCCCAGCGGCTCTTTCAGGACCTGATCGTTCCAGAGCGTCTCGTTGTAGGGGTGCAGGAAGACGTGCGAATGCGCGTCGATCAATCCGGGGAGCAGCGTGGTGCCGGGGAGATCGATCGACTCGGCGTCGGCGGGTGCGTGCACCGATGCAGCGGGGCCGACTGCGGCGATTGAGTCGCCCTGCACGAGGACGACCCAGGCGGCGTGCGTCGTTTCGTTTGTCGCGTCGAAGACGCGATCGGGACGCAGCAGCACGGGATGGCCGGGCGCGGCGGGCACCAGCGGTGCGAATCCTGCCTGACCAGGAAGCTTGAGCGCCGAGAGGAGCGTGTCGCGGCGTTGAGCTGAGAGGAGCGCCGGGAGCGCGGCGATAAGCAGCAAGAGGAGTCTAGGCATGTTTCCAATCTATTGCTGTTGGAACGTCGTGGTCGTCGCGACGGTGGGGTCCACGTCCCCGCGGAAATGACCGATGCGGATGAAGTACTGCGTGCCGCTGCGCGCCGGTCGTGCACCCCCCCAGTCCGAGCAAGAGCATGGCAGCCGGCAGCCAAGGCTTCACGTGATCCAACAAATTGCCCTCCTTGCTTGTGACAAAATATGATGGATAGAATGGAGCCGTGCCGAAGACGAAACTCGCCCGTCATCACATCTACGTCATCGAGCTCGATCCGGCGGCGCTCAAGCACGCCAAGTTCCGCGCCGCCAATCCCCATCGCGACCCCACGAAGCCGCCCCTCTATGTGGGGATGACGGGGCTCGATCCGGCGATTCGGTTCGAGCGGCACAAGTATGGCGTCAAGGACAACTCGTTCGTGCGGCGCTACGGCAAGCGCCTGCGGCCGGATTTGTATTCGGGCTTGAACCCGCTGCCGTACAAGGAGGCGCAGCGGATGGAATGGGTGCTCGCACGCGAGTTACGCAACGATGGATGGGCCGTATGGCAGAAATGAGGCGAAACGCTCTTTGGGTCGTGTGCTTTGCCATCGCCATGGCCGCCGTCGAGTCGGCGGTCGTCGTGTACCTGCGCGCGCTGCATACCGGCGCCGCGCCGCTCAGCGTGCTCGAATATCAACTCCCCATGCGGCTCCTCGGTATCGAAGTCGCGCGTGAAGCCGCTACGCTCGTCATGCTCATCACCGTGGCCGCGATCGCGCGAGGGGGGAACGGCGCCTGGGAGGGATTGCTCTACTTCGCGCTGATGTTCGGGGTGTGGGACATCTTCTATTACGTCTGGCTGTTCGCTTTCATCGGCTGGCCGCCCTCGCTCTTCACCTGGGACATCCTCTTCCTCATTCCCGTACCCTGGCTCGGCCCGGTGATCGCGCCAGTGATCGTCAGCCTCTGCTTGATCGGCGGAGCACTGTGGCTGCTCGGCCGTCCCGAGCTGCGCCTGTCGCCGCGCGCCTGGGTCCTCGCGAGTCTCGGCTGCGCACTCGTGTTGCTGTCGTTCATGATCGACTATCGCTATGCGCTCGTGCGCGCCGATCCACCGCGGTTTCGGTGGGAGATCTTCGTCCCGGGAGTGGTGATCGCCGTGGCCGGCGTGGTGTGGCGGCGGCGTGATAAGGCGGCGACAACGGCGTAGATTGGGCGACATGAACACACGTCGCGAATGGCTCAAAGTGATGGCCGCGCTGAGTGCGGGAGCAGCTGCCGACGTGCTGATCCCTCGGCGCATCCTGTCCCAGCAAGCGCAAGACCCCCTCGCCGCGTTTCGTGCCCAGATCGGCGCCGTGCCGATCAAGACGCAGCCGCTCACCGACAATCTCACGCTGCTCTCGGGTCCAGGCGGCAACGTCGTCGTGCTGCACGGATCGGACGGCCTGGTCATGGTGGACACGTTCGTCGCGCCTGCCTGGCCCAAGCTCGAGGAATCGCTCAAAGCCCTGGGCGGTCCGATCAAGACCGTGATCAACACACACTGGCATTTCGATCACACCGACAACAACGCCGCGCTGCATGCCGCCGGCGCGACTGTCATTGCGCACGAGAACACCAAGCGCCGTCTGAGCACGCCGCAACACATCGAGATGCTCAAGCTCGACTTCCCGCCCTCGCCCGCCGAGGCGTTGCCACAGCGCGTGTTCACGGACGGCTACAAGCTCGAGGCCAACGGCGAGCGAGTCGAGGTGAAGCACGTCGCGCCGGCTCACACCGATACCGATGTGATTCTGGATTTCGACCGCGCCAACGTGCTGCACGCGGGCGACGTGTTTTTCAACGGCCGCTATCCGCTCATCGACGGCTCGACCGGAGGCAAGGTCGACGGCATGATCGCGGCGTCGAATCGCCTGCTGGATATGGCGGACGCGAGCACGAAGATCGTGCCTGGCCACGGGGCGCTCGCCGCCAAGGCCGACCTCGTGAAGTATCGCGACATGCTCGTCACGGCTCGGGATCGCGTGCGCAAGCTGAAGGACGGCGGGAAATCGCTCGACGAAGCGATCGCCGCCAAGCCGTTCACCGATCTCGATGCCGACTGGGCAGGCGGGCGATACAAGGGCGATGACTTCGTGAGGATTGTCTATTTGACTCTGTAGCGGAGTACGACGGCTTCCTTTGTGCTTAACTCGAGACGAAAAGGTGACTTTGGTGGTCCAACCCGCTACCTTGTACAATGCCTACCATTCATTGTCACGTCTGCGGCGGCTTCATCGGTAATCCTTCGGGCACGACGTACCGCAAGCCTAACGCTCTCACCACCCCTGCCGTCCCTCACAGCGCGCTTTGTGCCTGTGATCATCCCGTGGTCTTCAGCACGCCCGAGTCCGATCGGTCGCTGCGCGGGGTGCATCATATCCGCTCCGCGTCGCGGAACTAGCCGTGAACAAAGCCGCCGAGCGGCTTGGTCTCGTGACCGACCGTTCGGTGCGATGCCCCGAGTGTCAGGCCTATATGGAGTTCAAGACGGACCGTGCCGGGCGCGCGATGGAAGTATGCGCGTGCGGTCACCGGCAGTATATCGAGCGGCGTACCGGCAAACGCGACGAGGAGTCCAAGAGCTAGATGACAAAAGAATTGGCGATCGAGATGGACGGGAAAGTGCAGGAGCTGCTGCGTAACTCCACGTTTCGCGTCGTGCTCAGCAACGGGCACTCGGTGCTCGCGACGATTGCGGGCAAGATGCGCAAGTTTCGCATTCGTGTGCTCGCGGGCGATCGCGTGACGTGTGAGATGTCGCCGTATGATTTGACTCGGGGGCGGATTATCTACCGGCACAAATGAGCCGACCGGGTTAACCCTCCGCAGTTGCAGTGGTTAAGCACAAATAGCGATGGCGTCTTCCTCCCTCCGACGGGAATTTGTCGCGTGTAGGTACCTATCAAATGCCTCACGCAGCACAAGGAGGTCGCTATGTACGCTCGCAACGTCACTCTTCATCTCAAGGCCGACAAGGCCAACGAATTCACCCGCACGCTCGAGTCCGACGTGCTGCCGATGCTGCGCAAGCAGCCCGGCTTCAAGGACGAGATCACGTTCGTCGCGTCCGACCGCGACGAGGCGGTAGCGATCAGCCTGTGGGACCGCCAGGAGAGCGCCGAGACGTACAGCCGCGAGACGTATCCGCAGGTGCTGCAGAAGCTGTCGCGGCTCGTCGAGGGAACGCCCGAGGTGCAGAGCTTCGAAGTCGCGAACTCGACCTTCCACAAGATCGGGGCGCAGGGACAGAGTCAGAGCTTCAATCAGCCGGCCGCGCGCTAGCTGAAGGCCGGGAGTAACACCAAAAAGCCGGGGAGCGTATGCTCTCCGGCTTTCGTGTTGCTGCTTCGCTTCGCTTGCCGCGTGGTCGACTCGACGGACTGGCGCAACGTACGCCACTGTACTATTATTGTCAAGTGGCACATGAACGACAGTTAGTGCTTAACGGAGGTAGTTAATCATGGATGTCGCGTTGGTCATTCGCCGGCGGCTGGACGACCTCGGGCTGGAGCAGCGCGATCTGGCGCACGCCGCGGCCGTCACCGAGTCGTACGTCTCCCAGCTGCTCACCCGGAAGAAGGCGCCGCCGGCTCCCGACCGCACCGACATCTACGACCGGATGGATCGGTTCCTCAAGCTTCCGCCGGGCGAGCTGGCGCGCGTCGCCGACGCGCATCTGCGCGAGGAGCTGAAACGGCGGCTGGGGGACACGGCCCCGCTCTTTCCCGAGCTGCGTGACCTGCTCCTCGGCAAATGCGTGCCGAGTCAGCTGGCGCAGGTGCGCACGATCTTCGAGCGCCAGCCCTTCGGCGAGCTCGAACGGCTCGTGGGCGTGAAGCTGCTCGAGGTGGCCGGGCTGGGGAACGACGTGCTGCACGTGACGCCGAAGCAACGCACCCGGCTCGACGCCCTGGTCGATTCGTGGCGCTGGGATGCGGTGACGTTCGCCATCGAGATCACCCTGGCGACGGCCCCCTCCCGCTCCGGACGCCGCGGCGATCCCGACGTGCGGTCCTTCGAGTACGTCGAACGATTCGGCGGCTACGGAGAGTCGGAGCCGGGATTCCTGGAGTTTCTGCGCGATCCCACGCTCAGCCGCGGGACGAGCCCTGAGGAGCTGGCGTTCTTGAAAGGGCTCCGATTCGCCGACCGGCGGCCGACATCCCTCTACTATTATCGCGCGCTACAGAACCTGCGCGATCCGCTGCATTTCCGGGCGATCTGAGATTGGAGCACGACATGACCGACCTTCACTGTCATACCTGTGGTGGCAACATCGCCGACCCGACGACCGTAGCGTACCGTCTCCCCGAGAGTACGCAGGTCGAGAAGCCCGCCCATGCCGGGGCGTGCGCTTGCGATCCGCCGATCGTCTACGGCCCGCCCACGGGCTATTTGTCCTGGCCGGCGATCCAGCGCCCCATCACGCCGCGCAACGGCCCGCGACACGGCTGAGCCGCTTACGGCTCGAGCAGCGCGTCCACTTCGGCCTGCGCCGCTAGCCGCTGATCCACGTGCTCGCCGATCGCCCGCGCGCGCGCGAGCACGAGCGTCAGATCCGACGGTGATCCCGCGCCGGACTGGCGTTTCACGAGCGCCAGGCGCAGGTGTTCGAGCGCGGCCACCGCTTCGGTGAGTGACTCGCCCGTCTCTCCCCGTGCCCGCAGTGCCTCTGTACCGGTCTCCAGTCGCTCGACGACCGCGGGAAGGTCTCGCGCCGCGCGCTGTTCCGCGTCCGGCAACGCCTTGTAGGCGTCGAGCGCCGAGCGCCCGAGCACGAGCTCGGTCCGCTCGACCGACGGCAGGGCCTGGCGGGCCGTCGTCTTGAGACGGATCCCCGCGAGCCAGAAGAACGCGCGCCCGGCTCGTCCCGCCCAGATCCGGTACCACAGTTTATCCAACTTCCGGAACCAGCTGTTCGACTTGATGACTTCGGCCTCTTCCTCTTGCACCTGCCGTTCGGCAAGCAGCGCCGCCCGGATATCGGCGAACGTGTAGCCGTCCTTCAACAGTCGCCGGGCCACCACGACCAGCTGAAAGAGCAAGATCGCCCCGATGATCCCCATCCCGTTGCCGGCGATCACCGACCCGAGCAGCACCAGGGTCGAGACTTGCGCGTTCCGCATGAACGCACGGACCAGCGGCGGGGCGCGAAAGTCTCGGCCCCGCAGCTCGCCCGCGACCCGCGCGAGATCGTCCCCCGTCTGAAACCGCTCCGCCGGCACCTTGCGCAGCAGCCGCTCGACGACGGCGGCAAGCTTGGCGGGCACCTCGGGCCGGAGCGTCTGCACCGGCGGCGCGATTTCGTAGACGTGTTTCGCGATGATCGCGGGCACGTTGGTCGCCTCGAACGGTGCACGGCCGGTGAGGGCGTAGAAGAGCGTCGCGCCCAGAGAGTACAGGTCGCTGCGCGCATCGACCGGCTCGCCGCACGCCTGCTCGGGACTCATGTAGCGCGCGGTGCCGGTAACCGCGCCCCCGCCGGCCGCGCTTGCGGCCGCGCCTTTGCCGAGCGCGATCCCGAAGTCGGTGACGAGCGCGCGCTCGGTCGCGCGCTCGATCATGATGTTGTCGGGCTTCACGTCGCGATGAATCACGCCGCGCTGGTGCGCGTAGCTCAGCGCCCACGCGACTTCCTGGAGCAGCTTCGTCGCGAGGCGCGGCGGCAGCGGGCCGGATCGCTCCACCCGATCGCGCAGCGTCTCGCCGTCCACGAAGCCCATCACAAAAAACACGAGATCGCCGCGCGCCTCGACGAGGTGAATCGGCACGATGTTGGGATGCGACAGACCCGCGGCGGTCCGCGCTTCCTGCAGAAACCGCTCCCGTTCGTCGGGCCGCGACGCGAGGTGCGGCGGCAGCAGCTTGATCGCGACCGGGCGGTCGAGCGCCACGTCCCGCGCGAGCAGCACGATCCCCATGCCGCCGCGGCCGAGCTCGCGCTCGATCGAGTAGCGGCCGGCGAGCAGCTCCTGGAGCGCGACGAATTCGCCGCTGATGGGTGCCGTCATGGACTTAACCACATTAGTGAACTCACGCGTATTAGTGCTGCACTACTTGACAAACACAGTACAGCTGGGTACGTTGCTCGTGTTGAGTTGAGTAGTGATCGCAGTGAAGATTCTGTAGTTGCTGTTGCAGAGTGGTAGTCTGCAGAGGAGTTGTCCCATGTATGCTCGCAATGTCCAGTTGAATCTGAAGGCCAATACACAGTCCGAGTTCGTTCGCATGCTCGAGACCGACGTCCTCCCCGTGCTGCGCAAGCAGAACGGCTTCAAGGACGAGATTACCTTCGTGGCCCCGAACGGCACGGATGCGCTTGCCATCAGTCTGTGGGAGAAGCGTGAAAATGCCGACGCGTTCGCCCGTGATGCGTACCCTGGCGTGCTGCAAAGCCTGTCGACCGTGATCGACGGAACGCCTCGCGTCGAGACGTACGAAGTGAAGAATTCGACGTTCCACAAAATCGCGTCCGCGTCGAAGAACTAGCACAGTAGCAGTCGTATGGGGGGCGGCAGTACGCCGCTCCTCGATTGCTCGTTCGCATCAGCTGCGTAACCCGCCGTGCTGCTCCCGAATCGCGGCCATCACGCGATCGATCAATGCCTGCGCCGTCTCCCGCGTCCGCGGTTGCGCCAGAAAGTCCGCGTAGTCCACGGGCGGCCCGTAGGTCACGGTGATCCGCTTGAATACCCGCGGAATCGATGTGCCGATCGGCAGCACCTCCCGCATCCCGTCGATCGCCACGGGAATCACGCGTGCCCGCGTCGCCAGAATGAGCAGGCCCGTCCCCGCCTGCCCCGGCCCCACCGAGCCATCGCGCGTCCGTGTGCCCTCCGGAAAGAGCGTCATCACCCCAGTCGGCAATACCTGAATCATGCGGTGCAGGGCGTGCAGGTCGCGCCGCCCCGGCCGCACCCAAATGCACTTCCAATTGTCCGCGAGCCACGCGAGGATCGGCGTCCGATAGAAGTTCTCCGCCGCCGCCGGGTTCCACGGTAACAGGTGCGGCTGAAACAGCGACCGCGGATAGAACGCCGCCAACCCTACGAGAAAACTGTCGAGCATCGACTGGTGATTGGAGAGCAGCAGCGTGTTGCGCTCCGTGCCGACATTCCTACGGCCCTTGATGGTCGTCCGATTCAGCACGAAGAAGAACACCCAGAACACCGTCACGGTCAGGTTCGTGACGAGGTAGGACGTCAGCGGCCACAGCAACCGAAACAGCCGGCCGCGGTTTGGCGGAGTGACGAAGTCTCGACCCATCGCCACATATTACTACTCGGCGTGCCTCCAGGAGCTACGATGCCACACGATATGGGGACGTTTCGGGTTGACATGGAGTTGGAGGATCTGCTTTACGCCGGGATCGGCGGCGTCGCCCCCGGCTGCGAGCACACATACGCCGCGACCCTATTCGCGCGCTGGTTCACTGCCGCCATCGCGTCACCGGCGAGGATCCCCACCAGCAGCGCCGCAGTAAACGCATCCCCCGCGCCAACCGTATCGATGACTCGTGTCTTGGGCGCCGGACACTCCCACACATCGCCCGCGCTGACCAGCACCGACCCCTTCGGTCCTTGCGTCAATGCCGCGAGCCGGAGCTCGAACCGCTCGCACAGCGCGCGCAGCTGCTCGACCGGCGAGCCGCTCGAGATGCCGCACAGCCCCGCGACCACGGGCAGCTCCTCCTCGTTCAGCTTCACCGCGTTGGCCGACTCGAGCGAACGGGTTACGACGTCTGCGTCGTAATAGTTCTGGCGCAGGTTGACGTCGAACAGCCGCCACGCGGTCTCGCGCGTGGCCGCCACCGCTCGGCGCACCGTCGCACGCGACACCGGCGATCGCTGCGCCAGCGTGCCGAAGCAAATCGCGTCCGCGCGCTGCGCCGCGCGCTCGACCGCGCTCGACCAGGGGATGCAGTCCCATGCGCTGCCGCTCTCGATGTCATAACTCGGCACCCCGCCCGCGGCGACGCTGACGCGCACGACGCCGGTCGGGTGCCCGACCGGGCGTGCGACGGCGCTCGTGTCCACACCGAGACCGGCTAGCCGCTTCAGCGCTGCCTCGCCACGCGCGTCCTGGCCCACGGCGCTGATCATCATCGCCTCGGCGCCGAGCGCGGCGGCGTGCACGGCGACGTTCGCGGTCGCGCCGCCGAAGTGTTCGCCGTTGGGGAAGACGTCCCACAAGACTTCCCCTGCCCCGACGATCACAGGCCGAGGCGCCGGGTTAGCCAAGGCCGAGGCGGCGCTGGATTTCCTCCAATGGCACGCCTTTCGTTTCGGGCACTTTGGTCAGCACCCACACGAGCTGCAGCGTCATCATGCCGCAGAAGAACAGGAAGATGGTGCCGGGGTGGAGTGCGCTGACCATCAGCGGAAACACGGTGGTGAGCAGCGCGGCGAACACCCAGTGCGTCGCGCTGCCCAGCGATTGGCCCACTGCGCGGTAGCGGTTCGGGAAGATCTCGGAGATGAGCACCCAGATGACGGTGCCCTGGCCGACAGCGTGCGCCGCGATGAAGGCGAAGATGCAGGCCGGGACGATCGACTCGTGGTGTGTGTAGAACGCCCAGGCGCACGCGCCGAGCGAGAGGATGTAGCCGATCGATCCTATCAGCAGGAGGGTCCGGCGGCCGAGCCGGTCGATCAACCACAGCCCCACGAAGGTGAACAGCAGGTTCGTGATGCCGATGCCGATCGACTGCAGCAGCGCCGCCTGCTGGCCGAGGCCCGTCAGGGCGAAGATGCGCGGCGCGAAATAGAGGATTGCGTTGATCCCGGAGAGCTGGTTGAAGAACGCGACCAGAAAGGCGAGCGCGATCGGCACGCGCATCCGCCAGGTCCAAAATCCTTCGCCGCGTCCATGTAGTACCTCTCCCTTCTCACCTCTCCCCTCTCCCTGAAACGCCAGCCATCTCGGACTTTCCGGGAGTCCGATACACATGACCGAATAGATCAGTGAGGGAATCGCCGCCACGCCGAGCATCCAGCGCCAGGCGTCGGGTCCGGTCACGATTCGCGCCACGACGGCGTTCGACGCGAACGCGATCACGATCCCGAGCACGATGTTGAACTGAAACAGGGCCGCGAGCCGTCCGCGCCGCTCGGGTGGCGCGATCTCGGAGATGTACATCGGCGCCGCGACCGTGCTGACGCCGATGCCGAGGCCGCCGACGAAGCGCGCGATAATAAAGAAGGTGACGTTCGGCGCGAGCGCGCTGCCGATGGCCGAGGCGAGGAACAGGATGCCGATGGCGAGCAGGGTGGGCCGGCGGCCGAAGCGATCGGCCGGCCAGGAGCCGGCGAGGGAGCCGAGCACGGTACCGTAGAGGGCGGCACCCATCGCGATGCCGTGCACGCCGGCGCTCAGGTTCCAGAGATGCTGGATCGTTTGCTCGGCGCCCGAGATCACGACGGTATCGAAGCCGAACAGGAAGCCGGCGAGCGCGGAGGTCAGGGAGTAGTAGAACAGGCGGCGGCCGTTCACGGGTGGCAACGTAGACCGCGCCTCGGCTACACGCCAGACGGCGGCTGGCTTCCTCGCCCAAGAAACCGCAATAAGCCGGAAGGAGTCCCTTCCGGCTTATCATTTTGAGCGTCCGGAGTGCTGTCGACTGACCAGGGACTGCGAAATTCCACGGCCCGCGCACGCTTAATCCCTCGCCGAGCCGCACGCCCGCCCCGCGGGTATCCTTCTGCTTCACCGATTCACCGAGGAGCGCGAAAATGTCCAAACAACGCATCACCCCGACCCTGTGGTTCGACGGCAACGCCGAAGACGCCGTGAATTTCTATACCTCGATCTTCAAGCACTCCAAGGTCCACAGCACCACGCCCCACACCGGCGCCGAGCCCGGACCGCAGCGCGGCCCCCTGGTCATCCACTTCCAGCTCGACGGCCAGGACTTCCTCGCGCTCGACGGCGGACCACAATTCAAGTTCACCGAAGCGATCTCGCTCACCGTCTACTGCGACGGCCAGAAAGAAGTGGACGAATACTGGAACAAGCTGATCGCCGGCGGCGGCCAGGAAGGCCCCTGCGGCTGGCTGAAGGACCGCTTCGGGCTGTCGTGGCAAGTCGTCCCCGACGTGCTGCCCAAACTGCTGCAGGACAAGGACCCGCAGAAACGGCGGCGCGTGATGGAAGCGGTGCTGCGGATGAAAAAACTGAACGTGGACGAGCTGCAGCGCGCGCACGATGAGGCATCGTACGTGACCGTCTAGCAGCCGCGGTCAGGCGTCGAGCACCGCCCGCACCTTTGCCGCCAGCGAAACCGTCGTGAACGGCTTCTGCAGGTAGCTGATCCCTTCGGCGAGGATGCCGTGCCGGAAGATCGCGTCGTCCGTATACCCCGACATGAACAACACCTTCATGTCGGGCCGCAGGGCGCGCAGCCGCTCCGCCAGGACGCTGCCGCTCACGTCCGGCATCACGACGTCGGTCAGCAGCAGGTGAATGGTCTCGCGGTGGCTGCGGGCGAGCGCGAGCGCCGCGGTCGCGTCAGCCGCATCGAGCACGCGATAGCCGTAGCGGCGCAGCATCTCGCACGCGACCGCCCGCACCGCCGCCACGTCCTCGACCACGAGCACCGTCTCCGTGCCGCCCGTCGCCTCGGCCGCCGGCGGCTCCTCGCGCGTCGCCGCCTCCTCCACGCGCGGCAGATAAATCTTGAATACCGTGCCGTGGCCGGCCTCCGAATACACCCAGATGTGACCGCCCGACTGCTGCACGATGCCCTGCACCGTCGCGAGGCCGAGCCCGGTGCCTTTGCCGACGTCCTTGGTGGTGAAGAACGGCTCGAAGATCCGCGCCTGCGTGACCGCATCCATCCCCATCCCCGTGTCGGTCACGGCGAGCATGACGTAGCGCCCCGGCTTCGCGAGCGCGTGCCCCCGGAGATACGCTTCGTCGAGCTCGACGTTCGCGGTCTCGATCGTGAGTTGGCCGCCGTCCGGCATCGCGTCGCGCGCGTTGACGGCGAGGTTCATCACCACCTGCTCGAGCTGGCCCGGATCGACGCGCACGCTCCCCGCGTCGGGCGCGAGCGTGCACCGCAGCGTGATGTCCTCGCGCAGCACGCGCGCCAGCAGCTTTTCGATGCCCAGAATCGCGAGATTCAGATCGACGACCTTGGGCTGCAGCACCTGCTGGCGACTGAACGCGAGCAGCTGGCGCGTCAGGTCGGCCGCCCCCTGCGCGGCCTTCTGGATCTGCGCCACGTCGTCGCGATCGGACGAGGTCGGCGGCAGATCCTGCAACAGGAGATCGCTGTAGCTCAGGATGATCGTGAGCAGGTTGTTGAAATCGTGCGCGACGCCGCCGGCGAGACGCCCGATCGCTTCCATCTTCTGCGCCTGCGCGAGCTGCGTCTCGAGCTCGCGCTGCTTCGTGATGTCGCGGACGAACGTCTCGTACACCGTCACCCGCCCCTCCGCGTCGCGCTGCGCCCGCACGCTGAGCTGCACGCGGATGCGGGTGCCGTCGCGCTTCTTCCACGTCGTCTCGAGCTCCTCGGTGACCTGCTGGCTGTACGTGTCCTGCTCCATGAGGCGCTGCCGCTCGTTCGGGTCGGCATAGACGTCGCGCCCCATGTCCAGCGCGAGCAACTCTTCGGCCGTCTCGTAGCCGAGCATGTGGACGAGCGCCGCGTTGACGGAGAGGAACTTGCCGGCCGGCGTCGAGCGATAGATCCCCACGGGGGCGTGCTGCACGAGCGCCTGGTAGCTCGCTTCGGACTCGCGGCGCCCGCGCCGCTCCGCGGCATCGCGCAGCTCGCGCCGGATGACGGGGACGAGGCGGCGCAGATCGCCCTTGGAAAGCGCGTCGCCCGCGCCCGCTTCCAACGCGCTGACCGCGAGATCCTCGCCCATCGTCCCGGAGACGAAAATGAACGGCGTGTCCAAGCCGCGCGCCCGCACGCGCGCCAGCGCGTCGCGGCCGCTGAACCCCGGCATGCTGTTGTCGCCGACGATCACGTCCCACGCACCCTGGTCGAGCGCCCGCTCCAGCTCGGCCGCGGTCTGCACGCGCGCGCACTCGACGCGCACGCCGGCGCGCCGCAGCTCGCGCTCGAGCAGCGCGGCATCGTCGGCCGAGTCTTCGACCAGCAGCACGCGCAGCGGTGCGTCCATGGGACCTAGCGGTGTTGCGGCGGCGGCTGATTGTACACGAGCCAGTAGAGCCCGAGCTCGCGCGTCGCCTCGACGAACTCCACGAAGTCCACCGGCTTTCGGACGTAGCTGTTCGCGCCCAGACTGTAGCCCTCGATCAGATCCTTCTCCTCGGTCGACGACGTCAGGATGATGACCGGCAGCAGCCTGGTGCGCGCGTCGGCGCGGATCTTCTGCAGCACTTCGAGACCGCCCACGCGCGGCAGCTTCAAGTCGAGCAGGATGATATCGGGCGTGTCGGCCGCGTCGCGTCCTGCGTGCGCGCCGGTGGCGAACAGATAGTCCAGCGCCTCGACCCCGTCCGTGGCGACGATCACGTCGTTCGTCAGGTTGTTCTTCTTGAGCGCGCGCAGCGTGAGCGTCACGTCGTCGGGATTGTCCTCGACCAGCAGAATCTTGCGATTGCTCATTCGCCCACCGTGAAGTAGAAGGTTGCGCCTTCACCGACCTTCGCCTCTGCCCAGATGCGCCCGCCGTGGCGGCGCAGGATGCGCTGCACGGTGGCGAGCCCGACGCCCGTCCCCTCGAATTCGTTCGCGCCGTGCAGCCGCTGAAACGCGGCGAACAGCTTGTCGGCGTAGCGCATGTCGAATCCCGCGCCGTTGTCGCGCACGTAGAAGACCCGTTCGCGCTTGCCCACCGCCCCGGCGGCCTCGACCTCGCCGAGCTCGATGCGCGCGTCGGGGCGCTTGCTCGTGTACTTCCAGGCGTTGCCGAGCAGGTTCTCGAGTGCGACCTGGAGCAGGCGCGGGTCGCCCTCCACGACCAGCCCTGGTGCGATCGTAATGGCGACCTCGCGGCCGGTGTATTCCTTCACGATGGCCCGCGCGATCGCGCTCAGGTCGACGCGTTCTTTGCGCAGCTCGCCGCGCGACACGCGCGACAGCTTGAGCAGATCGTCGATCAGCCCGCCCATGTGCTGCGTGGCGGCGCGAACGCGCTCCAGCGCGTGCCGGCCGGCGTCATCGAGCTTGTCGCCGTAGTCTTCCAGCAGAATCTGGCTGAATCCGTCGATGCTGCGCAGCGGCGCGCGCAAGTCGTGCGACACCGAGTACGCGAATGCGTCCAATTCCTGCACCGCCGCGCGCAGCCGCTCTTCGTTCTGCATCCGCTCGGTGAGGTCGCGCGTGACTTTCGCGAACCCGACCAGGCGGCCGTTCTCGCGCAGCGCCGTGATCACGACGTTCGCCCAGAAGCGCGTGCCGTCTTTGCGCACGCGCCAGCCCTCGTCCTCGATGCGTCCCTCGCGCGCCGCCACCTCGAGCTCGCGCGCCGGTTTGCCGCTCGCGACATCTTCGGGAGTGTAGAACGCCGAGAAATGCCGGCCGATGATCTCGTCCGCGCGATACTGCTTGTAGCGCTGGGCGCCGGCATTCCAGCTCGTGACGTGGCCTTCAGGGTCGAGCGTGAAGATCGCGTAGTCCCTGATGCTCTCGACCAGGAGCCGAAACCGCTCGGCGGTGTCGGTCGGGTTCACGAGATTCACGGTGTCCATTTTAATGAATCGTGTGAAGGGAACGTTGTCGGCAATACCCTACCGAGCGGACCCTGGATATCTTTCGAGCGCGGGTTCGAGTACTCCGTGAACGCACCTGGAGGTGTTATGGGGCTGATAACTATTCTCGTGGTCGGACTCATCGTCGGCGCAATCGCGAAGCTGCTCGTGCCCGGGCGGGATCCTGGCGGCTGGATCGTGACGATCTTGTTGGGCATTGCGGGTGCGTTTGTGGGGACGTGGCTCGGACGGATGCTGGGTATGTATTCGACCGGCCAGAGCGCGGGCTGGATCGCGTCGATCATCGGCGCCGTGGTGCTATTGCTGATCTACCGGGCGCTTGTCGGACGGAGAGGCGCGCCGCCGGCTTGATGTAGCGGCCAGCGTGAAACTCGTCGTGTTTGCGCTGGTCACACTGTCACGTCCGGCCGCCGCGCAGTGTGATGGCAAGATCGTCTCCGCAATAAGCATCACCCCGCGCGACCCTTCGTTCATCCAGTTCCCCCGATCCCTGCGGCCGATCGCGCGCGCCGTGGGATTGCACCACACGACCACCAAGGCCGATGTGATCGGCCACTTGCTGCTCCTGTCAGTCGGACGGCCGTGTACCGAGCGGCTGCGGGCGGAATCGGAGCGCATTCTGCGCTTCCAGCGCTTCCTCGCCGATGCGACCGTGCGCGCCGTCCCCGACTCGGCGGGTACAGTACGCATCGAAGTCGAGACCCTCGACGAAATTCCGACCGTCTTCAGCTTGCGCGTTCGCAACGGGAGTCCCGCGGCGCTGCGCATCGGTAATAGCAATGTCGCCGGCCGAGGCATCTACGTCGCCGTGCGCGGTGAGCGCGGGTTTGCGTACCGCAATGGCGTCGGCGTCCAGTTTGCCGCGAATCAGCTGTTTGACCGGCCCTACACACTCGCGCTGGTCGCGGACCGCACCCCGCTGACGAGCACGCTGAGCTTCGCCCTCGGTCACGTGTTCATCACCGACCTGCAGCGGACCGCCTGGCACATCGGCATCCGCGACGTCCACGACTACACGTCGTTCCTGCGACCCGACGGCCAAAGTATCGCGCTCGGCGCGCGCCGCCGCTTCGCCGACTACGGGGGCGTCGTGCGCTTCGGCCTCGCGGGACGGAGCGCCTTCGTCGGCGCGCTCGTCACTCATGAGCTGCTGACACCGGCGGCGCACGCCGTGATCGTGTCCGATTCCGGATTCGTCGCGGACACGAGCACGCCGCTCGCCGGCCCGTTC
The DNA here is from genome assembly GCA_035491815.1 of Gemmatimonadales bacterium. Lineage (GTDB taxonomy): Bacteria > Gemmatimonadota > Gemmatimonadetes > Gemmatimonadales > GWC2-71-9 > 20CM-2-65-7. The sequence continues at coordinate 3,804 of DATJKA010000067.1, read as the reverse complement.
GCTTCCGTGCGGAACATGCGGCTCAACGCCGTCGTCGGCGTGCGCTCGGTCACGTTCCAGACGGTGCGCGGGTTCGACGCCCTCGCGGGAGCGCAGGACCTGGCCACGGGCGTGCAGTTCGGCGCCGTCGTCGGGCAGAGCGTCTCGTGGTTCGGCGCGGCCGACCACGACACGTTTCTCTCCGGCGACTTCTACGCCGGGCTGGGTTCGGCCCGGTCGTTCGCCGCGCTACGGATCGAGGGAGAGGCACGCCATGATGAGACCACGGATCGCTGGGATTCCATGATCGGCAGCGGCCGGCTCGCTGTGTACGTCAAACCATCCCCTGAGTACGTCTTCATCGGCAGCGGTGAGTTTGCCGGCGGGCAGGACGAGCGATTCCCGTTCCAGCTCAGGCTCGGATCGCACGTCGGGGGCGTGCGCGGCTACCACGACTCGCGCGTCGCCGGCGGCATGCGGACCGTCGCGCGCTTCGAGGCGCGCCGGTCGATCGGTCAGGTCACGCGACACGTTGCATTGGGACTCTCCACCTTTGCCGACGCGGGGAGGATGTGGGCGGGAGACGCTCCGTTCGGCGTTGACAGCAGAACGAAAGTCGGCGTCGGCGTAGGACTGCTCGCCGCCATCCCACCGCAATCACGGCAGTTGTGGCGACTGGACGTGGCCGTTCCCGTGAGCGCCGACGCGCACGCCCGCTGGGAGGTCCGTTTGACCGCAATGCCGGCGCGCGACTTCTGGCGGGAGCCGAACGATGTCAGGCGTGCCCGGGCCGGCGCTGCACCCTCGACGATCTTCACGTGGCCGTGACTGCCCGACCTCGTAATCGTCGCTGGAGGGCTTACCCCATAGCTGGAATCGTCAGGGGCACGCCCTTTGCGATGAGGTCGTCACGTGAGCCTGCTCCTCGTAGCCATGGTGCTGGCGACGAGCGACTCGTCCCTGGTAGATGCCCCCAAGGCGCTGAGGATTTCGGTCGCCACGGCGGAAACGCTGGCGGTGACGATTTCCGGCGCCGACTCCGGCTCGCCCCTGGTTCTGATTCCCGGCCTGTTCGGCTCCAATTTCGGCTTTCGCAAGGTTGTGCCGCCGCTCAACGCGGCCGGCTATCGCACGATCGTCATCGAGCCACTCGGCACTGGGTCGTCCTCGCGGCCCCAGCACGCCGATTACTCGCTGATGGCGCAGGCCGACCGCATCGCCCGGGTGCTCGATTCGCTGCATGTGGATAGCGCGCTCGTCGTGGCGCACGCGCTGGGCGCCGCGATGGCGCTGCGGCTCGCCTACCGGCGCCCCGATCTGGTGCGCGGGCTCGTGGCGCTCGACGGCGGTGCGAACGAGACCGCGGTGACCCCATCGTTCCGGCGGTCGCTCCGGCTCATTCCCTGGATCAAGCTCTTTGGTGGCGTGAAGCTCGTGCGCAAGAAGACCCGCGAGAACCTGGTCGCGTCGTCGGGAGATACGACCTGGGTGACCGACGCGGTGATCGCGGAGTACACCGCGGGCCTCGCGCGCGATCTCGACGGGACCCTCAAGGCGTATGTCGCGATGGCGGACGCCAGGGAGCCGGACCGCTTGGCCCCGCATCTCGCCGAGGTGCGGTGTCCGGTGCGGCTCGTGGTGGGCGGCGCGCCGCATGGCGGCAGCATGGGGGACGCGGACGTCGTGCAGCTCGAGCAGAGCCTGCGTACATTTGCGCTCGACTCAATCGCCGGCGCCGGGCAATATCTGCACGAAGAGCGGCCTGATGTGGTGGTGGATGCGGTGGTGCGGCTTCAGGCAGCGGTGAGCGGGCAGAGCGCCAGGGTTAATCGGTAAGGGCTTGGTTAGGACGCCGTAGCGTCCAGCGGAGCATTCATGGGTCAGACAATCCTCGTAACCGGCGCTTCATCCGGCATCGGTCAAGCAACCGCTCGCCTTCTCGCAGACCGCGGCTTCACGGTGTTCGGGACTGCCCGCAAGCCGGCCGCTAGGAAGCAGAGTGGCGTCACGATGGTGCCGCTCGACGTGCGGTCGGATGAGTCGGTGCGGGCCTGTGTGGCGGAGGTCGGCCGAGTCGATGTGCTCGTCAACAACGCCGGCTATTCCCTCACCGGCGCCGCCGAGGAAACCAGCCTTGAAGAGGCCAAGGCGCAGCTCGAGACGAACTTCTTTGGTCTCGTCCGGATGGTGAACGCGGTGCTTCCCGCGATGCGCGCCGCGGGCGCGGGCAAGATCGTCAACGTCAGCTCCCTGGCCGGCAACACCGCGATTCCGTTCAGCGGTTTCTACTCGGCCAGCAAGTTTGCGGTCGAGGGCTATTCCGAGGCGTTGTGGCACGAGCTCCGTCCGTTTGGGATCAGCGTCAGCCTGGTCGAGCCGGGCTTCGTCAACACCCCGATCGGTGAGGCGTCGCCCGGTGCGGCGCATCCCTTGCCCGCGTACGACGCGACGCGCAAGCGGATGCTGGCCGCGTTCGGCAAGGCGCTCGCCGGCGGCATTGCGGCTGATGAGGTTGCGCGCACCGTGCTCACGATTGTCGAGCATGCGTCGCCGAGGTTGCGCTACCCGGTTGGAGCACAGGCGACCTGGTTGCCGCGGATTCGCAAGGTTGTGCCGTGGAGTGTGTACGCGACGGGCGTGCGCAGGACGTTCGGGATTTGAAAGCCCCCCCCACCACCTCAGCCTAGGGCCTCGCGACACGCAATCGTTATGGTGAGATGCATGGTCACGCCGGACCGCGGTCAAAAATCACGTTGCTAACCGACTGACTCGTCGATACATAGCCCGGTCGGCCCCGGGCACGAACCTCGCCCTGTAGTGGGGACAGGACCCCTCACCACAGGAGCAACTATGGGTCGCCTAAGCCTTCCGTGCCTCGTCGTCGCCATGCTGCTCATGCCCGCGGCTGCCGCCGCGCAGAACGAGTGGCAGCGGACCGTGCGCAATCAAGTCGGCGAGCACGGCGATTTCCTCTCGAACCGCGGCTACACGATGAGCGGTGATGTGTACGACGGGAACCTCAGAAACAACTATTACGAAGACCTGACGATCAAACTGCAGCCGGGGACGTCATATGCGTTCCTGGGAGTCTGCGATCAGGACTGTCACGACATCGATCTGCGTCTGTTCGATCCTGATGGTGACGAGGTGGCTACCGACGTCGGCACCGACGATTGGCCCGTTGTGTCGATCACGCCGTCCTTCACCGGTACGTATAGGCTGAGAGTTGTGATGGCGAACTGTTCCAATAATCCGTGCTATTACGGGATCGGCGTGTACAAAAAGTAGGATAAGCGAACCGTGGTGCTCGGACGTCAGCTCAGGGGACGCCTCGTCCCACCAGGTCCGGCGGCGCAACGTGACCGATGATGTCGTCAAACCAAATCGCCGTGCCCGCCGCGAGCGTACTCGAACCGGGCGGGCACACCTGCTGGAGCTGGTTGCCGAACTCCCGCAGCTCGCCGGCGGTGAGATCGCACTGATACCATGTCGTGTCCCCCATCCGCTGAAAACGCCCCGGGCGCTCGATCGAAAGAATGGGCGTCGCCAGCCCGTTCAGAATGCCGCCGAGATGCACACGCCACACATTCTCGTCCAGCTCGCAGTCGTTACCTTCGAACCGGAAGAAGATCGCGGCCGCATCGAGTCTCGCCTCCGCGACTCGGGGAGGCGTTTGCACCAGGTGGTTCTCGAGGAATCTGACTGTGACGCTCTGAGGGCCGGCCACGATGCCACCGGGTTCACCCGGCGGCGGCGTGAATGTCAGGTTCACGGATCGAGGTAGCACGCTGAAGGGCATCAGATCGTCGTCGCGTTTGTCCCAGT
>DATJKA010000066.1:0-4633 GCA_035491815.1 Gemmatimonadales bacterium | reverse complement strand
ACAGCTTCACCGCAACTCCAGCGGGAGGCTGCGATGACTTTCGTCGGCTTCGATCTCCACAAGCGCCACATCACGGCCTGCGCCCTTGACGCCAGCGGCGTTGTCGTCGCGGAGATCCGCCAACTCACGACGACGCTCGCGACGGTGCTCGCGACGGTGCTCGAGTGGCTCGCGGCCTTACCGGCGCCAATCACGATCGCGATGGAGGCGACGCTCTATTGGGCGTGGCTGGCCGCGCGGCTCGAGCAAGCCGGGCACAGGGCACACGTCGCGGATGCGCACCAGGTAAGGCTCATCTGGCACGCCCGCGCGAAGCCCGACACCGTCGATTCGCGCACGCTCGCGGAGCTCCTGCGGACGAACATCCTCCCGACGATCTGGGTGCCCGATCTCGAGACGCGCCGGCGCCGGCAGCTGTTGTGGGGGCGCGCATTCCTCGTCCGCGAACGCACGCGCATCAAGAATCGCATTCATGGCCATCTCACCGCCGAGAATCAGCGGTTCGCGCGCTGCGATCTGTATGGCAAAGCAGGCCGAGCGTGGCTCGAGGCGGTCGCGCTGTCCCCTGTCGTGGCGGCTGAGACGCAGCGCCGCCTCCATCTGCACGATGTGCTGACCAAGGAGATCGCGCGGCTCGATGATCAGGTGAAGCGCGCTGCCCGGTGTGATCCAGCGGCTCAGCGACTGGCGACGATTCCCGGCGTCGGTGTGTTTGGCGCGCTCTTCCTCCACGCCGAGATCGGCCCGATCGAGCGCTTTCGGTCGAGTCATCAGCTGGCCGCGGACGCCGGCCTGGTCCCGACGACGCGCAGTTCCGGGCGGAAGACCACGGGCCGCTCGCAAAGATGAGCAATCACTGGCTCGAGTGGATCCTCGTCGAGATTGTGCAAACACTCAAGCTGGCGCCGGGCCCAGTCGGGGCGTACTATCGACACCCGCTTCGTGCGAAAGGCAAGCCGAAGGCGACGAGCGCGGCCGCGCGGCTCTACGACGAAGGAATCGCGACGCCGCTCCGGCTAACGCACGGTGTTCGCCACCCAGGCAACATCGAGCTGGCGCCGCGATCAGAATGCGTGCAAACTCTTCAGAGAGCTAGAAACCAAGGCAGCGGACGCGTCCAATGTGGACATTGGAGAGGCTCCTCACTGGCCTCTCGATGCAGGCTCGGAGGGCGCGTGCGCGCAGCGGTGAATGAGAATCGGCGAACGAGTGAGCGACGTCGCCGGGCAGGGAGAAGCGGCGGTGTTAGTCGGATCGCAGTGCAGCGGCCGGGTCTGCGCGCGACGCTCTGGCGGCGGGCGCCATGCTGGCCGCGAACGCAACGAGCCCGATGATGACGGCGACCGCGGCGTACACCAGCGCGTCGCGCGCCGACTCGCGGAAGAGCAACGGTTGGACCCATCGCGACGCGACCAGAGAGGCGGCGACGCCGAGCACGATGCCTGCGCCCGCAAACAAGACGCCCTGCCCGACGACCAACCCGACGATGCTCCGCGCTTGTGCGCCGAGCGCCATGCGAATGCTCAGTTCGTGCAGTCGTTGCTCGACGTTATAGCCGATCACACCGTACAGGCCGACGGCCGCGACGAGGAGCGCGAGGGCCCCGAAGCCCACGAACATCGTCGCGCCTAATTGCCATGATCGGCGCTGTCGCGCGACGAGATCTTCGAGTCGCGACACGGTGACGTAGCCGGGCGCAGGCATGGCGGCGTTCATCGCGCGGCGCACGGCTTCGGCACTGGCCTGGGGATCACGGCCCGCGAGCCGGACGATGATCCGATGCCCCCGACGCACCGTAGTCATCTGATCCGGCATGTACCACAGCAGCCGCTCGGTATCCGCGATGTTTTGCTGCACGGCGTCCTCCGCGACGCCAATCACGCGACTGCACGGCACGGTATCCGCGCCCACCCGGAAGCACTGGCCGAGGGGATCTTTGCCGGGCCACAGCGTGCGCGCCATGGACTCGCTCACCACCGCAACACGGCCCGCGTCGCCGACTTCGCTTGGCAGGAACGCTCGTCCACGCAGAATTCTCGTGCCGATCGCGTGGAAGTAGTCGGGCGTGGTCGCCTGATAGTTGAATCGGCCCAAGCGCTGCACGGAGTCGATGCCGGTGACGAAGATCCGCCATGTGCTGGTGCCGAATGGCAACGTGTTGATCCGTGCCGCGGCCACGACCCCGGGTAGATTCTGCGCCGTCTCGAGCAGGCGACGGTGGACGCCGGCGAGCGCGCTCGTGTCCAGTTGGAGGCCGCGAAACTCGAGGTCCACGACGAGAACCGGGTCCGGATTCCATCCCAGCGGTTGCGATTTCACGTTCGCCAAGCTGCGCACGAAGAGACCGGCACCGATGAGCAATGCGACGGACATCGCCGCCTGCGCCACCAGCAGGACCCCGCGGAGACGGTTCCGCTGACGACTGCCGCCCCCGGCGCGGTTTCCTTCGCGGAGACTCTCCGCCTGATCTCCGCGCGCGGATAGCAGGGCCGGCGCGAGCGACGCAAGCAGTCCGGCGCCGAGCGCGCAAACGATGGACGCGAGGATGATCCGCCAGTCGACGAAGGCGCCGCGAAGCGCGCCGGCATCGGGAAAGAGGCGTCGCATTCCCACCGATAGCCACTGCGCCACGAAAACACCCGCCGCCGAGCCGAACGTCGCAAGCAGCAATCCCTCGATCACGAATTGCGAGGCCAATCGGCCGCGACTTACGCCGAGCGCGAGGCGGACGGCGATCTCGCGGCGGCGCTTGAGCGCGCGCGCGAGCATCAGGTTGGCGACGTTGGCGCAGGCGATGAGCAGCACGATGGTGGCCACGCCGCCGACCCACAACAGTGTGCTGGACTCGAGACCCGAGCCCGGACCGGCCGCCGTCTTGAGTGCGCCGGCATAGGCTCGCGGACGCAACGTGTTGAGTGGTGGCGTCCCCGGCAACTCCGAACGTTGAGCGTCGAGGCTGAGCGCAAAGGCATGCGTGAGATCGGCGTCGGCCGCGGCGGCTGAGACGCCCGGCTTTCGACGAGCGATGACGCTCATCCAGTCCCAGTTGTACTTTCGCGCGAACGTCTCCGGATTGCCCTGATTCACGGCGTAAGCGAGCGTTGTGATCGGGATGAACACGGCAGGCGGTTCGTCTTCGACCGCGCCGACGAAACCCGTCGGCGCGACGCCGATGATCGTCGTCAGCAGCGGCCCGACTCGCAGCTGCTGGCCGAGCACATTGCGGCCGCCGTATTCGCTCTGCCAGAACGCGTAGCTCAGGACGGCGACGTCGGCGCCGCGCGGAATCGAATCTTCGACGGCGGTGAAGTAGCGCCCGAGCGCGGGCGGCGCGTCGAAGAAGTGGAAAAATTCGCTGCTCAGCCCCGCAACCTGTCGCTCTCGCGTTGCGTCGCCCTGTCCGATGGCCAGGCGCCACTCAGCCATCGCGCCCCACTCGGCGAACGACGTCGTGAGCTTTCGCAGGTCGAGGTAGCGCGTGTACTGGAACACCGTTTGTGTGAGCCGCCGCCCCGAGCGCAGATTGGTCTGGAGATAGACGCGGCTGACGGAGCCTGCCTCGCGAAGTCGCGGGAACGGCTCTACCATCAAGCGATCAATCGCGCCGAACATCGCGACGTTGGCGCCGATCCCGAGGGCGAGGGTGATTACGGCGGTGACCGTAAAAACGCGCGAGCGTCGGAGACCGCGGAGCGCGTAGCTGACGTCCTGCCAAACCTGATTTAGCCAGTTCATCCACGCCTCGGCCGGGGTCGGACCTATCGTGTGACAGCGTCGCCGGCCGAAGGGTTTGGACGCAATTACGGCCTTTCGCGACCCGGCACTCCGCACATACATCGAGATGGACTCGTCAGCGTTCGATCGCCGTCCTGCAGACGATGCGGTGATGAAGACGGATAAGAAGAAACCTCGCAGACCCACGGCCTACCGAACGCTGAAGCTGACAAGCGATCCATTGATTGCTTGCTTCGCTCGCTTCTATTTCCCTTGCAGCTGAACTTGGGCGTTGATATGACTGGGGTGGTGTCAAGGAGCAGTTGTCGCGCTCTGCGAAGCGCGGGTGTGGCCTGAGGCAGCTTCGCCGATGAATCCTGCTGATATACGCCGGTCAGCGCAGGCGAGGCCCACGTCGGAGCGGCAAGAATTGGATTCGTCTGGAGCGAGCTCATTCTAGGCGCGGGGATTCGCGAGCGCTTACCCGATAACGCTGACGAGCATCCTCCTGTCGTGCCTCAGGCCACGCATGCGTAGCCGGTGTTCGTTAGGCGGTGGCTGTGGGCATCGGTTCGAGTTCCCGCATGACCGCCCAGAGAAACCCGATGAGTTCCCGCGCCACCGCGACCACCGCGACCACCGCGATCTGCGGTGGTCGGCGGTGGGCGATCTGTTGATAGCGTTTGTACAAGCGATGCTGCGCTTTCCAGGCATGCGCGATGACGGCGGCCGGCTGGCCGCGCTGTCGGGCCTTGAGTGAGGTCCCGATTTGCGGCGGGTGGCGATAGCTCCACGCGGCTTGCGGCAGCACATGGCGACAATGACTGTTCCCCGCTTTGGTGATGCCGCCGCGGCGTTCCCGCTCGCCGGAGGAGTGTTCGCGGGGGACGAAGCCGAGATAGGCCATGAGCTGGCGCGG
>DATJKA010000065.1:0-46649 GCA_035491815.1 Gemmatimonadales bacterium | reverse complement strand
TCGCCGTCAATGTCATGACGACGAGGAAGAAATCGAACGCGTCGAGCGTCCAGCCGAGGAAGCCGGCCGCGACGGTGGCGTTTTGATCTTTCATGGCGCCTGTAGATTACACCGCTTCGCCGTATCCCACACCGGAGGCTTCAAGGCGCACGAGCGCGGCTTCGCTTACGTGCGCTCGTAACTCGGCGCGGCCGGTGGCGCGCCGCGCCGCATCCGCCGCCAGTCGAGCGACCAGGTGCCGGCGCCGTACGCCGCGACCATCAGCAGCCCGCCCATCATGCCGAGATTCTTGAAGAACTCGGTCATGTTCGCGCCGGCGGCCATGCCGTGCTGGTTCCAGAAGTCGTGCAGCGTCACGCTCACGATGCCGAGGTAGCCGAACAGCACCGTCGCGGCGGGGCGCGACCAGAGGCCGAGGGCGATGCAGGTCGCGCCGGCGGCCTCGATGACGAGCGCGGCGCCGAGGAGCGGCGCGACGAGCTGCATGCCGTGCGCCGTCATGTATGCGGCCTGGCCGGTCCAACCGGTGATCTTGCCGTTCACGGCAATGACGAATTCGGCGATCAACAGGAGCCGCGCGACGAGCGGCACGAGGCCGAAGCGGACATCGGTGTGTGTGGATGTCATGACGGCCGAAGCTACGCGGCGGGCCGGGGGGGTAGGGTCAGGGCGAGGTCCGGCCCTGGTGCGCAACGTCGATGCCTGATGTGACAACGGCGCCCTCCAAGGAGAGCGCCGTTGCTGTGTGTGCGTACCGCGGGTGGCTTAGAGCTTGACGACGTTCTGCGCCGCCGGGCCCTTCGCGCCCTGCACGACTTCAAACTCCACGCGCTGACCTTCCGTCAGGGACTTGAAGCCCTGCGCCTGGATCGCGGTGTGATGCACGAAGCAGTCCTTCTCGCCGTTCTCGGGCGTGATGAAACCGAACCCCTTCGCATCATTGAACCACTTCACGGTACCGGTGATACGTGCCATAACTGGTGAAACTCCTGTTACTGAACTGTTCCCGACGTCGCGCGGTCGTCGCCGATCTGGCGCGCCGCGAACTGTACTGCCGGCGCCGGGTGAGCGATCCAGCAAAAGCAAACGAGGATCCGGAGACGTGCCCCAGGTCCTCGTTGTCGGTCACTGGCTTGTCCGCTCAGGGCGAATGATTGTCAAACGGTCCCCGAAAGTCAAGGATGTGCCGCTAGCCCCGTCGCCACATGGCCACGATCTCGGTGATCGCTTCGGCCGGCTCCGGCTGCGGTGCCTTCCAATCCACCGGCGATCCAGCCTCGAGCAACAGCCTGCCCACCGCCGCAAAGTCCCGCCCCGCGCGGCCCTGACGCGATCCTTCCGCCGCCCACACGAGGGGCTGTCCGTTGAACTCACGATCGCGGATGTGCACCGACGCGCCGTGCGCGAGCAGCAGGCGCACCGCCTCCGGCCATCCTTCCATCGCGGCGCTGTGTAAAACCGTCTTGCCAATCCCTGCATCGCCGCGGTTCGGATCGAAGCCGGCCGCCAACATCACCTCGAGCGCGCGCACGTCGTTGCGCTCGGCGGCCTGATGAAACGCGATGTAATGGTCATCGGTGATTGCAGTCTTCAATTCGGGATTCCCGGCCAGCAACGCCTCGGCCGCCTGGCGATCGGCCCGACTGCATGCCGAGACCAGCCGGTCGACCTCCGACAACTCGGCCGACGCGCCGTGCGCGAGCAGCCATGCCGCGACCGCACGATTGCCGTTCAGCTCGGCGACCGCGTACGGCGTCCGGCCGTCGTTGCGGCGGCGGGAGATGTCCGCGCCACGGGCGACCATCGCGTCCACCACCGGCACATCCCACGCGCGCGCCGCCACGTGCAGCGGTGTCTCGCCGTTCTCGGCGAACACCGCGTTGGGATCGGCGCCGTGCGCGAGCAGCCAGAGCACGCCGTCCGACGTGCGGCTCCATTGCAGGATGGCGTACAGCGCGGTCGAACCGTCCGAGGCCCAGAGTTGATCGACATGTGCGCCGTGCGCGAGCAGCGCCTCGAGCAACGGGGTGTCGCCCGCGCTCGCGGCCATCGGCAGCGTGACACCGTCGTTCGGATCGGCGCCGGCGTCGAGCAGCACGTGGACGAGCGGCAGCGATTGCGACTGGCGCGATGCGCCCCACAGCACCGGCCGGCGGATATTGTGGTGCAGCCACGGGAATCTCGTGTTCGGGTCGACGCCGAGGCTGATGAGCCGGCGAGCGATGGCGGCGAGGCCGCTCGATCCTACCGCCGTGTAGCAGATATAGTGGATCGGCTCCCATCCGCGCGGCCCGCCCGCCTTCGTTGCGAGTGCGGGCTCTTTCGCGAGCCGCGCGTTGACCGTATCGGCATCACCGAGGACGAGCGCGGCGTAGAAGCTCGCCGTCGTGATCTTGGGATGCAGCTCGAGCATGCGTCGCGCGCGCTCGGGGCGGCCATCGGTCGCCGCTTCGATGAACTCCGTTACTGCCGCCTCGAACTCGAGCGTCCGCGCTTCGACTTCTTCGCGCAGCTTGTTCCAGGACGCGAAGCCGTACTCGCGCGCGAGTCGCGTTTGCGCTTCATGCAGCGGCACGCCGGCCGACTGCTGAAGCTCTTTTGCTTGACGCTTGAGCTGCTCGAGATCCGGGTGGGGCGGGAGCTGCCTAGCCATAGAGCCTCCATGCTGAGTGCCAGCGGTCCGCAAGCTGGCCAGCACGGAGACAACCGTGCGGGGAAACTGGTGAGGAGGGTGGACTCAGTCCTTCGCGCGGACCCGCGTGCGCCCCAAGCGCGAAGGAAGGATATGCTGTCAGTCCCGCAGGCGCCAGAAGCGAAGGTTGCGCACCCGTCCGGTGGTAAAGCGGAAGCCGTCGATCCGTCCGGCCGCATCGCGCGTGAACACGAGGATGCCGGACGGCATCTCGAAGCCGTCGCGATACAGCGGCTTCAGCCGCCACGGGCCGCCTGGCGTCGACAGGCGCGTCGCGGCCAACCCGCCGCTCGAGTCCGGCGCCAGGCGGATCGTCGTCTCGGCTTCGGGACTCTCATAGCGGCCGGTATACGCCGCGAGCGCGGCGCGGCTGGTGTCGGCGTCCGCAACCCAATCGGCCGGGATGGAATCGTTGTCCTCAGTCACGATATGCGCGTCGTAGTGACCATCGGTGCGGCGATTGAACAACAACCGGTAACCGCCGCGTGCAGCCTGGAATGTCGTCCCGGCACGATCGGTCGGAACGAGCTCGACCGAGTCTTCCGTCTCGAGCCGGCCGTTCCTCACGCGCAGGCGCTGCGCATCCATGTCGCGCAGGTTGCGATAGAGGCCGGCCTTGTCCGCGAGCGCACTCGCCGGTACGGCGACGCGCGCCGGGGCGGGCGGAGTCCTGGGCGGGCTGAAACTCACCAGCGCGCCGGCCACCGAGTCGGCCATGGACCCGGGATCGGCGTCGCCGCGGTTGCACAGTACGGCGACCGACACGCCGGCGTTCGTATAGCGGACCAGGTCCGCGCGATACCCGGAGGTCGCCCCGGTGTGTCCCACCCACGGCTGGCCGCGCCACGTGCCCTCGAAGAGTCCGGCGGCATAATCGATCTGCCGCCCGTTGGTCAGCACGCCGCGCTGCTCTTGCTCGGCGCGGAAGCCCGGTCCGGCGAGCCGCGTCGAATCGAACGCCGCGTTCCACTTCAGCAGGTCACCGACGGTCGTGAGCAGGCAGCAGTTGCCGTAGATGTTCTCGATCGCGCGCTCGCTGTGCCAGCCGTTCGCGTCCTTGTCGTAAGAAAGCGCGCGGCCGCGCACGATCCGCATCGCGTCGTCGCGCCAGCTCGTGGACGTCATGCCGAGGGGCTCGAAGATCCGGCGCCGGGTAAATGCCGGTAGCAACTCGCCCGAGGCGCGCTCGGCCACGATCGCCAGGAGGTTGAAGTTCGTGTTGCTGTATTCGTATTCCGTGCCGGGCGGAAAGTTGAGCTCGCGCATCCGCCCGACGATTTGCAGAACGTGGCGGTGGTCGAGCGCGCGCGTGTTGCGCGGCCACCCGGCGATTCCGGCGATCGATCCCCAATCGCGCAGGCCCGACGTGTGATGCAGCAGATCGCGCACCGTGATCGCCTGGCCCATCTCCCCGAGCTCGGGGATCCAGCGGCGGACGCGATCGTCGAGTGAGAGCTTGCCGTCGCGCGCGAGCAGCAGAACCGCCGCCGCCGTGAACTGCTTGGACACAGAACCCGGCTCGAGGATCGAGGCGGGCGTGAGCGGCACGTTGCGCTCGAGATCCGCCATGCCATAGGCGCGCTCGAGGAGCACGCGGCCGTTTTGTGCGACGCCGACGGTGCAGCCGGGCGCGTCGTTCGCGGCGTACTGGCGGAACACCTCGTCGACGCGGGCTTCGAGGGAGGTCTGCGCTGCGAGCGGTGCGGCCACGCCGCTGACGAGCACGAGCGAAGTCAAAAAATGTCGCATAGGTTCTCCTCATGATCTCCTATATCGTGACCGCGGCTCTCGCCGCGCAGCAGTTTCATCATCTTCCCGCGACTCCCAAGACTGTCGCGTATGGCTACTACAGCGCAACGGCGGCGCCGGTGCTCCGCATCGCGTCCGGCGACACGATCGAGGTCGAGACGATGATCACCAATCGTCCCGATCGCCTCGAGGCCGCGGGGGTCGCGCCGGGCGACGTCCAGCAATCGCTCCGCGATATCGTCACGCAGGTCACCGACAAAGGCCCCGGCGGCCACATTCTCACGGGGCCGATCTACGTCGCGGGCGCCGATTCGGGCGACGTCCTCGAGGTGCGCATTCTCCGCATCGATCTCGCGATCCCGTACGGTTACAACGGGTGCGCCGGGTTTTTGCCGGCGAACTGTGACAGCACGCGGCGGACGCGCATCATCCCGCTCGACAAGGCGCGCATGGTCGCGCACTGGTCGCCCGGGCTGGACATCCCGCTGCATCCGTTCTTCGGCAGCATGGGCGTCGCGCCGCCGAAGGATTCCGGCCGGGTGAGCAGCAACCCGCCGGGGATTCATGCCGGCAACATGGACAACCGGGAGCTGATCGCCGGCACGACGCTGTTCATCCCGATTCACACCGCCGGCGCGCTGTTCGAGATCGGCGACGGCCACGCGGCGCAGGGCGACGGTGAAGTCGATCAGACGGCGATCGAGACGTCGCTCACCGGCCGGCTGCAGCTCATCGTGCGCAAGGATCTCCATCTCACGTGGCCGCGGGCGGAGACGCCGACCCATTTCATCGCGATGGGGATGGACAAGGATCTGACCAAGGCTACGCAGATCGCGGTGCAGAACGCCATCGATTTTGTCGCCGCAACGCTCGGCTGGTCGAAGATGGAGGCGTATCGCCTCGTGAGCGTCGCGTGCGACGTCCGCGTCACCGAGCTGGTGGACGGCAATGTTGGTGTGCACGTCATGATTCCGAAGTCCGTCCTCACCCCCTAACCGCCTCTTGGAGAATCAATGCACCTGTCCGTAACGGCGGGCGCGATGTGCGTGGCGGGCCTTGCCGTGCTGTTGACCGGCGTGGTGACCAACCGGCCGCGGAGCCTCGTGGCCGCGGTGAGTCTGTGCTTCGCGGCTCCGCTCGCCGTGTTCGGGGCGCTCCATCTCTTCGGTCCGCAGTTCATCGAGCCGCTCGTGCCGAAGTACATGCCGGTGCGGATGTTCTGGGTGTACGGCATCGGCTGCGCGCTGCTCGCCGCGGCCCTGAGCATCGCGACGGGCCGAGCGGTGCGGTGGTCGGGCCTGTTGTTCGGCACCATGATGTTTCTGTTCGTCCTGATGCTCTATCTGCCGGGCGCGCTGCGTCATCTGGACAACCGCATGGGGCTCACGATCGTCTTCCGTGAGACGTCGTTCGGCGCCGCCGCCTGGCTGTTGGCGGCGACCGCGACCGATGGCTGGCCCGACAGGTGGCGGCGCGTGCTGCTCATGGTGGGCAGGGTGCTGGTGCTTCCTGCGTTGGTGTTGTTCGGCGTCGAGCAGATTCTGCATCCAACGCTGACGCCCGGCGTGCCGCTCACGCGGGACATGCCGGCGTGGGTGCCGGGGCAGGTGATCATCGATTACGTCACGGGCGTCGCGCTACTCGTCGTTGCGGGAAGCGTGGTGCTCAGGAAGAACACCCGGATGGTGGCGACGTGCGTCGGCGGCTGGCTCCTGTTCTTGATCGTCGTCATCTACGGACCCGTCATGATCGAGGGACTGACGCATCCGGAGACGGCGATCCAGGTGGAGGGGATCAACTATTTTGCGGACACGCTGCTGTTTGCTGGAGTGATCCTGGCCGCTGGGAAGGCTGCAGCGTTGAGCTCGCTCACGCCGCTCTCGGCCGATGCCGTAGGACCGACTGCATATTCGCAATCGCGTGTTCATAGGTGAGGACGGTCTTGACGATCCTCACGCCGTGATCGCGCGCGACAGCCGCAACATCCCCGCATGGCAGCAAGTACAGCTCATCGTCCCCGACTTGTGCGCCGACCAGCACACCCCGCTCCAACTCGGCCCGCAGCAGCTCCCGGCACCGGTCAGGTCCCAAATCGGCGGTCGCGTGCCGCTCGATGAACCGATCAAACGCATGGTCGCTGATGATCAATTGCTGCGTCATGGTGAACTCGCATGATTCGAAGTTGCGAGGCGCGGCAGGCGATCATTCTCCCACCGCGCCTCGTCGCGTAGGTCTGGGGAGTGGGCCTACGCTGCCTTCACGGCTCCCGGCGTGCCCCCGCCGGTGTCACTTGTGGGCTCCGTATGAGCTTTGGGTGGTCCGAACACACCGCGCGCACTCACCCAGGCGCCCATCAACTCCTTGTTGTCACCGAACCGGTAGCGCACCAACCCGTCCAGCAATCGCACTTGTTCGGAGATCTCGCTGCATACGGCCTTGAGATCGGCACTCGCACCCACGTGATCGCGCCGACCCGCGCTCGTGGCTTCGAGCGTCTGCTCGAATTCGGTGATGGCGGCGGCGAGATCGCCCAGCAACTGCTCCGACATCCCGCGCCCAACGAGCAGCGCTTTTTCGGTCGTGGCCCGCTCCAACATGCCGCGCGCCACAGTGAGAAAGGCGAGATTGGCGCCCCGCGTGCGCGGCAGACGGAACTGCGCGCCGAGCTCGGCGTTCTCCTTCGCCGCGACTTGGCCGACCGCGGTCAAATACCGCAGCAGCTTGCTCTGGAGCGCTCTGCGCACCTTGGCGCGATGCTCGGTCGCGGCACGAGACGCCACCACGCCGGCCCGCTGCTGTCCCACCAGCACCTCGGCGCGCTGCACCAACGCCTCGAGCCGAGTCAGCGCCGCCTGCTCGGGCACGCCGTCCGTCGGATGGGCGCGGAGGAAATCCCGAACCCGGACCGCCATCTCCAGCCGTCTCCGCAATTGCGCTTTCACCGGTTCACCCTCCTCTCCCCATGGTCTTGTACGGTGTCGGATGTGTGCGATCGATGATCGACCGCTTCCGACGGCCGGCATGCAATGCGAAACGCGGGCCACGGCGCTTCGTGCTCACGGTCGCGCGATTTCGGTGACGAGTGTCCTCTTGAGAGGACGCGATCGCTTGTGAAAAGTCGGCGTGCTCGCGCGATCGATCCGATGTTTGCTGCAACAAGTCCGCTGTTTCCTGCGGTGGACACTCGGGCCACATGAGGACACGGTCGGTCGCGCGCGAGCGCTCGGCGCGCCATCGCGCGATACTACCGGCTCGTGTGTAGGGGAACGCGCACTCGTGCTACCGGTGATCGCCCGGGTGGGGCGAGGGGTGGGACTCCTGCAACGGACGTGCGGCGTTGTGCGTCCGCTCGAGGAATTCGTGCTTCAGGCCTCTGGTTTCTCGAGCGCCGCAAGCGTCCGCTCGTCGGGCTTGCCGTCGAAATACTTCTCGAGCGCCGCTCGAAACACGCCGGGATCGTCGCCTGCCGCACTGAACAGCGTCATGGACGAGCGAAACTTCACCGCGTCGATGTCGCCGAAGATCTGCGTTATCGAGCGGTTCGCGACTTGGTTGACGAGGGACGTGCACTGGCGGAGACGTGCTCCCAGAACCGGATGCGCAAGATAGGCTTTCGCCTCGGCGAGCGACGATATCGCGTAGAAGCGGGAGGTCTCAGACAAGCCCAAGCCCTGGATCTGCGGGAAGATGTACCACATCCAGTGACTCGCCTTTCGGCCTTCGCGCAGCTCGGCCAGGACTTGCGAATACTGTCGGCCTTGCGCGGTGAGGAACCGCGCCAAGTCGAATGTGTCGTTCAACTCGGCGGGATCTTGATCCGAATCGGCACGGCCGTCGTCCCCCAGTGGAGCTGCAGCGTCGCCGAGTCTGGTCCCACGACGGGGAAGTAGAACGCGAGCACTTCCATGTGCTGGGCGGCCTGCGGCGTGACGTTCACTCGCAGCACGTCGAGCGAGTCACCGGGATAGGGATAATGGAACACGTGCAGGGCGCGACTGAAGATCACCGTCCACTGCGTCGAATCGGGAATTGCCCAGAGCGTGTAGCTCCCGGCCGCGAGCGGGCGGTTTTCGATCAGCACTCCCGTGCTGAAGGTGATCGTCGTGGCCGAGTCTGCGCCGGGATGCCAGACGCGTCCCCATTTGACCAGGCTGCCGAACAGGTGCCGCCCGCGCGCGACCGGACGATTGTACTCGATCCGGATATCGGTGAAGCCCACGCGTTGGCTCACGGAGCCGTGCTGGCTGAACGGGATCCCCTGGGCCGCGCACGGAACGGCGCAGAGCGCGAGAGCAAGAACAGTCTTCATCCGCTCGTCGGTCTGATCGCCACCCAAATCTCGACCGTGTGATCGTTGGGATAGATCTCAAAATCACAGGTGTACGCACGGGCGGGAGCGTCAGGCTTTTCAAAGTGGGCCCACACCGCCTGCCAACCCTTCACGACCGATCCGGGCAACGGCCCGGAGCTTTCAAACACGAGATACGTCCCCGCGGGAACCTCGACCACATGCAGTGGGGCAGGCACCTTGGCGGACGGCTTGATCTCGCGGCCCGCCAGGAGCTGAAACGACCCGTTGACATCGCTTTCGTATGCCGAGTAGACGCCGAGCGGCGGTCCGAACGCGCCAAGGTCGCCGAGTCGCCCAAACCAGTCCTCGCTGCGAAAGCGCTGCCAGAGGCCGGGAATCTTGCCGTCGGGGCGCGCCTCGGATGCGTTGTCGGTCCGCAGCGCGAGGCCCGCGACGCGCTTGGCCTTCGCCGGGCGGCGCTGAGGGCGGGTGGTCATGGCTTCAAGCTAATGGAATGGCGCTCGCCTCTCCCCGCTGCCGCCGCACCAGGTGGCTATCGATCAGAATGAAGGCGGCAAACAGCTCGGCCAGTAGCACGAACGCGAGAAAGAGCGCGGTGCCCGTACGGTGCAGGCCCCAGGCCGCGCCGATCAGCAAACCGACTCGCCACACGCGAAACGCAATCGGGGCAAGCAGGCCCCAACCGGCCCACGCCTGGCCGCGGTAAAGCGCGGCGCAGAGCACGATCACGACGGCGAGCGGCAGGAGTCGTTCCAGGGTGACGATCGGTCCAACAAAGAAGAGAAACGCGAAGAAGAGCGTCGCCTCCGCGATGAGCAGGAGCACGATCGCGGCGGTCAGGTCAGCTCGCTTCATCTAAACCCCCTCACAGGGCGCAATCCTGAATGGGAGCAACAGGTCGGGATCTACGGTAATGTGCGGTGCCCGCCCTGAGCGTGATAAGGCTCACTAACTTTCTCCGGCCCCATGGACCTCACCGCGCGCCTCGCCCGCTCCTATCCCGCGTTACGGCACCGCGACTTCACGCTGCTCTGGATCGGCCAGCTCCTGTCGTTCTCGGGCTCGCGCATGCAGACGGCAGCGATCCTGTGGCACGTCTCGCTCCTCGCGGCGCCGGGTCGCAAAGGGATCGCGCTCGGCCTCGTCGGCGCGGCCCAGGTCGTCCCGATCATCAGCTTCGCGATGCTGAGCGGCGTCGTGGCCGACGCGCTCGATCGCCGCAAGGTCATGCTCGTCACGCAGACCACGCTGGCCGTGTTCGCGGCGACGCTCGCCGCGCTCACGTTTGGAGGCCTGAGCACGATCTGGCCGATCTATCTGCTCGCCGCACTCTCGTCGGCCGCCGCGTCGTTCGACGGCCCCGCGCGCCAGGCACTCATCCCGAGCCTCGTGCCGCGCGAAGATCTCGCGAGCGCGATCAGTCTCAACACGCTGATGTTCCAGATCGCCTCGGTCGTGGGACCGACGCTCGCCGGCCTCATGATCGCGAGCGCGGGACTCGGCTGGGTGTACGCGGTCAACGCCGCGTCGTTCCTGATGGTGATCGTCGCGCTCCTGCTGATGCGCGCGCGCCCGCGCGTCGGACTGCTGGAGAACGCGACGATCACGTGGGCCGCGGCACGCGAGGGCCTGCGCTTCGTCTTCGCCCACGCGATCGTGCGCTCGACGATGCTGCTCGACTTCATCGCGACGTTCTTCGCGTCGGCGACCGCGCTGCTGCCGATCTTCGCGCAAGACATCCTGCACGTTGGGGCGCGCGGCTACGGCTGGCTCTATGCGGCGCCGTCGGTCGGCGCGGTGATCGCGGGGATCGTGACGGCGCACACGATCGACAAGATTGAGCGTCGCGGCGCCGTGCTACTCTGGTCCGTGGCCGCCTACGGCGCGGCGACCGTCGTCTTCGGTCTCTCGCCGAGCTTCTGGCTCACGCTCGTGTGTCTCGGCTGCGTCGGCGCCGCCGACACGGTCAGCACCGTCATCCGCAACATCATCCGCCAGCTCGAGACGCCGGACGAGCTGCGCGGGCGCATGACCGGCGTCAACATGATGTTCTTCATGGGCGGGCCGCAGCTCGGTGAGCTCGAAGCGGGCGTGGTCGCGCAATTCCTCGGCGCGACATTCTCGGTGGTCAGCGGCGGCATCGGCTGTCTGGCGGCGACCGGGCTGGTGGCGTGGAAGGAGCGGCGGCTGCGTGAGTACCGGCGGTGAAGTAGCTTAGGCGCCATGAAAACGATAAAAGGCCCCGCGATCTTCCTCGCGCAGTTCGCCGGCGACGCGCCGCCGTTCGACAATCTCAAGAACATCGCCGGCTGGGCCGCGGGTCTCGGCTTCAAGGGCGTCCAGATCCCGACGTGGGACGCGCGCCTCTTCGATCTCAAAAAGGCGGCCGAGAGCCAGACGTACTGTGATGAAGTGAAGGGGATTCTGGCCGAGCGCGGGCTACAGGTGACGGAGCTGTCAACGCATCTGCAGGGCCATCTCGTGGCCGTCCATCCCGCGTACGACGTCGCGGTCGACGGCTTCGCGGCGCCGGAGGTCCGCGGCAAACCGGCGGCACGGGCCGCGTGGGCGGTCGAACAGATGAAGTTCGCGGCGCGAGCGTCGCGCCGGCTCGGGCTCACGGAGCACGCGACGTTTTCGGGTTGTTTGGCCTGGCCCTACTTCTATCCGTTTCCGCAGCGGCCCGCGGGTCTGATCGAGACGGCGTTCGACGAGCTGGCGAAGCGCTGGCGTCCGATTCTCGACGTCTTCGAGGAAAACGGCGTCAACGCGTGCTTCGAAATCCATCCTGGCGAGGATCTACACGACGGTGTCACCTTCGAGATGTTCCTCGAGCGCGTGGGCGGGCACAAGCGCTGCAACCTGCTGTACGATCCCAGTCACTTCGTGCTGCAGCAGCTCGACTATCTCGAGTACATCGATCTCTATCACGACCGCATTCGCATGTTTCACGTCAAGGACGCCGAGTTCAATCCGACGGGGCGGCAGGGCGTGTATGGCGGCTTTCAGTCGTGGATCGATCGCGCGGGTCGATTCCGTTCACTCGGCGACGGACAGGTGAACTTCAAGGCGATCTTCTCGAAGCTCGCGCAATACGACTATCCGGGCTGGGCGGTGCTCGAGTGGGAATGCTGCATCAAGCATCCGGAGGACGGCGCGCGCGAGGGCGCGCAGTTCATCGCCGAGCACATCATCCGCACCACAGAGCACGCGTTCGACGATTTCGCCGGCGGCAAGACCGATCAGGCCGCGAACCGGCGCACGCTCGGCATCGCGTAAGCGTTGCTTGACAAGCAGAGAGCGAGGGGTTGTATCCCCTGCCATGGCTCCCCCATTGAGACTCGGCATGGTCGGCGGCGGCCGCGGTGCCTTCATCGGCGGCGTGCACCGGCTCTGTGCCCGCATGGACGGGCAGTACGAGCTGGTGGCAGGCGCGCTGTCTTCTGACCCCAAACGCGCCAAGGAATCAGGCGCCGATCTCGGTCTCGCCCCCGACCGCACCTACACGAGCTTTGCCGAGATGGCGGCCGCCGAGGCGAAGCGGTCCGACGGCATCGAGGTCGTGAGCGTCGTGACGCCGAACGACAGCCATCACGCGATCGCGCGCGCGTTTCTCGACAAAGGTATCGACGTGATCTGCGACAAGCCGATGACGACGACCATCGAGGATGCGCTCGACCTGGTGCAGACGGTGAAGCGCACCGGTCTCGTCTTCGGCGTTACACACAACTACACCGGCTACCCGATGGTGCGGCAGGCCCGCGAGATGATCGCCGCCGGGGAGCTCGGCGCAATCCGCGTCGTGCAGGTCGAGTACGTGCAGGACTGGCTCACGACGAAGGTCGAAGACACGGGGCAGAAGCAGGCCACCTGGCGCGTCGATCCGTCCCGCGCCGGTGCGGGCGGCTCCCTCGGCGACATCGGCACGCACGCGCACAATCTCGCCTGCTTCGTCACGGGCTCCGGGGTGCGCGAGCTCGCCGCGGACGTGAGCCGCATCGTGCCAGGCCGCCAACTCGACGACAACGCACACATCCTGCTGCGGTTCGAGAACGGGGCGCGCGGGATGCTGTGGAGCAGCCAGGTCGCGCCAGGGAACGAGAACGGGCTGCGGCTGCGCGTCTACGGCGCGAGAGCGGGCCTCGAGTGGCAACAGGAGCATCCCAACCAGCTGCGCTTTGCGCCGGTCGGTCAGCCGCCGCAGATGCTATCGCGTGGTGGTCCGAATCTCGGCAACGCCGCGCCACTCGCGACTCGCATTCCGTCGGGACACCCCGAGGGCTATCTCGAGGCGTTTGCCAATCTGTATCGCGATCTCGCGGAACAAATCCGGGCGCGGCGCGCGAAGCGGAAGCCGGACCCGGCGGCGCTCCTCGTGCCGACCGTCCAAGACGGTGCCGACGGCGTGAAGTTCATTCATGCGGCGGTGGAGTCGAGCGCACAGAACTGCGCGTGGGTGGACGTACGGTTGTCCTGACCGCGCTCGTCACCGCTGCGCTCGTTCAGTCGCCGCCCGCGCGTGTCGTCACCGTACGCGTCGATGCCACGCCGAGCCACGTCATCAACCGCTTCGACCCCGACAGCGCACTCGGCAGCTCGATCGACGTGCTCTCGCGCAACGACATCAATCGCGTCTACACGCCGCACATCATCCAGGAAGCGCTCTCGGCAGGATGGGGGCCGATCACCTACCGCAACAACACCGAGCTGCGCATGGCGGCGTGGCACTGGACCGAGAACGGCACCTGGAGTGACGCCGCGCATCGCAGCGGCTACTTCACCGGCTCGACCGAGCTACAGGACCCGATTCGGTACATCCTGGCGTATGCGCTGCCGCATCGCGGCTTCGCGACGAGCGGTGACCGGCCGGTCGCGGGGCCCAATCTCACGTACTGGAAGAGCAATCCCTATCTGACGAGCAAATTCACGGGCGAGAGCGACACGCTGCATCCGCAGTGGGTGATCGTGGACTTGCAAACCGAGAAGCCGGTGAGCGCGGTGCGGATCGTCTGGGCGAGTCCATTTGCGACGGCGTATCGCGTGGAGTACTGGGCCGGCACGAACGCGCTCGACTTCGACGGCGGACCGAAAGGGCAGTGGAGGGTCTTCCCCTCGGGAGCGATCACGAACGCGCAGGGCGGGACGGCGGCGCTCAAGCTCTCCGATGCGCCGGTCGCGACGCGCTACGTCCGGATTCTGATGACGGAGTCGTCCCACACCTGCGATGAGCATGGTGCCGGTGACGTGCGCAACTGCGTGGGCTACGCGATTCAGCAGGTCGACGCCGGCACGCTCGACGCGAGCGGGGCATTCGTGGCCACCACAAAGGAGCCTGCCGAGCGCGCGACGACGTACGCTGCCTCATCGATCGATCCCTGGCACTCCGAAGCCGACGTGAACAACTCGGGGAGCTATCAGCACACCGGGTTCGACTTGTTCTTCACGAGCGGCCTGACGAACAATCTGCCCGCCGTCATTCCGGTCACGATGCTGTACGGCACGCCCGAAGATGCGGCCGCGCAGATCGCATACATCGAAAAGCGTGGCTACCCGATTGCGTACGTCGAGATGGGCGAAGAGCCGGACGGCAAGCACGCGATACCGGAAGACTACGCGGCGCTCTATCTCCAATGGGCGAGCGCCATTCACAACGTCGACCCGAAGCTGCGGCTCGGCGGCCCGGTGTTCGAAGGCGTCAACGAAGACATCACCCTCTGGCCGGACGCGCGCGGCCGTACCTCGTGGATGGGCCGCTTCGTCGACTATCTGAAATCGCACGGCCGATTGGCGGATCTCGCGTTCGTCTCGTTCGAGCATTACCCGTTCGACCCGTGCGACATCACGTGGCAGTCCCTGTACCGCGAGCCCCAGCTGATGAAGCACATCCTCCAGGTCTGGCGCGACGACGGCGTGCCGCAAGACGTGCCGCTGATGGTTACCGAGAGTCACGTGTCGTGGTCGTTGACCGGGCCGATGACGACGATCTTCGGCGCGTTATGGCTCGCCGATAACGTCGGCTCGTTCTTCGAGGGAGGCGGCGCGGCGTTCTACCACTCGCCGATTCAGCCGCAGGGCGTGCAGAACACGTGTCTCGGCTGGGCGTCGTGGTCGAACTTTGTGTCGGACGAGACCTACACGATCAAGGGCTACACGGCGACCTACTGGGCCGCGCGCATGCTCAACGTGGAGTGGCTCGAGCACCGCGCCGGCGTCCATCAGATGTATGCGAGCTCGAGCGATCTCGCGGACGTGACGTCGTACGCCGTGCTCCGTCCTGACGGCAACTGGTCGGTGATGCTGGTCAATCGCGATTCGAGCCAGGCGCACGCGGTGCAGGTGGTGTTCGAGAATGCGCGCGGGAAGACGGGATTCTCAGGGCCGGTGACGGCGGTGTCGTTCGGGAGCGCGCAGTACGTGTGGATCAACGACGGGCCAAACAGTCATCCCGACCCGGATCATCCGCCGGTGGCGACCGTCCTGCAGGGACCGCCGACGACATTCACGTTGCCGAAGGCTTCGATCACCGTATTGCGGGGCAGGAGCCGCCCTCAGCGAATCGCGACGACGACGCGCTGATAGCGCGTGAGCGCAGGCGTCCCGTTATCCGTCGCCTCGAGAATCACCTGGATCGTTTGTCCCGCCACGGCGTCGCTCGGGATCTGCAGGCTCGTGGCGAGTGAATCGGGGTTCGAGAAGGTGAGCTGTCCCGGATACGAATCGACGTCCTTCCACCTCATCCACCGCACGCGCACTGCGTCGCCGTCGGGATCCGACGTCACGCCCTCGAGGTGCACCGTCTCACCGGGCCGAGCGGAGATGCGCGCGCTTCCCGTGATCGAGACTGCGGGCTCGTGATTGGCGGCGGCATACGCAGGAGTCACCGACCACAGGAGGCGCGCGGCGAAGTCGTTCTCCGCGGCAGGGGTGAAGTCCGGGTCGGGCTGCGGCGGTCGCGGGCGGGCAGCGGCCATCTCCTGCAATCTCAGCAGGTCGTCGTATGTAGTGATCGTGATCTGCGGCAGCGGACGCTGACCCGTAGCCGCGGCAGCTGCGGGGGCACCGTGACCCGCCCAGCCGCCCGGCGTCGCGTCTTTGTATCCCTGAAGTCCGTTGTCGATCAGATTAAGGAAGGTGAAGCTGTCGCCCTCGCCGAGGAACTCTCCTTGCGGGCGCGGCGGCGTCCATACGACGAACCCTTTTGCCTTGAGCTGATCCGCGCTGTAACCCGATAAGCCGAAGTAGTCGAAGATGTCGCCCTTGACCATCTGCTTGCCATCGCCCCACACGCGGTACAACGCGCCGAGCGCGCCTCGGCTCGAGACGTTCGCCCGCGTCCAGTCCGCGCTGTAATAGGCCGAGTCTGGGACGCTCACGGAAACTTGCGCTTCGTACCCCAGCGCCACGCCGCCTACGCCCGCGGCAAGCAATGTGATGTCCGGCCAGTGCGGATGGATGTAGGTCCGGTACGTGTCGTCCTGGTCGCCGGACGGCGAGAGAATCGCTTTGCGCGACACCTTCTGACGGATCGCGGGCCAGTCGGACGTCGCTGCGTACTGGTCCTCGATCGACTTCAGCGCACGCGCGATCGTGCTTTCTCCACCCCACGCGAGCAGGTAGAGCGGTCCCGGCTCATCGTCGAGCAGCAGTGACTTGATCAAATCGGACCCCGGCGAGTCCTTCGAGATGTCGCCGTCGAACGCCACGTTCCCCCACCGAATCGTCGATTCCAACTCGGCGGGCGTCGGGTAATTCGGATTATGGACGCGCAGGTTGGGGTAGACGTGCGCGTACGTTTCGACGGCCGCGTCGATGAACCGTTCGCCCGGCGCCCAGCGCCACGACGCGCAGGGGCATAGGTTCAGTCCCCAGCGCGAATACTCGCGATTCGGGACGGAGATCTTCCTGCCGGTGCCGTCGCCCTTCCAGTGGAATTGACTGCTCGCGTAGATGATGCCTTCGGTCCGAAAGTCCGTGCTGTATAAGAGATAGCGGATGAGCGAATTCGCGTCGTCGAGCTCGGGATCAGTGGTGACGACGACGCGCGGCCGTTGGGCGGCCAGGGCCACGACGGCGAGACAGATCGTAAGCACGGGCTAACATTGCAGCCGATTCCGACGAAACGTCAAAGGGCTCGTTCAAGGCTGTTATCGTATGTGACCCATGGCCTACCTTCTCGCGCTGCTCTCGGCCGGCTTCTACGGCGCCGCAGACTTCACCGGCGGCATCGCGACTCGCCGCGCCGCCACGATTCCGGTCGTGCTCATCTCGCAAGCGTGCGGTCTGGTGCTCGTGGCGCTGGCGCTGCCATTGCTGCCCGCCGCCACGCCGACGACCGCCGACCTGTGGTGGGGCGCAGCCGCGGGACTCGCGGGCGGCATCGGTGTCGCGCTGCTCTACCATGCGCTCGCCATCGGCACGATGTCCGTCGTCGCACCGACCACCGCCGTCACGGGTGTCGCGATCCCCGTGCTGACGTCCCTCGCGTTGGGCGAGCGGCCCGGCGTGCTTCCGGTGCTGGGGATGTTGCTGGGCGTCGCGGCGATCGCGCTGCTGAGCCTTCAGGTTGCCCGTCCGCCCGTCGGCCCGTCTGCCCGTCCATCCGGCCTCCGTCCCGCGCTGCTCGCTGGGCTGGGCGTCGGCCTGTTCCTGCTCGCCCTGGCGCAAACGCGGCGGGAAGCCGGGCTCTGGCCGCTCTTCACCGACCGCATCGCATCGGTCGCATTCTTCGTCATCGTGGTCGCGGTCGGACGACGCTCGGTGCGCATGCCGCTCGCGCTCGCGGCGCTCGCGACGGGCGGTGGGGCGCTCGACATGATCGCCAACGCGCTCTATCTGATCGCAGTGCGGATCGGCCCCTTCAGTCCCGTCGTGACCCTGTCTGCGCTCTATCCCGCCGGCACCGTCCTCCTCGCGCGCGCGGTCCTTGGCGAGCGTCTGAGTACGTGGCAAACGGCGGGCGTGGTCACCGCGCTGGGGGCGGTGGCGCTGATTGTGGGTGGATGACGCTCAGCCCTATTATTTGACCCCATGACGATACGCCGACTGTCGCTGCCGCCCCTCCTCGCGCTGCTCGGCGCGTGCGCCGGACACATCACCGACGGCGGCATGCCGGACCCGGTGGCGATCTCCGTGCCGACGCAGCACAACGACAATACGCGCGCCGGCCTGAACGATCACGAGACGGTGTTGAAGCCGAGCAACGTGTCGGTCTCGACGTTCGGCACGCTGTTCACGCTGCTCGTGGACGATCAGGTGCATGCGCAGCCGCTCGTCGTTGCCAACGTCCACATCGCGCACGGCTATCACAACGTCGTGTACGTCGCCACCGCAAACAACTCGGTCTACGCGTTCGACGGGGATGACGGCCACCTGTACTGGCACCGCAATTATTCGGCGGCGGGCATGCGGCCGCCCAAGAACACCGACATGACCGGCGCCTGCGGCGGGGGCTACAACAACTTCAGCGGCAATATGGGGATCGTCGGCACTCCCGTGATCGATCCGGCGAAAGGCGTCATGTATTTCGTGGCGCGCGGCGCGTCGATCTCCACGAGCGGCGTGTTCGTCCAGGACCTGCACGCGGTGAACATCCTCACGGGTGGTGAGATGCCCGGCAGCCCCGTGCGCATCACCGCCTCGGTTGCCGGCAACGGCGACGGGAGCGTGGGCAACGTCGTCCCGTTCGACCCGCAAAAGCAGGCCCAACGCTCGGCCCTGACGCTCGCGAACGGCAACGTGTACGTGTCGTTCTCCTCGCACTGCGATTGGAGTCCGTATCACGGCTGGATTCTGGGATATGACGCCACGACGCTGCTCAAGCGCACGACGTACAACGACACGCCGAACGGCTGGGCGGGCGGCATGTGGGAGAGCGCCATGGGCCTCGCTGCGGACGCGCTCGGCAACCTGTACGTGGTCACGGGCAACGGCGCCGTCGGTGAGAACGGCGATCCGACGGTGCTGACGAATCGCGGCGAGAGCGCGCTGAAGCTGGCGCCGTCGGGTCAGACCCTGCAGGTCTCGAGCTATTTCACGCCCATCAACTATCAGGCGCTGAACGACACCGACCTCGATTACGGCACGATGGGGTCGCTCCTGATTCCCAACTCCCCGTACTTCCTGACCGGCGCGAAGACCGGGACGCTGTATCTCCTCGACCGGGACAACATGGGCGGCTGGTTCTCCGGCGCCGACCAGGCGCGCCAGAGCGTTTCCCTCAGTTCCAGCGCCAACATGCATTGCCAGGCGGCGTACTTCAAAGGCAGCACGAAGGAATTCGTCTACGTCTGGGCGGAGAACGACGTGTTGCACGCCATCCCATTCGACCGCGCGAGCAATCTGCTCGATAAGGCCGGCGAGACGACCTACGGCGGCCCCGGACCGAGCGGGCAGAGCGGCGCGGTGTTATCGGTATCGTCGAACGGGGCGACCGACTCGACCGGCATTCTCTGGGCGTGGTACGCGTCGAGCGGCGACGCGGAGAGCTTCGTCAGTCCGGGCGTCTTGCGGGCCTTCGTGGCGAGCGACGTCACGCAGGAGCTCTGGAATTCGAACCAGAATGCGTCGCGCGACGCCACGGGACTCTACGCCAAGTTTGCCTCACCGACGATCGCCAACGGACACGTCTATTTGGCGACGTTTTCCAACAAAGTCGTCGTCTACGGCTTGTTGCCCTAGGGAGAAGCCCGCAGGAACCGCTCGGCGAGCTGCTCCAGTCGCTCGTTCCCCTCGCTGTGCGCCGCGGCGAGAATCCGCTCGACGTGGGGTTTCAGCCGCGGCTCACCCCATCGGTACCCCGTCGCCAGCTCGGCGCTGTAGGAGTCGCCCACGTTGGCGCCGTCCAGCAGCGCCTGCGCCGCCGCGGCATCGTAGCCCGGATCATTTCTGGGCGGCAGACTGAAGCGCCGCTCCGGACCGCCGGCGTCTTCCTTGACGAACGCGCGCGACATCGCCGACTACTCGGGCGGGATCAGCAGCACCACCTGATCGCCGGGTGAGACGGTGATCGTTTCGGTGCGCGGTCCCGCCTGCGAGCCGATGGATCGCGTCTGGAAGCGCAGGTCGGTGGGCCCGTGGATCAGTGCGGCCGGGACCGTGAACACCTCCGTATGTCCGCCCGAGACCATGCCGAGCCGGAAACGACTGCCGCTGCTGCTCAGCACGTAGACGTTCATGTCCAGCACGTTGTCGTTCGTGACTTTGACGGTCGTCGCCGCATTCGGATCGAGTTGCGCGGTCCCGCCGGGATGCGCGCACGCCGCGCTCACGAGCGCCAGTACCGCCGCCAGAAATCCTGATCTCATTGCTCCTCCGTTTCCCTCTTCTTACCCCACCGAATCAACGGTATCTTCACCGCCCGATGAAACCAACCATCATCCTCGCCGGCCTGCTACTCGGGCCCGTCGCCATCAGCGCCCAGCAGTCGTTCACGCTCGAGCAGGTGATGAGCGCCCCGTTCCCCGAAGAGCTCGTCGCCGCACCTGCGGGCGGGGGAGCCGGGGGAGCCGGGGGAGCCGGGGGGGCCGGGGGGGCCGGGGGGGCCATCGCCTGGACGTTCAACGACCGCGGCGCCCGGAACATCTGGGTCGCCGCGCCGCCCGACTATCGGGCGCACGCGATCACCAGCTATGCCGAGGACGACGGTCAGGAAATCACGGAGCTCCGCTGGACGCCGGACGCCAAGGCGATCGTGTACGTCCGCGGCGGCGGCAAGAACGGCAGCGGCGAGTACCCGAACCCCCGCAGCGTCACCGCGGGCGTGGCGCAGGAGCTGTGGATCGTGCCGCTCGCCGGTGGGACGCCGCGGCGCATCGCCGAGGGGCATTCCCCGGCCGTTTCCCCGAAGGGCGACCGCGTCGCGTTCGTCTCGAGCCGGCAGGTCTGGTCGGCTTCGCTCACCGACTCGGGTACGGCGACGCAGCTGATTCACGCGCGCGGCTCCGCAGGCGCGCTGCGCTGGTCGCCCGACGGCGCCAAGCTCGCGTTCGTGAGCGACCGCGGTGATCACGGATTCATCGCCGTCTATGATTTCGCGACACGAGCGGTGCGCTTCCTCGACCCCAGCACCGACTCCGACGGCGAGCCCGCATGGTCGCCCGACGGCAAGCGGATCGCGTTCCTGCGCATTCCCGCCGGCGTCGGCGGTCTGCCGTTCACGCCCGCGCGCTCGGCCGAACCGTGGTCGATTCGCGTTGTGGACGTCGCGACGGGGGCGGCAACGGCAGCGTTCGTGGCGGACTCGGGGCCGGGGAGCGCGTTCCGCGAGATCGTCGCCGACAATCAAATCGTGTGGGGCGCCGGCGACCGGCTCGTCTTCCCGTGGGAAAAAGACGGCTGGACTCATCTCTACAGCGTGCCGGCGCAAGGCGGCGCTCGCGCGACGCTGCTGACGCCGGGCGCGTTCGAGGTCGAGTACGTGGCGCCGACTGCGGACGGCAGCGCGATCTACTACAACTCGAATCAGGACGACATCGATCGCCGCCATCTGTGGCGCGTCGCGCCCGCGGGCGGTCCGCCGGTCGCGGTCACGAAGGGCACGCAGCTCGAGTGGGCGCCGGCGCCCACGAGCGACGGCAAGATCGCGTTCCTGCACGCCGACACGCGGCAGCCGCCACGCCCCGCGATCATGGCCGTGGGTGGAGCGCCCAGGGATCTGACGACGGCTCCCGCCGGCTTTCCCGCGGCTGCCCTGGTCGATCCCCAGCAGGTGATCTTCTCGTCGACGGACGGCGTAGCGATCCACGGGCAGCTGTTCCTTCCCGCGGGCGCGAAAGCGGGTGACAGGCGACCCGCCGTCATCTTCTTTCACGGCGGCTCGCGGCGGCAGATGCTCCTCGGCTGGCACTACATGTACTACTACCGCAACGCGTACGCGCTCAATCAGTATCTGGCGAGCAAGGGGTACGTGGTGCTGTCGGTCAACTATCGCAGCGGCATCGGCTACGGCATGCAATTCCGCGAAGCGTTGCACTACGGCGCGCAGGGGGCGAGCGAATTCCAGGACGTGATGGCGGCCGGGCTCTACCTGCGGTCGCGGAACGACGTCGATCCGCAGCACATCGGCTTGTGGGGCGGCTCGTACGGCGGCTTTCTCACGGCGATGGGCCTCGCGAAGGCGTCGGATCTGTTTGCCGCGGGCGTCGACCTGCACGGCGTGCACGACTGGAATGTCGAGATCCAGAACTGGGTGGAGTACGATCCGGCGAAGAACGCCGAGGCGGCGCGGCTGGCCCACGAGTCGTCGCCGATCGCGTATGTGGACGACTGGCGCTCGCCCGTGTTGCTGATCCACGGTGACGACGACCGCAACGTGCAGTTCAGTCAGACGGTGCAGCTTGCGGCGGCGCTGCGCGCGCGGCACGTGGACGTCGAACAGCTGATCTTCCCCGACGAGATCCACGACTTCTTGCTGAACGACCATTGGGTGCGGGCCTACGCCGCGGCGGCCGAGTTCTTCGACCGCAGGCTGCGACCGGGAAGTCGTCGCTAGCGCGCAGCAGCTGAGTCCGGTTTAGATCTTCGGCACGATGCGCGCGCACCACACTGTGCTGCGCGCGCATCGAATCCCGGTGCTCCCCCGCGCGCGAGACGGTCGGTCCGGAGCTTGCACCAGCGCCGGGCATGACCAACACACTCAAGCATTTCAGACTGATACTCCTGGCGCTCGCGGCAGTGACCGTCGGATGCGCGGAATCGTTCGACCCCGGCGCTCCGGCGTCGGCACCGGCGGGCGGCGTCCACGCGCTCGTCGTCTCCGGCGGCGTCGCCAGTGACATCACGATCGATCAGATCGAGGCGGCGCTCAACATCGGCATCGGCTGGACGAACGGCGGCACGCACGTCGGGAAAGAGTTCGACGCGAATCCGCAGCTCGGCGATGCCATCGTCGCCACGTTCGTGTGGCGCGGCACGTCCAACACGATCACCGACGTCACCGATCACCTCGAGGACGGAACCCCCGTCGGCAATAGCTACACGCTGGTGGACTACACGACGGCGAACGGTTGGTCGGTGGCGACGTATGTGGCGACCAACGTCGGCAAGTATCCCTATCCGTCGCCGAGCCCCGACAAGAACCTCGCGGTGCACGCGATTTTCTCGGACGTCGTCAGCGACGCCGGCGAGATGATCACGGCCTATCGCGGCGTGAACCCGGTCGCCGCGGTCGCGCTCGGTGCGCACAGCGCTGCGTCGGGCACGGGATCGACGACCACGATTGCCGATCCCGGCACGATCGCGGTGAACCCGGGCGCGCTCGCGTATTCGTTCTCGATGTCGGACGCGATCGTCGATCTCACGGGACCGGCCAATTTCAATCCGATCACGGCGGTCTGGAACACCACGAACAAGATCCAGGGCGAGTACGCCGTGACGTCTGCCGCCGGCACGGTCGATCCGCAATGGACCTGGTCGTTCACCGCGCCCAGTACGTGGTTCGCGCACGTGGTGGCCCTGAATCCTCAGGTGGCCACGCACCTCGGCTTCAAGGTGCAGCCGAGCAGCACGACGTTGCCGGGCCAGACGATCACGCCCGCGGTGCAGGTCGCCGTGCTGGACGATCAAGGCAACACCGTCACCGGCTTCAACGGGACCGTCACGGTCGCGCTCGGCCACGATGGGAGCCTGTTCGGGAACGCGCGGCTGTCGGGGACGCTGACTGTCTCTGTCGTGAACGGCATCGCGACGTTCAACGACCTGAGTGTGGACGAGCCCGGGATGGGCTATACGCTCAAGGCGAGCACGGGCAATCTCACGGCGGGGACCAGCGCAGCGTTCAACGTGACGCTGTAGCGATTTGGCGATACAATTCGGCTCTCGATTCTTTCACGGGGGCCACTTGCACAAGTCCTTGCTGCTGTCGATCAATGCGCTCTGCGCCACGCTGCTGGCGCAGGGCGCGCCTGCTTCTCCGCCCGCGCAGGCGAAGCTGTCCGTCCATTGGGAAGAGCTCACCGCCGCCGACTTCAAAACCGGTATCACGCGCGCGCAGGGGACCTGCCTCTTGCCGTTCGGCATCATGGAAAAGCACGGTCCGCACCTGCCGCTGGGCAACGACCTGCTGAACGTCCGCTATGTCGCGCTGAACGCCGCGCAACAGGAATACGCGATCGTCTTTCCCGAGTACTACTTCGGCCAAATCTTCGAGGCAAAGCACGAGCCTGGGACGGTGGCGTACAGCCGCGGGCTTCAGCTGCAGCTGCTCCAGGAGACGACCGACGAGATGGCGCGGAACGGCTGCAAGAAGATCATCATCGTGAACGGCCATGGCGGCAACAACAGCCTGTTGCCGTTCTTCGCGCAGTCGCAGCTCGAGTCCCCGCGCGACTATGTCGTGTATGTCCAGAGCATCGCGCGCAGTGCCCCCGGCGAGCCGGCCCACAAGTCCGACCGTTCGACCGACATGCATGCGGGCGAGAGCGAGACCTCGGTGAGCATGATCGCGCGCCCCGATCTCGTGCATCTCGATCGCGCCACACAGGAGTCGGGAGCCGACCAGGCACGCCTGAAAGGATTACCGGAAGGCCTGTACACCGGGATCTGGTGGTACGCGCGCTTCCCGAACCACTACGCCGGGGAAGGCGGGGCCGCGACGCGCGAGCTCGGCGACTTCGAGGCGAAGAGCTGGATCGCTGCGATTGTACAGGGGATCAGAGCCGTCAAAGCCGACTCGACGAGCCTGAGATTGCAGACGGAGTTCTTCGAGCGGAGCAAGCATCCGCTCGATACGCCGCAGTAGCCTAGCTCGAAAGCAAGCGATCGATCCGGCGGCTGACGTCGCTCAAGTACGCGGCGTCACCGCCGTCGAGCTCCGCGATCACGCTGCCCGCGTATCCGACGTCGGTGAACGCCTGGCGCACCGCGGCCCAGTCCACGTCACCCTCGCCCAGGTTCACCCAGGCGTAGCCGCCCTCTTTGCGCTTGAAATCCTTCAAGTGGACTTTGACGATCCGCTTGCCCAGCGTGCGGATCCAATCCTGCGGATAGCCGTAGAGTACGACGTTGCCGACGTCGAACCACGCCTTGATCCAGGGACTCCGGAACTCATCGACGTACTGCGCCATCTCGAGCGGGCTCAGCAGGAACTTGTTCCACACCTCTTCGATCGCGATGACGACTTTCAGCTCCTCGGCCAGCGGCAGCAGCTTCTTGATTTGTGCCTGCGAGCGCGTCCACGCGTCGCGATAGGAGGTTTGCGGATTCACGACGGCGGGAACGAGGAGCACCGTGTCCGCGCCCCACAGCTTCGCGTTGTGCAGCGACGTGCGCATGCCGGCCAGACTTTTCTCGACGACGGCCGGATCGCTCGCGGAGATCGGGTACTGCCAGTGATCGACGTTCATCACCGAATCGATCCGGATACCCGCCGCGTCCGCGGCATGCCTCATCTGCTCGGCCTTGTGCTGGTCGGGCTCCGTCAGTGCCTGCACGACCTCGAAGCCGGAATCGCGGACGAGCTTGAAGCGATCGGCATAGCTCAGGTCGGCGGAGACCATGTCGAAGACCAAGCCCTTCTTGATCCCGGAGACCGAACGCCGAGGCAGCGCGGCGGCGCTCGCGATCGCCAACGTGGACTTCACGAAGTCGCGTCGATTGAGCATGTGATCCTCAGCGCAGCCGGTTGAGATCGAGCTTGGGGTCCCACACTTCGGTGGACTTCAACAAGTCGTCCCACGTGACGTCGCGTCCCGCCCCCGTGTACGCCGCCGTCCGCGCCATCATGCACGACAGCGCCGACTCGGCGCCCGCGGCCGCCTGGTTGTGGAACTTGCCGGAATTGATGCTCTCGATGAACGCGGTCTTCTTGGCGGGATCGGCGGATTCGAGGTTCGACGTGAAGTTGCCCGTCACCGAGAATGCCGCGGGCTGCGTCCCGGGCTGCTGCACGAGCGGTGCTTGCCACGGGTTCTCGCCCCAGATGCCGAGGGGCCCGGTGTACGGCGAGATCGAAGTGCCTTTCGTCCCGAAGAAGCGCTCGCTGACGTCCCACCAGCCTTTGGCGAATTGCGTCGAGCTGAACGTCACGTCGACGCCGTTGGGATAGTGGAAGACGGCGTTGTAGTTGCCCATGCAGTCGCCGTCGTCGGCGGGGCGGCCGCGCCGCCCGGCCGTCGCGCTGACCCGGAGCGGATGCGCGCCGAGCACCCAGTTGCAGATGTCGATCACGTGGATGTTCTGCTCGACGATGATGTCGCCCGAGAGCACGCGGTCGTGCACCCAATTGCGCAGCCGCCGCTCGGCGGGTGAGGCGTTGGGCCAGGCGGGCCGGTCGATGTAGCCCGTCAGATAGTAGGCTTCGCCGCAGACGATGTCGCCGATCGCGCCGTTGTGAATGCGATTCACGAGCTCGACGAATGGCGGGCAATCGCGGATCTGGAAGCCCACGTCGAGCGAGAGCTTGCCCTCGGCGCGCCGGCCGATGTCGATCACGCGCTTGGCGCCGGGAACGTCGACGGCGACCGGCTTCTCGCAGTAGACGTGCTTGCCACCGGTCACGACCGCGTCGAGATGCTGCGGATGGAAGTAGGGCGGCGTCGCGACGACGATCGCGTCCACGTCCTGCGATGCGGCGATCTGCTCGAAGGCGTGCGGTCCGACGAACAGCTGCTTCGCGTCGAGTGCGGGATAGCCCTTCGCCGTTTGGAGCTGATCGAAGTGTGCGTGGGCGGCGTCGAGCTGATCCTGGAACAGATCCGCGAGCGCGACGACGCGCGCGCCGCCCGTGTCCACGAGGTTACCCGCGTCCTCGGTGCCGCGGCCGCCGCAGCCCAGCAGGCCGACGCGAATCGCGGAGTTGGCGCGCGTGCCGCGCACGAGCGCGGGTTTGATGAACATCGCGGCGGCGGCGGAAGTGGTGACGCCCAAGAACGTCCGACGGTCGACGGCTGCCATACGCCCTCCGGGTTATCCGATGAGACCTTCCAGGTAGACCTTGGCGGCGCGCACGTCCGCGATCTGTTCCGGGCCGGACACCTCGCGCTCGATCGTGACCGCGCCTTGATAGCTCAGCTGCTTGAGACGCGCGATGATTCTCGGAAAATCGACTTTGCCTTTGCCGATCGGCACTTCCTGGCCGAGCTGCTTGGGGTTCGTCGGCCAGAGACCGTCTTTGGCGTGAATGCCCTGGACGTACGGAGCGAGGATCTCGATCGCGTCCACGGGATTGGCTTTGCCGTACAGGATGAGATTCGCGAGATCGAAGTTGACGCCCTGGTTGTCGAGCCCGACGTCCTGCATCGTGCGGACGAGGGTGATCGGCGTTTCTTGACCGGTTTCGTAGCGGAAGCTCTGGCCGTTGGCGCGGCAGTACTGCACGACCTCGCGCATCGTGGCGACGGTCTCTTTGTAGACCGGGTCGTTGGGATTCTCCGGAATGAATCCGGCGTGGCTCTGCACGGCGGCGATCCCGCACGCCTTTGCGAAATCCGAGCCCTGCTTCATGCGCGCCACGCGTTGCGCGCGTGAGTCGCGCGGCACGACGCCGATCGTGAGGGGTCCGTCGTAGAAGTCCCAGACTTCCCGGCCCGGTCCACCGACCACGACGGACGTCGCTTCGATCTGGTATTTGGTCAGCGCCTGGACGAGGCGCTGGCTGGCACCCGCACCGAAGTCGTCCACGAACGCCTGGCAGGTGGGCAGTCCGAGGTCGTGCACTTTCGCGATGGCCGCATCGGCGTCGGTGCCGATGCCGATGATGAGGCCGAGGCGCAGCGGTTTCGGCGCGCGGGCGAAGGCACCAGGCGCGAGACCGGCCGCGGCGACGACGCCGGCCGATGTCTCGAGGAATTCGCGGCGGTTCACGTTCATTTCGCTCTCTCGGGTGTAATCCGGACCATCACGGACCCGTGCGCCGGCACGGTCGCGCTGAAATGGTCGTCGAAACTGCCGAGGTCGCTGTGCGCCCACAGGTCGCGCACCTTCGCAGACCCCGAGATCTTGAGCGACCACCACGGCACGGTGATGACCGTCTGCAGCGCGGAGCGATTGAACAACACCACGGCGCGCGAGCTGTCGGCGAGCGGCTTCGCCCAGACCTGGCGATCGGGGCCGGGGATTTCGACCACCATGCCCTGCGCGCCCAGCGAATCCTGGTCGACCGCGATGACTTCCTTGTTCGTCAGGAGATCGCGCGTGGCGGTGCTCATGCTGCGCAGGTCGTTGCCCGCGATGAGCGGTGCCGCCATGATCGCCCACAGGCTGAAGTGCGCGCGGTATTCGTCATCCGTCATGCCGCCGTTGCCCACTTCCAGCATGTCGGGATCGTTCCACGCGCCGGGCCCGCGGCCGGCCGCGAGCGCGTATTGGCTGTTCAAGTCGACGCGGCTGACCATGCTCGCCCAGTCGTCGCCGATGTCGCCCGTGGTGCGCCAGAGGTTGCCGGTGCGGGGCGCCCAATTCCACGGATGGTTCGATCCCCACTCACAGATGCTGAACACGATCGGGCGGCCCGACTTGAGGAGCGCGTCGCGGAACTTCGCGTACTGCGTCGGCGCGTCGAGTCCTTGGGCGTTGCACCAATCCTCCTTCACGTAGTCCACGCCCCACTCGGCGTAGGTACGGGCGTCGATCTCCTCGGAGCCGTAGGTGCCGGGACGTCCCTGGCAGGTGCGCCGGCCGGCGTCGGTATAGAGGCCGAACTTGAGGCCTTTGGAATGCACGTAGTCGGCGAGCGCCTTCATCCCGCCGGGAAAGCGCGTCGAGTCGGCGACGATGCGGCCGGTACGGTCGCGGGCGACCTGCCAGCAGTCGTCGATCACGACGTACTGGTAGCCGGCGTCGCGCATGCCGCTCGCGACCATCGCGTCGGCGGTTTCGCGGATGAGTTTGGCGCTGACGTCGCAGCCGAAATGATTCCAGCTGTTCCAGCCCATGGGCGGGGTTCGGGCGAGGCCGTTGTCGTGCAGACTCGCGCCGACGAGGCCCACACCGAGCACGGCGAGCACACCGTAGCGAGCGGACATCGCGTGAACGTATCGTCCTTTTCTAGATCATGCGAATCAGGTGCGTGCACCGTATGGGCGATGCAAAGCGCACCGAGACCGAATCAACGTCAATGGAGGTGCAATACTCCACATAACACGATCGGGAGACCAAAATGCGAACCCACGCGATCCGTGGCCTGGCCCTGCTCAGTCTCTGCGCGGCAATCGGCGTCAGTACCGCGTGCAGACCCAAGCCGGCCCGCGGCAATGCAGCCGTCGTAGCGGTGACCGACATCGACCTCGGCCGTTCCCTCAAATCCGATCGCACGATCGACGACCATGCCTCGAACTTCCGCCCGTCCGATATCGTGTATGTGACGGTGGGCACGAAGGGCGAGGGAACCGGCACGGTCAAAGCGCGCTGGATCTACGGGGACAATCGCGAGATTGCGACGCAAACACGTGATATCGGGCCGGACGATCGCCGCGTGACGTTCCAGCTGTCCCAGCCGAACGGGTTGGCCAAGGGCGACTACAAGGTCGAGATCTCGTTGAACGACGTCTCACAGGGCGGCAAGTCGTTCTCCGTCGACTGAGCGCTCGTTAGAAGACGACGGTCTGAATCGAGTGGGCGGGGGAGTGCACGGTTACCACCGTGGCTCCCACGCGCACATGGTACTCGCCGGCCTTCGCCGTCTGATTCATGACGACGACGGCCACACTGCCGTCCGGATTCACGAATCCCGTCGCGAGCAGCATGCTGCGACTCGGCGCGACCACGATGCGCCGGGCGCCGGGACGGATGAATTTCGAGAAGTGACCGATGTAGTAGTAGGAGTTGGTATAAATCAGCTGGCCGGTGCGCGTGTCGGCGTGGATCGGTGCGAAACAGTAATTCCCGACGTGGTTCGGGCCGCCCTTCTCATCGAGTAGAATGTTCCAGTCGGTCCATCCCTCCGCGCCCGAGTTGAAGTCGTGAATCATCGACCGGCCGTACGCCTCGCCGAGACTCCAGCGCCCGTACGCGGTCGAATCGAAGTTGGCGGGCGTCCCTTCCGTGAAAATGAGGTGCTTGCTGGGGAACAAGCGGTTCACGAGCGCGACGTTGTCGTACATCTGCGTCCCGCCCGACCAGTCCTCGTACCAGTGAAAGCCGGTGCCCCAGGCGTAGCGCGCCGCCAACGTGTCGCCGAAGATCGTGAGCACGCGCTGCACGATCAGATCGCGATTGTGATCCCACACGATGATGTGCACGTCCTTGAGGCCCTGCTTCCACATCGTCGGCCCCAGGTGATCGCGCAGAAAATCGCGCTCGTCTTCCGGCTGATAGATGCACGACTCCCACGTCTGCGTGGCCATCGGCTCGTTCTGGATCGTGACCGCCCAGATCGGGACACCGGCGCGCCGGTAGCTCTGAACGAACTTCGCGTAGTACAGCGCCCAGGCGTCGCGGTATTCGGGCTTCAGGTGCCCGCCGTGCAGCATGTCGTTATTGTCCTTCATGTACGCGGGCGGGCTCCACGGACTCGCGAACAGCTTGAGCCGGTTGCCCCCCCCGGTCGCACGGAGCGCGCGCTTGATGAGCGGAATCTTGTACCGCAGGTCGGGCGCGATGTTGAACGAGCTGAGGTTGGTGTCCCCGTCGGTGACGTACGTGTAGCTCGCGCTCGAGAAGTCGCAGCTGTTGATGTTGGTGCGGCCGAGCGTGTATCCGATGCCGCGATCGGTGCTGTAGTACGCCGCGATGACCTCGTCCTGCCGTGCCGCGGGCAGCTTGGCGAACGTTTCGGCGGCGGCATCGGTGAGGGCGCCGCCGATCCCGATCATCGTCTGGAAGGTGCGCCGTGGATCCACGAAGACGTAGATCTGGCCTTCGCTGATCGGCTCCGCGGCCTGAAACTGGAGGGTGTCGGCCGGGGTGAGTCGCAGAGCAGTGCTGTCGGCCGTCGTGTAGACGATTGCGCGCTTTCCCAGGAGGCGTTGGGCGAGCGCCGGCTGCGCGGCGGCGAGCAAAACGATGGCGGCAAGTGCGGTTCTCATGCTAATTTAGGGCAGCCTCTCACGTGGAGTTCTTGTGTTCGCGGATCTCAGTATTTGGCACATCCTCATTCTCATCGCGATCATCACGCTGCTGTTCGGGAGCAAGCGGATTCCCGAAATGGGCCGGTCGATCGGGAAGGGAATTCAAGAGTTCAAGGCCGGGCTGCGGGAAGCGACGTCGACCGATGAGCCGACGCCGCCCCCGTCCCAACCGAAGCAGCCTGATCGCCTGCCGACCTCCGGCGCGCCGAAACGGCTGAGCGAGTAGCGCGCTCTTTTCTCACCGCGCCAGGGCGCGCACCGCGGCCTGGAGTGCGAGCACTTTCTTCGA
The DNA here is from genome assembly GCA_035491815.1 of Gemmatimonadales bacterium. Classification (GTDB taxonomy): domain Bacteria; phylum Gemmatimonadota; class Gemmatimonadetes; order Gemmatimonadales; family GWC2-71-9; genus 20CM-2-65-7. The sequence continues at coordinate 15,606 of DATJKA010000065.1, read as the reverse complement.
ATCGGATGACCGCGCCGCGTCCAGCGTGAGCTGGCCGCCGAGCGCGTCGAGCACGCTGCGCCGCCCGGTGCCGCGCGCGCGTTCCGCGTTCGCGAGCGCCGTGCGCACGGCCGCGATCCGCACCGCCGTCAGTCCCTGCGAGCGCTCGAGCTGGTCTACGTAGGCGCGCGCCACGACGAAGCTCGTCGGCCACGTCGCGCGTTGCTGATCCTGCACATTCTGATAGCCGAGCCGCACGAGCTTCGCGGCGTCGATCTCGTTTTGCGTGAGGAGCGCGCTCGGCTGGAGCTCCAGCACGTCGAGCCCGCGCATGATCTCGGTCGAGTAGATGTAGCCGTTGTACCAGTAGGCCGACCAGCTGCCCGCCATCTCGAGCTTGGTCGAGTCCATCGGCCCGCGGTCGAAGTACGCAATCTCGACCGGTTTCGCGGGATCGGTGAAGTCGAACACCGACACGCCGCCCTGATACCACCCCTGCACCATGAGGTCGCGGCCGGGCACCGGGATGAGGTTGCCGTTGTGCGCCACGCAATTCTCATCGGCGGTTTGCGGGGCGGGGAGCTTGTAATAACCGTGAAACGCCAGACTGCGCTTGTTGTCGACCGTGAAGATCGCGTCGGCGCCCCACTCGGGCTTGTCCGTGCTGCGGCAGCGCGCTGCAATGCCGCCGCCCCATTCGTCCGTGAAAATCACTTTGCTCGCGTCGTTGTTGAACGTGGCCGAGTGCCAGTACGCGAAGTTGGAGTCGGACGCGGCGGCGAGCCGCACGGGGTGCGCGGGGTCGCGGATGTCGAGGAGCAGGCCGTACCCGGCGCAGGCGCCGCCCGCGAGGCCCATCTCCGGATAGACGGTGATGTCGTGGCACTGATCGGGCCCGTGGCGCACGCCGCCGGGGCCCATCGGTGCTTTCGATGAAGAGTCGACGTCTGCTTGAATGCCATTGCGGACCTCGGCGCTGTCGGCGGCATTCGGTGCCGTCCGGCCGTTCTTGCGGGCGACTTGCTCGAGCGCGGGCTGCACCATTTCCGTCGGCAGCACGAACGGCGAGCCCTGAAAAATGATGACGAATGCCCCGGTGGCGCGTGCCGAATCGGCGAAGCGCAGCGCTGCGGCAGAGTCGAGCGACGTCACGCCATGCGTGCTGGGATCGATCAAGGCTTCGAAGATCCGCGGCCGGCTGATGATGGCCGCCTGTTCCGGATGAGCGACCGGCACGCGAATGATGTCGATGCGGAACCGGGCGGACGCCGTGTCCTGCTCCGGCAGCGCGTTGGAGCACCCCGCGAGCTCCTCGCTGGGGCGCACGCCCGCCTGGCCGGACACATAGATGTAGACGGTGCTCGTGTCCTTGGGATCGGTGACCAGGGTATGTGTGTGCGAGCCCCGGCAGGTCTGCACGTTGGCGACGACGCGCGGGTGGGTCACGTCGCTGATGTCGATCACGCGCACGCCGCGGAATCGCTGCGGGCTCGCCGTCTCTTTCACGCCCTGCTTGCCGCAGTCGATGCGCCCATTCTGCGACTCACCGGACAGAAACAGCAGATTCTTGTAGACCGACACGTCGTTCTGCTGCTCGGGGCACGTCTCGGCATGCACGAGCTTCGGATGGAACGGATCGGCGACGTCCCAGATCGAGAACCCCTGGAAGTTGCCCTGGATCAGATAATTGCCCTTGAAAGCCAGATCCGAGTTCATGAAATCGAAATCACCGGGGTCCGTGGGAATAAACTCCGCCGGCGGCTTGTTCGTGGAGACGAGCCGCATGTTCCATGACGCCTGGCCCGCATCCCACCAGCCCGCCTTCAGTCCGATGCGCGCGTCGCGGACCGGTGTGCCGCCGGCGCGCTCGGGATTCTGGGCAAACGCCGTGGTGACGAGTGCGATGGATGCGAGCAAGACAGCACCGAGCCGCTGCGCCACGAGAATCTCCGAAAGGTCGAGGGGCGGTGAACGTACGACGGGGACGTGCCAGCGTCAAACGAAAACAAGCGGGGGCGCAGCGCTCGCTGCGCCCCCAGGGTCTGCCGATGCGAAACTTCTTACATGCCGCGACGCGGCTGCGCCGTCGGCGGCAGGATGCCGTTCAGGCGCAGATAGTTCGCTTCCTGGCTGTAGTGATCCGCCCAGTCGCCCACCGTGATGAACATGGCGGAGGCGAGCGTGAACGGGTTCGGCCCGAACAACTGAATCGGCGTGTTCAGCTTCGAGTCATCGAGCTTCGCGAACGCCTGCTCGCAGAACGCGAACGTTTCCCGCAGCCGCGCGACGAGCGCGTCTTTGCCGGCGGTCGAATCCACGGGCGTGGCCCGCTGCGGCGCTGCAGAGCCGGCCACCTTGCCGCAGAGCAAATCGTTGCCTTCGTTCGCCAGATGGACCTGAATCTGCGCGAAGCTCATTTGCTGCGGCGTCGGGCGGTAGTTGTACTTGTCCGCGGGCATCGCCTCGGCGGCGGCGACGAGGATACGCGCGAACCGCTGCTCCATCTGCCGCAGTGCGTCCGACACCGGATTGGCCGACGGTGCTGGAGCGGTGGCCGGCGCGGCGGTGCTGGCCTGCGCGGTCAGCGCACACGGCAGTACTGCCATGGCAATCAACAGGGCATGCATTCGACGTTGCATCATGAGACTCCGAAGTGGGGGGAGTGGATTCTGTCCCAATTGAGACGGGCGCGCTAGTGAGGGTTTGGTGAGGAAGCACCGCGATCGCGGAGCAGTTGCACGACGTCCTCGTGCTTGCCGAGGCCGGCGTAGTAGAGCGCGGTCCGCCCGTCGCCGTGGTGGCCGTCCACATTCACGCCGCTATCGAGCAAGAACTCCACGACGGCTTTGTGGCCGTAGCCCGCGGCGTAGCGCAGCGCCATCTCGCGCCGCGACGCGTCGGCTTCAGGCGCGAGCTGCCGCACGACGTCGAGTCGTCCGATACCGGCCGCGCCGATCAACCCGACCCGCCCACCGCGCTCGGCCAGATGCGCGGCGGCTTCGGGACAGCCGTTCGCGAGACAGGCGTAAATCGCATCAGCGCCTTTGCCCGCGAGATCGGGATGCTCGATCTGCGCGCCGGCCTCGAGCAGCACGTCGATCACGGGGATTTGCACGCCGGCCTGGCGTGGCGGCGTGCTCGTCGCGACGAGTCCCAACGCCGTACAGCCTCCGCCATAGACATTCGCCTCGGCGTCCACCGCGGCGCCGGCGGCGAGCAGCACTGCGGTGATGCGCGCGGCGTTGGGCGGTGATTTCTGGCGATAGTTCTCGACGCCGTTCGCCGAGACGTAGTGCAGCAAGGTTGCGTTGTGTTCACGGGTCGAGCGCGCGTGAATCAAACCGGGATGACGGCGCAGCAGCTGCTGCAGCGTCTGCTCATCGCCGCGAACGATCGCGTCGGCGGCGGCCTCGAATGCCGCCGTCTGAGTATCTGACTGCGTGAGCGCTTCCAGATGCGCAGCGAACGCCGCCCAATTCCTGAATCCATGCGAGCGCGCGAGCACGAATTGCGCATCGGCGAGCACGCACTGCCGTCCCTCGCCCGTCATCGCTTGCGTGGCGAACTCGGCAATCTGGGGCGACCAGCGATTCGCCCACGCGGCGATCGTGCCGGACTCGCACGCCTTGACGAGGTCTTTGGCGAGCTTGCGGTAGTGCTCGATGCTGGGACGGACGGGTAACTGTAACGCGTCTTGCGGGTTGGGAAACATACGAAGCTCCTCTCAATGCACGCCCGGCTGTCCGCGTCTTTCGGGCTGAAAGAAGTTCGTGATCGATTGTGACAGCAGGTGGGTGGGCACGGCCCTTTCCGCGGACTGGAAGCGCCCCTAGCGCTGCCTGAAGCCTAGCGGACAGAATTCATGGCGCAAGTCCAACCGGGGAGACTATGAGCATCGACCGTCGTGCTTTTCTCCAGAGTGCCGGGGCAGCAGCCGCGGCCATGACCTTGCCACCTCTCATTCGCAGCCAACAATCCGATCTCACACCGATCTTCCGCGAAGTCGATCGACGTCACGACGAGTCGGTGCAGCGGCTTCAGGAGTGGATCCGCCAGCCGTCGATCGCCGCCGAGAATCGCGGCATGAACGAGGGCTGCGAGCTGACGATGCGGATGCTGCGCGACGCCGGTTTCCAGCAAGTCACGAAGGTGCCGAGCGACGGCCAGCCGGGCATATTCGCGACGCTCGATGCCGGAGCGCCGCGGACGCTCGGGCTCTATTTCATGTACGACGTGAAGCAGGTGGATCCGTCGGAATGGTCATCGCCGCCGTGGGACGCCGCGCTCGTCGACAAGCCGGGACTCGGCAAGGTGGTCATCGGCCGCGGCGCCGTGAATCAGAAGGGGCCGGAAGCCACGTTTCTCGCCGCGCTGCACGCCATCCGCGGCGCGAACCGCAAGCTGCCGGTCAATCTCGTGCTCGTTGCCGAGGGCGAGGAAGAAATCGGCTCGCCGCACTTTCCTCAGGTCGTGCGCCGTCCCGAAGTGCTCGCCGCCCTCAAGAATGCGATCGGCATGTTCATGCCTGCCGCGTCCCAGGGACTCGACGGCCAGGTCACGATCACGCTCGGCGCCAAGGGCGTGATCGAATGTGAGCTCGTGTCCAGCGGCGAGAAATGGGGACGAGGCCCGAAAGCGGACATCCATTCGAGCAACAAGGCGCGCGTCGACAGCCCGGCCTGGCACCTCGTACTCGCGCTCCAGACCCTCGTGACGCCCGACGGCAACGATCCCGCGATCGACAATTACGAAGAGCGCGTGCGCCCGCTGTCGGCCGACGAGAAGGCGATGATCGCCGCCGCCGCGCAGCGCATGGACGAGAACGCGGCGAAAAAACTGCTTGGGGTCGAGCACTGGGTGCACGACGCGAGCTGGACGGAAGCGCTCGAGCGTCTGATGGGCCGCCCGACGGTGAACATCGAAGGCTTAGTCGGCGGATATACGGGACCGGGCGGCAAAACGATCTTGCCGCATCGCGCCGTTGCCAAGCTCGATCTGCGGCTCGTGCCCGACATGACGGCGGCCGATTCGCTCGAGAAGCTGAAGACGCATCTCGCCAAGCGGGGCTTCGGCGACATCGAGGTCAACATGACCGGCGGCTACGACCCCACGAGCACGCCGCGGGACGCCGCCGTGATTCGCGCGCAGCAGGCGGTGTACCGCCGGTCGAATGTCGAGCCGATTCTGTTGCCCCGGAACGCGGGCTCGTGGCCGGGCTACGTTTTCACCGGCGATCCGCTCAAGCTGGCGGCGGGGCACTTCGGACTGGGGCACGGCAGCGGCGCGCACGCGCCCGATGAGTACTACGTCATCGAGTCGGCGAATCCGAAGGTGCAGGGGATCGACGGGGCGGTGCGGTCGCACGTGGAGTACTTGTACGAGGTGGCTCGGACGCGCTGATCTCGAGTCGAATCGGCGCGGCCGGCGGCGAGTGCGTCAGCGCGCCGATCGCGATGAGGTGCGCGCCCGCGGTCGCATAGGCGCGCGCGGTGGCCGGTGTGATCCCGCCCGAGGCCTGGATCGTCACGTGCGGTCCCGCTCGCCGCGCCCACACCGCGACCTGTTCGGGTGACTGGTTGTCCACGAGCACATGCGTGACGCCGGCAGCCAGAGCTGCGTCCAGCTGCGCGTCCGACTCGACCTCGACGATCACCGGCATGCCTCGCGCCGCACGCCCCAGCGCATCCCGCAGTGAGCCGCCGTCTCGTTCCAGCATCGCCCAGTGGTTGTCCTTCCACAGGACCGCGTCGGCGAGTGACGCGCGGTTGTCCACGCCGCCGCCGATTCGCACGGCGTAGAGCTCGAGCGCGCGGAGTCCGGGCGTCGTCTTGCGCGTGTGCGTGATGTGCGCGGATGTGCCCGCCACCGCGTTGACTGCCGCGCGCGTGGTCGTCGCGACACCGCTGAGCCGCTGGAGGAAGTTCAGCGCGACGCGCTCGCCGCCGAGCAGCGCGCGCGCCGTGGCGCGTACCGTCGCGATAATCGCGCCGGGCGAAACCGCCGCCCCTTCCTCGATCTCGGCAATCACGCTGGCTTCGGGATCGAGCTGCTGAAACACGGTCGCGATGACCGGCACACCGGCGACGATGAAGGTGCCTTCGGCCTCGAACCGCGCCGTGGCGATTTCGTCCGCCGCCGCGCCCAACAGCGCCGTGGTGACGTCGTGCGACGCGCGGTCTTCGGCCAGCGCGCGGCGGACCACGTCGCCGGTCTCGAGATCGTGCGTGAGGTCAGCCAATCGCCAGCATCCGGTCGATCGCGCGGCGGGCGCGCTGGGCGATGGGGGCGGGAACCGTCACCTCGTACTTCAGGTCGCGCAGCGAGTCCCGCAGCTTGGCGAGCGTGATCTGCTTCATGTAGCGGCACTCGGCGGACTCGGCGGCCGCGACGAATTCCTTGTCGGGATTGTCGCGGCGGAGGCGGTGGAGCACGCCGGTTTCGGTGGCGACCACGAAGCGTCGCGCCCGCGAGACCTTTGCCCGCCGCATCATCTGCTCGGTCGAGACGATCTGCGTCCGTCCGGCCGCGACGTCGCCTTCCGCCTCGGCGTAATACATCGCGCTCGTCACGCAGCCGCATTCGGGGTGCACGAGAAACTCGGCGTCCGGATATTCGGCGCGTCGCTGCTCGAGCGATTCGCGCGTGAGACCCGCATGCACGTGACACTCGCCGAGCCAGACGTCGAGCGGCCGGCCGGTGAGGCGGCGCAGGTAGTTGCCGAGGTACATGTCGGGGAGGAATAGGACCGGAACGTCGGGCGGGAGTGCGCGGATGACCGCAACCGCGTTGCCGGAGGTGCAGCAGTAATCCGCTTCCGCCTTCACCGCGGCGGCCGTGTTCACGTAGGCGACGACCAGGCCCTGCGGATGGGCGGCGCGCCAGGCGCGCACGTCGGCCGCCTGAATCGTCGCGGCGAGTGAGCAGCCGGCGCTCGGGTCGGGAATGAGGATCCGTTTGTCCGGGTTCGCGATCGCCGCCGTTTCCGCCATGAAATGGACGCCGCAGATCACCAGCACCGGTGCGTCGAGCGACGACGCCTGCCGGGCCATCTGGAGCGAGTCGGCGACGACGTCGGCAACGTCCTGGATTTCCGGGATCTGGTAGTTGTGCGCGAGGATCGCGGCCCCGTGCTCCGAGCGCAAATCGTTGATCTCCGCGACGAGATCGCGCGTGCGACTGGCGATTGTGGAGGTGCCCATCGGTACAGCTCCCATTGTTGTGGTACCGAAGCTGAGGGGCCGTTTGGGCAACGCCTCGATTCGTCGTAGCTGACGAACCGCTCCCAGCTTGGGACGCGCACTCGCGTCGATGAGAAGCATAACGAACGGGGGGGCGTCGGTCTACGCCCCCCCGTCAATCATTGCAACCGATTCTTCCTTACCAGTTCGGCGTGGCGTCCAGGAACGGCCGGTTGGTCGCCGTCGTCGAGGTGATCGTGATGTCGCCGCGCGCGCCGATGGTGTAGATGTGCCCGCCGAGGAATGTGACGGCGGTTCGGGCCACCTTGTTCGTGGTGGAATCGGTGTAGCGCGCGAACAGATCGTAGATCCCCACCGGCACAGCGACGAAGGTGCCCGCGCTCTTGTAGGCGACTGCGCCGCCGATGGCCGTGGTGTCGCCGACGGTAGTGTTGCGCGCGTACAGCGTCAGCGGGCTCGCATTCCCGATCGCGTTTACGAATCGAATCTGCGCCTTCGTGAAGTCGGTCGGCGGCGCGATCGGGTCCTCGACGGCGAATGCATCTACCGTCTTCGCAATGGTGTTGTAGAAGCCACTCAGGAAGAACGAGTAGTACTTGCCGTCAGCGAGTGCCGCGGTGAGCGTGTCGATCGCGAGATCCTTGTCGGTCGTCGCGGCGATCCGCCCCGTGAGCTGATGCGAGCCCGGCGCGATCTGCGAGTATCCGCCGCCATTGCCGACGCCGCCGTACGCGACGCCGTTGGTCGACTCGACGCCCGTTTCCGACCTGATGGCCGTCAGCTTCACATTGTCGGCATAGAAGTTCACGCCCGGCGCGTTGACGCCGAAGTTGAAGAACCTGATGCGTGAGCCGAGCAGCGGTTCGGTCGGGAGCTGCTGGACGGTGTTCTTGTCGCACGCGCTGAGGCCCGCCAACAAGAGCATCGCGACCGCGCTATACACATTCATGGATTTGGTCATGGTTGTGTGATCCACATCTCAACGGTGTGATAGGTACTGGCCAGACCGCCGATCGCGTCGAGCCCGGCCCGATTCCAGACGTACTCGGAATTGAAGCGCGGCCGAATGCGGTACACGAGCTTGCCGGCGTTGTCCGCATAGAGCGTGGTTGGCGGCGTGAAACCCCGGAACACCTGGGTGCCGCTCACGCCGTCGGGGTCGGTGTAGTGATAGCGCCGCAGGTCCATCCAGATCTCGTCGTGTCCCCACCCCCACAGGGCGATGAACTTCTGGGACATAACGTGCGAGAGCGTCAGCGTCGCGGGGACGATGTTCGGTGACGCCAGGAACGAGTCGCGGCTGGCGGTGGTGATGGAGTTGGGGTTGCCGGCCTCGGCGTTCCGGTCGTTCACGAATTGGAAGTGTGCACGGATGGCGTTCTGATACGCGGTGAGCGCCGTCGCCTGGTCGTTCTTGTGCAGCGCCGCTTCGGCCTTGATGAACTGCAGCTCGGCATACGTCATGACCGGAATCTTTGAACGGTCGGCGAAGATGTAGCGGGACGGCGAGCCGAGGGCCGGCGTCGCGACATAGCCGAAGAAATTGCGCGGACGTTGCGGGACGGTCAGCGCCCCGAACTGCCCCACGTTGATGTCGAGTCCGCGGTAGGTCGTGTTCGCGGAATCGATCGCCAGCATGCGGCTCATGCGCGGATCCACCGTACCGCCGAACTGCGTCCCATCCATCAACCCGACGACGAACTGTGTCTGCCGGTAGAGGTTGATGTTGCCGCGAGTGATGCCCCAGAAGTTGCAGTCCGCGCCATCGACCGACGTGCACGGATAGGGCAGCAACGCATCGTCGAGGCCGCTCGTGAACGACGAGTCGACCATCGCGATGACGCTATCCTCATTGTACGACCCGGTCTTGTTCGAGTAGTGGTTCAGATTCAGCGCCAGCATGCCATAGGCCAGCTTCAGCCATTTTGTGCGGTCGCCGTTGTAGATGTGATCGCCAATGCGGAGGTAGCTCGCATCGACCGCCCCGTCGGTGCGGTGCAGCAGCACGATCGCACTGTCGAGCAGGCGCTTCACCTCTTCGTACGCGTACTGCTGGCTGTCGTAATCGAAGCTGGTGCGCGACTGGTCGATGGCTTCCTTGACGATGATCTCGCCGTGCATGTCGGTCAGCGCCTGCCAGCCCCACGCCTTCAGGATCAACCCCACGCCCAGGAGATCCCAGCGCTGCTCGGCCGCCGCCTTGGTGTTCATGTCCACGAGGTTTTGGCCGAGCGACCAATAGACGTCGCGCCACTGCTGGGCGCCGTTATCGCTGCTCGGGTCGTAACCCATTCTTCCCCACGTGGTGGGCGGCGAGGCGTTGGTCGTGGTGGAGTACCATTCTTGTGCGTAGTGCCCGACGAACCGGCCGTCGAACTGCGGCGACGTCACCATCCAGTGCAGCATCGGCGCCAGGTAGAGGTTGGCCGTGACCGTTTCGGGGCCGTTCGGATTGGTGTTCACGTCGAGGTAATCGCTGCATCCGGCCGCGAGCGTCAGCAGGCCGATCATGAGTGCGGCGGTGATTGATTTCATGATCAGAACCCCACCGTCACGCCGACGTTGATGCCGCGCGGCTGCGGGAAGTTGCCGAAGTCGATGCCCACGGCGCCCGAGCCGCCGACGGCCGCGGTGGTGCCGTTCACGAGGGGATCGAGTCCCGTGTAGTTCGTGATGATGAACAAGTCCGTCCCCGTGAGATAGACGCTGGCGTTTTTGGCGCCCAGGATTCTCCCGGGGATTTCGTAGCGCAGCGTGATGTCCCGGAGCCGCAGCCAGTTGATGTCCTTCTCGATGAACAGCTCTTCACTCATGCTCGTGTAGTACAGCGGGTTCGCGCTCGGAATGATCACGATGTTGTTCGGCGTCGGGTTTGTGCTGTTCTCTTTGCCGTCGCGCAGCACGCCGTCGATCACGCGCGGCTGATCGCGGTCGAGCGTCTCCATGCTGAGGCCACGCGTCGTGAGGTAGTGTTCGGTGGCGTTGAAGACGTCGCCGCCTTTGCGTACATCGAGCAGGAAGTCGACCGAGAAGCGCTTGTAGCGCAGGGCATTCCCGATGCCGATCGTGAAATCGGGCTGCCGGTCGTAGCCCGCATCGATGAAATTCGTCGAGCGAATCGGCAGGCCGTTCGCGGGATCGATCAGGAGCTGGCCCTGATTGTTGCGCAGGTAGAACAAGCCGGTGAGGGCCATCGTCGAGCCTCCCACCCCCACGCCGTTCCGGACGTTGCCGTACAGCCACGTGTCCGAGACGTACGACTCAGGGAGCTGGCCCGGCAGCTTCGTCACGATGCTGCCCGAGCTGTTCCAGTTCAGGTTGACGTCCCACGAGAAGTCCGGGTGCCGGATCGGGCTGCCGTTAACGGCCAGCTCGAGCCCGCGGCTGCGCGTGGCGGCGCCGTTCAGGTTGAAGAGAATGAAGCCCGTCGCGTAGCTGCCGCGGATATCGTTGACGATCTGATCCGTGGTCGTCGCGCGATAGGCCGTCGCGTCGAGACCGAGGCGACCATTCAGGAACGAGAGCTCGAAGCCGCCCTCGACCGACCGCTTGTACTCGGGCTTGAGCGCGAGATTCGGTCCCCAGAAGTCGTAGCCGTAGCCTCCGTAGGACGTCGTCTTGTACTGCAGCGCGGGCCGGTAGGCGTACGGCCGCGCGTCTTTCCCGACCGCCGCGTACGCGATCCGGAGCTTGCCGGTCACAAAACGCCGCACGCTCGGGAAGGCGTCGGAGAAGATGAAGCTCGAGGAGATCGACGGGTAGAAGAAGGAGTTGCGCGGCCGCGGGATCGTCGACGTCCAGTCGTTCCGGCCGGTCAGCGTCAGATACCAGAAGTCCTTGTAATCGAACACGGCCTGCCCGAAAAAGCCCACGAGCCGCCGCTGCTCCGTGGTGGTCAATGGGTTCCGGGTCGTCGTGTTGTTCATGGACACGAAGTTCGGATCGAGGAACCCGATGCCCTCCGCGGCATCGGTCGTCGTCTTGTAATCGTTGATCTGGTTGCCGACCAGGCCGCTGACCGAGAGGCTGGGCGTGATCGTACGCGGATAGATGTTGAGAATCGTGAGTGCGGTCAGGTTACGCGTGATCGCGTCCGCCTGGTCGAGCAAGCCGCCCGTCCCGGCGCCGATCGAGCTCTGCGGGTCACGGACGAGCTGGTTCTGGTTCGTGTAGTTGTCGGCGCCGAGGTTGGTCTTGATGTTGCCCCACGAGAACGGCGAGAGCGTCAAACCGAGATTGGTCATCAGCCGGCTCGTCTTCGCGGTGATCGGGTTGCGTGCGACGTTGTAGTAGGGGTTGTCCGGCTCATCCGCATTGGCCAGGCCGGTGAGCTTGCGACGCAGGCCCGAAGGCGTGAGGTAGTCTCTCGCGTTGTCCGTCTGCGGCCACACCATCAAGTCGATGAGCGTTCCCAGCGACGAACACGTGCCGATGGTCCCGCACGCGCCTTTGTAGACCTGGTCGTTCGTCGCGTACGTGTAGGTCATCGACAAATCCGTGGACACCACGTTGTTGATCCTGGCTTGCGTCGCACCGGTGACGTTCAGGCGGTCGTACGCGGACGTGCGCACGACGCCGTTCTGTTTCTCGAGCGACGTCGCGAGCCGGTAATTGACCGCGTTGTCGGCGGTGCCACCGCTGAACGAGAGGCTGTGCTTCTGGCTGAACCCGGTGCGCAGGAAGCCGTTGACGTTGTCGTAGAATTGCGTCCCGGGGGCATACGGCGCGCCGAAGTACTGGAACGATCCGAGCACGCCGCCGGATAGAGTCGTCGGCCCGTAGACGCGTTGGAGTTGGTAGTTTGTCCCGGTGCGCTCAGCCCGCATGTCGGTCGAATACTCGATTCCGCCGCCCGCGCGACCGCGCTTGGTGCGGATCACGATGGCGCCGTTCGCGGCGTCGATGCCGTACAGGGCGGCGGCTTCCGGACCCTTCAGCACCGTCAACGTTTCGATGTCTTCGGGGTTGAGATCGGACGCGCGATTGCTGAAATCGACGGTGCGATTGCTGAACGCGGTGGTCGAGCTCCGGTCCGATGCGAGCACCCCCGTGTTGAGCGTGCGGTTATCCATCGGGAGGCCGTCGACGATGATGAGCGGCTGGTTACTGCTCGAGATCGAGCTCACGCCGCGGATCACGATGGACGTCGACGCGCCAGGGATTCCGGACGTGCTCGTCACATCCACGCCGGCGACACGACCGGACAACGCGTTGGCGAAGTTCGGCCGCTGCGTTTGGGCAATGTCGGGGCCGCTGACGGTCGGGAGCGACGTCCCTGCCGGGCGCCGCGACGTGGTCTCGCCCATCGCGGTCACCACGACGGCGTCGAGGTCGAGCGCCACGCGCTTCAGCGTGACGTCGATGACGTCTTCAGTGCCGACGGTACGTTCGACGAGGCCGGTGCCGATCAGGCGGAACTGGAGCACCTGGCCGGTGGCGGCGTCGATGCTGTAGCGGCCTTCGGCGGTGGTTAAGGCTCTTGTCGCGGTGCCTTTGACGACGACGGAAACGCCGGACAACGGCGTGTTCTGCTCGCTGGTGACGCGGCCGGTGATAGTCCGTTGCTGTGCAGCGAGAGGAGCGACGAGGAGAACAAGAGCGACGACGGAAAACAACGCGGGCAGTAAGCGTTTACACATAGACTCGGATCTGGGTTAGTGGACGGCGGGACAGTACCGTCCACGCACCCAGTCCGCAAGAGAGGTCTTCTCCTAAAACAAATGCTCTACCGGTTTATCCAGTACGAAATCTTGACCAGGAACGTGTTGTCCGGCGACAGATTGAACAGGTCGTTCAGATCGCCGCCCACGCTGCGCGTGCCCTCGAGGTTCGCCGAGTTGCCGCGCCCCTGGCTCCACACCACGAACAGCGTCGACCCGGGCCGATATTCCCACCGGAACACGACGTTCGAACGGAACTGCTTGAAGTTGAAGCCGCCGACGTTGTTCGTGTAGGAGGTATCGGTATACGCCTGATAGCGGCTGGCATAATCGGCCGCGCGCGGATTGGCCGATAGCTCCCGCACGTTGCTGAACGTCCCCTTCGAGATGAACGGCTGCGCATAGACCTGCAGCGTCATGTTCGCGTTGAACGGATAGGTGAGCCGCGCCGTCATCGCGTACTGCTTCTGCTCGAGATGGGCGAAGAGGTAGTGCGTCACGCCGCTGACCGTGTTCGGGCCCAGCGGCTGGACGTCGTTCGTCCGGCGCGTATAGCCCGGCGATACCGACGCCGTGACCCGCTGCGCGATCTTGAAATCGAGCTCGGGCCCGAAGTTGAAGCTGCGCGAGCGCCCGCCGCTGGCGCGGAACCAGTTGAACCAGATGTACGGCACGATCGCTTTGCGGTCGTCGCCGTTGATGCCGAGCCAGGGGGCGATGTAGGAGTCCTGCCGCACCGCCGGCCCGCCGCGCGAGCAGTCATAGCAGTACGTCTCGCCGAGCTGACCGACCGTCCCGCCGAAGTGCAGGGACCAGGTGTTGCGGAAGGTCGTGTGCGTGTTCGTATTGAACGCGCGCTCTTCCGGCAGCCCGTCCGTCGTCCAGTACTGCCACCAGTTGAAGTTCCACTGAAAGCGATTGTAGAGCTTGCGGGTATGGCGATCGAAGTATCCCGCCCACGTGCTCCACGCCAGCTGATCGGCGCGCTGTAGGTAGCCGAGATCGTTGATCTCGAAGCCCGGCGAGCGACGCTCGACGTTGGTCTGGAAGAGGAAGTGATTGCCGCCCACTTTGCCGAATTGCAACGACTCGTCGTCGCCGGCGAGCGTCGTGCGCGTCGAGTCGAATCGCATCGCGTCGGGCCGCTGGTAGTAATGCGTGGCCTCCAGCTGGGTCGCGGCAATCGCCTGCGCGCTGCCTGCCACCCGACTCAGATCCACGGCGCCGGACAACTCGTAACGGCCGCCGGGGAAGCGATGGCGGAAGTCCGCCGCGGCGACGTAGGCACTGCTGTGCAGGTACGCCGTACTCCAGGAATCGTTGTTCCGATTCACACCGGTGACGATAAACCCGACGCTCGATTCCCCTTTGCGCAAATCCTGACGTACCCGCAGCACGCCGTAGTTGGTCATGGGCTCGATCGTCACGCCGCCCGGAGCCGTCTCATGCGACGTCACGGCATCGAGCGCACCGATCGTCAGCCCGCTCGGCAGACGGCCCGTGAGCTTGGCCGCGCCAAGAATGGTCGTGGCGGACGTGTTGTCGTTGTACAGACCCGCGAGCTCGGGCGCGCGCCCGATGCGGCGCGAATACACGAGCCCCTCGCCGGTACTGCAGTCGTTCACGGCGGTGCAGTTCACGTTGAACTGGAACTGCCCGGCGCCCTGTACGAAGAACGGCCGGCGCTCCTGAAAGAACGTCTCGAAGGCCGTGAGGTTGAGAACGCCCGGATCGGCTTCGACCTGGCCGAAGTCGGGGTTGATCGTGGCGTCGAGCTTGAGATTGGATGCGACCAGATACTTCAGGTCACCGCCCACCGTCACGTCCTGCGAGCGCCCCATGCCGCTCGCGCTGAGCTGCGACGCATTCTTGGTGACGAGATACGGCGCGGCCTCGAGCCGGCGCGGCGCCTCGAGATTGTCGAGCCCCGTGATCTCACCGAACTGGGAGACGAACCCCGCCTGCGACTGCCGGAACAGCGGCCAGCTCACGCGCTGCGCGTAGCGATAGATGTCGCGGTCGACGGTGAAGCCGAACGTATGACTCTTCTGCCGCCCATAGGGCAGCTGCGAGAGCGGAATCCGAAATTCCGCGGTCCAGCCGAGCGAGTCGATCCGCGTCGCGACGTCCCACACGGCGTCCCACGCGAAGTCTTCGTTGCCGTCGTTGAAGATCTGCGCATCCAGCTTCACGCCCGACGGATTCACCCCGAACTCGAAGCCGTTGCGACGGTCGTGGTAGGAGTCGAGAAACAGCCAGACCATGTCGGACGGCGTGAAGTAGTCGCGGCGGGCGAGAATGGTGATGATGCTGTCGGGATGGGGATCGAACGCGCGCACGAACACGTAGAGATTGGCTGCGTCGTAGGCGATCTTCGCCTCCGTCGGCAGCTTGGGCTCGCCGCCCTCGCTCGGCCGCCACTCCTGGAACTCGCGGATCGGCGTCGCGTCGCGCCAGACCGCGTCGTCGTCCTTCCCGTCGATGACGGGCTGCTGCGTCGCTTTCGTGGCGGCGACGCTCTTGGGCTCGGGACGCGGCGGATCGGATCTCCGCGCCGGCGAGGCGCCATCGGCAGATTGTGCACCCAACGTGACGGCGGCAAGAATCGGCAGTACCAAGAGCATGACTTTTCCGGGGTGGTTTACAGCTTGGACAGACGAACCCCCGAAAAAGGTTGTTTCAGGTGTTAAGTCCGATCAGAGCTTCTTACCAAATCCGAACGGATAGAGTGGCCGCCGGCTGTCGTGTGGCAAATCGGAACGCTGCGC
>DATJKA010000064.1:0-32606 GCA_035491815.1 Gemmatimonadales bacterium | reverse complement strand
GTCGACGCGCTCGTCGCGTCGGCGCGCACCCGCCCGGCCGAAGTGTTGGGGGCGCTGACGGAGCTCGAGCTTCGGGGACTCGTCCGGCAGGGGCCTGGCATGGTGTTTGGGCTGTGCTGAGCCCGCGGGCAAACCCCGCGGGCAAACCCCGCGGGGTCTACACCCGCCGATCAGTCCCTTAGTTGTCCCCCGTGCACCTGTACATCCACGTCCCGTTCTGTATTCGCCGTTGCAGCTACTGCGACTTCTCCATCGCTGTCCGGAAGCGCGTTCCGGCGCAAGCATACGTGGATGCTGTGCTGAAAGAGTTGGGCTCCCTCGATGCGGGGCCGATGCCGGGCAACGCGTCGACGATTTACTTGGGTGGCGGAACGCCCTCGTTGTTGCCGCCTGACGCTCTGCAGGTTTTGGTCCGCAGTGCGTGGGCTGCCACGGCAGCCACGGAACCCGAAGTTACGCTCGAAGCCAACCCCGAGGACGTGACGTTGGACCATGCCCGCGCCTGGCGGGCCGCCGGCATCAACCGCGTGAGTCTGGGCGCCCAGTCGTTCGACGACACCGTCCTCAAATGGATGCACCGCTCCCACGACGGCGCGCAGACGCAGCGGGCCGTGCAGGCGTTGCGCGACGCCGGGATCGAGAATGTCTCGCTCGATTTGATCTTCGCCTTGCCGGACGAATTGCACCGGAACTGGGAGCGGGACCTGGAAACCGCCGCCGCACTCCGCACGCCGCACATATCGTTGTACGGGCTGACGGTGGAGCCGCGCACGCCGCTCGACCGGTGGATTTCCCGCGGCGCGACGCACGCTCCCAACGAGGACCGTTACGCCGAGGAGTACCTCGCCGCCCATCGTCGGCTGACGGCGGAAGGCTTCGAGTTCTACGAGGTCTCGAACGCCGCGCGTCCCGGTTTCCGCTCGCGCCACAACTCGGCCTATTGGTCGGGCAAGCCGTACGTCGGGCTGGGTCCCGCGGCGCACTCGTTCGACGGCAAAACGCGCCGGTGGAATCTCCGCGCGTGGGAAGCCTATCGGCGGGCGATTGCCGAGGGTCGGTCGGTGATCGAGTCGGAGGAGACACTGACGGACGAGCAGCACGAACTGGAGGCCCTGTATCTGGGACTGAGAACGGTCGAGGGAGTACCCGTTGCCGCCCGTTACCGCCCCTTACCGCCTTTGTTGGCCCACGGTTGGGTCCACGAGCAGGGCGGAAGGCTTAAGTGCACCCCCGAAGGCTGGTTAAGATTAGATTCCATCGTCAATAGCTATGACCGCACCACTGTCTGAGCGAGAACGGGCCGTACTCGAGGCCGTCATCGAGACGTACGTGCAGACCGCCGAACCGGCGGGCAGCCGGACGATCGCGAAGCGGCACCAGCTTGGCCTCTCGCCTGCGACGATTCGCAACACGATGAGCGACCTCGAGGAAAAGGGATACCTCTACCATCCCCATACCTCGGCGGGGCGTATCCCGACCGACCTGGCGTACCGCGTGTACGTCGACTTCCTGATGCGGCCCCCCGCGCTCGCGCCCGCGGAGACGCAGCACATTCGCGGCGAGCTCGGTAGCCAGCGCGCGATCGATGCGATTCTTGCACGAGCCGCGCAGGTGCTCGGCGTGCTGACGAACGAGCTGGGCGTGGCCGTCGGACCCACGATCGATGAAGCGGTGCTCGAGCGGCTCGATCTGCTGCAGGTGTCGACCGAGCGCGTCCTCCTCGTCCTGGCGCTGAAGAGCGGGGCCGTGCGCACGATCTTCGTCGAAGTGCCGGCCGAGCTCGCGGCTGAGGCGATCCAGCAGGTGACGATCGTGCTGAACGAACGACTCGCCGGTCTGACGCTGCGGGAAATCCGCGCCACGCTCGCCGAGCGGCTGCGCGACGCGAGCGCGTCGGAGCCGGGGTCGTCGGAGCTGCTGAACATCTTCGTGCAGGAAGCCGACGAGCTGTTCGAGATCCCGACCACGCCGTCGCCCGTCGTGCTCGGCAGCACGCAGCGACTGGCCGGCCAGCCCGAGTTCGCGACGCGCGAACAGCTGCAGGGGCTCATCGAAGTGACGGAGCGGCGCGACCTGCTACGCGAGGCGCTCGTGTCGCGCGGCGCGGAAGGCCTGACGATCACGATCGGCCAGGAGCACACCGACACGCGCCTCACGCCGTTCACGCTCGTGACGGCGAGTTATCGGTTTGGCCCGCTGACCGGCGTCATCGGGGTGCTGGGCCCGACGCGCATGGCGTACGACAAGATCGCCGCGCTCGTCAATCACACGTCGCGGCTGGTCGGGGAGCTGCTCGAGTAGATGAAGCAGGACTTCTACGACGTGCTCGGCGTCGCCAAGAGCGCGACCGAAGCCGAGGTCAAGAAAGCCTACCGCAAGCTGGCGATGGAATGCCACCCCGATCGCAACAACGGCGACAAGGCGGCGGAAGAGAAGTTCAAGCTCGTGACCGAAGCGTACGAGGTCCTGCGCGATCCGGACAAGCGCGCGGCCTACGATCGCTACGGGCACCAGGGCGTGCGCGGTGCCGGGGCCGGTGGGGGTTTCAGCTCGATGCACTTCGACCTGTCCGAAGCGCTCATGGTCTTCATGCGCGACTTCGGATTGGCGGGTGGGAGCAGCGGCTTCGGCGGCAGTCTCGAGTCGCTGTTCGGGGGGGGGGGAGGCGGCACGCGCCGCGACCGGCGCCGCGGCCACGACATCAAGGTCGGCCTGAAGCTGACGCTCGCCGAGGTGGCGAGTGGCGCGACCAAGACGGTGCGCATCAAGAGTCTCGACACCTGCCCGGAATGCGCGGGCAGCGGCGCCAAAGCCGGCACGAAGCCCGTGCAGTGCGGGACCTGCGGCGGCAGCGGGGAAGTGCGGCGCCAGGCGCAGTCGTTGTTCGGACAATTCCTGACGGTGTCACCGTGCCCGACGTGCGCCGGCGAGGGCAGCGTCGTGCATAGCCCGTGTCTGCGCTGCGGCGGAGATGGGCGCGTGAAGACCGAGAAGACGATCCAGATCGACGTGCCGGCGGGCGTCGCCGATCATCACTACCTCACGCTGCGCGGCCAGGGCGTGCCCGGTCCCCGCAACGGCCCGCGCGGCGATCTGATCGCCGTGCTCGACATCAAGGACGATCCCCGCTTCGAGCGCCACGGCGACGATCTGGTCTACGATCTCGCGATCACGTACGCGCAGGCCGCCCTGGGCGCGGAGGTCCAGGTCCCCACACCGTTCGGCCAGTCGACACTCCGCATCGAGCCGGGCACACAGACCGGCATGGCGTACCGGATCCGGCACAAAGGCCTGCCCCGACTCGGCGAGGGAGGCCATGGCGACCTGCACGTCCGGATTCACGTCTGGACGCCGACCAAGGTGACGCCCGAGCAGCGCAAGCTGCTGGAGAAGCTGCGCGAGATCGAGGATGCGCCGCCGGAGAAGGAAGAGGGCGGGAAGTTCTGGGAGACGATCCGGCGGGCGCTCGGAGCGTTCGGGGAATGAGCGGAGGGTGCATCTTCTGCAAGATCGCCGCGGGCGAGATTCCGGCGGCCGTGGTGAAGAAGGGTGAGGGCATGGTGGCCTTCAAGGACCTCAGTCCGCAGGCACCGACTCACCTGTTGATCATTCCGACCACGCACGTGGGCACGCTGAACGAGGCCAAGGATTCGGCTTTGCTGGGGAAGCTGGTCGCGTTCGCGCGCGACGTGGCGCAGGAGGCCGGGATCGCGACGAAAGGGTATCGGGTGGTTGTGAATACGAACCCCGACGGCGGTCAGACCGTCTTTCACCTGCATCTCCACGTGCTGGGCGGGCGGGCGATGCACTGGCCGCCCGGTTGACCAACCCGTGCACCCAGGCTAAGTTCGTGTGTCTCTAACCACTTAGGAAAATCGGAGCCTTATGCCGGAAGTCATCATTCACGATGACGAGAGCTTTGAGCGTGCGCTCAAGCGGTTCAAGAAGAAATGCGAAAAAGCAGGGATTCTCGCCGACCTGCGCAAGCACCGTCACTACGAAAAGCCGAGTGAGCGGAAGAAGCGGAAGATGAATGCAGCGCGCCGGAAGAATCGCAGGCCGCGCTACGCGTAAATGGTGGCTCCGAGCTTAGCAGATCGGCTACGCGCCGCGATGAACGAAGCGAGAAAACAACGCGATCAGGCGCGCACCCTCCTCCTCTCCACCATCCTCTCAGACGTCAAAAACCGGGAACTCGAGCTGGGCCATCCTCCGACCGACGATGAAACGGCGGAGGTGCTGCGGCGTGGCGTCAAGAAGCGTAAGGAATCGGTCGAGGTGTACGAGAAAGTGGGCCGCACCGAGATGGCGGCCGTCGAATCCAACGAGATAGCGATCCTCGAGAGTTATTTGCCCGCGCAGGTGTCGGGCGACGAAATTCGCGCGGCCGTCCGCGAAGTCATCGCGGGCGGCGCGAGCGATATGGGGAAAGTGATGGGCGCCGTCATGCCGCGATTCAAAGGGCGCGCCGACGGCAAACTCGTGAATCAGATCGTGCGCGAGGAGCTCGCCGCATCGACCAAGTCTTAGAGACACTCGAGTTTCCCCAGGCGCTGGCGCGTGTGGCCGAGCACGCCGCCGGGCCGCTGGGTGCAGCACGCATCGCCGCCCGCCTTCCCGACACTGATGCCGTGGCGATTCGCGACGCCCTCGCGCAGGTCGCCGAGCTCGCCGCGCTGCTGATCACCGACGAATCGATACAGGCCGAGCCGGTCCCCGATATCGCGCCGTCGCTCGAGCTGCTGGCGGTGCCGGGAAGCGTGCTCGAAGCGCTGGCGCTCGCGGAGCTCGCGGTGGCCCTCGCGGCGATGCGGGTCGTTGCCGCTGAGCTGAAGCGGCTCATCACCGCGCACGGCGCACGGCTCACGGCGCACGTTCGTGTCGATCCACCCCCCAAAGACCTCGAGACCAAGCTCGTCCAGTCGATCTCTCCGGCGGGAGAGGTGTTGGACGGGGCGTCGAAAGATCTCGCGCGCGCGCGCGCCCACGTGCGCGAGGCGCGCAAGCACGTCATGGATCGCCTCGGCGCGATTCTCGGCGCGCTCGACCAGACGGACCGCGCGCCGGATGCCGCCGTGACGCTGCGGGGCGGACGCTATGTGATTCCGATTCGCTCGACCGCGCGGTCGCGGGTCGGTGGCATCGTGCACGACGAGTCGGCGACGCGCAGCACCTTGTTCGTCGAGCCCCCCGAGATCATCGAGCTCGGCAACGAGCTGCGTGCGGCCGAGGCGGCGGAGCAACGGGAAGTGTTGCGGGTGTTGCGCGAGCTGACCGACGCGCTGCGGCCGCACGCGGCGGCGATCGCGGCGGCCTGGGAGATGTGTATTGCGTTCGACGACCTCTGCGCGCGGGCGAAGTACGCGGTGGAAGTGAACGGCTTCGTGCCGGAGATCGGCGGGCATCTAAAGATCAGGAACGGACGGCATCCCTTGCTGTCCGCTCCTCCTGACTCCCTCTCCGTTCCGGAGAGGGGGGACGTCGTGCCGTTTGATCTCGAGCTCTTCCCCGACGAGTTCACCGTCCTGATTTCCGGGCCCAACACCGGCGGCAAGACGGTCCTCATCAAGGCCGTTGGACTCCTAGCGCTGCTCGCCCAGAGCGGCATCATTCCGCCGATCGGACCGCACTCGTCCTTGCCGGTGTTCACCGAGGTCTTCGCGGATATCGGTGATCGCCAATCGATCGCGGCGAGCCTCTCGACATTCTCCGCGCACGTCGCGGAGCTACGCGACATTCTCGAGGGCGCGGGGCCCGGCTCGCTGGTGCTCCTGGACGAAATCGGCAGCGGTACCGATCCCGCCGAGGGCGGGGCGTTGGCATCGGCGACGCTGAAGACATTGACGCGCCGGCGTGCCGTCACGATGGCAACGACGCACCTGGGCGCGCTGAAGCAGCTGGCCGCGGAGACGGTCGGCATCGTGAACGCGTCGCTACAGTTCGACGCGGAGACGCTCACGCCGACGTATCGGTTGCTCAAGGGTGTGCCCGGTCGGTCGTACGGACTCGCCATTGCCAAGCGACTCGGCATTCCGAGCGAGGTGCTCGCCGAGGCCGAGCGCGCCGTGCCGGACGCGGAGCGGACGTTGGACAAGCTGCTCGCGTCGGTGGAAGCGCGCGGCCGCGCCATGGACGACCGCGCGGCGGAGCTGGAGAATCGCGCCGCGCAGCTCGAGCTCGAGCGACAGAATCTGGCTGAGCTCGAGACTCTGGGCGCCGAGCTGCAGGCAAAGGAGAAGGCGCTCGACAAGGCGGCGCGGGAGCAGGCGCGAGCCTATTTGCTCGAGGCTCGCAAGACGGTCGAAGCGGCGCTGGCGCAGGCCCGCGCCGCGGTGACCGAGGCGACGGCCAAAGAAGCGCGGCGGATTGTGGAAGAGGCAATCGAGAAGACCGACGCGAACGAAGAGAAGAAATCTGGCTGGGTTAACCTCGAGGAGTTGCGGCGGCGCAAGGGAGGCCTGAGTTCCCCGTCTCCGGAACGGAGAGGGGGCCAGGGGGAGAGGACCGAGACCCAGACCGAGACTGAGATCTCCCTGCGGGGCCTCACGATCGAGGAAGCGGAGCCGCTGCTGGCGCGCGCCATCGACGATGCCGTCCTTGGCGATCTGCCGTATCTCCGCATCATTCACGGCAAAGGCACCGGCGTGCTGCGCGAGTTCGTCCAGGGCGTGGTCAAGCGCGACAAGCGCATCAAGCGCTTCGCCTTCGCGCCCGCCAATCAGGGCGGCAACGGCGTGACCGTGGTGGAATTCAAGTGATTCCCGACGATGTGATCGAGCAAGTCCGCGACGCGGCGGACCTGGTCGGGATCATCGGGGAGCACGTCCAGCTCCGGCGCACCGGCGCGGACTACCGGGGGCCGTGCCCCTTCCACGGCGGCACGCATCGCAACTTCGCCGTCATTCAGAAGAAGGGGATGTTCTATTGCTACGTCTGTCACGAGGCCGGTGACGTCTTCACCTTCTTCATGAAAAAGCTCGGCATGGATTATCCGACGGCGGTCCGCGAGGTCGCGCGGCGTGTCGGCGTGACGATCCCCGAGCGGGCCGGCCCGAGCGGTCCCGATCCCCGCGAGCCGCTGTTCGCCGCCGTTGCGACGGCCGCCGATTGGTTCGCGCGCCAGCTGCGCGAGACGGCCGATGCGGAGCACGCGCGCAAATATCTCGAGTCGCGCCACGTCACGATGGAGCAGGCGCAGGTCGCGGGGCTGGGGTTCGCGCCGCGCGGGACCGCCTTCCTCGACGCGATGAAAGGATTGGGGCTGCGCGAAGAAGTGTTGCTGGAAGCGGGGCTGATCGCTAAACGAGAGGATGGCTCGAAGGCGCCGCGGTTTCGTGGACGCCTGCTGTTTCCCATCCATGACTTGCGGTCCCGAGTCGTTGCGTTCAGCGGGAGAATTCTCGGCGAGGGCGAGCCGAAATACTTGAACTCGCCCGAGACGCCGATCTTCCATAAGGGACAACTGCTGTACAACCTGCACACGGCGAAACACGGCATGCGCAAAGCCGAGCGCGCCATACTGGTCGAAGGACAGTTCGACGTGCTGCGACTTGCGCTCGCCGGCCTCGAGGAAGTCGTCGCGCCGCTCGGCACCGGCCTGACCGACGATCAGGCGGCGCTGCTGCAGCGCCACACCCCGCACGTGATTCTGCTCTACGATTCGGACGACGCCGGCCTGCGCGCGACGTTCCGCGCCGGCGACGTGCTGCTGCGCCACAAGCTGCGCGTCAGCGTGGCGACGCTGCCCGAAGGCGAGGACCCCGATACGCTGGTGCAGAACAAGGGCGCGCCCGCGCTCGAGCAGGCGTTGAAGGATTCGGTCGATGTGCTCGAACGGAAGATTCAGATCCTCGAGCGCAAAGGCTTCTTCGGCAGCTTGCCCGGTCGACGGCGGGCGCTCGACCGCTTGTTGCCAACGATACGTGCGGCCGCCGATCCCATCACCAAGGATCTCTACATCTCGCGCGTCGCCGAGGTCGCAGGGATTCGGAAAGACGTGCTCCAGCGGGAGGTCGATCCCAAGGAGACCGTTACCGCCACCTACCGCCCGTTACCGCCCGCTACCGCCGCGCTCCCCTCCAATGCCGAGAAATCGCTGATCCTGCTGATGATGGCGGGGGAGCCCTGGAGAGCGCGGGTGACGGACGCCGTCGATGCGGAGGAGTTCGAGTACCCGATCTATCTGGCACTGTTCGAGGCGTTGGCGGACGATGCGCCCGAACGTCTCGATGAAACCGCGGCCCGCGCCTACGAAACGCTCCAGGCCGAAGGCCTCGGCGCCGAGCAGCCCGACATCATCTTCGAGCGCGCCGTGAACCGTCTGGAGGCGCGGCGACTTGACCGCGAGATCGAGCGCATCAATCGCGCGATCCCGTTTGCCACCGAAGCGGAGAAGGCCACACTGGCGCAGGACAAGCTGCGCCTCGCCGCCGAGCGCAACGCGAAGCGGCCGACGTACGGAATCATTCAGTCTGCAAGGAGGAAGGGTGCACCCGGATCTTGAAGCGCTGCTGTCGTTGCAGGAGAAGGACGTTGCCGTCACGAGCTGCGATGCGCGGCTGAAGGCGTTGGACCCCGAGGTACGGGCGCTGGACGACCAAATCGCCGCCGCCGAGCGCGTCGTAGAGCAGGCGCGCGCGGGGATTCAGGCGGCGCTCGACCGGCGCGACGGGCTGGAAGGGAAGATCCAGAGCTACCGGACGATGCAGGAGCAGCGGCGCCAGCGCCTCGAGTGGGTGCGCGGCGCGAAAGAGGCGTCCACGCTGATGGCCGAGCTCGATCTGGCGCGCTCGGTGCTCGCGAAAGAAGAAGCGGAGTTCATGCGCTCCGGTGATGCCGTCGGGGAAGCCGAGCGCAAGACGGCCGAAGCCGAGAACGCGCTCGACAAGGTCCGCGAAGCCCAGGCGGAGCAGCGCGAAGCCTTGGCGGGCAAGCGGCAGGCGATCGCGGCCGAGCGCGAGAACGCGGCGCTCGAGCGCGAGCGCGCCAGCAAGGCCGTGAAGCCGGCGCTGCTCGCGCGCTACGACCGCATCCGGCGCGGCAAGGCGCCGCTGGCGGTCTATCCGTTGCACGGCAGCTCGTGCGGCAACTGCTTCACGGCGGTCCCGACGCAGCGCAAGGCGCTCATCCAACGCGGCGCGACCATCGAAGGGTGTGAGGCCTGCGGCGTGTTATTGTACGCCAAGGAATGATTCCCGCTCGCTGGGTCGTCACGCCACACGCGAATCCCGACGCGACGCGCCTCCTCGCGTCCGAGCTCCGGATTCCCGAAGCGCTCGCCGCCATTCTGGTGCAGCGCGGCCTCGCCTCACCCGACTCGGCGAAAGCGTTCCTGCGCCCCGACCTCGAGCGCCTGTCCGATCCGCTCTGTTGGGCCGATATGCCGGTCGCGCTCGAGCTGCTGGCGCGCGCCGTCCGGGAGAAGCGCCCGATCCTCGTGCACGGCGACTACGACGTGGACGGCCAGTGCGCCGCGGCGATGCTGACGCGGATCCTGCGGAGCGCCGGCGGTGTCGTGCATCCGTTCGTCCCGCATCGCATCCGCGACGGCTACGACTTCGGGCCCGCCGGTCTCGCCGAAGCGCAGCGCATCGGCGCGAAGCTCATCGTCACCTGCGATTGCGGCATCACGGCCAATGCTGCCGTCGCGGCGGCCCGTGCCGCGGGCATCGACGTCATCGTCACCGATCACCACCTGCCGGGCGATGAGCTGCCGCCCGCCAACGCAGTGCTCGATCCGCGCCGGCCCGATTGCAAGTCCGAGGACAAGAACCTGTGCGGCACCGGCGTCGCGTTCAAGCTCGCCCAGGCGTTGGTCAAAGTCCTCGGCCTCTCCGAAAACCTGCCGCTGCACTTTCTCGACTACGTCGCGCTTGCGACCATTGCCGACGTCGTCCCGCTCGTCGGCGAGAACCGCATCCTCGTGCGCTACGGCCTGAAGAAAATGGCCGACACTCGCTGGGTCGGGCTGCGTGCGTTGATCGACACGGCGGGGCTCGGCGGCAAGCCGCTGCGCGGCGCCCATATCGGCTTCATCCTCGCGCCCCGGCTCAACGCCGCGGGCCGCATCGGCGACGCCAACGACGGGCTGCGACTGCTGCTGACCGAAGACGCGAAAGAAGCGGCGGGGCTCGCGCGCGAGCTCGAGACGATCAATGCCCGCCGCCAGGAGATGGATCAGGTCATTCTCGACGAGGCGGTCGAGCTGGTCGAGCAGACGCTCAACCCCGCCGATGCTGCGATCGTGTTGGGCGCCGACAACTGGCATCCGGGGGTCATCGGGATCGTCGCGTCGCGGCTGGTGGAGCGCTACGGCCGCCCGACGTTCCTCGTCGGCTGGGATAGCGCGACCGGACTCGGCCGCGGGTCGGGTCGCAGCATCGCGGGCTTCGATCTGCACGGCGCGCTCCACAAGGTCGGCATGCATCTGGAGAAGTACGGCGGCCACACGATGGCCGCGGGCCTCACGATTCGGCGCGACAAGTTCGACGCGTTTCGTCTTGCGTTCATCGCGGTGGCCGGCGACCTGCTGACGCCCGACGACCTGGCGCCGAGCCAGCGCGTCGACATCGAGCTGCCGCTCGCGTCGGTGAGTCCCGAGCTGGAGAAGCTGATTCGCCACCTCGAGCCCTGCGGGGCGGGGAACCCGGCGCCGGTGTTCGGCGTGCGGAACGCGCGGGCGGTGGGCGCCCGGCGTGTGGGCTCGAACCACCTGCGGTTCACGCTCGACGATGGCTCGGCGGTCTTGCCGGCGATCGGGTTCCAGTGGGCCGACGTCGTGCCCCAGGATTGGCTCGGCCAGCCGCTCGACGTCGCGTTCCGGCTGGAGCGGGACGAGTGGCAGGGCCGAGCGAGTATTCAAGCGCGTGTGGCGAGTCTTGCTCCGCATCATCGCGGGTGAGTTCAAGGGTCGCCGTCTCAAAGCACCAGCCGGCCGAACCGTGCGTCCCACCGGCGACCGGGTCAAAGAAGCCTGGTTCAGCATCCTGCAGCAGTCGCTGCCCGACGCGCGGGTATTGGATCTCTATGCCGGATCAGGCGCACTGGGATTTGAAGCGCTGTCGCGGGGTGCGGTCGCCGTCGATTTCGTCGAGAATGCCAAGGCGTCACTAGCGGTGTTGCGCGATAACGCCGCATCGTTGCAGGTGGACGCACGAGTCACCATTCATCGGAGTGACGCCATGCGCTTCGCCGAGCGGTTGCAGCCGGGAGCTTACGACGTCGCGTTTGCGGATCCGCCGTATGCCGGCGACGACGCGGCCGAGCTCGTGCGGCTGTTTCGAGAAACGCCGTTCGCGAGCGTCTTTTCGATCGAACACTCCGCCGATCGAGTTCTCCCCGGCGATGATACACGGCGGTATGGCGATACCGCCGTAACCTTCGTGTTCGGACCGGCCGTCCGGCCGTCCGACCGTCCGAGCGTCGCATGACGCGCATCGCCGTATATCCCGGCTCCTTCGACCCCATCACGAAGGGGCACGAAGACCTGATTCATCGGTCGCTCGAGTTCGTCGATCAACTGATCGTGGCAGTTGCCGTCAACATGGCGAAGCAGCCGCTCTTCTCGCTGGAGGAGCGCGTGGCGCTGATCACGCAAGCCGTGCCCGACAAGCGTGTCGAGGTGCGCTCGTTCGAGGGCCTGCTCGCGGAGTTCGCGAAGCAAGTCGGCGCGGCGGTGATCGTGCGCGGGCTGCGCGCCGTGTCGGATTTCGAGTATGAGTTCCAGATGGCGCTGATGAACCGCAATCTGGCACCGAAGATCGAGACAGTGTTTCTCGTGCCCGCCTTCGATCTCACTTACTTGAGCTCGAGCCTCGTGCGTGAAGTCGCGCGGTTCGGCGGCGACGTGTCGTCGCTCGTTCACCCCGCCGTCCAGCAGGCCCTGAAGCGCAAGTTCGCCGGCAAATGACGTTCCTGGACCGCGTCTACGCCCGGGCGCGGGAGATCAGGCCTCGTGTCGTCCTGCCCGAGGGGGACGACGAGCGCGTGCAGGAGGCGGCGCGGCTGCTCGAGCGCAAGCAGCTCGCGCAGGTGGAGCTGCTGGACCGCACCGTCTCCCATGTGCCGCGGCCCGAGATGGTGCAGCTGCTGCGCGAGCGGCGGCCCGAGCGCTTCGATTCGGACGACGCGGCGATCCAGGCCCTCTCGCATCCCCTGACATATGGCGCCTGCCTCGTCGGGATCGGTGCGGCCGACGTCATGGTGGGTGGCGCGCACTACACGACCGCCGAAACCGTCCGCGCGGCGTTGTGGGCGGTGGGACCCGAGGCGGGTATCACCACCGTGTCGAGCGCGTTCTACATGATCAAGGGGACCGACATCGTCACATTCGCGGACTGCGCCGTGTGCCCCGATCCGACGCCGCAACAGCTCGCGGAGATCGCGATCGCGGCGGCGCGCGACCGGCGCCGGATTGTCGGCGACGAGCCCGTGGTGGCCTTTCTTTCTTATAGCACGCACGGGAGCGCGTCGGGCGACCGCGTGACGCGGGTGCAGCAGGCAGTCGCCGCCCTTCGCCGCCTTTCGCCGCCCTTCGTCTTCGACGGCGAGCTCCAGGGCGACGCCGCGCTCGTGCCCGACGTCGCGACGCGCAAGGCGCCGGGATCGCCGGTCGCGGGGCGCGCTAACGTGCTGGTGTTTCCCGATCTCGACTCGGGCAACATCGCGTACAAGCTGGTGCAGCGACTGGGCGGCTGGACGGCGCTGGGTCCGATTCTTCAAGGATTGGCGAAACCGATCGCGGACCTGTCGCGCGGCGCGACGGCCGATGATATTGTGAGCACTGCAGCCATCGCCATTCTCCAAACGCGGAAGGGGTAATGGGATGCGGTTTACTCTCAAGAAGGACAAAAGCGGGGTCGTCGTCGTCGGCGTCGAGGGTCAGCTCATCGTGGGCAACCGCCAGGAGCTGAAGCAGAAGGTCCTCGACGCGCTCGAGGAAGGCTCGCGCAAGTTCATTATCGATTTCAGCAAGACGGGGTACATCGACTCGTCGGGCTTGGGAGTGTTGGTGTCGCTCTCGAAGAAGATTCGCGAGCAGGGTGGGGAGCTGCGGCTTGCCGGGCTGAACGCGGATCTTCAGACGCTGTTCGAGCTGACCAAGCTCGATACCCTGTTCGCGATCACGCGCACCGCCGAGGAGGCGCTGGCGGCGTTTTGACCCTCCGCCTCGACGTCACGTCCGACTCGATGAAGCTCGACGTCCCGAGCGATCTCGGGATGGTGGGCGATGCCGTCGAGCTGGTCGCGACGCACCTTCCTCCCGGCACGCTGTCCCCCCGCCGCATCAGCTTCAATCTCCGCACCGCACTCGCCGAGGCGCTGGGCAACGCGATTCGCTACGGCACGGGTGAGGACCCCCGCCGCACCGTCCGGGTGCGCGTGGAGCTGGGATCGGAATTCGTCCGCATCCACGTCATCGACGACGGCGCCGGCTTCGATCACCGCCGGCTTCCCGATCCGACGCACCCCGAGAACGTCGCGCGCGAGTTCGGGCGCGGCCTGTTCGTGATTCGCAATCTCGTCGACGACGTCGAATTCAATGAGAAAGGCAACGGCATTTGCCTGACGCTCCGGGCGGGGTGACACGGCTGGAGCGCCTCCTGCCGGTGCTCGCGGCACTGTCCGGGACAACTCTGCGCTTGTGGCGGGCCAAGACTCCCGGGGGCCGGTTGCTGCCGGTCGGTGGTGGTCTGGGCGAGGGACGCGAGGAGCCGCTCTGGACGCCGACGCCCAACGGCGGCGGCAAGCTCGACACGCCGGACGGTCCGGCGTGGTTTCAGCGCATCCCGAGCGCGAGCGACACGTGGCTCGAAGTGAAGGGCGAAGGCGAGCACGCCGCCATCGAGCTGGCCGAGGTGATCGGTGCCGTGCTCGAGGCCGAAGAGGAGACGGGCCAGGTCGCGGCGGAATTGTCGGGTCGCTACGAGGAAATCGACCTGATCTATACGATCAGCGAGATCCTCGGTCACACGATCCGGTTGGAAGAGGCCGCGAACCGCATTCTGCGCGAGGTCTCTGCCGTCGTGCGGGCGCGGCGCGCCACGCTGCTCGTGCACGACCCGCGCGCCAACGTGCTCCGGCTCGTTGCGGCACGCGGCGTCGAGCTTGGCGAGGTCGAGCCGATCGAAGTGGACGATCCGCGCTCGATCGCGGCGCGCGTGTTTCGCGAGATGCGGATCATCAGCTACGACCCGAATGACCAGCGCGCGCAAAAGCCGGCCAATCCCATCGAGCGACAATATCGCGGGCAGGCGTTCTTGTCCGTTCCCGTGGTGTACGCTTCCCCGGGACGGGTGCCGACGCCGATCGGCGTCATCAACCTGACCGACCGCGCCGGCGGCGACGCGTTCACCGCGGGTGACCGCAAGCTCGTCGGCGCTATCGCGAATCAGATCGGTGCCGCGGTCGAAAACGCGCGGCTGATCGAGCGCGACCTCGGCCAGCAGCGCGTGCGCCGCGAGCTCGAGCTCGCACACGATCTCCAGCTCAAACTGTTGCCGTCGCCCGCCGTCATCTCCGCGAAGGCCGACGTCGCGGCCCGCTGCCGCCCGGCCGAGTCGGTCGGCGGGGACTTCTATAATCTGTTGAGCCTGCACGGCGACCGCGCCGGGGTGATGGTGGGCGATGTGTCGAGCCATGGGTTCGGCGCGGCGCTCATCATGGCGCTCGCGATGGCGGCTTCCGGTATCCATGCGGAGACAGCGGAGTCGCCGCACGAGGCGCTGCGGCGACTGGAGATTTCATTGGCAGAAGAGCTGGCGGAGACGGAGATGTTCTTGACGCTCTGCTACGCCGTCGCCGATCCTCCCAAAGGCACGCTGACGTACGCGAATGCCGGTCACCCGCACGCGTTTCTGGTCTCCAGCGCCGATGGCACGGTCAAACGCCTCCAAGCCACCCGGCCACCGCTCGGGCTGGGCAACGGCGGGCAGGAGCGGGTCGAGCGGTTCGAGCGCGGGAAGGCCATTCTGTGCCTGTTCACCGACGGCCTCGCCGACGCGCGCGGGCCGAGCGGCGAGCGGTTTGGCGAGCAGCGCGTGCTGAGCCACGTCACCAACCTGCGCGCGCGGCCCGCGCGGCACATTCTCGAGGCGGTGTTCACCGACATCGCCGCGTTCACGGGTGGCGCGCCCGCCAACGACGACCGCACGCTGGTTCTCCTCAAGTTTTGAGACGGCTCGGGCAGCATTTTCTCGCCGATCCCGGGATTCTTGGTCGCATCGCGGACGCCGTCGAAATCGAGCCCGGCGAGACGGTGCTGGAGATCGGGCCGGGGAAGGGTAGTCTCACCGAGGCGCTGCTCGAGCGCGGCGCCAAGGTCATCGCGATCGAGAAGGACCGCCGGCTCGCGGCCGAGCTCGAGCGTGAGGGGTTGAGCGTGATTCAGGGCGACGCGCTGAAGACGGAGTGGCCGCGCGTGGCCAAGATCGTCGGCAATATCCCGTACTACATCACGTCGCCGCTGATCGACAAGGCGCTGACGCCGCCGTTACCGGCACGCGTCGTGTTCTTGATGCAGGCGGAAGTGGCAGAGCGCCTGGCCGCTAAACCCGGGGGGAAGACGTACGGCGCGTTGTCGATCGGGGTGCAAGCGGTATGCGCCGTCGAGCGGCTGTTCACGGTGGCGCCGGGCTCGTTCCGGCCGCCGCCGAAGGTGCGCAGCGCGGTGGTTCGGCTGACGCCGTTGGCACAGCCCCTCATTCGTGCCGACGAAACGTCGGCATTTCGGACGTTCGTGACGGCGTGCTTCAGCAAGCGCCGCAAACAGCTCAAGAACGCGGTCCCGGGCCTCGATGAGGCGAGAATCCAGGCCTTGGGTTACGATCCGACGACGCGACCGGAGCGGCTCGGTCCCGCGGACTTCGTCCGGCTGTTCCGGGCCACTTGACGTATCAAGAAAACTTGATACGTTGAGGGCCATGACCACTGCCGCTCGTCCGGACGCTCCGACCATCGCCGCGTGGTTTCACGCGCTGTCTGACGAAGCGCGCATCCGGATCGTCGAAATGCTGTCCCACAAGGAACGCTGCGTTTGCGAGCTCGAGCAGGTGCTCGGCATCGCGCAATCGCGCCTCTCGTTCCATCTGAAAGTCCTGAAAGAGGCCGGGCTCCTCGCCGATCGCAAAGAAGGGCGGTGGATGTACTACAACCTGCAGCGCGACACGCTCGATCAGATCGCTGCTTACACGAAGTCCGTCAAACCCGGAAAGCATGCCGGCAGCTGCACGATGGCGTGCTGCGACTAGAGGACCATATGCGCGATCCGAACATCAAGGACACGGTGAAAGAGAAGTACGGCGAAGCGGCGCTGAAGGTCATGGCCGGCGAAAAGGGCAATTGCGGGCCGGGCGGTGCGTGCGGCTGCGATCCGATCACCGACAACCTCTACGAGCCCGGACAAACCGACGGGCTGCCCGAAGGTGCGGTGCTCGCCTCGCTCGGCTGCGGCAATCCGACTGCGCTCGCGGAGCTCCATGCCGGTGAGGTCGTCCTGGACCTCGGATCGGGCGGCGGCATCGACGTGCTCCTCTCGGCCAAGCGCGTCGGTCCGACGGGCAAAGCGTACGGTCTCGACATGACGGACGAAATGCTCGCGCTCGCGCGCGCGAACCAGGCGAAAGCCGGGGCGACCAACGTCGAATTCCTCAAAGGGGAAATCGAGCACATCCCGCTGCCCGACGCCGCCGTCGACGTGATCATCTCCAACTGCGTGATCAACCTGTCGGCCGACAAGGGCCGCGTCCTGCAAGAGGCATTTCGCGTGCTGAAGCCGGGCGGCCGCTTCGCGGTCTCGGACGTGGTGTGCCGCGGCGAGATCCCCGACGCTGTCCGCCGCAACATGGAGCTGTGGGTCGGCTGTGTCGCCGGAGCACTCGAGGAAGGCGAGTATCGAAGCCTGCTGAAAGACGCGGGATTCGTGGACGTCGACGTCGAGCCCACCCGCATCTATGAATTCAAAGACGCCGGCATCGACGACGTCCTGTGGCGTGAAGTCAGCGGCCGGGTCTTGGGCGCATTCATCCGCGCGCGCAAGCCGGCATGACGCCTGTCTCGATCTCAGTCGCCGGATCGACGTGGTGCTCGCGCTTCAGGCTCTTGCGCCGAGGTCCCCAATTGTGAAATAGTTCACAATGCGGAAGATCTCCGACAGTACCATCCGCCGCCTGTCCGTCTACCTCCGCTTTCTCGAGCAGGCGAAAACACCGACTATCTCCTCCGGCGAGCTCGCGCGCCTGGGGGGCACCACGTCCGCGCAGGTCCGCAAAGATCTCTCGTTCTTCGGCTCGTTCGGCAAGCGCGGCCTCGGCTACGCCGTCCCCGAGCTCACGCGGCGCATCCGCGACATCCTCGGCCTCGAGCGCGGCTATCGCGTCGTCCTCGTCGGGGCGGGGCGCATGGGCGGCGCGCTCGTGCAGTATCACGGCTTCAAGCAGCGCGGCTTTCACATCACCGCGATCTACGATCAGGACGCCCGCAAAATCGGATCGCGCTGGAACGGGCTCGTCGTCCGCGACGTGAAGCATCTCGAATCCGATCTGAAGAAAGATCCGAGCGACATCGCGATCGTCGCGACGCCGGCCGACTCGGCGCAGCACGTGGTGGATCGGCTGGTGCGCAGCGGCGTGAAGGCGATTCTGAACTTCGCGCCGGTCCCGCTGAATGTCCCGTCCGACGTAGAAGTCAAGACCGTCAACATGGCGCTGGAACTGGAGACGCTGAGCTACTCGCTCGCCAACCGTTAGCTTTCCTCCCCATGCCCCGGGTCCACGTCACGTCCGAAATCGGTGCGCTGCGCTCGGTGCTGGTCCACACGCCCGGCAAAGAGCTCGTCGCGGTCACGCCCGGCACCCGGGAAGATTACCTCTACGACGACATCATCGACCTCGAAATCGCGCAGCGCGAGCACCGCCGGCTCGTCGCCGTGCTGGAGCGGTTCGCGGAGGTGCATGAAGTCCGCGATGCGCTGGCCGAAATCGCGGGCCGGCCCGAAGTCCGCGAGTTCCTCACGACGCGCGCGCTCGAGGTCGTGCCCTCCGATGCGCTCGCCAAGCAGCTCGGGGCGCTGTCGCCCGAGGACTTCGTCGCGGTCATGGTCGAGGGTGCACAGGAAGACGGGGGGCCCATCGCGCGCGCCCTCAACGAAGTCGCGTACGCACTGCCGCCGTTGCCCAACCTGTTTTTCACCCGCGACTCGGGACTCGTCATCGGCGAGCACGCGATCATCGGCTCGATGCGCCATGGCGTGCGCTGGACCGAAGAGCTGCTGATCAAGGCGCTGTTCCGCTACGGCGACAAGTTCGACAATGCCGGCATTCTCTATGACGGCTCCGAGGAAAGGCGGCTGAACTACACGCTCGAGGGTGGCGACGTGCATCCGATCCGCCCCGACCTGCTGCTGCTCGGGTTCAGCGAACGCTCGAGCCCGGCCGCGCTCGACCTGCTGTGCGATCTCGTGTTCCAGCACTGCAGCGTGACGGACGTGATCATCGTCGTGCTGCCCGCCGAGAAGACGGCGATTCACCTCGACATGATCTTCACGCAAGTCGATCGCGAGCTGTGCATCGTCTACCCACCGCACTTCGTGGGCCCCGAACGGCTCGCGGTGCTGCATCGGCGCAAGCGGTCGAAGGGCGTGAAGGAAGTGCCCAACTTCTTCGCCGCGATGCAGGCGGTCGATCAGCCGCTCGAGCCGATCTTCTGCGGCGGCAACCAGCGCACCCTCCAGGAGCGCGAGCAGTGGGCGTCGGCGTGCAACGCGTTCGCGGTCCGGCCCGGCGTCGTGCTCAGCTACGACCGCAACGACGCGACGTTGAACGAGCTGACCACCGCCGGCTTTCGCTTGATTCCCGCCGTGAACCTGCTGACCGGCGACGAAACGCTCGAGGACAACGAGCGCGCCGTGATCTCGATCGACGGCGGCGAGCTGGTGCGCGGCGGCGGCGGTCCGCGCTGCATGACCCTGCCGCTGCGGCGAGACGATCTCTGACCGGCCTCGCCGCGGTGCCGTCCTCGTCGCTCGCCTCGCGCGCGATCTCATTTCTGCAGAGCGGTCCCGCGGCGAGCCTCGCCATCGTGCGCGACGTGCTGGGCATTGCGCAGGCCAATCGCCACACCGCCGACCGGATCGCGATGGCGCTGCTGGCGCCCGACCCGCGCTTCGGCCGCACCACCGACGGCCGTTGGACTCTCGCCACGCCGCCGCGCGAGGCGAGTCCGGTGCTGGAACACTGTCGCTGGGCCGTGGTGGACGTCGAAACCACCGGCGTGCGGGCGTTCCGTGGCGACCGCATCATGGAAATCGCGGTGGTCAGTCTCGATGGTACCGTGGTCTTTCATTCTCTGGTCAATCCGGGCATTCCGATTCCGCAGTTCGTCGCGGGGCTCACCGGGCTGGATGAGCGCGCGGTGCGACATGCGCCGCCATTCGAGGTGATCGCGGACGACCTGCTCACAGCGCTCGAAGGCTGCGTATTCGTCGCGCACAACGCGCGCTTCGACTGGGCGTTCGTGTCGACGGAAGTCGAGCGTGCCACGGGCCTGTTGCTTCAGGGCCCGCGCATCTGCACGGTGCGGCTCGCGCGCAAGCTGCTGCCCGATCTGCCGCGGCGGAACCTCGACACCGTCAGCTACCATTTCGGGATCGAAATCGAAGGCCGCCATCGCGCCACGGGGGATGCGGTGGCGGCGTCGAAGTGTCTGGCGAGACTGATCCGGCTGGCCCAGGGGAACGGAGCGGCGACGCTCGTTGACCTACACAACCTTTAGGGTCGGCCGGCTCACCTGTCACGCGCTCGAGGGTGGACTTCAGCACCTCGACGGCGGAGCGATGTTCGGCGTCGTGCCGAAGGCGCTGTGGGCGAAGCGCGCGCCGCCGGACGAGCGCAATCGCATTCCGCTCGCGCTGCGCTGCCTGCTGATCGAGCACGACGACGGACTCGTGCTGATCGACACGGGAATCGGCAACAAAGAAAACGCGAAGTTCATCGACATTTACGGCGTCGAGAACCGCAGCGCGACCGGGAGCGGGCGCACCAAGCTCGAAGACGCGCTCGCCGAGCTCGGCCACCGTCCCGAGGACGTCCGCTGCGTGATCAACACGCATCTGCATTTCGACCACGCCGGTGGGAACACGACGACGGCGGGGCTCGCGTTCCCGCGCGCCCGGTACGTCGCGCAGCGCGGCGAGCTCGATTTCGCCAGTCATACGAACGAGCGCACGGCGGGCAGCTATCTCCCGCACAACTTCACCGGCGTCCCGTTCCAGCTCGTCGATGGGGAAACCGAAATCCTGCCGGGGATTCGTGGTCTACCGACCCCGGGTCATGTCCCGTATCACCAATCGATCCTGATTGAGAGCGGCGGCGAGATCGCGTGTTTCGTTGCCGACCTCGTGCCGACGTCGGCGCACCTGCCGCTGCCCTGGATCATGGGCTACGACCTCGAGCCGCTGGTCACGCTGGAAACGCGGCGGCGTATCTATCAGCGGGCCGAGGCAGAAGGATGGCTGCTGGTATTCGAGCACGATCCGGCGACGGTGGCCGGCCGGCTCGGGACGGATGGGAAGGGCGTCACACTTGTGGACGCCGTGGCGCTCCGCTAAGTTGCGGTCCACAATATGGTAAGCGGGCGCGGAAGCGCCCCACCCGCATGCCTCTCCGATGAGAGTGCTCCAGGGTTCTTCGAGACCTCACCGGTGGGTGAGGAATTGCGGATCTTGGGGCAACCCGGGTCCGTTTTTTTACGCCGTCACGAGGAGCCAACCGCCTGCCTCCAATAGAGAACAACAGCAAAGCACCGCGCACGCGCGTCAACCGGCAGATTCGCATCAGTCCTGTGCGCGTGATCGCGGATAACGGCGACCAACTCGGGGTGCTGTCGATCGATGAAGCCCTGGCCGCCGCGCATGAACGGGGCCTGGATCTCGTGGAGGTGGCGCCGCTCGCCCGGCCCCCCGTGGTCAAGATCATGGACTACGGGAAGTTCAAGTTCGAGCAGGCGAAGGCCGCGCGCGCCGCCAAGAAGAAGCAGCATGTGATTCATCTGAAAGAAGTGAAGTATCGGCCGGGAATCGACGATCACGATTTCGATTTCAAGACGCGCCATGCACGCGAGTTTTTGGCGGACGGCAACAAAGTCAAAGTCACGATGATGTATCGCGGCCGCCAGATGGCGCATATCGAGCTGGGGCGGGAAGTGCTGGATCGCGTCGCGCAGGAACTGAAGGACATTGGGAAGATCGAACAGGAACCAAAGCTCGAGGGCCGCAACATGTCGATGGTCCTCGCACCGAAATAGGACGACACATGCCAAAGATGAAGTCGAAGCGCGCGCTCAGAAAACGGATCCGGCTGACCGGGACCGGGAAGCTGCGCCGCTATCGCGCGTACAAGCGCCACATCCTGACGTCGAAGCATCCGAAGCGGAAACGCCACCTGCGCAAAGCGACACTGGTGTCGCACGCCGAGCGTCGCCTCAAGCGCCTGTTGCAGGCGTAAGGAGCACTCATGCCTCGCGTCAAAAGCAACGTTGCGCGCCTGAAGCGCAAGAATAAGGTGATGAAGCTCGCCAAGGGATACTGGGGCGGGCGCAGCAAACTGTGGAAAGCGGCGAAGGAAGCGACCGAGCGGGCGGCGAAGTACGCGTATCGCGACCGCCGGGCGAAGAAGATCGAGTTCCGGCGCCTCTGGATCACGCGCATCAACGCGGCGGCGCGGCTGCACGCGCTGTCCTACAACAAGTTCATGAATGGGCTGCGCAAGGCCGGCGTCGAAGTGAATCGCAAGATCCTCGCCGACATGGCCGTGCGGGACCCGCAGGCGTTTGAGCAGCTGGCGGAGGTCGCCAAGAAGGCTCTTTAACCCATGAGCGACCTCCTTGCAGCCCTCGATTCGCTGCGGGAGCGTCTGAACGAGATTCCGCAGGCGGATGAACGCCGGCTCCAGGAGCTCAAGACGGAGCTCCTGGGTCGCAAGGCCGGCGCCCTCACTGAAATCCTCAAAGCGCTCCCCGGGCTCGCGCCCGAGGAACGCAAGCGCGTCGGCGGTCACGCCAATGCGCTGAAACGCGACGCGGAGCGCGCCATCGAGGCGCGCGAGGACACGCTGAAGCGTGGCGCTGCGAACCTCGTCGGCATCGACCTCACCATGCCGAGCCGGCGCGCGTGGCACGGCGGCATCCACATCGTCACCCAGGTCGTCGACGAGATCTGCGACGTGCTGCGCGAGCTCGGGTTCACGCGCGCCGTCGGCCCCGAAGCGGAAACCGAGCGCTACAACTTCTACGCGCTGAATTTTCCGAAAGACCATCCGGCGCTCGACGCGCAGGACAGCTTCTATCTGGGCGAGGACGTCGTGCTGCGCACCCACACCTCGCCGGTGCAGATCCGCACGCTCGAGAGTTACCCGCCGCCGATCCGCATCGTCGCACCGGGGCGCTGCTATCGTCGCGATCCGTTCGACGCGTCGCATTCCCCGGTGTTCGAGCAGATCGAGGGCTTCGCCGTCGACGAAGGCATCACATTCGTCGATCTGAAGGCGACGCTCGCCGAATTCGCGCGCCGCATCTTCACGCCGGCGACGCAGGTGCGGTTCCGGCCGTCGTACTTCCCATTCACCGAACCCTCCGCCGAGATGGACGTGCAGTGCCAGATCTGCGGGGGAACGGGCTGCGCGGCCTGCAAAGGCACGGGGTGGATGGAAATCCTGGGCTCCGGCATGGTGCATCCGGCGGTGCTGGAGAGCTGCAACGTGGACAGCGAGAAGTACACCGGCTTCGCCTGGGGCATGGGGCCGGAGCGCATCGCGATGCTGCGCTACGGCATTCCGGACATCCGGCTGTTCTTCGATTCCGACGTGCGGTTCCTCGAGCAGTTCACAGCCGATGCACGACGCAGGACGAACGACGGACGGCCGTCATGATCGTCTCTCGACGCTGGCTGGAGGCGTTGCTCCAGAGGCCGCTCGAAGGTCGCGATATCGCCGATCGGCTCGCCCGCCAGGTCGCGCCGGTGGACGGCGTCGTGCCGATCCATCAGGACCTGCGCGATGTGCTCATCGCGCGCGTGCTCGAGGTCAAGCAACACCCGAACGCCGATCGCCTGTCGGTGTGCCAGGTGGATGCGGGCGGCGGCCAGCCGCTCGAGGTGGTGTGCGGCGCGCCGAACGTCCAGGCAGGGAAGACCTATCCGTTCGCTCCGGTGGGCGCGACGCTCCCCGGCGGGCTGAAGCTCGACCGCCGGAAGATCCGCGGCGTCGAATCCAACGGCATGCTCTGCTCGGCGAAAGAGCTCGGCCTCGGTGTCGATCACGCGGGGATTCTGGAGCTCGACACCGAGGCACCTCCCGGCACGCCCTTCCTCGAAGCGATTCCGCTTGCCGATGAGCAGGTGATCGTGGACGTGTCCGCCAATCGCCCTGACCTGCTCTGCCATCGTGGGATCGCACGAGAGGTCGCGGTCAGCCTGGGAGCAACGGTCAAGCTGCCGCCGATTCCAGCGTCAGGCGTCAAGTCGGCCGTGTCAAAGACGGATCGGGGCGTTGTGGACGGCGTTGAGGTGCGGCTCGAAGACGTCGAAGGCGCCCCCCGCTACATGACCGCGGTCATTCGCGGCGTGAAGGTCGGACCGAGCCCCTCCTGGCTCGCGAACCGGCTGCAGAGCGTCGGCCAGCGGTCCGTCAACAACATCGTTGACGCGACGAACTACATCCTGCTCGAGATCAATCAGCCGATGCACGCCTTCGATCTCGCGAAGCTGCGCGGGCCGGCGGTCGTGGTGCGGCGCGCGAAGCCGTCGGAGAAGATCGTGACGCTCGACGGCGTCGAGCGGACCCTGAATCCCGAGATGACGGCCATCTGCGACGCCGAGCGCCCGCAGATCGTCGCGGGCGTCATGGGAAGCGCGGAGTCGGAGGTGACCGCCAGCACGACCGACATCGTGCTCGAGGCCGCCTGCTTCCAGCCGACCCGCATCCGGCGCACACGGCGCGCACTCGGCCTCTCGAGCGAATCGAGTTATCGCTTCGAGCGGGGCATCGACATCTTCGCGCTGCCGGACGCGATGGCGCGCGCGATCGACCTGATCATCGCGATCGCCGGCGGAGCGGTGCGCGAGCCGCCGCTCGATTTGTGGCCCGAGCCGCAGAAACCGCGGTCCGTGTTCTTGCGCGAGGAACGCGTCGGTCACCTCCTGGGTGTGCCGATTCCGCGCAAAGAGATCGAGCGGCTGCTGTCGGCGGTCGGGTTCGTCGTGGCTCCCAAGGACGAGCGGTTTGCGGTCCAGGTCCCCGGCTGGCGACCCGATGTGGCGCGCGAGGTGGACCTGATCGAGGAAGTCGCCCGCCTGCGCGGCTACGACTCGTTCCCGGACGAGTTGCGACCGTACCGACCCGGTACCGTCCCCGATGCGCCGGCGGACGTCACCCTCCGACGGATTCGTGACGTCCTGGTGCGAAGCGGCGGGGGTTTGCTCGAGGCCCGCACGCTTCCGTTGGGTCCTGCCGACAGTCCGGACGCCGTCCCGGTCAAGAACCCGCTGTCGGCCGAGGAAGCCCATCTTCGGTCGCGGCTCCTGCCGGGGCTGGTGCGGCGCGTCGAGTACAACTGGGCCCAGGGCAACCGTGACATACGACTTTTCGAAGTGGGAACGGTTTTCCGCCCGTCCGCCCGTCCGCCCGACCGCCCGTCCGAGGAGCTCCACCTTGCCATCGTGCTCACCGGCGCTCGTCACCCCGCGCATTGGAGCGATGGGACCGAGGTTGCGAAACTACCTGATATGGACATATGGGACCTAAAGCGCCACTTTGAGTTAGCCGTGGCGGCCGCCGCACCTGGTTGCGACGTGCAACCGGCCGCCACTGGAGCGGGGTGGGTGGCGCTTCGAAACGGGGCGGACCCGGCGGGCACGGCGACGCCGCTCGAGGCTGACGCACCGAGGTGGGCAGGGCCGCTCTACGGACTAGAAGTGACAATCCGCGTTGCCGCGCCCGAGCGGCCGAGATACCAGCCGCTCCCGACGCAGCCGCCAGGCGTGCGGGATATCTCGTTGGTCCTGCCCGCTGCTGTGACGGCGGCCGGGATCGAGTCTCTGCTCCGCCGCGAAGGCGGGGCGCTGCTCGAGCGGCTGGATGTGCTGGACGAGTATCGCGGCGCAGGCTTGCCGGAGGGAACGCGCGGTGTGACGTGGCGATGCACGTTCCGGGACCCGGCAAAAACGCTCACCGAGCGGGAGATTGACGCGCTGCTCAGTCGGATGCTGAAAGCGCTGGAGGTCCAATTTGACGTACGGCGGCGGGGCGGGGGGACCGGGGGGACCGGGGGGAGTGGGGGGACTGGCACAAACGGATCTCCGTGAGGCCATCGATCAGCTCGAGGCGATGCTCCGCGAAGTGGCGGAGGAGCTGGCGGGCTGGCGTTCGCGCGCGCAGAAAGCGGAATCGGAGCTGAAGACGCGAGGGAGCGGGAGTCCGGTCAAGAACACCGAGCTCGAGTCCGAGAACAAGGCGTTGCGCCAGCGCATGGAAGGCGCCCGGACTCGTGTGCACGATCTGATGCAGCGCCTGACGTTTTTGGAAGAGCAAGCCCGGGATAACAACGGGGGCCACAAGTGACCACGACGGCAAAGAAGCACGCCGTCCGCGTGATGATCGGCGGCGAGGAGTACACTGTCCGATCGGACCTGCCGCCCGAATACACGCGTGAGGTGGCGGCGTACGTCGATCAGGCCTTGAAAAAAGTGTTGAGCCAGGGGCCGTTGGTGGAGACGCACAAGGCCGCGATTCTGGCGGCGCTCGATATCACGAACGAGCTGTTCCAGGCGAAGCAGACGGAGCGGGAGGTGGCGGCGCGGCTTGCGGCCGTGGCCGACGATCTCGCGAAGATGCTGCCGCCGGCGAAGCGCAAAGCAATCGCGGGCTGACAATCGTCCTCACCTCCGTTTCCCCTCTCCACCCTGTGGAGCGGGGCTCGGGGGAGAGGTGGAGATAGATTATGGCCGAAGTTTCGTCGATCATCGCGGCCGTGCTCAGCGGCGTGCTCGTTGCGGCACTGGTCTTCTACGTGTGGGGCCGGCGCGTCGAGCGCCAGGCGACCGAACAAAGCCAACGTCTCGTGCTGGCGGCCAAAGAAGAGCTCATGGCCGTGCGCGAAAACCTCCATAAAAGCCTCGATCAAAAGCTCGCGAGCGTCGACGCCCGCGATCGCGACCTGCACAAGTTCGAGCGGCAGCTCGAGGAGCGCTCCCGTTCGCTCGACAAGCGCGAGGGCGGCATCGGCGCGCGGCTGGAGCAAGTCGCGGGGCTGAGCGCGCAGGAAGCCAAGCAGGAGCTGATCAACCGGCTGGAAAACGAAGCGCGCGACGAAGCGGCCGCGCTCGTGCGCAGCATCACGGAGCAGGCCAAGAAGAACGCCGACCGCGAGGCCAAGAAAATCATCGCGATGGCCATCCAGCGGATCGCCGCCGAGCAGACGGCCGAGTCGAGCGTCTCCGCCGTGATCCTGCCGTCCGACGAGATGAAAGGCCGCATCATCGGCCGCGAGGGCCGCAACATCCGCGCGTTCGAGGCCGCGACCGGCGTGGACGTGATCATCGACGACACGCCGGACACCGTGGTCGTCTCGTGCTTCGAGCCGGTGCGCCGCGAAGTCGGCCGGCTGGCGCTCGAGCGCCTGATCGCCGACGGCCGCATTCATCCGGGTCGCATCGAAGAAATCGTCAAGAAAGCGAAAGCGGACGTCGATACCAGCATCGTCGAGGCGGGCGAGCAGGCGGTGTACGACACCGGCATCCGCGGCATGCACGCCGAGCTGGTGAAGCTCGTCGGCCGGATGAAGTACCGCACGTCGTACGGCCAGAACATTCTCGAGCATTCCAAAGAAGTCGCCTACCTTGCCGGCATGATGGCGGCCGAGCTGAAGCTCGACGTCAATCTCGCCAAGCGCGGCGCGCTGCTGCACGACGTCGGCAAGGTGCTCACGCACGAGCACGACGGCACCCACGTCCAGCTCGGCGTCGAACAGGCGACGAAGTACGGCGAGCACCCGATCGTCATCAACTGCATCGCCGCGCACCACGACGACGTGCCGCACGACTCCTCGATCAGCGTGATCGTGCAGGCCGCGGACGCCATTTCCGGCTCGCGGCCCGGCGCGCGGCGCGAGGCCTTCGAGACGTACGTCAAACGCCTCGGCGATCTCGAAAAGCTCGCGTCCGAGTTCAAGGGTGTGGAAAAGGTCTTCGCGATTCAGGCGGGTCGCGAAGTTCGCGTGGTCGTGACGCCGGAAGCAGTGGACGACGCCGCCGCTACCAAGCTCACCGACGAAATCGCGCGCAAGATCGAGCGCGAGCTCCAGTATCCGGGACAGATCAAAGTGGTCGTGATTCGCGAGACACGGGCGGTGGGCGTTGCCCGCTAAGCTCATCGACGGGAATGCCATCGGCGCCGCGATGCGCGCCGAGCTGGGCAACGACATTGCGGCTTTGAAGAAAAAGGGCATTACGCCGGGACTTGCGGTGGTGCTCGTGGGCGACAATCCGGCGTCGCAAGTCTATGTCCGGATGAAGGGCAAAGCGTGCGACGACGCCGGGCTCTATCACGAGACGATCAACCTGTCCAAGGACACGACGGAAGCCGAGTTGATGGGATTGCTGGAGCGCCTGAACGCCAATCCGCAGATCCACGGCATTCTCGTGCAGTTGCCGTTACCCAAGCAGATCGACAGCAACCGCGCGCTCCATCGCATCGATCCGCGCAAGGACGTCGACGGCTTTCATCCCGAGAACGTGGGGAAGGTCGTGGCGGGCGACGCGAGCGGCTTCCGGCCCGCCACGCCGTACGGTGTGCAACAGCTCTTGCTGCGGACCGGTGTGGAGACCAAAGGCGCGCACGCGGTCATCGTGGGGCGCTCGAACATCGTCGGCCGGCCGATGGCGTCGCTGCTGCTGCAGGACGGGCCGGGCGGCAACGCGACGGTGACGGTCTGCCACTCGCGCACCCGCGGCATCGACCAGCACACCCGCCAGGCGGACATTCTCATCGTGGCGATCGGCAAGCCGGAGTTCGTCACGGGCGCCATGGTGAAGCCGGGCGCGGTGGTGATCGACGTCGGCGTCAATCGTGTGGACGATCCCTCCAGGAAGCAGGGCTACCGCCTCGTCGGCGACGTCAAGTTCGACGAAGCGAAAGAGATCGCGTCGGCCATCACGCCGGTTCCCGGCGGCGTCGGCCCGATGACGATCACGATGCTGCTGTACAACACGGTGCAGGCGGCCCGGCAATGGGCGCGTCCGTAGATCTCTTCAGCGCCGCCTCGGCCGAGGGCGCGTGGACCGTCGGCGAAGTCACCAAGCGCGCGCGTGCCGTGATCGAGGCGGGACTGCCCCCGCTGTGGGTGCGCGGCGAGATCGCGGGCTTCAAGGCCTGGCGCAGCGGCCACTGGTACTTCTCGCTGCGAGACAAAGCGGCGCAGATCCGTTGCGCGATGTTCGCCAAGCAGAACTTCCGGCTGCCTCCACCCACCGACGGCATGCAGGTCTTCGTGTTCGCGCGCCCGTCCATCTACGAAGAGAAGGGCGACTTTCAGCTGACCGTGTTGGAGCTCTTGTCCACCGATCAGGGCGGCCTCTGGAAGCTCGCGTTCGAGAAAGCCAAAGCCGCGCTGACCAAGGACGGATTGCTCGACCCGGCTCGCAAACGCCGGCTGCCGCTGTTTCCGCGCCGCATCGCCGTGGTCACGAGCCCGGACGGTGCCGTCCTCCGCGACATCCAGGCGGTCGTCGGCCGGCGCTGGCCGCTCGCCGAGCTGATCGTCGTGCCGGCGCAGGTGCAGGGGGCGAAGGCGGAAGCCTCCGTCTGCTCGGCGCTCAATCGCATCAGGCGGCTGCCGGTGGATGTCCTGATCGTTGGGCGGGGCGGCGGCTCGATTGAAGACCTGTGGGCATTCAATACCGAGCGCGTGGCGCGCGCCGTCGCCGCCATGCCGATGCCCGTGATCTCGGCGATCGGTCACGAGACCGACGTGACGCTCTGCGACCTGGTCGCCGATCTGCGTGCCCCAACACCGTCCGCCGCGGCGGAAGCCGCGACACCGGACCGAAGCGAAATACGGCAAGCCTGCGACGCACTCGGCCAGCGTCTGGCGCGAGCGTTGCGAACGGCGTCGCGACACGTCGTCGAGCGACTG
This sequence comes from Gemmatimonadales bacterium, assembly GCA_035491815.1. GTDB lineage: Bacteria > Gemmatimonadota > Gemmatimonadetes > Gemmatimonadales > GWC2-71-9 > 20CM-2-65-7. The sequence goes on along the minus strand of DATJKA010000064.1, from coordinate 3,428 downwards.
AACCGTACGAGCGATCGCCTCACCCGCTGCATGGAGTATCGGCTCGAGAAGTCCGGCGCACGGCTCACGGCGCACGGCGCACGCCTTGATGCCTTGAGCCCGCTGAAAGTATTGGCCCGCGGCTATGCCGTCGCGCGCGATCAGCAGGGCGCCGTCCTCAAGAGTGTCGGCCAGTTGCCGCCAGGCAAAGAGTTCCGGTTGCGGGTAACCGACGGAGAGGTCGATGCCCGGGTTCGGTGAGCAGATGGAGCGGTTGGAGGCGATCGTCCGCAAACTGGAAGCGGAAGATCTCGATCTCGACGAGGCGTTGAAGCTGTTCGAGGAAGGAGTCGAGCGGCTGCGCGTCGCGCGCGAGCAGCTCGCGCAGGCCGAGCTCAAGGTCAAAAAAGTGCTCGAGATTGAAAGTCGCTAGGTATCTCACCGACGCGCGTCATCGCGTCGATGCCGTGCTCACCACATGGGCGGATCCGGCAAATCCCGTCATCCGCTACAGTCTCCTGAGTGAAGGCAAGCGGCTGCGCCCGACGCTGGTCTTCGCCGCCCACGAGGCGCTGCACGGCGCGTCGGCGCCCGGTGTCGCGGAGCTCGCGGCGGCCGTCGAAGTGGTGCACGCGTACTCGCTCGTCCACGACGACCTGCCCTGCATGGACAACGACGACCTGCGGCGCGGCCGGCCGACGGCGCATCGTGCGTTCGACGTGTCGCGCGCCACGCGCGCGGGCTATGACATGGTGGCGCTCGCCGCGCGCGTGCTGGCCCACGGTCTCAAATCGCTCGCGCTGCCGCGGCCCCGCGCCCGCGAGATCGCGCTCGAGCTGTTTCGCGCCGCCGGCGCGGGCGGCATGATCGGCGGACAAGCGCTGGATCTCGAGGCCGAGGCCAAGGCGCTGCCGATTGCCGCGCTCACCGAAGTGCACCATCGCAAGACGGGGGCGCTCATTGCGGCCGCGTGCGTGATCGGCGGCCTCGCCGCCGACAGCACACCGCAACAGGTCGAGGGGCTGCGCTCGTACGGGGAAGCGATCGGACTGGCCTTTCAAATCGCCGACGACGTGCTCGACGCCACCGCGACGTCCGACCAGCTCGGCAAGACCGCCGGCAAGGATGCCGCACACTCCAAGGCCACGTTCGTGACCTTGCTGGGCGTCGGCGCCGCGCGCGCCGAGGCGGAACGGCTCTCGGCGCAGGCGGTGGACCATCTGCGGGATGCCGGGTTAGTTTCCCCCATATTGGTGGAGCTGGCCCATTACATCGTGACGAGGCCGAATTGATTCTCGATCAAATCCGCGGACCCAAAGACGTCCAGGCGCTCGACGCCGAGCAGCTGCAGCAGCTCGCCGACGAGGTGCGCCAGCGTCTCATTCAGGTCGTCTCGCAGACCGGCGGCCACATCGGCGCCGGCCTCGGCGTCGTGGAGCTGACCGTGGCGCTGTGCGCCGCGTTCGACTCGCCGCACGACAAGATCGTCTGGGACGTGGGCCACCAGGGCTATCCGTGGAAGATCCTGACCGGCCGCAACGACCGCCTCCAGACCCTGCGGCAGCGCGGCGGGTTGTCCGGGTTCCTGCGGCGCACCGAGAGCGAGCACGACCAGTTCGGGGCGGGCCACGCGGGGACCGCGCTGTCGGCCGCCTTCGGCATGGCGACGGCACGCGATCTCAAGGGCGAGGACTTCGAAGTCGTCGCGGTCGTGGGCGACGGCGCGATGACGTGCGGGCTGCCGTATGAAGCGCTGAACAATGCCGGCGATTCCGGAGAGGGCGAGGGGCGCGACATCATCGTCGTCCTGAACGACAACGGGATGTCGATCGCGCCCAACGTCGGCGCGATCAGCAAGTACTTCGGTTCCATGGTGGCGAGCCGCTTCGGCGTCCGGATGCGCGAGCGCGTGAAGCACGTCATCGAGCGCGCCTCACACGTGATCGGCGGCAAGAAGCTCGTCGACTTCGCGAAGAACGTCGAAGAGTCCATCAAGAACCTGTGGTCGCCGGGCATGCTGTTCGAGGAGCTCGGCTTCCGCTATTTCGGGCCGATCGATGGGCACAACATCGACCAGATGCTGCACACGTTCGACATCGTCAAGACGCTCAAGGGCCCGCGTGTCGTGCACGTGATCACGGAGAAGGGAAAGGGCTTCCCGCTGCCCGAGCCCGACCTCGAGAAGTATCACGCGCGCGCCCCGTACGATCCCGTCACCGGCAAACTGAGACCGGTGAACCCGGGACCGCCGCAGTGGACCAAGGTGTTCGGGGACGCGCTCACGCAGCTTGCAGCCGAGTACCCCGACTTGGTGACGATCACCGCGGCCATGCCGTCGGGGACCGGCACGAACATCTTCCAGAAGAAATGGCCGGAGCGCTTCTTCGACGTCGGCATCGCCGAAGGCCACGCGACGACGTTCGCGGCGGGATTGGCGACGCAGGGCATTCGGCCGGTCGTCGCGATCTACTCGACGTTCCTGCAGCGCGCCTACGACTCGATCATCCACGACGTCGCGATCCAGAAACTGCCCGTGATCTTCGCGATGGACCGCGCCGGTATGGTCGGGGAAGACGGCCAGACGCACATGGGCCTGTACGACATCGCGTACATGCTGGCGGTGCCGCACATGACGGTGACGGCGCCGAAGGACGGCGCCGAGCTGGTCGGGCTGCTGCGCTGCGCGCTGGCGCACGACGATGGGCCGTTTTCGCTGCGCTACCCGCGCGACAAGGCGCCCGCCGAGGTGCCGCCCGCGGCTGAAGTGCCGGCGATTGCGTACGGCACGTGGGAGCTGCTCAAGAAGGGCAAGGATTGCGCCATCCTCGCCGTCGGGACGATGTGCCAGCCGGCGCTCGATGCGGCGAAGGCACTCGGCGCCGATGGACTGGACGTGTCGGTGGTGAATGCGCGCTTCCTGAAGCCGATGGATCGCGAGATGCTCGACGCGCTGACGCAGAGTCACAAGCTGCTCGTCACCGTCGAAGACGGCACGGTGGTGAACGGCTTCGGCGCGGCGCTCGCCGCGCTCGTGCAGACGACCGCGCCCGACTGCCGCGTTGTCGCCCTCGGCGTGCCGGACCGGACGTACGAGCATGCGCCCCGCGCGCAGCAGCTGGCGGACGTCGGGCTCACGGGCGAGGGCATCGCCGCGCGCATTCGGGCGCTCGCGGCGGAAGAATCTTTGACACGATGAACGTCGGGGTCGTCGGCAACCCCAACTATCCGGACGTCGTCGCGCTCCTCACGACGCTGCAACAGAAAGCCTCGAGCCTCGGGCTGACGTTGTTCGTCGAAGACAAGATTCTGCAGATCTGGCCGACGCCGGCGGACGGCGCGCCACGCCCGCACCCGCTGGGCGAGACCCCGGACGGCAACCTCGACTGTCTCATCACGCTCGGCGGCGACGGCACGCTGCTGCGCGGCGCCCGGCTCCTCAACGGCTCCGA
>DATJKA010000063.1:0-3278 GCA_035491815.1 Gemmatimonadales bacterium | reverse complement strand
GCACAAGGGCCGCGGCGCGCCAGGAGCGGTGGACCCGCGTCATCCAGAACCTCCGGAAGGTGGGGAACTACAGGGTGGCGTGGTGCGAGAGGGAGTCTACCCCCTGGACTTACGCGCCAAAAGGCCGGCCCGCTGCCGGTCTCGATGACGGCCAGACGTCAACGTCCCGGGGGCCGGAAAGACCCTCCTCACCGGCTCTCGTTGCCACCACACGCGGCGGTCGGGCGCCGAGCTGGAGCGGACGCGGGGTCTCAATCGCGCCGCAATGCCTCCACGGGATTCACCCGGGCAGCACGACGCGACGGCGCGAGGGACGCCGCCACGCACGCGGCAAGAATGATTGCCAACCCCGCGCCGTACCCAGCGGGATCGAAGGTGCTGACGATCACCAGCTCCGACGCGAATACGCGTGAGACGGCGAGCGCCAGCGCCATGCCGGCCAGGCCGCCGATCACGGCGTAATGCAGAGATTGACGAACGACGTGGGCCACGACGCCCAGCGCGCTCGCGCCGAGCGCCATGCGGATGCCGATCTCTCGCGTGCGTTGCGCGACGAGGTACGACAGCACCCCGTACACGCCGATCAGAGTCAGGGCGAGCGCGATCGCTCCAAGCGCCGACGCGAGCCATGAGAATATCCGAAACGGCCATCGTTGAAGCGCGACGTAATCGTCCAACGTGTGTAGCTCGTTGATCGCGCTCGGGTTCAGCCGCGTGATCTCGTCGTCGAGCCGATCACGGGCCGAGTTCGCATCGCCCACGACACGCGCCAGGATCCTGGCGTCTGCCGAATCGGCGCTCGCCGGATAGTACACAATGGGATGGCCGATACCGGTGCCGATCCACCCGTTCACGGTATTGTTCGCGACTCCGATCACGCGCGCCGTGCGCACGCGGGCGAGCGCCGACCCACGCGGCGGATCCGCGCCGAGCTGGACGAGCTGGCCGATCGGCATCGTGTTCGGCCAGAGCAGTTGCGCCGCGGCCTCGTTGACGACGACGACGGGTTGTGTGCCGCGCTCCTCCGCGTCCGAGAACGCTCGTCCGCGGCGGATTGGGACGTCGAGCACCGTGAAGAAGCGCGCATCGGCGAATACGTAGCTCGACACGGTGACCCGGCGGTCGCCGGCACCATGCATCGCGATCGTCGGGTAGTAGCCGTCGAGCGGCGGCGTCCGGGATGCGCCGAGCGCGACCACCGTCGGCTCGGCACGCAGCCGCTCGAGCGCGGCACGCCGGCCCCGGTCGTCCAGGGTCAGTTCCACGACGTCGCGCGTCCGCAGGCCGATCTCGAGACGCTGCGCCTTGCTCGCGCCGCGGAGCAGAATGCCGGTGACGATCAGCAGCAGCGTCGAGCCGCAGATCTGCGCGACGACCAGTGCCCCGCGAATTCGCCCCGGGCGGAATGCCGTGTCGAAATCGCCGCGTGCCGCCTGCACGATGTTCGGCCGGGTCGTCTGCAGCGCCGGGAGCAACCCGAAAGCGACGGCCGAGACCAACGCCGCGAGTGATACGAACCCGAACACGCGCAGGTCGGGACTGAGCGGCATCACGCGCAGGTAGGCCGCGTAACCGGCGGGCGCGCTCGCGTACATCACCCGCACGCTCGCCTCGAGCGTCCATTGTGAGATCAGAAAGCCAAGGACAGCGGCGGGTATCGCCAGTAGTAGGCTCTCGGTGAGAAGCTGCCGGATCACGCGCGACCGGCCGGCGCCGAGCGCGAGCCGGATTCCGATTTCGCGCTGCCGCGCGATGCCACGCGCGAGCATCACGTTCGCCACGTTCGCACAGGCGATTAGCAGCACGAGCAGGAACGCGAGCGCGGCCGGCGCAAACTCGGCAACGGTCTCTGGCGTGAGGGGGAGCGCACTGGCCACCGACATCAGGTCGACGCGGGTCCAGCGGAGAGAGTCGGGCAAGTTGGACGTAGACGCGAGTGCCCAGGCGCCGAGCTGCGCCCGAGCCCGTTGCTCGTCAACTCCGGGTTTGAGCCGCAGTACGGCGCGGAGAACCTGCGGCTCGCTGCTTCCAAGCAGGTCAGGTGTGCCCTGAATTCGACTGAACGCCGTGACCGGCGCCCAGAAATCCGGCGGCACCGGCCCGATGCCCGTGAAACGCCCCTCCGCAACGCCAACGACGCGAAAGGACAGGCCGTGAAGTGTGGCGACCTTGCCGACGATCGCCGAGTCGCCGCCAAATTTCGTGCGCCATGCGTCGTGGCTCAGCACGACGACGTTCTCGCCGATCGGCGGCGCGGCGTCCTCAGGCAGGAGCAGCCGCCCAAGGCCGGGTCGAGCCCCAAGGACCCGGAATCCGTCACCGGTGATCGCTTGACCGATCAGCAGCCCGCGATCGGATCGCGCAATCACGAACGCATGCGCGAACGTCTCGGCCGCAATCGGTATACCGCGCAGATCCCGATACTGTCGCCAGGAAAGGTGCTGTATGCGATTGTGCGCGTCGCGGAACGTCACTTCGTACAACGAGCCGGCGTCGCGCACCGCAAGCGGCCGCAGGACGTACGCATTGAACACCGTGAACGCGCTCGTGTTGAGGCCCAGGCCGAGCGCGATGGTGAGTACGACCGTCCCGACGAACGCGGGTGAGTGGCGAAAGTTTCGCAGCGCGAAGCGCAGGTTCTGTTTTGCTTCGTCGGCCCACGCGGCGGCGACGCCCCAACTGTCGCGGACCGCGGCCTTATGCTGCGCGACGTTGCCGAATGCTCGCCTGGCGGCAAGACGGGCGTCCGCCGGCGACATCCCTGACGCTACGCCGCGCTCGATTTCGCGATCGAGATGATATTGCAGCTCCTCGTCGAGCTCCGTTTCGGCATGCCTGCGAGCCAGCACCGCGCGGAGCCGGACGACGAACTTGGACCAGATGGCGGGGACGCTCATTCCGACTCCAGGATGAGCCCGAGGGCCTTGCTGAAGCGCTGCCACTCGCTGCGCTCGACTTCGAGCTGCTTGCGCCCGGCGGGTGTGAGCGTGTAGTAGCGCGCACGCCGGTTGTTCTCCGACACACCCCACTCGGCCGTGACGAGCCCCCGCGCCTCGAGCCGCCGCAGCGCCGGATAGAGCGAGCCGTAGTTCACGTCAAGGTTGCGCTTCGAGACGACCTGAATGTTCTGCGTGAGTTCCCACCCGTTGGCCGGTCCGGCGCGCAGGAGCTTGAGCACGATGAGATCGAGCGTCCCCTGCAGCAGGTTGAGCTTGTCGTCGCGCACGGGTGTTCCTATTGGTTGACTAGAGGAATGGTTGCGCGACTCCTCTAGATTG
>DATJKA010000062.1:0-30484 GCA_035491815.1 Gemmatimonadales bacterium | reverse complement strand
TTCCCGTCGAGCTGGTACGTCTCCGTTCAGGCGATCTTCGTGATTCTTCTCGCCCCCGCGTTCGCGTGGCTGTGGATCCGCCTCGGCAAGTACGAGCCCACGACGCCCACGAAGTTCGCCTTCGGCCTGTTCTTCGTCGGTCTGTCGTTCCTGTTTCTCCTCATTCCGGCGACGGCGATTCAGGGGACGGCAGGATTGCGTGTCTCGCCGCTCTGGCTGGTCGGCTGCTACTTCATCCAGGAGCTCGGCGAGCTGTGCATTTCACCCGTGGGCTTGTCGGTATTCACCAAGCTCGCGCCTGTGAAGATCGTCGGCATGATGCTCGGGCTCTGGTTCCTCGCCGACTCGGTCGGCAACAAGGTCGCGGGCTACGCCGCCGGGTTCATCTCCTCCGCACCGCTGCCCCAGCTCTTCGGAGTAGTGGGCGCCGTGTGCGTCGGCGCTTCACTGATCGCGTTCGCGATCGTCAAACCCGTCAAGCAGCTGATGGGCGGCGTGCGCTAGATGGGGGGCGCGCAACCCGTCGCCCAGCAGCGCGACACGTCGGGGTGGTTCGGCCACCCGCGCGGGTTATCGACCCTCTTTTTGGTCGAGATGTGGGAGCGCTTCAGCTTTTACGGTCTGAAGGCGCTGCTCATCCTGTTCATGACTGCCTCAGTCACCCAAGGCGGTCTCGGCTTCACTGCCGAAAAAGGTGGCGCCATCATCGGGTGGTACGGCTTCGGCGTGTACGCCACCGCGATCGTCGGCGGATCGGTGGCCGATCGGCTCTGGGGCCAGTATCGCAGCGTGCTCGTCGGCGGGATCATCATCGCGCTCGGACACTTCAGCATGGCGATCCCCACGCTCCCAACGTTCTACCTCGGCCTGTGCCTCATCATGATCGGCACCGGTCTGCTCAAGCCGAACGCCAGCACGATGGTGGGCGCCTTGTATGACGACGCCGATGCGCGCCGCGACGCCGGGTTCTCGCTCTTCTACGTCGGCATCAACGTCGGCGCGTTCACCGCCCCCCTCGTCGTCGGCACGCTCGGACAGGAAGTGAATTGGCATGTCGGGTTCGCGTGCGCGGGCGTCGGCATGGTGGTCGGGCTGATTCAGTACGTCGCCGGCAAACCGCGCCTCTTGCCGGCGCTCACCCGGCTTGGGCAAACCGAGCAGCACGCGGCGACGTATGCGGAGCCCTGGTGGCGATTCACGCGCGAGGAGTGGGGACGCGTCGCCGCGATCGCCGTACTGTTCGTTTTTTCGTCGATATTCTGGGGCGCGTTCGAGCAGGCGTCCTCGAGTCTCAACCTGTTCGCCGACCGGCTCACGCACAACCGGCTCCTCGGCTTCGATTTCCCGTCGACGTGGTATCAGTCGCTGAACTCGATGTTCATGATCCTCGGGCTCGCGCCGCTGATCGGCTGGTTCTGGGTCCGCCTGGGACCACGCCAGCCGTCGAGCCCCGTGAAATTCGCGCTCGGGTTGATTTTCGTCGGACTGGGGTTCGCGCTGATCGTGCCGGCGGCGAAGCTGGCGCAGGAGCAGCACGTCCTCGTCAGTCCATGGTGGCTCATCGGGCTCTACTTTCTGCACACGATCGGTGAGCTATGTCTCAGTCCCGTCGGTCTCTCGATCGTGACCAAGCTCGCGCCGGCCCGCATCGTCGGCTTCATGATGGGCTGGTGGTTTCTGTCGATTGCGGTGGGAAACAAGCTGGCCGGTATGGCGGGGGGACTGTTCGAGACGCTGCCGTTGCCCAAGCTCTTCGGCGCGGTCGCGCTGACGACATTCGTGGCGGCGGCGGTGCTTCTGGCGTTGACTCCCTACCTGCGCAAACTCATGGGCGGCGTCCGCTAAGGCGCTTCCCAAGTGATGTCACCGATCTCGGCGGCGGCCCGCACCTTCAACGCGTCCGTATCTGCGCTTATGCCGACCGACACGATCGGCTTCGGCGCATTGTTCCACAGCCGGCGATAGTCGCTGAACGGGTCGCGCCGTTCGACGTGCCACGAGCCATCCGCATCTTCCGCGCGCTCCAGCACGACGACCATCTGATTGCGCCCGGTCCAGCTCGTGAAGCTCTCGCCGCGGCCCTCGCGATTGCCCCACGCGTAGTACAGCACCCGACCGTCCGCGAACGTCACGACGACGCGGATGGGGCTGTCGTCGCCGGTGCGGTGCTTCAGGTCGGCACCGCGGAGCGGCGTGCCGGCGCGCCAGCGCCACGTCAAATGTCCGGGCCGGAGCGTGGAAGGCGGAGCCTGGATCCCGCCGCGAATGCGATAGGTCGCCGTGGCGCTCTGGCCGATCGCGATGATTCGCAACGTGTGGCCGCGCGTGACTTCGAACGACGGCGCGTCGACGCCCTTCGTCTTGTTCAGGCGCCAGCCCGACGGCAGCCCGGGTCCGGCGGGGACAATCACGAGGTTCGTGAGGGTCTGCGCGAGCACCAGGACGCCGTTCACATCGGCTCCTCGGCGTAATGACAGGCCGCGAGGTGACCGGGGGTGATGGGCCGCAGCGGCGGCGGCTCGGTGCGGCAGCGCTCGTTCTTTTTCGGATGCGGGCAGCGCGGATGAAATGGACAGCCCGATGGCGGATGCGCCGGTGACGGGATGTCGCCGGGCAGGACGATCCTGCGCTTGCTCGCGCGCGGATTCGGCTCCGGCACGGCGGAAAGGAGCGCCCGGGTGTAGGGGTGGCGGGGCTGCGCGTAGATCTCGGTGGCCGGCGCGCGCTCGACGATCTTGCCCAGATACATGACGGCGACGTGGTCGGCGATGTGGCGGACGACGGCGAGATCGTGCGCGATGAAGAGATACGTGAGCTTCCGGCGCGCGCGCAGATCGGCCAGCAGGTTGAGCACCTGCGCCTGGACCGAAACGTCGAGCGCGCTGACGGGCTCGTCGCACACGACGAACTGCGGCTCGACCGACAGGGCACGCGCAATACCGACGCGCTGGCGCTGGCCGCCCGACAGCTCGTGCGGGTAGCGCTGCGCGAACGCCGCATCGAGCCCGACCTCGTCGAGTAACGCCGTGACCTGGCCCTTCAACCCGTGAATCTCGAGCGGCTCGCGCAACGTCTCTGCCACCGTCATGCGAGGATTGAGCGAGCTGTACGGGTCCTGAAAGACGATCTGCATCCTGCGCCGCAGCGCACGGAGCTTGGCGGCGTCGAGCGCGAACACGTCGTTGCCGTCGAACAGCACGGTCCCCGACGTCGGCTCCTGGAGTCGCAGCATGGTGCGGCCCACCGTCGTCTTGCCCGATCCGGATTCTCCGACCAGACCGAGCGACTGCCCGGCCTCGATCGTGAACGACACGCCGTCGACGGCGCGGATCGGTGCCTTGGGGCGACCGAAGCCGAACCAGCTGCGCTCGCCGGCGTAGTGCTTCACCAGGTCGCGGACGTCGACGAGGGGGGGGGTCATCGCTTTGCCTGCCGGCGTTCGGGCTCGGTTACGAGCCAGCAGCGCGCGGCGTGGCCGGCCGTTCCCGTGTCAAGCAGCGGCGGTTCCTGCGCGACGCACTTGTCCCAGGCGTATGGGCAGCGCGGATGAAAGCGGCAGCCGGTCGGCCACGCGGTTGCGGCCGGCACTTGTCCCGGAATCGCGTGCAGGCGTTCGCGCGGCGCGTCGATGCGCGGGACCGCCGCCAGTAATCCTTCCGTGTAGGGATGCGTCGGGCGCTCGAACAGCTCGTCCGTCGTCGCCTGCTCGACGACGCGGCCCGCATACATCACGACCACACGATCGGCATGACCGGCGACGACACCGAGGTCGTGGGTGATCAGCAAGACGGCCATGCCGAGCTCGCTCTGCAAGCGATCGAGCAGCTCGAGAATCTGCGCCTGGATCGTGACGTCGAGCGCGGTCGTCGGCTCGTCGGCGATCAGCACTTTCGGATGGCAGACGAGGGCCATCGCGATCATCACGCGCTGCCGCATGCCGCCCGACAGCTGGTGCGGGTAGTGATCGACGCGTTCTTCGGGATCGGGGATGCCGACGAGGCCGAGCATCTCGATCGCGCGGGCGCGCGCGGCGCTGCGCGACAGCCGCTGATGGATGATCGCCGCCTCGGCGATCTGGTCGCCGACGGTGAACACCGGGTTCAGCGACGTCATCGGCTCCTGGAAGATCATGGCGATCTGGTTGCCGCGAACGGCGCGCAGCTCGGGCGCGGGCAGCGCGAGCAGGTTGCGGCCCTCGAACTCGATGAGACTGCCGGGGAGGATGTGGCCCGGCGGCTCGGGGACGAGGCGGAGGATCGAGAGCGACGTCACGGTCTTGCCGCAACCTGATTCCCCGACGATGCCGAGCGTCTCGCCGGGATACAGATCGAACGACACGTCGTCCACCGCGCGCGCCGTGCCGCGGCCGTGCTCGGTGACGAAGTACGTCCTGAGGTCGCGTACGCGCAGGAGCGCAGGGGCGGTGGGCGGGGCGGTCATGCCGCGTCCTCGCGCGGATCCAGCGCTTCGCGCAGCCCGTCGGCCACGGCGTTGAGAGACATCACCACGAGTGAGATAGCCAGACCCGGAAAGAGTGTCGTCCAGGGCGCGTTGTAGAGACTGGTCGCGCCGTCCGCGATCATGTTGCCCCAGCTCGGCCACGGCGGCGGAACGCCGATGCCGAGAAACGAGAGCGAGGCCTCGAGCAACAGCACGTTCCCGACGCTCAGCGCGGCCGAGACGATGATCGGGGCCGCGGCGTTCGGCAGAACGTGGCGAAAGATAACGCGCCCGTCGCCGGCGCCCAGCGCCCGCGCCGCCACCACGAAATCGCGCCCGCGCAGCGACAGGACCTCGGCACGGACCAGCCGGCTGGTGCCGAACCACGACGTCAGGCCGATGAGCAGCACGAGGACGGTGAACGGCAGCCCGTCCCACAGCGCCACGGCCATCAGCAGAATAAAGATGCGGGGCAGCGCGAGACCGACGTCGACGCCCCGCATCAGGACGCCGTCCACCCAGCGGCGATAGTAGCCAGCGGCGGCGCCGACCAACGTGCCGAGCGCGACGGCCACCAGGGCGCCGAGCGTGGCGACGCGCAGCGACACCCGCGCGCCCCACACGATCCGGCTCCAGACGTCTCGGCTCAAGACGTCGGTCCCGAGGATGAATGTCCAGGACGGCCCCACATTCTTGAGGCGCACGATGTCGAGCTGGGCGTTCGGATCGAACGGCGCGACGAAAGGCGCGGCGACGGCGATGATGACGAAGAACGTGAGGATGCTGAGGCCCCACGACGTCGTGCGGTGACGGAAGAACCGGCGCCAGCGCTCGCGAGCGAGGGTCCGTTGGCGCAGCGCGCGCACGGCTTCCGCCGCTAGGATCAGCGCGACGAAGAGCACGAACCACGTCCCGAGCGTCACGTGGCGATGGTCTCGAGATCGGTCGACCGCACGCGCAGCCGCGGGTCGGCAACGCCGAGCAGGACGTCGGCCACGAGGTTGCCTAGCACGACGACGATGCTCGCCATGAGCGCCGTCGCGGTGACCACGGGATAGTCGCGCGCCAGGATCGCTTCGACCGCCAGCCGCCCCATGCCCGGCCACGCGAAGATCGTTTCGATCAGGACCGCGCCGGTGAGGAGAAACGGAAACGCGAGCCCGAAGCGCGTAATAAAGGAAAGCAGCGCGTTGCGCAGCTGGTGGACCAGCACGACGCGGCGCTCCGGCACGCCCTTGGCACGCGCGGTGCGCACGTAATCCTCGCTCGCGACGTCCAGCATCGCGGCGCGCTGAAACCGCGCCGTGCCCGCGGCGCCGACGAGTCCCAGGGTGGCTGCCGGCAGGGCGAGATGCCACAAGCGGTCGAGCGCGCAGAACGCGGAGTCTATCGTCGGGCAGAGGATCGGATCGTTCGGCCCACCGACGGGAAAGAGGCGCAGCTTCTCCCCGAAAACGAGCAGCAGAATCAGCGCGAGCCAGAACGTGGGCAGCGAATAGATGAACAGCGTGATGTTGCCGAGCACGACGTCGGGCAGCCGATTGACGCGCCGTGCCTGGTAGATGCCGAGTCCCAACCCCACCAGGAAGTCGAGCAACAACGCCGCGCCCGCGAGCTGCAGCGTGAACGGCACGGTTTCGGCGATCGCATCGCGCACGGGCCGGTGCAGCGAGAACGAGTAGCCGAGATCGCCGTGCGCGAGCGCGACGAGATAGCGCCAATACTGCTCCGGGAGCGACCGGTCGAGACCGAAGCGTTGCGTGAGATCACGGCAAACGAGGGGATCGGGAGGCGCGGTCTCGCCCGCAAACCCGGCGCACGGCGTGCCGGGCGCGAGATGAATCAGGATGAAAACAAGTGTGACGACCGCAAAGACGATGGCCGCGGATACGACCAGGCGGCGCACGAGCACGCTAGCGCTCCACGCGGTCTCGGTCGATCAGTCGGTCCGGCGGAATGCGCCAGGTGCGAAGCAGCGCCGCCCAGGAGTCGGGGCGGATCTGCACATTCTCTACGCGCTTGTGCACCGCGGCGAAGTTCTCTAAGGAATAAAGGAAAATGGCCGGCGCATCGGCGTTGATCGTCTCCATCGCGCTCCGCCATAGGGGCCGCGCCTGCTCGCGCGTGGGTGCGGCGATCGCGCGGTCCACGAAGCGCTCGAACTCGGCGCTGTAATAGCGGGGGTAATTCGATCCGCCGAAACCGGCGCGCGTCCAGGTTTGCGTGATCCCGGAGCCCGGCGACGGGTCGTTACCGCGCGACAGAATGGAGGTGTCGAACTTTCCGGAGCCAAGGCGCTGGGTGACGACGCTGAACTCCACTTCATCGATGTCCGCCTTCACGCCGATGCCGCGGAACTGCTCCTGCAGCAGCCGCGCATACTGCCGGCGCAGCGCGCTCGTCGTCGGCACGAGGATGTGGAACTCGAGCGGCTGGCCGTTCTTGTCGCGCACGCCGTCGCCGTCGTGATCGCGCCAACCGTGCGCGCTGAGGAGCCGCGCCGCCTGCGCGGTGTCGTACGGCAGCTGCCGGATCTCCGGATCCCAAATCCACAGCAGCGACGACATCGGGCCCGGCGGCACTTTGCCGATGTCGCCGAGCGCGCTCTTGACTAGTGAGGCGCGGTCGACCGCCATGCTGAGCGCGCGGCGCACGTCGCGATCGGCGAAGATCGGATTCGGTTTAGACGTATCGCCGTTAGCCCGCAGGTTGAACGCCAGGTACGTGTAGACGTTGCCGCGGAATGGATAGACGGTCAGCTGCTTCGCGTCGCGGGCGCGCTGCACGTTCTCGGGCGTCACGAGCTGCTCGCGCACGTCCGCCTGGTCGGCGAGCACCTGGGTCACGGCGACCTGCAGGTTCGGGGTGAAGCGCCAGATCAGCCGACGGATCGCCGGCCGGCCGAGGAAGAACGTCGAATCGGCCACGAGCTCGATCGATTGCGCCGCCTGCCAGCGCACGAACCGGTACGGCCCGTCGCCCACCGGCTGTCGGCCGAACGCCGCCGTCTTCCACTCGCCGCGCGGCACGGACCGCAGCAGATGCGCGGGCAACACGCGCATGTGGTAGACGGCGTCGTAGAACATCTCGGGGTACCGCTCCCGAAAGCGGACCACCGCCGTGAGCGAGTCGCGCTGCGTGACGCTCGCGATGCGCTTGAGCTTGGCGCGGTACGGCGAAGCGACGGCCGAGTCGTTGTACGCGTTGAACGTGAATTCGACATCGGCGGCGGTCACCGGCGTCCCATCCTGCCAGCGCGCCCGCGGATCGAGGTGGAAGACCAACGTGAGCGGCCCGTCCCATTCCCACGTCTGCGCCAGCAGCGGCTGGAAGTCCTCGTCGCCGACCGTGTTCGTGGACATTCCCACGTCCGCGAGCTTGAGGAACAGCTGCTCGTCGATGTCGTTGGCGGCGATGTCCTCGCTCGACGGCGGCAGCAGCGTCGGCGGCTCGGCGACGGCGGCGTTCACGAGCGTGCCGCAATTGGCACCGGTGCAGCCGCCGCGTCGCTCGCAGGCCGAGACGGCGAGCGCGGCCATAATAAGGAAAAGAAAAGCGATGGTGTGGAGGCGCCGTTGCATGGCGCTTAACATTTCACCGCGCGGCGAGAGAAGCAATGTCGGGCAATTGGAGCGCCGGATCGCTTGACCGCGCCAGGCGGTCGGGCCACGTCCTGATGATCGCGGCCGCCACTACGCCGAAGGAGAGAGGACGCCCCAGCGCCGCCGCGACGGTCGTGCCGCCGCCGGCGCCGCCCGGCTGGGTGCCCTCGAGCAGAATCGAGCCGTGCTGGAGAAAGGCGTCGCCGCGTCGGACTTGGGCCGATCCGACGAGTTTGCGACCTGCAACGAGGATCTCGCCGCCCACGGGCGCTGAGAAGCAGGAGGTCGGACCGTCGGACGGTCGGACGGCCGGACGGGACGGCGCCAACGTCGCATCGACGCCCAGCGACCGCAGCGCCGTCGCCAGCCGCTTGTGAATCTCGCAGTAGGCATTTCGCAACGACCCGAACAGCGCTATGGGGGCGGCGATGGCATACGTGAGCTCGTGCTCGTGCCACACCGCCTTGCCACCCGTCGGGCGTCGGACGACCGGCACGCCGGGATCCACATCAATGCTCTGATTGCGACCGATCGAGAGAGTGGGGGGATCCCAGCGGTACAGGCGCAGGAAAGCGCTGCCTCCCTCCCCCGCGGATCGGATCGCGCGATCCAGCAGCGCCTCGTCTGCAGCCATGTTGTCGGCGCCGGACCGGCCGACCGGCTCGACCAACAGCTTCCAGTCAGACAGTCGCGTAGGCCTCGATCGGTGGACAGGTGCACATCAGGTTGCGATCGCCGAACGCCGCGTCGATTCGGCTGACCGGCGGCCAGACCTTGTGCTCGCGCGTCGCGGCAGTGGGGAAGCCGGCGCGATCGCGCGCGTAGGGGCGATCCCAAGTATCCGCCAAGAGGTCCGCGAGTGGATGCGGCGCGTTCTTCAGCAAGTTGTTGTCACGGTCGGCTTCGCCCCGCTCGATTTCGCGGATCTCCCCGCGAATCGCAATCAACGCGTCGACAAAGCGGTCAAGCTCCACCTTCGGCTCGCTCTCCGTGGGCTCCACCATCAGGGTGCCAGCCACGGGGAACGAGACGGTGGGCGGATGGAAGCCATAATCGATCAGCCGCTTGGCGATGTCTTCCACGTCCACGCCGGCCGAGCTCTTGAAGGCCCGAGTGTCGATGATGCACTCGTGCGCGACGAGGCCGTTCTGGCCGGCGTAGAGCAGCTCGTAATGGCCGCCGTCCTGCAGCCGCTTGGCGATGTAGTTCGCGCTCAGGATCGCGACCTTCGTGGCCTGCGTCAGCCCGTTCGGACCCATCATCGCGATGTAGGCCCACGAGATCGGCAGGATGGACGGACTTCCCCAGGGCGCGGCCGACACCGTGCCGGCGCTTGCGGCCAGAGGAATCCCGACGTCCACGACCGGATGGGTGGGCAAGTGCGCCGCGAGATGCTCGGCGACGCCGATCGGTCCCATCCCCGGACCGCCGCCGCCGTGCGGGATGCAGAACGTCTTGTGCAGGTTGAGGTGGCAGACATCGGCGCCGATGTCGCCCGGCCGGCACAGGCCGACCTGCGCGTTCATGTTGGCGCCGTCCATGTACACCTGTCCGCCGTACTGATGGACGATCTTGCAGACCTTCTTGATCGATGCCTCGAAGACGCCGTGCGTCGAGGGATAGGTCACCATCAGCGCGCCGAGCGTCGCCGCGTGCTCTTTTGCTTTCGCCTCCAGATCGGTGACGTCGATGTTGCCGTGCTCGTCGGTCTTCACCACCACGACCTGCATGCCGGCCATCACCGCGCTCGCCGGATTCGTGCCGTGCGCCGATTGCGGGATCAGGCACGTCGTGCGATGTGCGTCGCCCCTGTGGTTGTGGTAGGCGCGAATGACGAGCAGTCCCGCAAACTCCCCTTGTGATCCGGCATTGGGCTGCAGCGACACCTTCGCGAAGCCCGTGATCTCGGCCAACCAGTCCTCGAGCTCGCGGAACAGCGTCGCATAGCCCTGCGCCTGGGCGCGCGGCGCGAACGGATGCAGCTTGCCGAAGCCGCGCCACGTGATCGGAATCATCTCCGTGGTGGCGTTCAGCTTCATCGTGCAGGAGCCGAGCGGGATCATCGCGGCCGTGAGCGAGAGATCCTTGTCCTCGAGCTTCTTGAGGTAGCGCAGCATCTCGGTCTCGGAGTGATGCGTGTTGAACACCGGATGCGTGCAGAACGGGGTCGTGCGGGCCAGGGACTCGGGAATCGCTGCAGGGGCCTGGGGCGGTCTCCCCGGTGTCTTGTCCTTCACAGTCGCGAATATTGCCACCAGGTCGGCGACGTCGTCTTCGGTAACGGTCTCGTCGAGCGCGATGCCGACCCGCGTTTGCGACAGCGTGCGCAGGTTGATCTGCTTGCCCCGCGCGGCGTCGATGATGCGCTGCAGCGTTTCCGCCGCGACGTCAACGGCCAGGGTATCGAAGTAGTTCGCATGCGCGAGGCTGTAGCCCAGCTTCTCCAGCGCGGCGCCGAGCGAAGCCGTGCGCGCGTGCACGCGGCGGGCGATGCGCTTCAAGCCTTCGGGACCGTGATAGACCGCGTACATCGCGGCGACGACGGCGAGCAGCACCTGCGCGGTGCAGACGTTGCTCGTGGCCTTCTCGCGCCGGATGTGCTGCTCGCGGGTCTGCAGCGCCATGCGCAGACCGGTGCGGCCCGCGCGGTCCTTCGAGACGCCGATGATGCGGCCGGGCAGATGCCGCTTGTACTCGTCGCGCGTCGCGAAGAACGCGGCGTGCGGGCCGCCGTACCCGAGCGGCACGCCGAAGCGCTGGGAGTTGCCGATGGCGATGTCGGCGCCCCCCCCACCCCATTCGCCGGGCGGCGTGAGCAGGGTGAGCGCCAGCAGATCGGTCGCCGCGGTCACAACGGCGCCGGCGGCATGCGCCGCCGCGCAGACCGCGCTGAAGTCGCGGATCGCGCCGTCGGTCGCGGGATATTGCAGCAGCGCGCCGATGACGTTGCCGCGCGTGAAGTCGAACGTGTCGGGGTCGCCGACGACGATCTCGACGCCGCGCACCGCGGCGCGCGTGCGCACCACGGCGATGGTCTGCGGATGGCAGCTCGCGTCCACCAAGTACGAGAGGCCGCCTTCATGTTTCGAGACGGCCTCCGTGAGGTGCATCGCTTCCGCCGCTGCCGTGCCCTCGTCCAGCAGCGACGCGTTCGCGATCTCGAGGCCGGTCAATCCGGAGACCATAGTCTGGAAGTTGAGCAGCGCCTCGAGACGCCCCTGCGCGATCTCCGCTTGATAGGGCGTGTAAGCCGTATACCAGCCCGGGTTCTCGAGCACGTTTCGCTGGATCACGGTCGGCGTGAAGCAGTCGTGGTAGCCCATGCCGAGGTAGGAGCGGAACACCTGGTTTTGCGCCGCGAGCAGGCGCAGCGCTTCGAGCGCCTCCTGCTCGGTCTTGGCGGCGGGGATGCGCAACGCGTCCTTCAGGCGGATGTCGCTCGGCACGACGGCGTCGATGAAGTCGTCGAGCGAGTCATAGCCCAGCGTCGCCAGCATGGCGGCTTGATCATCGGCGGAGGGGCCGATGTGGCGGTCTTGAAACAAGTCGTGTGTGTGGCTCATCTCACGCAAGCGTGTGTGATTCCCCGGGCTGCAAAATGGTCACGGCGGCAGTCTGGCCGACGCGCCGCCGGAACTCTTCCGGATCGGCGCTGATCAGATCCCAGGTATTGTAGTGCATAGGAATAACGCTTTTGGGTTTCACGAATTCAACGGCGCGCGCGGCGTCTTCGACTCCCATCGTGTAGTTGTCGCCGATGGGCACGAGCATGAGGTCGATGCGGGGAGGCCCCGCCAGCAGCTGCATCTCCAACGTCAGGCCGGTGTCGCCGGTATGATAAACCGTCTTGCCGCCGATCGTGACGACCACGCCGGCCGGATTCGTCGTGTACTTGCCGGTGGCGTCGCCTTCGACGCGCCCGCCGTGAAAGGCAGGAACCAGCTTCACCTTCCCGAAAGGGAATTCGTGCGCCCCGCCGATGTGCATGGCGTGGCTCGTCGCACCCTGATCCTTGCAGAACTGCGCCAGCTCGTAGGTCGCGACGATCGTGGCCTGGTGCCGCTTGGAGAGGGCGACCGCGTCGCCGAGGTGATCGCCGTGGCCGTGGGACAACAGGATGGCGTCGAGGTGCGGGAGCTTATCGGGGCCGATATCAGCGGCGGGGTTTCCGGTGAGGAAGGGATCGATGATGACGCGCTTCCCGTCGCGCTCCAGCACGAAACAGGCGTGGCCGTGGAATGTTGCTTTCACTCTCCAACGTGCTTCGCGTACGCGTCGGCGCGGAGCAGCCGCTCCAGTTCTTTGGGGTCTTTGATTTTGAGCTTGATCATCCAGCCCTTGCCGTAGGGATCGCGATTGACCAGCGCGGGATCGCCCTCGAGCGCTTTGTTGGATTCGACGATCGTGCCGGCGATCGGGGCGAAGAGCTCGGAGACCGCCTTGACCGCTTCGATCGTGCCGAACGCGTCGTGCTGCTTGAACGCCGCGGCCGCTTTGGGGAGCTCCACGAACACCACGTCACCGAGCTCGCCCTGCGCGTAGTCGGTGATCCCGACCTCGACCACGCTCGGGTCATCGCTTTCCCGCACCCATTCGTGGTCCTGTGTATAGCGAAGGTCTTTGGGAATGCTGGACATGGGTGGGGAGCCTACAACAGGTCCGCGCGTGGCGCCAGTCCCGCGCCATCCTCTTCACTCAACACGACGCGGTCGTGTCCCCAGGGGCGCAAATCGAGGCGCACCGCCACCGGATCGGGGTCGAGTGCGAGATGATACAGCCGACAGGGGCGCGGCGGCACCGCCTTTTCCCACGCGTCGCGCGCACCCGATTCAGCCGCGGCCGTCGCAACGATGGAGAGTGGAGTCGCGGCATGCAGCGCCTTCGGCAGTCCTTTGACCGTGACGTGCTCCACGCGCATCCCCGCCTCGGTGTAGCGTCGCTCGATCGCGTGGAGAACCGCCGTGCTGTCCTTCGCGTCAACGGCGCACAGCAGCAACGTTTGACCCGGCAGCTCTTGCGTGACGCCGCTGTGGGCCGCACGGCGGCGCAGCGCTGCGAAGACCGCCTGCGCCGCCGTCTCGAGCTCGGCAAGCGTGCCGGCGTTCTCGATCACGTACGCGCTCTGCGCGCGTTTGCGTTCGGCGGCCATCTGCGCCGCGATCATGCGGTCCGCGTCCTGGTTGGAGAGACCGCGGAGCGCGCGGAGCCGCGTGCGGCGCAGAGCGACGGGCGCATCCACGAGTACCACCGCGTCGAACTGTGCCGGGTCGAGGACTTCGAAGAGCAGCGGGATGTCGTTGATCACCACCGCATCACCGCGCTCTTTGGCGGCGCGCTGCAGCTCGAGCCGGCGCTGCTGCACGGCGGGGTGCACGATCGTGTTCAGCGCGGCGAGCGCGCCGTCGTCCCCCATCACTTTGGCCCGCAGCGCCGCGCGATCGAGACTGCCGTCGGCGGCGAGGACATCGGCGCCAAAGCGCTTGGCGATGGCCGCGAGGACCACGCCGCCCGGGGCCTGGGCCTCACGCGCCAGGACGTCGGCATCGATGATCGTGGCGCCCCACTTTCGAAACAGCTCCACGACGGTGGATTTGCCCGAGGCGATGTTGCCGGTGAGACCGACGTTGAGCATCCTAAAGAAGGGCGGTCTGGTCTTCGTCTTGTCTTGGAACACGGTGACAATGTCTACACCGTGCTTCGTACGATTCTCTTCCTCCGACCATGATGATCGGTGAGTCCCACAGCGCCGGCTTGCCGTTGACGAGCCGTTGATTGCGCGTCGCCGGACCGCCGCAGACGACGCAAATCGCCTGGAACTTGTCGACCACTTCGGCGATGCACATGAGCGTCGGCATCGGGCCGAACGGCTGACCCCGGAAGTCGACGTCGGTACCGGCCAGGATCACGCGGACGCCCGCGTCGGCCAGGCGATTGGCCATGTCGATGATGCCGTCGTCCAGGAATTGTGCCTCGTCGACGGCGACGACCTCCGTCGTATCCCGTAGGCGGCGGGCGATTTCCTCGGCTGAGTCGACGGGCTCGGCCTCGACGGTGACGCCGTCGTGGGAGGAGACGGAGAAGAGGCCGGCGTAGCGTGCATCTAGATGGGACTTAAAGACTTGCACCTGCTTGCGGGCGATGACGGCGCGCCGGACGCGTCGGATGAGCTCTTCGGATTTGCCGCTGAACATCACGCCGGCGATGACTTCAATCCACCCGGGACGGCCCGCTTGTTGGAACATGGGCCCGCACGTTACGCCAGGGACGGGAGACGGGGGAAGGGGGGAGGGGGGGGTCGAGAAAGTCCAGTAAACTTGCGGTTTTCCTGGGGATACCCCATAGTTCTTCAGTATTCATGCGGGTTTTCGCGCCCCCCTTTCAAGGAGACCGCAGTGAACAAGGCAGAACTTACCTCCGCGCTGGCGATGCGCACGAAGATGTCGAAGGCCGATGCCACGCGCACCATTGAAGCACTCTTCGACGACAAGGGCATCATCGCCGGAGAGCTGAAGAAGGGCTCCAAGGTGCAGATCACCGGGTTCGGCAATTTCGAAGCGCGCAAGCGCGCCGCCCGGATGGGTCGCAACCCGAAGACCGGCGGCGTCATTCAGATCAAAGCGTCGATCGCGCCCGCGTTCCGCGCCGGCAAACAGCTGAAGATGGCGGTGAACGGAAAGAAGTAGCAGGACAACGGACTTTTCCCGCCGTCGATACGGGCCGCCCCGCTGGGCGGCCCGTTGGCGTTTCAGGGACGATCGCGACGCGGCGCCACGCGGCGGCCGCGAATCGCTACGCCGCTCATGCGCTGAATCGCTTGATCCGCGACGACGGGCGCGACTTCCACCAGCGAGAATTTCTCGCGGACGTCGACCTTCCCGATCTGTCCCTTCAGCAATCCGCCTTCCTTGATGAACGCGCCGACGAGATCCTTCGCGCTCGCGCGATCGCTTGTGCCGATCGGAACGAACAGTCGCACCCATCCGGATGGCTCCGCGACCGGCGCGGCATCACTACCGGCTGATGGCTGACGACTGATGGCGAGCAATGCCGCCGCGACCATCGCGGGTGCGTGCTCCTCGAACAGCGGCGCCAGCACGGCGAGCTCGGCGTCCACGTCTCCCTGCCGGAGTCGGGCCGCGATCTGTGAGCGAAGCTGCGCGCTGCGATCCTGCGCGCGGTCGGCCGGAGAGGGAAGGGTCAGCGGGGTCAGGGTGGCGATCGAGCGCAGATAGGAAAGCTGCGACGCGAGCACGAGGACGGTCGTGGGAGCGATGGCGGCGAGCTGGCGCAGCTCGTCACGCGTCGGCAATACGGCCGCGACGACGGCGTCGGGGGCCTCGACCGGCGATCCGATCGCACCCCCTGACCAGACGTACGGGCGCACGGCGCGCAGCACGTCGAGCACGTCCCGCACGCGCTTGCGCCCGGACGCCACGATCGCGTAGCGAGCGGAACCGACGGGACCGAGCGGTTGGCCGACGTCGTCGAGCGGCAGATTACCGACGATTTCGGGCCGGCGGGCATGCCGCTCGAGAAACGCATCGAGCGCGGTGGGATTCCAGCTCAGGACGACGCGGCGCGCGTCGGGCGCCTCGGCGAGCAGCGTGTCGAGCTCGCCGGCAAAACCTTCCGGCCAAGCCAGGACGAGCGTGTCGATGGAGTCGAGCTTCAGCGCGGCGCGAGCAACGAGGGCGGCGAGATCGGCATACGCGCCGGCGAGGATGCCGACGCGTCCTTCCTTCAGGAGTGCGACGGTGCGCGCGAGGCCCGTGACGGCGTGCGCGCGCAGCTCGGCCGGGGCGGCATCGGCCCATTCCACTGCCTGCTCGTAGTCACCGCACACGATGATCGTGTGCGGCGTGATCTGTCCCCAGGCGGCTTCAGCCCGCTCCACGGCCGGGGGAGTCACCAACACGAGATGCCGCTTCACACGCGCCTCGATTGTCAAAGGATGCTAGCTTTTACGCGGTGAAAGCTAACACAGGAGCCATCCCGAAATGAGTGACGGCCTTTCTGCCAACCTCCAGCACCTCGAAACGTCGGCGACAATCGCGATCTCGGCGGAGGCCAAGCGGCGCAAGGCGGCGGGCGAAGACGTCATCGACCTTGGCGCAGGCGAGCCCGACTTCCCGACGCCTCAGGTCCCGGCCGACGCGGGCATCCGCGCGATCAAGGACGGCAAGACGCACTACTCGGCCAATGAGGGCATTCTCGAGCTGCGGGCCGCGGCGGCGACGCATCTCTCGTTGCTCTCGGGCGGCCGGCCGGTGAACGCCGATCACATCGTGGTCTCGAACGGCTCCAAGCAGTCGCTGTTCAACGCGTGC
Organism: Gemmatimonadales bacterium; assembly: GCA_035491815.1. GTDB lineage: Bacteria > Gemmatimonadota > Gemmatimonadetes > Gemmatimonadales > GWC2-71-9 > 20CM-2-65-7. Next base: position 14,115 of record DATJKA010000062.1, on the reverse strand, counting down.
TTCACGTTGTTCGGTCCGGGTGACGTGGTCGCGATTCCCGCGCCGGCATGGGTGTCGTATCCGCAGATCGTGCACCTCGCCCGCGCGCGGCCGGTCATGATCGCGGGCGATCCCGAATGGAGCCTCAAGGCGAGCGTGAAGGACCTCGAGCGCATGCTCCCCGGCGCTACGGGTCTCATCCTCTGCTCGCCGTGCAATCCCACGGGCGCCGTGTACACGCACGCCGAGATCAAGGCGATCGCCCAGTGGGCACGGGAGCGGAAGGTCTGGGTGATCGCCGACGAGATCTATCGGCGGATCCACTACGGCACCGGCCCCGCGCCGTCGTTCCTCGACCTGCCCGACGAGCTGCTCGAGCGAGTCGTCCTGATCACGGGCGTCAGCAAGACGTACGCGATGACCGGCTGGCGGATCGGGTTCGCGCTGGCGCCGGCCAGGATCGCGAAGGCGATGGCGGCGCTGCAGTCGCACACGACCACCGGCGCCAACCATCCGGCGCAATTCGCCGCCGCGGCGGCACTCGGTGACGAGCGCGTCGAGCAGGATGTGCATCGCATGGTGGGCGAGTTCCGCAAGCGTCGCGACCTGGTTGTCGCGCGCTTCCGCCAGGATCTGCCCGGCGTCGAGTTCGTCGATCCACTGGGCGCCTTCTACTTCTTCTTTCGCGTGGATTCGTTCGGGAAGGTCACCGGCACGGAGTTTTGCACGAAGCTCATCACGCAAAGCGGCGTGGCGCTCGTGCCGGGCGCGGCGTTCGGCGATGATCGCTGGGTGCGGCTATCCTACGCGGCGGCCACCGACTCGATCAAACAGGCGCTCGATCGCATCGTCAGTTTCGCGCGGAAGCTCGGCGACTAGAGCTTCGCGGCCCGCTGCGAGAGGAATTCCGGGCCGGTGTCCGTCATCACGCAGTCGTCTTCGATTCGCACGCCGAACTTGTTGAGCTGGTAAATGCCGGGCTCGTCGGTGAAGACCATCCCCGGCTCGATCCGCGTTTCGTTGCCTTCGACCATGTAGGGCGGCTCGTGCCCGTCCATCCCCATGCCGTGGCCGAGGCGGTGCGTGAAGTATTGGCCGTACCCGGCGTCGCTGATCACTTTGCGAGCGGCGCGATCGACTTCCTGACATAGCGTGGTGAACGGCTTCGCGTTCGCGATCGCCGCGCTCTGCGCGTCGTGGACGATGTTGTAAACCTTCTTGAACTCGTCCGACGGCGCGTCGCCGAACCAAATCGTGCGCGTGATATCGGACGTGTAGCCCTCGATGCGCGATCCCGCGTCGATCAGGACGACCGTTTCCTTGCTGAGCTTGCCGGCCGACGGTCCGCCGTGGGGCAGGGCACTCGACGGGCCGAACTGCACCAGGCCGCCGCCGGGTGAGCCGCGGCTCGCCATCTCGCGCGACAAGAGCTCCGCCACCTCGCGCTCCGTCATGCCGACCGCGAGTTGCGCGAACGTCGCGGCGATCGAGGCCTGCGTGGCCGCGATGGCCTGCCGGATCAGCGCGATCTCCTCGGGCCCCTTGATGATCCGCAAGCGCTCGGTCGCGATCGCGCCATTCTCGAACTTCCAGCCGCCCAGCTTGTCGCTCAGGTGCAAATAGCTCTGATAGGACGTCGTCGGCTCCAGCGCCACGGTGCCGTTGCGATGCGCGGGCTTGTAATCGCGGCCGCCCTGTTTGACGTGACCCCACGGATCTTCCGATTCTTCCCAGCCGCGGGCGTCGCCGATGTTCGTATTGCGCTTGATGCGCTCGACTTCAAAGGAGGGGCAGACGATGCGCGGTGCGCCGATCTGCGGCACCATCAGCAGAATCAGCCGCTCGCTGCGTCCCGGATTGTATCCCGTCAAATACTGGAAATTCGTGCTCGGCTCTGCGACGTAGAGATCGAATTTCCGCGTCTTCATCTCCGCCTGCAGCTTTTCGAGCCGCTTCGCGAAGACCTGGGGGCCCAAGGCGGGACTCTGCGTGCGGTGTGCGGCGTGCGGTGTGGAGGCGGCGGCATCGTCACGCCGCATGCCCAACGCCCCACGTCCAACGATCGGTACTGCCGCAAGACCCGCGCTCATTGAGAGAAACTCGCGTCGTTCCATGGTGCAGCTATATTAACGCGACATGCACTTCGAAGCACGCATCGAGCCGCTCGACGGCAAACTCCCGAAGGTGTCGTACCGCTGGGATCCCGAGACCGACATTCTGACCGTCGCCTGTAAGGGTGTCGCCAAAGGAAACGGCATGAACGGTACGGTGGATCTCGAGGGCGGTGACGGCTCGTTCGTCGTCATCGACGTCGCGGGCGGTGCGCTGCGCGGCGTCGACGTGGTGACGTGGCCGGATGACGTCCGCACCGTGCCAACACTCGCGCCCCCGGAAGCCCCCAAGCAAGGGCAGGTCACCTTCCCGGACCGGCGCTCGCAACCGGGCGTCGCGGCGGTGGAAGTTGATACCGCGTTGACGGTCGACAAGAATCAAACAGAGTCCGTGTTTCACATTCGCGTTGGCCAGAAACGGCCCATCACCGTCGTTCGCGTGGCCGATCACATGCTGGTGGAGATCGACAAACAGTCGCGACTCGCCGGACTATGGCTGCTCGAAGTCCCGCCCTTCCCGAACGTCGAAGCCACGGCGTAGTGGACGAACGTTTCGAACGCTACGTCACCGAGCTGTTCGCCGCTGAAGACCCGATACTCTCAAAAATCCGCGCCCGCCACACCGCCTTGAACCTGCCGGCGATCAACGTGTCGCCGGAAGAAGGCAAGTTGCTGCACCTCCTGCTGCTCCTCGTCGGTGCGATACGCGTGCTCGAGATCGGATCGCTGGGTGGGTACAGCGGCGTCTGGCTCGCCCGGGCGCTGCCGCCGGGCGGTGAGCTCACGACGATCGAGAAGGATCCGAAGCACGCGGCGGCCGCGCGTGAAGCGTTCGACATGGCGAAGCTGCATGGGCGCGTCACACTCGTCGAAGGCTCGGCGCTGGACGTGCTCCCGACGCTGACACCGGGATTCGATGCCGTGTTCATCGATGCCGACAAGGAGCCGCTCCCCAAGTACTTCGAGTGGGGCATGAAGTTGCTGCGCAAAGGCGGGCTGCTGCTCTGTGACAACGCGTTCTTCCACGGCGCGGCGGTCGATCCGAACGATCAGTCGGGCAACGCGCGCGGCGTGCGGGCGTTCAACCAGCTCGCCGCGCACGATCCGCGGCTGGTGGCGACGATCATTCCGGTGCGCGATGGCCTGGTCGTGGGCCTCAAAGTGCGGGAGACCGCATGACGTGGTGGCAGGCGCTGCTCGATGCGGGCGCGGTGCCCGGTAACGGACGGAAGTCGGACGAGCCGGAAGCCGGAGATCAGGCGGATGTTGTGGAAGGAGTCGAGCTGGATACCCATGCGATTCCCGTTCCCCAAATCCCCAGCCCCGTGTCGTTCCTGAATGGCATCGAGCGTTGGAGTGTCGTGGCGTACGACGGCGTGGTGCAGGTGGTCAGCGCATACGTTGCGGCGGCGGTGCGTCGTCGGGACCGGCGCGGCGAGCTCCACACCACCGTCGAACGGAGTCGAGCATTCGCGATCGCGCCGCTCGAGCGCATGAGCACACCGGTCCGGGACGAATTGGAGCGCACCGCGTCCGACATCGAACGCGTGGACGGTGATCTCGTGGAGCAGCCGGCGCGATACCTCGACATGATCGAAACGACCGTGCGGCGCGCGCGGGCCCATCTCGAGCGCGAGCTTGCCGAGGAGTCGGTCGACGGCCTGGGCGCCGAGGAGTGGTTGGTGCTCGACGGCCGCCTGTCGCGCTCGCCCTCCGTCGCACGGCACCCCAGGACGCTCGGCGTCATCAAGAGTCATGGCGCGCAGTTCCTCGCAGGGAGAGGACTCGAGCGCGCGCTGACGTTGCCGGCCGGTCAGCGGACGAGCGTCTTTGCCGTGCGCGCCGGCCACACGCGCACCGAGGTCTATTCGTGGTACGTGCGGCTCTGGCCGTGGGAGGGAAACGACCTGCTGTATGGACTGCTGCGCGTCGAAGCCCGCGCCCACGCCGATACGATTGCGCAGGCGCCCTCCCTCAGCGCGTGGCTGTATGCCGAGCGGGCGCCGCTGGCGACGCCGGCGACACGGTGGGACCGGCTGTTGTATCCTTTACATCACGTGGAAGAATACCTGAAAGCCCGCGCGCCCCGGGATCTTCAGTCCCGCCGGGGGGGCGCATCACGGCTGCCGCGCACCGGCACATGATCAAACGCTCGGATCCCCCGCCTCAGCCGATCGGTCGCGTCGTCGCGACTGAGCTCAAACCCGCGACGCCGCATCAATTCCATTTCTGGACCGCGACGGAGACGTCGATCGGGATTGGTGCCATCGTCAAAGTAGGACCCGGGAGCCGGGAGCCGGGAGCCGAGCGCGTCGTCTATGGCGTGGTGACGGAGGGGTTCGCCTACTCCGATTTGGCGACGCCGCTGCACGACGTCGTGGGCGCCGAGGGCGACCCGACGCGCGCGAACGAGGCGCCGACGGCGCGGCAGCAGATCCGGTATTGGACCGCGGCCGTGCTGCGGCAGACGCCCGAGGAGCCGCTGCAACCCGTGCCCCTGGGCCAGGTGTTCCTGGCAGACGACGTCGATGTCGCGCAGGCGCTGCGGATGGATTCCTTCCTCAATTCGGCGACGCCCACCGCGATCCCCATCGGCCTCTACACCTCCGCGGCCCGGGAATCCCCCGTCTATCTCGACGCGGACTTCCTGCTCGGTCCCGAGGCCGCGCATCTCAACATCTCCGGTGTGTCCGGTCTCGCGACCAAGACGAGCGCCGTCGAGTTCCTGCTCGCCTCGATCTTTGCCCACTTCCCGGCGCACAAGGGCCGCATCGCGGCGCTGTGCTTCAACGTCAAAGGCCCGGACCTCTGCTTTCTCGATCAACCGGGTGACCTGAGCGATGAGGACCGCCGCCGCTACGATCGGCTGAGCGTTCCGGCGAAGCCGTTCGAGCGGGTCCGCATGTACGCGCCGCTCAAAGCGGATGGCGTGAACCTCAACACGCTGCGCACGCATGCCGACCTCGTCGGCGACGTCGAAGCCCTGACGTGGGGGCTGCAGGAAGTCGTGGACTATGCCGAAGTCTTGCTCAACCGCGACGACATCGACGCCAAGGCCGACGCGTTTATCGATTTCTTGAGAGACCGAGTCCTGAACCGGTCGTTTGACGACGGCTTCGGCACGACGCACCGCGTCCAGACCTTCGGCGACCTCGATCGCTTCTTCCGCGCGATCTTCGACGGTCTGGAGATCACCGCCGGCGGCCGCAGCGATACCTGGCGCACGCATCACATCGCCACCATGCGCAAAGTGCGCAATCGGCTGCTCAACATCTCGACGCGCTGTAAGGGCCTCGTGACCGACGACGGCCCGTCGAGCGACCTGCCGTGGAAAGCGTTCGAGGACCGCACCGTCTACGTCATCGACATCGCGAACGTCGATCCACTCGGCCAGGATCTCGTGTTCGCGCGCGTCGTGTCGAAGCTGCGCGAGCAGCTCGAGCGCCGCGAGCTCGGCGTGGACGCCGTCATCGTGTTCGTGGACGAGCTGAACAAGTACGCGCCGGGCGACGGCCCGGAGACGTACGTCAAGAAAATGTTGCTGGACATCTCCGAGCGCGGCCGCTACCTCGGCCTCGTGCTGTTCGGCGCGGAGCAGTTTCGCTCACAGGTGCACCGGCGCGTGGTCGGGAACGCCGGGACGCAGGTGTTCGGCCGCATGGACATGGACGAGCTCGCGACGCCCGGCTATCAGGTCCTCACGCCGGCGACCAAGAGCAAGCTGGCCACGCTGCCGATCGGCGAGCTGATGGTGCGCCACCCGCATTTCACGCAGCCGATCTTCGTTCGCTTTCCCAAACCGCCCGTGCTGCGGGGCCGCGACGGCGTAGAGCGCTTCCCGCCCGCCGTGGACGTGCCGTTTGAAGACGCGGTCGTGCGGCAGCTCGTTCGGCTCGACCGCCGCGTTCGGCCCAACCAGGTGAAGGACCTGATCGCCGATCGCGAAGAGGACGACGTGCGTCGCGCGCTCGCCGCGGTGCGCCGGACTCGCCCCGACGACACGTTTGCGTTCTTCCGCAAGGTGCTGGGTGCCCGTATCGCCCCGGAATCGGGGGGAGCACGGGAGCGGGAGCATCTCGGTGTCCCGCCGCTCAACCCGATTTCGGACGAGCCGTACTGATGAAGCTCGCGCACCTCGCCGATCTGCATCTCGGGTTTCGCCAGTTCGACCGGCAGACGGGGCGGGGGACGAATCAGCGCGAGGCAGACGTAGCGGAGGTATTCAAGCGCGCCATCGACGACATGCTGGAGCAGAAGCCCGAGCTGATCGTCATCGCCGGGGACCTGTTCCACTCCGTCCGGCCGACCAACGCCGCCATTCTCTTTTGTTTTCAACAACTGCAGCGATTGCGCGCCGGGCTGCCGAAATCGCCGATCGTGGTGATTGCGGGCGAGCACGATACGCCGCGCTCGACCGAAACCGGCACGATCCTGCGGCTCTACGAGGCGCTCGGCGTCGAGATCGCGGTCGAGGACGCGCGCCGCATCATTCTGCCGCAGCTCGATTGTGCGGTGCTGGCCGTGCCGCAGCAGGCGCTCGCCAAGGCCGATCGTCCCGCGCTGCGTCCCGAGCCGGGCGGCCCGACGCTCAATCTGCTCGTCGCGCACGGGAAGTACGGCAACCTCGGCGAAGAGCGGGGGACGATTGAATACGGCGGCGCCGAGCTGTCGCGCGAGCTGCTCGCGCCGGAAAAATGGGACTACATCGCGCTCGGCCACTATCACACCGCGCAAGCGGTGGCGGCCAATGCCTGGTACGCGGGAAGCCTCGAATACCTGCCGCCCAATCCGTGGGGCCAAATCCAGGACGAGGCCGAGCAAAGGAAGTCGAAGCGGCAGGGAAAGGGATACCTGCTCGTCGAGCTTCCCGGGGCGCGCGTCACGTTCCGCCCGATCGCCCCCGTGCGCCGCCACATCGATCTGGAGCCCATCCAGGGCGCGGGTCTCTCCGCCAAAGCGTTGGATGCGAAGATCGCGGAGAGTTTGAGCGGCGTGAAAATCGACGATCAAATCGTGCGACTGCTGGTGTGGGACGTCGAGCGCGCGACGGCGCGCGATCTCGATCACGCGGCCATTCGCGCGTACAAAGCGCGCGCGCTCAACTTCAACCTCGAGTTGCGCCGCCCCGCCGCGCAGCGACCGGTGGTCGGCGCCGCCGGACCGGGCGGCCGCCGTCAAACGCTCACGGAAACCGTGCGCGACTTCCTCGGTCGCCGGCCGCTCGACGCCGAGCTCAACCGCGAGACGTTCGTCAAGCTCGGCGTCGAGTATCTCGAAGCCGCCGGGCAGCCCGAGAACACCGGATGAAGCTGCATCGGCTGCGTCTCGTCAACTTCCGCCAGCACGCCGACACGGAGCTCGCGTTCGGCAACGGCATCACCGGCATCATCGGCCCAAACGGCTCGGGCAAGACGTCGTTGCTCGAGGCGATCGCCTGGGCGATCTACGGCAACGCCGCGGTGCGCGGCGACAAAGACTCCATCCGAAACATGCGCGCCAAAGCGCGCGCGCCGGTGCGCGTGGAGCTGGAGTTCGCGCTCGGCAGTCACTCCTATCGCGTCGAGCGCGGCCTGAATACGGCCGAGCTGTATCAGGACGGCGGCGTCGTCGCGAACTCGCTCAAGGAAGTCACGAACCGGCTGCAGCGCGTGCTCGGGATGACGCACGCCGAGTTCGTGAACACGTACTTCACGGGACAGAAAGAGCTGGCGGTGCTCGCCGACGCGACGCGGCCGGAGCGCGCCGCGTTTCTCTCGCGCGTCTTGCGACACGAGCAGCTGACGCTCGCCCAGGAGCGCATTCGCGATCGTCGCAACGGCCTGAGCCACGAGGTCGAGGGATTGGAGACCGGGCTGCCGCCGCACGCCGAGTTGGAGAAGGAGCGCAAGGCGGCGGAGACGCGGCTCGTGGACGCGCGGAAGGCGGCGACGACGGCGGCCGCCGATCGCACCAAGGCGCAACAGGCGTTGGTCGAAGAAGATCCCCGGTGGAAGCAGTGGGTCGAGCGGCGCGAGCGGACGCTGTCGTTACACGGCGATTTGCGCGTTGCCGAGCAAGGCGTGGTCGTGGCGCGCCAGGAGTTCCAGCGACTCGACAAGGAATTGGCCGAAGCGCTCGCCGCGCGGGAAGAGCTGCGAAAGCTCGACGCCGAGGTCGCGCCGATTACGAAGCTCAAGAAGGAGCTCGCCGAGCTCGATCGCCTGCATCGCGAGGATGCGGCGCGGCGCGAAGAGCAGGCCAAGCTGACGGAGCTCGAGCGCAACTTGAACGTCCTCGACCGGCGGATCACCGAGCTGGGTGAGACCGAGTCGGCGCTGGAACATGTGAGCAAAGAAGCGCGCGCGCTCGCCAAGCAGCTCGAGGCCGCCGACAAGCTCGTTGAGGAGCAGCAGGCGGCGTGGGTGCGCGACAAAGAGGCCGCGGGCACGCGCCGCGGCGCGCTGCTCAAGCAGTTCGAAGAGGTGAAAAAGCACCGCGACGACATCGAGCGCCTGGGCCCCGAGGGGCAATGCCCCACCTGCCGCCGGCCGCTCGGCGCCGAGCATGCCGCCGTGCTGGGCGAGCTGGAGGAACAGCTCGAGCTGATCGTCGAGGACGGGAAGTGGCTCAAGCAGCGCATCGAGCAGTTGGCCGAGACGCCGGACTCGGTGACGAAGGCGGAGGCCGCGCGGGACGCGATGCGCGAGCAAGCGCGACAGGTCGGCGAGCGCGAGGCCACGTTACGCGAGCAGGCGCGCGAGCGCAGCCGGCTGATCAAAGAGCGCGCCGGGCTTGCCAAGCGCACGCAGGAGATCGAGCGCCGTGTCGCCGCGCGCGATGCGGGCTATGACCCCGAGCGCCACAACGCCGTCCGCGCGGAGCTCGCCCGCTTGGAGCCGGTCGCGCTGCAGGCGGCGGCGCTGAGCGCGCGCGCCGACCGCGCCGAAGCGCTGGTCGGCGAGGCCGAGCTCGCCGAGAAAGCCCTCTCGGCCCGCGAGGAGCATGTCCGGCAGCTGGCCGATGCCGTCGCCGCGCAAGGGTTCTCCGAGCCGAAGTTCCAGGCGGCGCGCGAGCGCCACGATCGCGCCACGCACAACCTCCGCGCGGCCGAGCTGGCGGTGGCGGAAACCCGCGGCGAGCTGGTCGCGGCCGAAGGCGCCGTCCGCGAAGCCGAGCGGCGCGTGAGCGAGCGGGCGGCGCGCGAGCGAACGATCGCCGAGCGGAAGGTCGAGCTGCGGCTGCACAACGAGCTGGACCGCGCGTTCTCCGATCTGCGGGCCGACCTCAACGCCGCGATGCGACCCGAGATCGGCGCGTTGGCGTCTTCGTTTCTGGCAGATCTCACCGGCGGGCGCTACGATGAGGTCGACCTGGACGATGACTATCGACCGATTGTCCTCGACGAGGGTATTCCCAAGCCGGTCCTGTCGGGTGGAGAGGAAGACCTTGTCAATCTCGTGTTACGGCTCGCCATCTCGCAGATGATCGCCGAACGTGCCGGCCAGCCGCTCTCGCTGCTCGTGCTCGACGAGATTCTCGCGTCGCTCGACGAATCCCGGCGCCAGGACGTCCTGCTGTTGCTCCGTGGCCTCGGTGACCGCTTCCCGCAGGTGATCGTGACGACACACATCGAAGGCATCGGGGGCGCACTCGACCGCTTGATCCACGTTTCCTACGATCCCGCCGCGGGCACCAGCGTGCTGCGCGACGACACTGCCACCCTGGGACCGCCCGATGCGAGCGTGGCTGCCTGAGACGCGCGTAAGCGGGCCCGAGCGCCCCAGCGAACGCGACATCGACGGGCTGAATCGCGTCTTCGCCGAGGCGTTCACCGATCGCTACCGGCGGGACGGGCTGATCGGGGTGCGCGTGCCCCAGCTCAATCCGTTGGTGTGGCGCTACGCGCTGCTCGACGCCGGTGACGGCGCGATGGTGTGGCGCGACGAGCACGGCGATATCGCGGCGTTCAACGTCGCGCACCTGGCGGGCCTCGAAGGATGGATGGGACCGCTCGCGGTCCGGCCGGATCGCCAGGGCTCGGGCGTCGGGAAAACGGTCGTGCGCGCGGCGGCCGACTGGCTGGTCGAGCGCGGCGTCACAACACTCGGCCTGGAGACGATGCCGCGCACGCCCGAGAACATCGGGTTCTACGCGCGGCTCGGGTTCATCCCCGGCCTCCTCACCGTGACACTCACCAACGAGATCTCGACGCGCGGCCAACCGGCGCCCGTGCTGCTCTCGCGCAGCGGCGCGCAGGAGAAGGATGCGCTGATGGCGGCGGCGCGGAAGCTCAGCGACGACCTGGTGCCCGGCATCGACTTCTCACGCGAGATCCTGCTCACCGCCGAGCTCGGCCTGGGCGATACGTCGCTGGTCGAGCGCGGCAGCAGCGTCGATGCATTCGCGGTGTGGCACTCCGCGCCGCTCGCCGACAGTCGCACGCGCGACGAGGTGCGGGTGCTGAAGCTCGCTGCCAAGGACGAAGCGGCGTTCGATGCCGCGGTCAGCGCGGTCGAAGCGTCGGCGGCGAAGGCCGGCATCCGTCGCGTCGCGATCCGCTGCCAGAGCCGCTACGACGAAGCGTTCCGGCGCCTCATCGCGCGCGGCTACCGCGTGCGCTGGACGGACTTACGAATGACGTACGAAGGGTTTCCCGAGCGGCACGCGGGCCACGGCGTGCTGTTTTCGAACTGGGAGATTTAGGTCGGTCGAGGCATTCCCGAGACGTAAATGACTTGGCCGAGGCCGATCACCTCGGTTGCATGCGGCGTGTGCGGCGGCAGATCGAGCCGGTCTCCGGGACCCAGCTCGACCGCATCATTGCCGGCGATCACCCGCAAATAGCCTTCCACGACCCAGCGCGTTTCGGGAAACGTGTGGGTGTGCGTCTCGATGCGCGCGCCCGGCATGTCGGACCACCACGCGGTCGCCATGCCTTCACTCTCGAGCGCGCGTCGCAGGGTTGCGATCTGCAGCGGGCCGAGCCGCGGATCCCAGGCACGGCGCGCCAGCATCACGACACGAAGCGCGGTGCGCCGGCGAGCAGCCGGCGCGCGAACAGGACGATCGCGGCGGCGTACAGGAGATGAATGGCGCCGCTCTGCACCTGCGCGACGAACAGCAGCAGGATCCAGACGATGAGCAGCACGATGGCACCGAGCAGAGTGAGATTCAGGGCGATTGACCTTTAGGATCCGAAACGTATTGTAGTACGCAGGGGCGGGGAGATCAAACTATTGAGCCAACAAGCTCGATTGTGGACCCGGATACTACGGCCCATGTCATGCCCCTCGGGGGAAGACAGAATTCGTGGTGAGGGACCCGTCATTACTTTCGGGCTTCAATAACCCTCCTCGTCCCTGTTGTAACCGGTCGGCCGGTTCGCGTTATGCGGATTCGGCCGATCGTTTTTTCCGCAGGAGCTCCCAGAAGTACTGCGGCGCGAGCAGCTGCCGCCGCTTCAGCGCGAACGACACCAGCAGCAAGACGATCAAGATCGCATAGGCGATCGAGACTTCCTCGCGCAGGTGCGGCTGGAAGAACTGCACACCCCACAACAGGAACAACACGGCCGCTTCGCGCCAATCGAACTCCATGTTCGCGAGCACGACCAGGCCCAGCGCCGTCTGCAGTAACGTCAGGGTGATCTCCAGCCGCTGCTCGGCGTCGAAGTGAAAGTCGGCCCACGTGCCGGTGTGACGGTAATGCGAGTAGCCGTAGATCAGCGGGATCATGGCCGCCAGCACGGTCCATTGATTGATGTTGCTGGAGACCATGTTCATCAGGGCCATAGGCGCGTGCGTGATGCGGCGCGCCCACATGAAGGCCGAGACCTTCTCGGGGAACTCGGAGAGGAACGGCGCAACCCACTGGACCAGCACGAACTGGCTCACACCGAGCAGCCCGGCGATTGCCAGCATCGATTCGAGGAACGGGCGCGCCGTGACGTAGAGCAGCACGCCGCCGGCCCCGAACAGCGCGCCCACCGCCGCGCTGCGGCGCCAGCCGCGCTGGCGATAGGCCCACTGCGACACGCGCGGCGCGTCGCTCAGCTGCTCGACGTCGTGCGGTGGATGGCGCAGCAGCACCACGAGGTACGCCACGTAGAGGGCCATGAGCACGGCGGCATCGATCCAGGTCATCGTCTGCTTGCAGACGATCACGACGAAGTAGAGCAGCGGCGGCACGAGCCCCACGACTTCGGCAGCATGCTCCGGCTGCAGGCGGATGGGGGCGGGCGCGCCTTCGCCGGCGCGGCGCGACGCGGCGGCGTAGACGAAGTAGATCATCGGCCAGCCGAGGCCAAGCAGCAGCCGGATCGCACCGGTGAGGTTGGCGACCGCGAGATGCATCCGCTCGGGCGCGCCACCCGCTTCCCACGCGATCACGGCTTCGACGGCGAATTCGGGCAGCGTCTGGACCCATGCGAGAATCGCGAGCGCTAATCCCTGAGACATCAGGAACTGCGCGGCTTCGGCCCCCCAAGCGACGAGGAACGCCGCCAGCAGCATGCTCGGGAAGGTCCACAACGCAGCGAGCGCCGTGCCTCCCGCCTGCAACGCCTGCGGGAGTAGCTTTAGGAATCGCACGGGGGTCAAGTTACCATGGCACGAGACAAGATGAAGTCCGCGAGTCTGCACAGCTTCCACGAGGAGCACACGGAGCCGACCGAGATTCGCATTCCGTTCCAGACCCTTGTCCACGAGATGCTCGAGCAACTCGGCGAGGACCCGAAGCGCGAGGGATTGCGGCAGACGCCGGCGCGCGTCGAGGCGTCACTCAAGTGGCTGACGCGCGGTTACAACCTCGACGTCGATGAGGTGATCGGCGACGCACTGTTCGAGGAGAAGCACGAGAGCATGATTTGCGTGCGCGACATCGAGATCTACTCGATGTGCGAGCATCACATGCTGCCGTTCTTCGGCCGCGCCCACGTCGCCTACCTGCCGAACGGCAAGATCGTCGGGCTGTCGAAGATCCCGCGCGTGGTGGAAGTCTTCGCGCGCCGGCTCCAAGTGCAGGAGCGGCTCACCGACCAGGTCGCCGAGGCGCTGTGCAGCGTGCTGAATCCGCTCGGCGTCGGCGTCGTGATCGAGGCGTATCACCTCTGCATGATGATGCGCGGCGTGGAGAAACAGAACTCCAAGACGGTGACCAGCTCGCTGCGCGGCGCCTTCCGCGACGACGGCAAGACGCGCGACGAATTTCTGCGGCTCGTGCACGGCGGCAGCTTCTCGTTGTGAAGATCGCGCTCGTGACGGGCGCCTCCCGGGGGATCGGGCTCGCCGTCGCCGACGCGCTCCGCGCCTGGGGCATGCACGTCGTGCGCGTCGCGCGCAGCCTCAAGCACCAGACGGTGGAGCGGCGGACCGACATCCCCTGCGACGTGACGAAGCCCGGTGACGTCGAACGGGCCGTCGCGGAAGTCGAACGGCAGCTCGGCGTACCCGACGTGCTGGTCAACAACGCCGGCATCTTTTTCATCAAGCAGTTGGGTGAGACGAGCAACGCGGATTTCACCGCGACGCTGACCACGAATCTCGCGGCGCCGTTTCTGTTCGCCCGCGCGATCGTGCCGAAGATGGTCGCCCGCGGCAGCGGGCATCTCGTCACCATCGGATCGATCTCCGACTACATCGGCTTCTCCGGCTCGACCGCCTACGCCGCCAGTAAGTTCGGCCTGCGCGGGATGCACGAAGTGATTCGCCAGGAGACGGCGAAGAGCGGTGTGCGGACGACGCTGATCTCGCCCGGGCCTGTGGATACCGACATCTGGGACGCCGTCGATCCCGATTCCAAGCCGGGCTTCACCAAGCGCAAGGACATGATGCGGGCCGAGGACGTCGCGGCGGCGGTCGTGTATGCGGTGACGCAGCCCGAGCATGTCGCGGTCACCGAGATCCGGCTGCTTCCAGCCGTCTATACGCCGCGGGGGTGAGCCGTGCGCCGTGCGCTGTGCGCCGGACTGCTGTTCGTAACCGCCCTCCACGCCCAGTCGATTCCACCGCTCCCGGATTCGTCGGGGTGGGGCGTGCATCAGCTCGCG
>DATJKA010000061.1:0-6336 GCA_035491815.1 Gemmatimonadales bacterium | reverse complement strand
GCGGAACGCGTTCTCGCCTAACTGCAGGTCCATCCCGTAATGGTCCGGCCCGACGGCTGCTACCTTGGCGACGATCACGCTCAGATCCTCGCGCTCGACGGCCGCGAGAAACGCTTCGCCGAAATCGAGCGTGGTGACCGCGTGCGCGACGTGCTGGATGCCCGCACCGCGGGCGATCGCGTCGAGGTCCGTGACGCCGGAGGACGTTTGCGACTCGAACCCGCCCGTCGAGAGCAGGCTCCCGTTGTCGAAGATCACGTGGATGAGATTCTTGGGCCGATAGCGCGCCAGCGTGGCGAAGGTGCCGAGGTTCATGAGCACCGATCCGTCGCCGTCGAGCACCACTACCCGTTCGTTAGGCAAATGCGTGGCGAGGCCGAGTCCGATCGAGGAGGCCAGGCCCATGGCGTGCTGCAGGTAGAAGAAGTTCTCGCGGTGGCCCAGGTTGTAGAGCTCCTGCGCGCACGCGCCCATGATCGTGACCACGAGCTTGTCCTCGAGCTCGGAGTAGATCATCTGCAGACATTCCGCGCGCTCCACTCAGTCCTCCATCAGATCGCGCGTGAGGAGCAGCGCGACGGGTGACAGAGAGCTTTGCGAGAACGTCCACGCCTCGCGGATTTGCTTCGCGACTTTCTGCGGATCGCGCGCGTATTCGAAGGGAATCTCGAGCGCGCGCAGCACCGGTTCGGTCACGATTCCGCCGCGCGTGTGCCACGGATACGGTTCGCCCCAGTGGCCCCGTAACGCAATGAGCATGCAGAGCGGAACGCGATACAGTTGGGCGAGCGAGACGATGCCGTTGATGGCGGCGAGAAAGCCGTGATTCTGCATGAGCAGAACGTGCGGCATGCCGGCGAAGTACGCGCCCGCGGCGATGCCGATGGCTTCTTCTTCCTTGGCCACTTGGAGGAGATGAACGTCGGGGTCGTCTTCGGCGCGCTGCAGGAGAGGGCCGAGCCACGTCTCCGGCAGCGCCGAGATCGACTTGATCCCGGCGGCTCTGATGCCGTCGAAGATGATCTTGCTGTTGTCGTAGGAGACGGTCATCGCGCGGGACTTCCCAGGAGTCCTGAAAGTATCGCGCGTGGTACTCGGCGTGTCGAGGCGGGGGCGCGCTGTGGCGATCCAGGCGTCGCGCCGCATCATGGAGTAGTTGCCTACAAAGTAGGTACGAACTCCATGATGCGCCGTGAGTGCGCCATTGCTCTACGCAGCCAGCGCCGCGGTCGACACCGCGCGCGGCGCACGAAGCTGACGGAAGATCAGGAGGTGCATCAATAAGTACGCGGGCACCAGGAACGACGGCACCAACACCCAGGGCAGCGTGAGCAACGTTGCCGCCGAAGGGCCGACCGCCAACAGGTTGAGCGGCGTGCCGGGAACCGAGATAACGCCTAACGTAATCGCCGCGAGCAGGTCGAGCATGCCGAACGCATTCCACAATCCGATCCAGATCGGTCGCACGGATCCCGATGCGGCCATCGCGGCGAGCGGCAGCGCGAGAACTCCCGTGATGACATCACCCCAGCCGGCCGAGGGCGCAAATGGCGCCGGGAGCCGGTGAACGCCGTACAGGATGAGGAAGAACACGCCGAGGACGCGTCCGATGTTCGCGGCGATGAGGACAGGGAGCGGAATCCTAAGCAACCGCTCGCGGAACCGCGGCACGCGGAAGTACGCAACGAGTCCGACAGCAAGCACGGCGAAGAGCGCGATACCGACAGTCGGAACCGGACCGGTCACGCCGGCTGCAAACCACCCGAGTGCACCGGCGGCAACGAGCACGCCGAGCCAGACGCCGACACCGACGAAGGCGGTCATGCGTGCCCGCGATGAAAGGGACGTGGCGCCGGCGAGCAGGCCGGACAGGATGGCGACGAGTCCAATGGTGGCGATGGTGCCAATGAGGTCGAGCATGGGATTCTCCGGTTCAGTGTGTATGCACTTTTTTGAGACTGCTGCCCTGCTGTTCGACGAGCCGCTGAGCCCGCTGCCAGGCAGGATGGGCGTCGTGCAGTTTCCGGCGGCCGGCGGCTGTGAGCGTCATGCGGTGCTCCCGTCCGTCTTCCGAGCGCGCCGACGCGATCCAGCCCTTTCGCCGCATCAGTGCGGCGCTGCGCGTGAACGTCGTGCGATCGAGGCCGAGGGTGTCGGCCAGCATGCCTAACGGAGCGCCGCCGCCGAGCTCGAGGGCGACGAGCACGGAGAACTGCGTCGCCCGCAGGCCAACCGGCCGGAGCTGCTCATCGTAGAGCCGCGAAATCGCGCGGGCTTGTCGGCGCGCGTCGAGGCAGTGGCAGTCGGTAGCGCAGGCCGCGATATCAATCTTCCGGGTCATGGCTCGCATTTATGTGTATATGCACCCATCTAACAGTCCCAATGAGCACGGCGCCGAATTCGTTCCCGCTTAGACAAAGAAAGAGCCGGGGCGGCAACAGTGCGCCGCCCCGGCTCTTTCGCTCGCCATCCTACTTCTGGTTTCCTCCCGCGCTTACCGAGCCGCCGCCACCGACCACGGTGATCGTCACCGCCGATGGATATTGCTTGTCGTGGTGCACGCCGTTCTGCGCCACCAGCCCTTCCTTCTCGTCGTAGTTGTTCCCGCCCGTGTTCAGATTGCGATCGAACCGCGGGAAGTTGCTGCTCGAGATCTCCAACCGAAGCCGATGTCCCGGCTTGAAGTAGTTGGAGAAATCGATGGGCTGGAACGTCACCTTGTACACTTTCCCCGGCTGCATCCACACCTCGGGCTTGTCATAGCCGTCCCGGTAGCGCATGCGCTGGATGTTCTCGATCAGGTTGAATGCGCGCCCGTCGGGATACACATCGTCCAGCCGCCAGGTGAAATCGGTGTCCTTCCGGTTAGACGAGACGTACAGCGTCACCGTGATCGGCCCGCTCATCTCGACGCCTTCCTTGAACGGGTCCGTCGAATAGACGAGCACGTCGTTCCGGGCCTCGACGGGACGCTGGTCGTACGATCCGAAGTGCACCGCATTCCCTTCGCAGCACCCGCCGCCCCCGTACGTCTGCACCGGATTGGCCGGATCGTAGTTGAACTGGTCGGGCTTGTCGCTGCCGGGCTGCGGGCCGTCGCCTAACGCGCCGTCGCCATACAGGGTATTGGCCTTCCCCTCGCTGTGCAGAAAGAACGTCATCGGCTTGGCGCCCGGTGGCGGCCACGTGGGCGACGTCTTCCACTGATTGAGCCCGACCACGTAGTAGCGCACCTTGGGCTCCTTCTGCAGCACGCCGTTGTCCTCACCCTTCATGAAGTGGTCGAACCACGCGTACATGAGCGAGTCGTACGGGAAGCGGGCGTCGCCCACATCCAGGTCGCCGATCATCGTGTGCTCGGTGGCGCGCGTGTACGCGCAGTGCAGCACCGGGGCAATGATCATGTACTGCTCGTTGGCGACGTCGCCCTGCGCGTGCTGCCTAACCCAATTGTAGGCCGCGATGTTGGGCGACACGGACACGTCGTACCAGCTCATGAACCAGAGACCCGGCTTGTTGACGGCCATGCTGTCGTTCCACAAGCCGCCCTTGTACCACGCCGGATCGTTAGGCGCGCGCGCGATCATGTCGCCGCCCGTCTCCACCGGCATCTTCGTGTCGAAGATGCCCGGCGGCCCGCCGATCGAGCTGATGATGCTGTCTTCGGGCAGGTGCCAGAGCTGCGCCGACCAATCGATCGGCGGCATCTGCGGCGCGAAGTCGAACATCTTGCGCGCGAGCGTGATATCGGCTTGCGACGTGTTGGCCGCGAGCTGCGGACGGATCTGATTCTGTTCGCCGTACAGCCAGTCGATGAACAGCATCTGCACCGCCCCGCCGCGATACCAGTTCCCTTGCTCGTAGTAGGGGCCCACGCGGCCGACGCCGGCGCCAAAGCCCTGCACGTTGAAGGTGGCGAGTCCGGGATTGTCCTCGGTCACGACGCCGAGCTGCCATTCGGCGGTCGACGAGCAACCGGTGAGTCCCACCTTGCCGTTCGACCATGGCTGCGACGACATCCACTTGATCTCGTCGTAGCCGTCGGTGCGCGGGGGGCCGAGGATGTCGTAGTTGCCCTCGGAGTAGAAGTGCCCGCGCTCGTTGATCTCGACGTAGGCGTAGCCGCGCTTGACCGCTTCCAGCTCGCGGCTCATGTCCCGCGGGGCGCCGTTCTTCACGTCCCACCAGTTGAAGTTGTACGGCGTGCGGACGAAGACGATCGGCACTTTCCCCGACGCATTCTTTGGGCGGTAGACGTCGGCCAGCATGCGCTTGCCGTCACGCATCGTGACCATGACGCTGCGGTCGATGATCGCGGCCGATTCGAGCTCCTGCTCGACGGCGTTGCGCTGCGCGACGAGCGCGGCGTGCGGGTCAGGTCCTTGGGCGCCGAGTGCCGCAGGGACACAGAGTACCAGCGACAGCGCGAGCCAAGCTCGGCGATTGAGGCGGTCGCGGCATCCTCGAGTACGTACCATGACTATCTCTCCAGCGGAGTAGCAGACGCTGCGAGGGTATGTCCGGGTACAGGGACTGTCAACGGTAGGAAAGACCCAAGTCAGGGACTGGTCAGGGCGCTCCGACGGTGGCGCCGAGGCTGCTCTTTCGGGCGCCATCATGAAGTACCTGCCTACAAAGTAGGTAACTACTCCATGATGGTCGCTGATGGACCGATCAGGCCGATCGATCGCCGGCCAACTCGGTTGCCGCCGGGCGCCGAGGGAGCGCGTCGACCGGCTCGAGCGCTTCGATCTCCGGCTGCCCGTCGGCCACGCCTAACGCACGGAACCGCCGCGCCGAGCTCAGGACGCGCGTCTCGAGCGACCCGACCGCGTCGTTGTAGGCCTCGACCGCGCCCGTCAGCCCGCGGTTGAGTCTCGCGAAGTGTTCGGCGAGCGTCGCGATGCGGCGATAGAGGTCGGCGCCGTGGTCGCGGATCGCTTCCGCGTTTCGCGCGATGCGCTCCTGCTGCCAGCCGTACTGCGCCGACTTGAGCAGCGTCACGAGCGTGGTCGGCGTCGCCGGGACCACGCCGCGCGCGATGGCAAACTCGATCAAGCCCGGGTCGCGCTGGCAGGCCGCGCTCAGCATCGACTCGCCCGGCAGGAACATGATCACGAACGGAAGCGCCTCGCTCACGCGCTCGCCGTACTTCTTCTCCGACAACATCTCGACCTGCGCACGCACCTGCTTCACGTGCTTGTCCAGGAAGGCCGAGCGACGGTCGTCATCCGTGGCTTCGGTGGCGCCGATGAATGCATCGAGGGGAGTCTTGGCGTCGACGATCACGATCTTGTCGCCCGGCAGCCTAACGATGAGATCGGGACGGAACGTGCCGTCGTCGTCGTGCACGGTGTACTGCGTGTCGAAATCGCAGTGCTCGAGCATGCCCGCGAGCTCGACCACGCGCCGGAGCTGCAGCTCGCCCCACTGGCCGCGAACGTGCGGCGTGCGCAGCGCGTGCACCAGCCGCTGGGTTTCTTCCGTCAGCTGCTGCTGCCCGTCCGCCATGGCCCGCAGCCGCTCGTGGAGGTCGGCGTTCCGCTCTTCCGCGAACGCCCTGGTGAGGCGGCGCTCCGCGTCGCGCTCGGCGAGATAGGTGGCGGCGGCGTGCTGCGCGTGCGCGAGCTCGTTGCGCGCATGCTCGAGTTCCGTTAGGAGCGTCGCGCGCTCACGCTCGCGCTCCGCCAGCAGGACGCCGGCGCGGAGTCCGCGCGCCCGCACGACCGACCAGGCGACGACGGCGCCGATGATCGCGCCCGCCAATCCCGTCCACCACAATGAACCGTTCATTTCGGCTCCTCCTCGAGTCACCACTCGTCTTGGCAACAGGGCCGGCCTCAATCCGCGCACAATATCAAATGCCGCGGGAGTTTGCCCGCCGCGGTGGGCGCTCGAACCTTGCGAATTTCCGAATAACGCGACCGTAACGGCTGCGTCCCGCGCCGGATAACGCCGCGTGTTCATTCTCCGGCACGACGCTCGAGCACCGCTCCGCCGCCAAACGCCGGCCGAGTTGCTCGACCAACCGGAGAGCATGGGTGACCACCGCATTCTGCCGCCGTGCGCTCGCGATCGCGCTCCTGGCCGCCGCTGTGGCGCCGTCCGCGTGCAAGAAGAGCTCGCCAACGCCACCGTCGTCGTCAGCGCAGCAACCTGCGGCCGCGCCATCCGCCGCTCCATCTCAACAGACGGGTGGCGCCCAACCGCCCGCGTGGCTCGACCATCCGCAAGCGTCGCCGGGCACCACCGTGCTCACCGCCGTCGATCCGAAAACCCTGAGTAAGAGCGAAATACAGTTCGGCGTCGCGCCCAAGCGGAGCCCGGACGTCGAGT
>DATJKA010000060.1:0-5553 GCA_035491815.1 Gemmatimonadales bacterium | reverse complement strand
CAGGGACCCGGATCCGGCCGTGAGTCGGCGATTCAGGCCTTGGCGACGGCCGGCCTCCAGGTGAAGTCGATCAAGGACGTGACGCCGATCCCCCACAATGGCTGCCGTCCTCCCAAGCGTCGGAGAGTCTGAGCAATGGGTCGCTATACCGGGCCGAGCTGCAAGCAGTGCCGGCGTGAGGGAACGAAGCTCTTCCTGAAAGGAACCAAGTGCTTCACGGAGAAGTGCCCCGTCGAACGGCGTCCGTACGCGCCGGGCCAGCACGGCCAGAGCACGGCGCGCCGGCGGAAGTCGTCGGAGTACGCCAAGCAGCTCCGTGAGAAGCAAAAGATCAAGCGCATCTACGGGCTCAGCGAGCAGCAGTTCCGGAATACCTTCGAGCGCGTGTCGTCGCTTCCCGGGATTACGGGCCACAACCTTCTCGCAGCGCTTGAAAGCAGACTGGATAACATGATCTACCGCATGGGCTTCGCTCCGAGCCGCAAAGCGGCGCGTCAGCTCATTCGGCACCGCCACGTCGAAGTCGAGGGTCGGGCGGTGGACATCCCGAGTTACGCGGTCAGGCCGGGCGAAGAAGTGCGCGTTCGGCAAAAATCGCGTGAGGTCCAGCCGGTGCTCGCCGCGATGGATCAGGCGTCGCGTGGGGCGCCGTTGGCGTGGCTTGCGGTCGATCGCGATACGTTCAGCGGCCGGATGCTCGAGCGCCCCTCGCGCCCGAACATTCCGATCGCGGCGCAGGAGCAGTTGGTCGTAGAACTGTACTCGAAGTAATCCGGTAGGGAGCGCGGCGCTTGCGCGCCGCGCGGTTGGAAGCGTCGGGCGGCTGGCGCCGCCCTCGCGGTGGGGAGCGCCTGCGGCGCCGGTTGGGAACGGGAGCTTCGCCCCCGCGATCACCGCGTTTGCTGACACGCTGTTCCCGCGGCGAATCCGCTCCCGACCGCAAGCGGGCGTAAGCCCGCGGGGCTCCCCACCAGGGAGCGCGCAGCGCGACCGCTTCACCGCGGCGCAACGCGCCGCTTCCAACCAGAAGGAGAGCAGTGCCGCGGCGCTCTCGTGCCGCAGGTCGGGACCCTTACTCCCATTCGGGTCTGCCGCGCGTAAGGGGCGGGGCAGAGCGATGCCGGGTGACCGGCAAGACCAACAGGAACCGTTCAGAATGCCAAACACGATCGACCTTCGCGGACTCGTCCGCCCGCAGCTTGTCGAAGCCAGCAAGCGCGAAGAGAATCCCAATGTTGCCGAGTTCCGGCTGCAGCCGCTCGAGCGCGGCTTCGGCCATACGCTCGGGAATTCAATGCGGCGCATGCTGCTGTCGTCGCTTCGCGGCGCTGCCGTCTGGGCGTTCCGCATCGACGGCGTCGTTCATGAGCACCAGACCATTCCGGGCGTGGTGGAAGACGTTCACCAGATCATCGGGAATCTCAAGACGCTCACGCTCACGCTGCCCGAAGACGTCGAGGATGTCGTGCTGCACATCTCGCGGTCGGAGGCGGGCTCGGTCACGGCGGCCGACATCTCCAGCTCGGGTGGCGTCCGGATCGTGGATTCGAGCCACCATCTCTTTACACTGCAAGACGATCGCGATCTCAACGTCGACTTGTACGTGAACAAGGGACGCGGCTACGTCGAAGCCGATCAGCACCCGATCGACCGCGGCCTCCCGGTTGATCTCGTGCGCATCGATTCGATCTACAATCCGGTGCGCCGGGCCAACTTCACCGTCGCCGAGACGCGAGTCGGACAGCGCACGGACTATGATCGGCTCGTGCTCACCGTCGAGACCAACGGAACGATCTCGCCAGAAGAAGCAGTGAGCTACGCGGCGGCGCTGGCGCAGACGCACTTCCAGTACTTCGCCGAGTTCGGAACGCACGCCCTGGCGCCGATCGGCCCGAGCAGCGACGGCGCCTCCGGCGACGGGACGCGTCTCGGGTCGTTGCTCCGGACGCCGATCGACGATCTGGAGCTGTCGGTCCGATCAGTCAACTCGCTCAAGAACTCCAACATCCGGACGTTGGGTGATCTGGTTCGTCAGACGGAGAGCCAGATTCTACAGGTCAAGAACTTCGGCAAGAAATCACTCCAGGAGATCGCCGATCTTCTCGAGCGCGAGAACTTGAATTTCGGGATGCGGTTCGAAGAGGCCGGCGACGGCAGTGTGCGCGTGCTCGACAATGGCACGCCGCCCAGCCGGGCCGCCGCGGCGGCGCCCGACGACATGGAGGAGTAAGGCAATGCGGCATCGCAAAGCGGGGCGGGCGCTCCGCCGGACCAGTGAACAGAAGCTCGCGCTCATGCGCAACCTCGCGTCGTCGCTCATCGAGCACGGCGCCATCGAGACGACGGAAGCCAAGGCGAAAGAGCTCCGGCCGTTCGTCGAGAAGCTCATCACCAAGGCACGCTCGGGCACGCTGCACGACCGCCGGCTCGCCGTGCGGCACATTCACAAGCGCGAGGCTGCGGACAAGCTGTTTCAGGAGCTTGGTCCCAAGCTGGCGCGACGCAACGGCGGCTATACGCGCATTCTCAAGACCGGTCACCGCAAAGGCGACGGGGCGGAGATGGCGCGCATCGAGCTGATCGAGGGCTGACCCATGGCAATTCAGCGCAATCGCTGCTTCAGCTGCGGCAAGGGCGTGGCGTTCGGCAACAACGTGTCGCACGCCAACAACAAGACGCGCCGCACCTGGCGGCCGAACCTGCAGGTGGTTCGTACGATGGTCGACGGCAAGGTCGAGAAGGTGAAGGTCTGCACGCGCTGCCTGAACGCGGGCAAAGTGAAGCGCGCGCCGCGCGGGCAGACTGCCGTCGCGTGATCGCGCCTGCACCGTGGCGATGTACGTCATGAGCGGGGAGCTTTCGGGCTCCCCGTTCTCGTATGCGCCAGTGTGCGCGCCACGGCTCGTGCCGAACCTTCTATCTTGCTAGCCATGCCCACCGCGCTGATCACCGGCATCACCGGTCAGGACGGGTCGTACCTCGCCGAGCTGCTGCTCGACAAAGGCTACCGGGTCGTCGGCATCGTGCGCCGCAGCTCGACGACCCCGTACGAGCGCATCGCGCACCTGGTCGAAAAGATCGAGCTCGTGTCGGCAGATCTGCTCGATCAGACGTCCCTCACCGACGCCGTCCACGACTGTCAGCCCGACGAGATCTACAATCTCGCGGCACAGAGCTTCGTGCAGACGTCCTGGTCGCAGCCCGTGCTTACCGGCGAGTTCACCGCGCTCGGCGTCACGCGCGTGCTCGAGGCGATGAAGAAGGCCGCGCCGAAGGCGCGATTCTACCAGGCCAGCTCGAGCGAGATGTTCGGCAAGGTTCAGGAATCGCCGCAGCGCGAGACGACGCCATTCTACCCGCGCAGCCCGTACGGCGTGGCCAAGGTCTACGGCCATTGGATCACCGTGAACTACCGGGAGAGCTTCGGCCTCTACGCGGTCTCCGGCATTCTCTTCAACCACGAGAGCCCGCGGCGCGGCCTCGAGTTCGTGACGCGGAAGGTCACCGACGCCGTGGCGCGGATCAAACTGGGCCTCGCGGGCGACGTCCGTCTGGGCAACCTGGATTCGCGGCGCGACTGGGGCTACGCGGGCGACTACGTCGAGGCCATGTGGCGCATGCTGCAGCTCGACGAGCCGGACGACTACGTGATCGGGACGGGGCACACCTGCTCCGTGCGCGATCTGTGCGAAGCGGCCTTTGGCTACGTCGACCTCGATTATCACGACTACGTCATGCAGGACCCGAGGTATTTCCGGCCCGCCGAAGTGGATCTGCTGGTGGCCGACTCGTCCAAAGCGCAGGCGCGGCTCGGCTGGACGCCGAAAGTCTCGTTCGAGGATCTGGTGCACATGATGGTCGACGCCGATCTCGAACGGCAGCGGGCGCGCGTCTGAGATGCGTGTGCTGGTGACCGGTGGCGGCGGGTTCGTTGGCCAGTGGCTCGCGAAGTCGTTGCTGGCACGCGGCGATGCGGTCGACCTCGCTGGTCTCGGTGAACCGGCGCAGTCGGGCGTGCTGACCGGTGCTGAGTGGGCAGGCATTCGCTGGCTCCCGCTCGACGTGCGCGACGATGGCGCCGTCGACGCGGTGGTGGAGCGCAGCCGTCCCGAGCTCGTGATTCACCTCGCCGCCGTGAGCTTTCCCCCCGAAGCCGACCGTTCGCCGGCGACGACGTTCGACGTCAACGTGCTCGGGACCGTACACCTGTTGAGCGCCATCACCCGGCGCCGCACGGCGGGCGTGCTCGATCCCGTGGTGCTGATCGTCGGCAGCGCGGTACAGTACGGCCGCCACGATCCCGCGGAAATGCCACTCGACGAGACGGCCGAACAACGGCCGGTCAACACCTACGCCGCATCCAAGGCGGCGCAGGAGACGGTCGCGCTGCAAGTGCAGCGGGCGACCGGTCTCCGCGTGATCTGCACGCGGAGCTTCAATCACTCGGGCGTCGGGCAGGCGCCGGAGTATCTACTGCCGTCGCTGGTCGCGCGGGCAGCACGGATCGCGCGCGGCCAGGACAGCGTGCTCACGCTGGGCAACGACGTCATCCGCGATTACCTGCACGTGAGCGACGTCGTGCGCGCCTATCTGCTGCTCGGCTCGGAGGGCACGCCGGGCGCGGTCTACAATGTCGCAAGCGGTGAGCCGGTCAGCGTGCGGCAGCTTGCCGCCGACGTCTTGCTGCGAGCGAACGTAAGCGCCGAGATTTCGACTGATCCGGCGCTCGCGCGTTCCACGGACATCCCGGTGCTGGTCGGTTCGCCGCGCCGGCTGATGAGCGATACTGGCTGGGCACCGCAGAAAACGTACGGCGACATCATCGACGACCTGTATCATTCCGCTCATGCCGCGACGGACTGACCTGCATCGCATCCTCGTCATCGGCTCCGGCCCGATCATCATCGGGCAGGCCGCCGAATTCGACTACTCCGGAACGCAGGCAACGAAGGCGCTCAAGGAGGAGGGCTTCGACGTCATCCTGATCAACTCGAACCCGGCGACGATCATGACCGATCCGGAGTTCGCGGATCGGACGTACATCGAGCCGGTGACTCCGGAGTTCGTCGAGCTGATCATCGAAAAAGAACGGCCGGACGCGATTCTGCCGACGATGGGTGGTCAAACGGCGCTGAACGTGGCGATGGCGCTGGCGCAGGCCGGAGTTCTCGATCGGTACGGGGTGGAGCTGATCGGTGCGACGGCCGACGCGATCGCCATCGCGGAAGACCGGCGGCTGTTCTCGGAGGCCATGCGGCGCATCGGCCTGGCGGTGGCGGCGGGTGGCATCGCCGAGAGCTATGACGAGGCGGAGGCAATCCTCGATCGCACCGGCTTTCCGGCGATCATTCGTCCTTCCTACACGCTCGGCGGAACGGGCGGCGGCATCGCGTACAATCGCGAGGAGTTCGAGCAGATCGTACGTCACGGTCTCGACGAGTCGCCGACCCATCAGGTCCTCGTCGAACGGAGCGTGATCGGCTGGAAGGAGTTCGAGCTCGAAGTGATGCGCGACCACGACGACAACGTCGTAATCGTCTGCTCGATCGAGAA
>DATJKA010000059.1:0-16459 GCA_035491815.1 Gemmatimonadales bacterium | reverse complement strand
CGCGGATCGGGGAGACGGTCACGGCATCCCAGTACAGCTCGCCGCTCTTGCGCCGGTTCTGGATCTCCGAGCGCCAGGTACCGCCGCTGAGAATCGTCTTCCAGAGGGCCTGGTAGTATTCCGGCGGCGTCAGGCCGGACTTGAGAATGCGCGGCGTCTTTCCGACGGCTTCGGCGCGCGTGTAGCCGGTGATCGCCGTGAAGCGGTCGTTAACGTATTGAATCGTGCCGCGGGGATCGGTGATGAAAATGGACGCGGGACTTTGATCGACGGCGAGCGTGAGCCAGCGGAGCTTCAGATCCGTCCGCTGCCGTTCGATGGCATACCGAATCACCCGCGCGAGCACGGTGCCGTCGATGCGGCCCTTGACGAGGTAATCCTGCGCGCCGTCGCGAACCGCCTGCAGGGCCGTGGACTCGTCGTCGAATCCCGAGATGACGATGATCGGTTCCTCGATCGCACCCTGATGCGCGCGCCGGAACGTTTCCATCCCCGTCGAATCCGGAAGGTCGAGATTGAGCAGCACGACGTCCACGGCGGCGCGGCCCAGGCGCTGCAGCGCGGGCTCGAGTCGATCGACCACCGAGAGTTGGAAGTCGGTGGTGCCGGCCTCGGTGAGCATCCCCAGGATGATCCGGGCGTCGCCGGGGTTGTCCTCGACGAGGAGCACGCGGATGGGGCGACGGGGCGTTGTGACGCTCGTGCTCATGGCAGCTTGACGATCCCGAATAGATCGTGCTGCACCTGACGTGAACTGGTCGGTGATGTTGAAACCATTGCCCCCCTCGGCGTCGCGTTATCCCTGGCGGTCTTAACCGACAGACGCCTAGGGGAAGTATTCGGGGATTATGAAGTTTCTGGAGTCGGGAAAATCACCGACATCATTATGACGTTTTGTGCGCTTCCGCTCGGTTCAAGATTCCCGTATCGATTGCGAACCGCACCAACTCGGCGCGCCGCCGCATGCCGAGCTTCGTGCCCAGCCGGGAGAGATAGGTCTCCACGGTTTTGATGCTCAATTCCAACCGGTCAGCTATCTCCTGGTGCGTAAAGCCTTGGGCGAGCTCAGCCAGCACTTGCTGCTCGCGGCGGCTCAACGGCGTCGGACGGACGGGAAGCATGGCCTCGGCCTGCGTGAGATCGACGAACGGCCGCCCCTCGCGCACCGTCCGGATCGCAAGCAGCAGCTCGCGGTCCGCGGCTTTTTTCGTCACGTAGCCGAGTGCGCCGGCGGCGAGCAGCGAGCGCCCGTACGCCGGATCGTCGTGCATCGTGAGTACGAGCACTTTCGTGTCCGGCGATTCCTCGTGAATCCGGCGCAGCGCCTCGAAGCCATTCATGCGCGGCATCGTCAGGTCGAGGATCAAAACATCCGGCTTGGTCCGGCGTGTCTTCTCGATCGCCTCGACGCCGTCCGCCGCCTCCGCCGTGATGACGAGATCGGGTTGCGCCTCGATCAACATCACGAGGCCGGCGCGGAGAATGGCATGGTCGTCCGCGATCACGATGCGGGTTTTCATACGCCGGTCTCGAGCGGCACTTCCAACGTGATCCGTGCGCCGCCGCTCCGGCGGGAAGCGATTTCCACTCGCCCACCGACGAGACTGGCGCGCTCCTGCATTCCAATCAGACCCAAGCCGCGGCCCAGGGGGGCGCGGCCGCGCGGCGCCAGGGCTGTGAGGTCGATGCCGTGCCCGTCGTCCTCGATGATCACACGCAGCTTGTCTCCGCTCTCGCCCAGTGTGACCGTGGCGTGCTGCGCGTCGGCGTGCCGCGCGACGTTGTTCAGCGCTTCCTGGACCATGCGATAGATCGCCGTTTCGAGCTCCGGGCGGAGGCGTGGAAGCGGCCGGTCGGTGATCGTGACTTCCAGGTTGTTCGCGCTCGCCAGATCGTCGGCATAACGGCGGAGCGCCGGCACGAGTCCGAGATCATCCAGCGTCGAAGGCCGGAGCCCTCGGGCAATCCGCCCGACGTCGCGAATGGTCTGCGCGGTCAGATCGCGTAAGCGCTCGCAGAGCGCTATCACGCGGTCGGAATCGGTCGCTTCCTGGATACCGCGGAGGCCGAGCAGGATCGCCGTCAGCGCCTGGCCCGTTTCGTCATGGAGCTCGCGGGCAATCCGCGTGCGCTCTTCCTCCTGGGCCGAGATCGCCCGCGCGAGCAAATGGTCACGGAGATCCTCGGCGCGCTCCTCGACTCGCGCGAGCGAAGCGGCGATGTGCGTTCGTTCGGTGACGTCCTGAGCGGTTCCATAACTCCGCAGCGGCTGGCCGGCGGCATCCCGCTCCATGTTGCCGCGCGCTACGACGATCCGCTCGCTGCCGTCCGGGCGGACGACCCGAAACTCCGTGCGGTAGGGTTTGCCGTCCGCGAGCGCCTTATCGATGACGCACTGCACGCGCGCCCGGTCGTCCGGATGGATGCCGTTCAAGACGGTCGCCATATCGACCTTGCTCCCGAGCGCGATCCCCCAGATTCGATAGTGCTCGTCGGTCCAGGTCACCCCGCTGCTGACGACGTCCCATTCCCAGCTGCCGATATGGGCGAGCGTCTGCACTTCGGCGAGCTGGCGTGCGAGTCGCGCAGTCTCGGTTGGCCTTCTGCCAGGCGACATCAGACCTCCTGCCTCAGCTTAGGGCTCGGCGCCGCTCGTCGCCAGCCCGACGGGCCCGGCGCGGGCCTCGCCCACGACGGCCAGCAGCATGCCGCCGACGATGAATCCGGCCCCGATCGCCTGCGACCACGTGAACTGCTCGCCCCAGAAGAGCCACGACGTGAGCGCGGCAAATACCGGCTCAAAGCAAAAAATCAACGACGCCCGCGCCGACGACATCTGACGTTGTGCACGCATCTGCCATACAAGGGCGACTGCGGTAGACATGACGCCGAGGAACAGGAGCGCGCCGACGAGGCCCGGCGACCAGTCCCAACGCAGCGGCTCGATGAGCATCGCGGCGACGAACGTCGCGATCGCGGTGCCGGGCAGCTGCAGCCACACGAGTCGCTCGGCGCTGAACCGCTTGGAGAACTCCGATACGCCGACGATGTGGCCGCCGAACACGACCGCCGTGATCAAGGTCCACATGTCGCCGCGATTCAAGCCGCCGGCGTCCGGGGCCGTCAGGAAGTAGATGCCGACGCCGGCAACGAGGACCGCGAGGAGGACCATCCAGCCCGTGCGATGCTTGAGCAGGATGAGCGCGATGAGCGGCGCGAGCACCGACGACATGGCGACGATGAACGCCGAGCGCGCCGGCGTCGTGTACTGGAGTCCGTACGCCTGCGTCGCAAAGCCGGTCGCGAGCAAGGCGGTCAGCACGGCACCCGCCTTCAGCTCGGCGCGGGAAAACCGGGTGCGCAGATTGACGAGCGGCGCCAATACTAGCGTGGCGATCGTGAACCGGACGGCGAGAAAGAGCAGGGGCGAAGCGTGCGCGAGCGCCTCCTTCACGACGACGAAGCTCACGCCCCACACGGCGGCCGCGGCGAGGAGCAGCAGATCGGCGCGGCGGCGCGTCACGCCAGATCTCGCAAATATTTTCCTGTGACGGACTCCGTGCTCTGGGCCACATCCTCCGGGGTGCCTACGGCCACGATGCGACCGCCCTGACTTCCGGCTCCCGGCCCCAGATCGATCACCCAGTCGGCACGTTTGATGACGTCCAGGTTGTGCTCGATGAGAAGCACCGTATGCCCCGCGTCCACCAGCCGGTCGAGGACGCGGCACAACACGCGGACGTCGTCGAGATGCAGGCCCGTCGTCGGCTCGTCGAGGATGTAGAGCCGGCGCGCGCCTTTGGTGCGGGCCAGCTCGCGCGCGATCTTGAGGCGCTGCGCTTCGCCGCCCGAGAGCGTCGTCGCGGGCTGGCCGAGCTGCAAGTAGCCGAGACCGACCTGCTGCAGGTGCCAGAGACAGCGCGCCAGGCGGGGATGGCGATGCAGTTTCTTGATCGCCTCATCGACCGTCCACTCGAGCGCCTGCGCGATGTTCACGCCCTGGAACTTGACGTCGAGCACCTCGCGCTTGAAGCGCGAGCCGCCGCACGCCTCGCACGGCACGAACACGTTGGCCAGGAAGACCATCTCGATCAGCACGTGGCCCGCGCCTTCGCACGCTTCGCACCGGCCACCCGCGACATTGAACGAGAATGTGCTGGGTGTGTAGCCGCGGGCGCGCGCCAGCGCTTCATTCGCGAACAAGAGCCGCAGCTCGTCGAACGCCTTGACGTACGTAACGGGATTCGAGCGCGGCGTGCGTCCGATCGGCGCTTGATCGATGAGCACGACGTCCTCGAGATGCTCCCACCCTTTCAACCCAGCGACTTCGCCGACCGGCTCGCCCAAATGCTGCTTGGCGGTGTGCTCACCGCGAAGCCGGGATTCCAGCTGCCGGTACAGCACGTCGTGCACGAGCGTGGATTTGCCGGATCCGGAAACACCGGTGACGGCCGTCAGCGTGCCGAGCGGAATCTTCACGTCCACGCCGGCGAGATTGTGCAGGCGCGCGCCTTTGGCTTCGAGCCAGCGCACCGCGGGACGCCGCGCCGACGGCACGCCGATGCACTTCTCTCCTGACAGGTATTGGCCGGTGAGCGTCCCGGCTTCGCGCACGGCCTTCGCGGGACCTTGGTACACGAGCTGTCCGCCCGCCGCGCCGCTCGCGGGACCGAGCTCGACCATCCAGTCGGCGGCGCGCATTGCGGCCGGATCGTGTTCAACCACGACGACCGTATTCCCAGCCGTCGCCAGTTTCCGCAGGAGCCCCAGCAGGCGGTCCACATCCGCGGGATGCAAACCGATCGACGGCTCGTCGAGCACGTAGAGCGTGTCCACGAGATGTGAGCCGAGCGCGTTCGAGAGCGCGATGCGTTGCGCTTCCCCGCCCGACAGCGTGCGGGTCTGGCGGTCGAGCGTGAGATAGCCGAGGCCGACGTCGTTCACGAAACCCACGCGGGCGCGCAGCTCGCCGATAATGTGGTCGGCCACGCGCTGCTGGAACTCGGGCAGCGCGAGGGCATCGAGCCAGGTTGCGAGATCCGCGGCCGTCAACGCGGCCGCCTCAGCGATCGTCTTGCCGGCGACGCGGACTGCGAGCGCTTCGGGCTTGAGACGCGCGCCCGCGCAGGCGGGACACGTCTTGGCGAGCTGGTATTGTCGCAGAAAGACGCGGATGTACTGCTTGTAGCGCTTCTCCTCGAGCCGCTCGAGGAACGGAAACATGCCGAGGTAGCGGCCGCCCTTGTTGTGGAGCAGGAAGTGGCGGTCGCGCGCGGGGATGTCTTTCCAGCTCACATCCAATCCGATGCCTCGCGCCCGCGCGGTTTCGCGCAGCAGGCGCCGGCGGCCCTCGTAGCGCGGCTTGGTCCACGGATCGAGCGCGCCGGCAGCGATGGAGCGTCGGGGATCGGGAACGATCAGCGACTCGTCGTACTCGAGCACCGCACCGAAGCCATTACAGGTGGGGCAGGCGCCGCGCGGGTTATTAAAGGAAAAGAGCGCCGGCGTGAGCACCGGCGCGGCGCTGCCGCACGACGAGCATGCGGGATGCTCGGAGAAGCGGCGCCGGTCGCCGTTGTTGAGCGCCAGGGCGACGCCTTCGCCTTCACTGAACGCCGTCGCGACCGCATCGGCGAGCCGGCCGCGATTCTCGTCCGCGGCCGCGATGCGATCGACGATCACGAGGACGTCTTTTCCCGCGCGCACGCGCCCTTCGGCGTTATCGTCGTCGAGCCGTACCAGCTCGCCGTCCACCTGGGCGCGCACGAACCCGGCGGCGCGGAGTTGCGCCGCAATCTCGACGTCCGGCCGATGCGCGGAAGCGGGCAGCGGGAATGACACCAGAATCGGCAATTCCGCATTCCGCAATCCGAAGTCCGCAATTACCGCGTCGACCACCTCCTGCACCGTATCCCGCTTCACCTCTCGGCCGCATTGCAGGCACGTCTGTGTGCCCGCTCGTGCCCACAACAGCCTGAGAAAATCGGCGATTTCCGTCGCCGTGCCGACAGTCGAGCGACTCGATGTGGTCGGGTTTTTCTGCTCGATGGCGACTGCGGGCGACAGCCCCTCCATGGCATCGACAAGCGGCTTCGGCATCCGTTCGAGAAACTGCTTGGCATACGTGGAAAGCGACTCGATGTACCGTCGCTGCCCTTCGGCATAGAGGGTATCGAACGCGAGCGAGCTCTTGCCCGAGCCGGAAGGCCCCGTCACCACGGAAAAGGCGCGGCGGGGGAACTCGACCGTGATGCCCTTCAGATTGTGCTGGCGTACGTTGCGAAGGACCACGCGGTCGGGAGGCTTACGCATAACCGGTAAAGATAACGCTATCGGCCCATAGCCGATCGCCGACGCGTCCCTTACTTTGCCGCCGTGCCTCTGACGCTTACTCCGCGCCTCCTGCGCCGTGGCCTCGAGCTCTTCGCAATCATTTCCGGATCTGCGGTCGCCATTCTCGTCATTTACTATTTGATTCGTTTCGGCGACCGGGTCGACGTGTTCGTGACGCCGTTCCTCCGGTTGCACTGGGGCTGGGTCGCGATCGGGCTGGTGCTCGCGTCGATGGACTGGGTGGGTGGGGGATTGCGGCTCTGGGTCTGCACGCGCCACGTCCATCCCGGCGTGCGGCTGCGCGACATGATCCTGGCAGGCGGGTTCGGGGCGTGGGGCGCGTATCTGACGCCGTTCCAGTCGGGCTCCGCGCCAATGTCGATCTGGGTCATGCGGCGCTCCGGCGTCCCCGCGCCCGAAGCCGTGACTTCAATCTTCGTCACCTTCATTGCCACCGTCGCCTTCTTCGCCATCGCCGGGCCGCTGGCCGTCTGGCTCGGTGCCGGCAAGTCTCTCGCCCAGCATGGGCTCGTCCTCGGCATCACGCTCTACGACCTGTTCAAGACCAGCCTCACGATCTTCGGCTTTATCGGGCTGTTCATGCTCGCCGCCATCTTCTTTCCGGGGACGGTTAAGCGCGTGCTCCAGCGCCTTGCGGCGCGGATCGCCCGGCGCAGCCCCCGCGCCGCCGCCCGCATGGAGAAGCTGTCGAGCGGGTTGGATCGCTCCCATGAGTGCATGGTCGCGTTCGGCAGTCCGAAGGGTCTGTTCACCCTGCTCCTCGCGATCATCATCTCGGCGCCGTCGCACGCGAACAAGCTGCTCGCCGGCTACGTGACGCTCCGGGTGCTGGGCATCCCGGCCGATTTCACCGATATCTTGCTGCTTCAGACGCTCATTTCCTTCCTCTTGTACTTCGCGCCGACACCGGGCGCCTCCGGGCTGGCCGAGCTGACGTCGGCGGCCGTGATGTCGCTGTACGTGCCCCGTGAATTGACGCCGAGCTACACGCTCATCTGGCGGTTCATCAACAGCTACGCGACCGTGATCGTCGGTGCCCTGATCTTTTGGTACTGGCTGCGGAAAGGACTCATCGGCAAGGAGGAGACGGTTGGCGTCACGTAAGCTCCACTTGCTTGCCCGCTTAGACACCCGGGCGTAACTTCCCGGCCTGGCCACACATACGGGAGTCAGCCTGCATGGCGTTGCTTGAAATGGGGGGGCGGCGATTTCCGCTCCCGCAAGGCGAAACGTTGTTGGGCGCAGACCCGGGCTGCGCCATCCCGCTCGCCGTTCCCGGTGTCCTCCCGCGTCACGCGAAGTTGAAGGGTCTGCCAGACGGGCAAGTCGTCATCACCAAAGCGGTTCCCGAAGCCGAGGTCCTGATCAACGGCGTCCGGCTCGGCGCTGAACCCACGCCGCTGCTGCACGGCGACAAGGTCGAAGTCGGCGGGCAGGAGCTGACGTTCGTCGATGAACGCCGCAGCGGAAGCACGCAATACGTGCAGGCGATGAACCTGCCGCAGGCGATGGCGCAGGCAAAGGCCGAGGCCAAAGGCGGAAAGACCACGACCAACACCGGCGGGCGGGTCGTGTCGCTGACCGACGGGCGCGAGTACGCGATCGCGGGCGCCTCGCTCGTATTCGGCCGCGATGCATCGTGCGACGTGGTCGTCCCGGGCAAGGACGTCTCGCGCCGCCACGCCGAGATCGTCCAGACGCCCAAGGGTTATCTCATCGTCGATTCGAGCACTAACGGGACGTCGGTGAACGACACGCGGATCGAAGGCCAACGTCTGCTGTCCCGCGCCGACGTGATCACGATAGGAGAAGAGAAGTTTCGCTTCTACGCCGATACGGCCGCCGCGGCCCCCTCTCCCCCCCCGCAGGACCCTCTCGCGGGGCCGGCCACTAACGCGCCCGCGGCCGTACCCCCGACACAGGGCGACCGCCTCAGGGAAACGGTGCATGGTGTGCCGGCAGCGCCACGGCCGTCGGCTGGAGGCAGCAGTCCGCTGGCGAGTTTCCTGGTTCGCGCCGGGTCGCTGAAAGGCCAGCGGGTCCCCGTCAAAACTCCCGTCGTGAACATCGGGCGCGCCGACTACAACGATATCATCCTGCCGGACGAGTCCGTCTCCACGACTCACGCGAAGCTGCAGCGCCGCGAAGGCGTATGGGTATTGGTAGACCTCGACTCGACCAATGGCACGTTCGTCGACGGCGATCAGATCAAGGGCGACGTCCCGCTGGCCCCCGGCGCCACGGTGCGGTTCGGCGATGTGTCGCTCGTGTTCGAGCCGACCGATGATAGCGCCGGGGTAGCCAAGGGCGGCGGGACGCGGGTGCTCGAGCAGATGGTCATGGTTCCGCCACCGGCGACGAAGCCCGCGGCAGCGGCGCCGGCACCCAAACCTGCGGCTGCCGCGCCGGCACCGGCGAAGCCACCCGCTGCTGCGCCGAAAGCCGCGCCGACGAAACCCAAAGGGCCGGTCGCAAAGCCGATTGTGGCGGGCGGGGCGCCGGCGAAGAAGGGCAAAGGATGCGGCGGTAGCGCGGCGGTGCTCGTCCTGATGGTAATGGGAATCGTCTATTGGATGTTTATCTAAGCCACAACGTGCACATCACCTCCGCGGGTCGCACCGACGTCGGCGTCATCCGGTCGGGGAATGAGGACAGCTACCTCATGGTCCCGGACCGCGGGATTTTCATCGTCGCCGACGGGATGGGCGGGCACGCGGCCGGCGAAGTCGCGAGCGAGATGGCGGTGAAGTTCGTCGCGCAGGAGCTCGCCTCGCTGCGTGGCCTCTCCGACCAGCAAGTTGCGGACCGGATGTCGACGGCGATTCGTGCCGCCAACGGCGCCATCTTCCAGCGCACGCTCACCGAGCACGACAAGCGCGGCATGGGCACGACAGTCACCGCGCTCACTCTCTTCGAGAATCGCTTTTTGATCGGGCAGGTCGGCGACAGTCGCGCGTATCTGCTGCGCGACGGCAAGCTCACGCAGGTCACCAAAGACCATTCGTACGTGCAGGAGCAGGTGGACGCCGGCTATCTCACGCCGGAGCAGGCGCGCACCCATCCCTACAGCAACGTGATCACGCGATGCGTCGGCGCGAACGGCGACGTGACGCCCGACCTCTACGGCGGAGCGGTGAAGCAGCGCGACTTGTTTCTGCTGGCGTCAGACGGTCTGACCGGGATGCTCGAGGACTATCAGCTGGCCGAGCTGCTTTCGCCCGACCGGATGCCGGAGCAGGAGGTTGACGCGCTGATCACGGAAGCAAATCGCCACGGCGGGCTGGACAACATCACGGCGATCATCGTCCGCGTCGACTCGGTGGACCCGCCGGACGAGGATGATGTGAAGACGCAGCAGACAGTGACCCGCCCGCGCTGAGCCGCGACTCGACGTCGGCGCGCGACATCATCACCAAGTCAATAACTGCGTTCGCCGGAATTTCGACCGGCTCCAGCACGAACACCCGCAGCCGCTGCGCCGCCCGGTGCAGCTCGCCCGCGACTCTCGGCAGGCCCAACGTCCCCCCACCCGCACCGGGGATCGAGACGTCGAACATGTCGGGCTTGGTCGGCAAATCCAGAAACAGCCGATCTCGGCCAAGGCCAAGCTCTTCGGCCAAGCGATCCTCGACGCGCTCGAGCAAGTCGGGATCGCGCGTCGGCCAATCCGCAAGAGCGGCGGGCAGCTCGGTTGCCGGAATGTCGAGGGCGCGCTTGGCGAGCCGGCGTTCGCGCAAGGCGCGCGCGAGTCCGGTCTGATCGTGCTGCTGCAGCTCGTGGCTCAGGCCATCGTCGGTTGCCACGGCGATGGCCTCCGGTGCCATGCGCCCGGCGGCGATCGCGCGACGCACCAGGCGCTTGAACATCGCCGTCGCGGCGCGGACCGCGTGATGCCAATAGACGTTACGGTACATCTGATACTTCGCGAACAGCAACGACTCGAGCGCCGCGAAGCCTTTCGGATGCAGCGTGAGGCCTTCCGGTCCTAAGGTCAGCGACGTGAGCAGCCGATCGACGTCGATCACGCCGTACGGCACGCCGCACATCGTCGCGTCGCGCGAGAGATAATCCAGCTTGTCCACGTCGATCGAGCCGGAGATCAGGCTCGCGCGGGGCGATGAGCTGGTCCCTTGAATGAGCTGGAGCAGCTGCTCGGCGGAGACGCCGGCCTGGCGCAACGCCTCGGCCAATGGTCCGGTCTGAAGGTGCCGCGCGGCGAGCGTCTCGTGGTGCGGAAGACCGGCTTCTTCGAGCGCGTGCGAAAACGGATAGTGGCCGATGTCGTGCAGCAGCGCCGCCAGCCTGATGTCCCGCTCCTGCGTGACTCGGCCGGCAAGATGATACGCGCCTAGGGCATGCTCGAAGCGGGTGTGGGTCGCGCCGGGATAGACGAGAAATGCGTGACCGAGCTGCCGGACGTAGCGCAGTCGCTGGAACGCCGGCGTATCGATGACTGCAAGCGCCTCGGGCTCGAGGCGGATGTTGTTCCAGAGCGGGTCGCGAACGACCTCAAACTGGCTTTTCGAACTGCTCAAAATTCTTGGCGAATAAAGCGACGAGACGTTTGGCCTGCGCGTCGTACGCGGCGGCGTCGCTCCACGTGCCGCGCGGATCGAGTACCGCGTCGGGCACGCCAGGGACGTGCTGCGGCACGGCGAGCCCGAACACCGGCTCGACGCGCGTCGGCGTCCGGTCGAGCTTGCCGCCGAGTGCAGCGCGGATCATCGCGCGCGTGTACTTGAGCGTCATGCGATGACCGACGCCGTACGGCCCTCCGGTCCAGCCGGTGTTCACCAGCCAGCATTGCACCTTGTGCTTCTTGATCCGCTGGCCGAGCATCTCGGCGTACACCGTCGGCGGCAGCGGCAGGAACGGCGCACCGAAGCAGGCGGAGAAGGTCTCCTTGGGCTCGGTCACGCCACGCTCAGTCCCCGCGACTTTCGCCGTATAGCCCGACAGGAAGTGATACATCGCCTGCTCGGTCGTCAGCTTGGCGATCGGCGGCATGACACCGTAGGCGTCGCACGTCAAGAAGATGACATGGCGCGGATGCCCGGCCATTCCTTCGGGCACGTGGTTCGGGATGTAGTGAATCGGATACGACGCGCGCGTGTTCTCCGTGATGCGTTGTGAGTCCAGATCGAACGTGCCGGTTTCGGGATTCACGTCCACGTTCTCGAGCACGGTGCCGAACATCTCCGTCGTCTTGTAGATCTCGGGCTCGCCTTCGCGCGACAGGCGGATCACTTTCGCGTAGCAGCCGCCCTCGAAGTTGAAGACGCCTTCGTCCGACCACCCATGTTCGTCGTCGCCGATCAAGCGGCGTTCCGGATCCGCGGACAGCGTCGTCTTCCCCGTGCCCGAGAGGCCGAAGAACAGCGCGCAGTCGCCCTCTCTGCCGACGTTGGCGGAGCAGTGCATCGAGAGGACGCCCTTTAGCGGCAGCAGGTAGTTGAGAATCGTGAATATGGATTTCTTCAGCTCACCGGCGTAGCGCGTTCCCCCGATGAGAATGGTCCGCTGCGCAAAGCTGACCATGATGAATGTCCCCGACTTCGTGCCGTGGATTTCGGGATCGGCCTGGAGCTCCGGCGCGTGCAGCACCGTGAATCCGGGCGCGAAGCTCGAGAGCTCACCGTCGGGGGGGCGGAGGAACATGTTGTACACGAACAGCGCGTGCCACGCGTTGGGCGTGACGAAGCGGATCGGCAGCCGGAAGGTCGGATCGGCGCCCGCGTACACGTCGCGCACGAAGACGTCTTGCCCGCTGAGGTGCGCTTCGACGTCCGCCTTCAGCCGTGCGAAGTTCTCCGGCGAAATCGGTTGGTTGACTTTGCCCCACCAGATGTGGCCGGTGGAGTCGGGCTCCTGCACCAGGAATTTGTCGTTCGGGCTGCGGCCCGTGTGCGGCGACGTGACCGCCGCGAACGGCCCGCTGGCCGTGACGATGCCCTCCCGGCGGCGGACGGCGTGCTCGTAGAGTTGCGAAGGCGTCAGATTCCGGTACACACGCTGCTCGGTTGAAATGCCCATGTGTTATTTGGGTGACCGTGCGTGCCGGCGATGCTCCAATGCATCGACCGCCGCGATCACCGCCATATTCACGATGTCCGGGACTTCCGACAACCTTTGCAAGACATGGACCGGACGGTCCATGCCCACAAGGATCGGTCCAATCGCCTGGGCATCGCCGAGGCGGGCGAGCAGCTTGTAGGCGGTGTTGGCAGCGTTCAAGTCAGGGAAAATCAATACGTTAGCCGGCCCGCGCAGCTTGGAAAACGGATAGACCTTCGTCAGGATGCGCTCGACCACCGCCGTGTCAGCCTGCATCTCCCCGTCCACCTGCAGATCCGGCTCGCGCGCATGCAATAGGGCGACGGCCTGCTGCACTTTCGCCGCCGAGGGGTGCTTCACCGAGCCGAAATTGGAGAACGACAGCAGGGCGACGCGCGGCTCGATTCCAAGCCGGCTGACGAAGCCCGCCGTCGCCGTCGCGATCTCCGCCAAAGTCTCCGCGTCGGGCTCGATGTTCACCGTCGC
This sequence comes from Gemmatimonadales bacterium, assembly GCA_035491815.1. Lineage (GTDB taxonomy): Bacteria > Gemmatimonadota > Gemmatimonadetes > Gemmatimonadales > GWC2-71-9 > 20CM-2-65-7. The sequence continues at coordinate 3,565 of DATJKA010000059.1, read as the reverse complement.
ATCGGCGAAGAAGAGCGTCTGCTGGCGGAAGATCATCATGTAGATGCCGCTGACGTGCTTCCGACCGGGCTCGACGCCGATCACCTCGAGCGCCGGCCGGATCGAGTCGGGATAATCGATCTCTTCGCCCGCGACGAGCGCGTCGGCGCGGCCGGCCCGGAGCAGCAGCAATCCGTAGTAGATCGGATCGAGCACGCGTTCCTGCGCTTCGCGCAACGTGATCCCGCGCCGCCGCCGCCGCTGCCACAGCTCCTCGGCCATCTTGTCCTTGTCGGCCGCGACCCGCGGATTCATCAGCTCGATGTCCTCGAGCGTGAGCGATGCATCGTCGGCCTGCCGCCTGATCGCGTCGAGATCGCCGAGCAAAATGGGCCGGGCGATGCCTTCGTCGGCGAGGATGCGGGCGGCGCGTAGAATGCGCGGATCGTCGCCCTCGGGGAAAACGATGCTCGGCGGGTCCTGCTGCGCCCGCGCAATGAGCCCGCGCATCACCTGCCGCTCGGGTCCCAGGCGCGCCTCGAGCTCGGCGCGGTATTCCTCGGCGTCGACGATTCGGCCCGCGATCCCCGACGCGATGGCGGCCCAGGCGACCGCGGGGGCCACCCACAGCAGGACCCGCGGGTCGAAGGGTTTGGGGATCAGGTACTCGGGACCGAATTTCATCTTCTCACCGCCGTAGGCCCGGGTCACGGATTCCGGGACTTCTTCCTTGGCGAGCGACGCGAGCGCGCGCGTCGCCGCCATCTCCATTTCCTCGTTGATCTTCTTGGCGCGCACGTCGAGCGCGCCCCGGAAAATGAAGGGGAAGCCGAGCACGTTGTTGACTTGATTCGGAAAATCGGAGCGGCCCGTGGCCACGATGGCGTCAGGCCGCGCCTTCTTCGCCTCGTCCGGCATGATTTCCGGAGTCGGATTGGCGAGCGCGAAGATCACCGGCTGCTTGGCCATGCCTTTGAGCATGTCGCCCGTGACGATGCCGCCCACCGACAGTCCAACGAACACGTCCGCGCCGTTGAGGGCCTCGGCGAGGTTCCGCGCCTTGGTATCGGAGGCAAAGCGCTGCTTGAATTCATCGAGATCGTCGCGGCCCTTGTGGATCACGCCCTTGTGATCGGCCATCACGATGTGCTCGCGCGTCACTCCGAGACGCACGTAGTGCTCGGCCGTGGCGATGGCGGCGGCACCGGCGCCCGCGAAGACGATTCTGACCTTGGCGAGGTCCTTATCGACGAGTGTCAGCGCATTCAGCAGGGCGGCACCGGAGATGATCGCGGTGCCGTGCTGGTCGTCGTGGAAGACGGGGATGCTGAGCGTCTCGCGCAGGGTCTTCTCGATATAGAAGCATTCGGGCGAGCGGATGTCTTCGAGATTGATGCCGCCCACCGTGGGCTCGAGCAGCTGGCAGAAACGAATGACGTCCTCGGCGCGCTCCGAGCCGACCTCGAGGTCGAACACGTCGATGTCGGCGAACGCCTTGAAGAGGATGCCTTTGCCTTCCATGACCGGTTTACCGGCCACGGCACCGATGTTGCCAAGACCAAGGACCGCGGTGCCGTTCGAAACGACGGCCACCAGGTTGCCTTTGGCGGTGTACTGGTAGGCTGCGTCCGGATTCTTGGCGATCTCGAGGCACGGCTCCGCCACACCCGGCGTGTAGGCGAGCGACAGGTCCCGTTGGTCCTTAAACGGCTTTGTCGGAGTGACCTGGATCTTCCCGGGCCGGCCCTGCGAGTGGTAATCGAGGGCCTCCTGGCGGCGGCTCGGTGGGACCAAGGACAGAAGTCCTTTCTTGAGAAGGGGTTATGCTAGGCGCGCGCTCCGGGGATGTCAAGGCGGAGCTTTCTCGGTCGAGGTACCAATGAAGGTTCAAGACATCGTTCTCATCGGCGCCGGCCTCACGGTGCTGGCCGGCGCCTGCTCTTCAGACTCCAGCGGGCCGGGCAATCCGTCGACCTGCGGCGCGCGCGGCACGGAGCTGACGCTCGCCGTCGCGGCCTATCAGTCGGTCGATCCCGCCACGGACTCCGGCTGCGCCACGATCTCGGCCAATACGTCGTCCGATACGGCCGAGTACCTGGTGTTGCCGTGGTCGGCGGGTGGGACGCCGGCGACCTCCGCGCCGTTCGCGTTGCAATCTGCGGCGGCGCTGCCGTCGCCGATCGCGCAGGGACTCTTCGCTCACACGCCCAGCCTGACGGGCGCGCGCGGCAAGGCGGCCGTGTCCTTCGATCATTTCCTCAGGGAGATGGGGCGGACGCGGCGCTATCCGCAGGTCGGCCTCGCGTCCCAACCCGCGCGTGCCACGACGGCGGATCCCGCCGCCGCTTCGCCGCCGGCGATCGGGAGCCTCCGCTCGTTCAAAGTCTGCTCGAACCTCACGTGCTCGGCCTACGACACGGTCCGCGCCGTCGCCAAAGCCGTCGGCGCGCACATTGCGATCTACGTCGATACGCTCGCGCCTTCGCCGGGACTCGATTCCGCCACGCTCGCCGGCATTCAGCAAACGTTCGACTCGCGGCTCTATCCGCTCGACTCGACCACGTTCGGTGCCGTGTCGGACATCGATGGGAATTCGGTCGTGATCGTTCTGATGACGGGAACGGTCAATAAGCTGATCACCAAGTCGCGCTGCATGACCGACGGCTACGTCGCAGGATTCTTCTTTTCGGGCGACATCGATCCCGGGGCGGCATCGCAGTTCAACAACGGCGAAATCTTTTATTCGATCGTCGCCGATCCGAGCGCGACGTTGAGCTGCGCGCACACGGAAGCGGACGTGAAGGTCATCACGCCCGTCATCTTCACGCACGAATTCCAGCACATGATCAACTTCGTCCAGCACGTGCGCATCCGGGGCGGCGGCGAAGAGGACGGCTGGCTGGACGAGGGACTGTCGAAATACGCCGAAGAGCTTGCGGGGCGGACTTATCTCCCCGCGTCACCGGATACGTTCAGCTTCTACGCGTTCAACGCCGTCGCCGACGCCTACACGTATCTCCAGGATCCCGCCAGCTCGCCTCTCATGATTCCGGCCGACACGGGCACGCTCGCGGAAGTCGGTGCGAGCTGGCTGTTCACGCGTTACATCATCGATCGGTTTGGCGCGTCGTTGGCGGGCAAGCTGGTGCAGACCTCACAAATCGGCGCCGCCAACGTCGCGGCGCAAACCGGGCAACCGTTCGATCAAACGGTGACGCGGTGGGCGCTCGCCAACTGGGTGTCGGACCTGCCGGGCTTCACGGCACCCGCCGAGCTGCAGTACACGACATGGCACTTCCGTACGACGTTCGGCGGGCTGCACAGCAGCGATCCCGGCGACTTCCCGCTCGCCTATCCGTTGGTGCCCGTCGTTGCGGCCGACAATGCCGTGAATCTCAGCGGCACGCTCTGGTCGGGATCCGGAGCCTACGTGCGCGTGATGCAACCGCCGAACAGCGCGGCGTTCACGTTGCATCTCAGCGGTGCGGCGAGCTCGCCGATTTCTTCGAGTGTCGTCCCGCGCCTGGTGGTGCTGCGGATTAGATAGCCCCCGACTCTTAGCGCGGCGGTGGCGCGATCGTCGCCG
>DATJKA010000058.1:0-45705 GCA_035491815.1 Gemmatimonadales bacterium | reverse complement strand
TTTCAGCTCATAACCACCAATGATCAACTGCCCGGCTTGCCCATCGACATGGCTGAGGCGTGTCTGCCCCGCCACGACGCCATCGAGGCCGCGCGGCTTTACCGGTGCGCTGATGTGAGCTCCTTCACGAGTTGGTAAGTGTACTCCGCTCCCGCGTAGTAGTCCTGCACTCCAACACGCTCGTCGCGACCGTGCGCGCGAATATCGTTGATGTCGATGGCCACGCCGGACACGCCGTAGACCGGAATCCCCGCATTGCGGAAGTAAAGGCCGTCGGTCGCGCCCGTTTCCATCACGGGCACGACGGGGATGTTCCACATCCGCTGCGTCACCCGCTCGATCGCTCCCATCACTTCCGGCGTCAGCGGCGACGGCGGGCTCGGTGTCGCGGGCGTGACGACGCTGACGGCGACGGCAGTGTCGGCCGCGACGCTCACGAGCGTCTGCCGCACGTCATCCTGCGGTGTCCCGGGCATCATCCGGCAGTTGACCGTCGCCGTCGCCGTCTGCGGCAGCGCGTTTTCGGCGTGACCGCCCGCCAACTCCGTCGCGACACAGGTGGTCAGCAGCTGCGCGTTGTACAACGGGCTCGCGTCCGAGAGCCGCCGGATGGCTGCGGTGTCGGGAGGCTGCGCGGCGACGGCTTTCATGTCGGCCGCGAGCTGGCCCTGCTGCAGTGCCGCGAGTCGCTGGAACGAGGTCCGCGTGATCTCGTTGAGCTGCGCCGGAAACTGATACGCGCTGAGGCGGCCGAGGGCCGCGGCGAGCCGGTAGATCGCGTTGTCTTTCGTGGGAAGCGAGCTGTGGCCGCCCGGGTTGTGCACCTCGAGCTTGAACGTGACGTAGACCTTCTCGCTCGCCTGCACCGCGCGCATGATTTTCTTGCCGTTCATGATCACCGGATCGCCGGCGTCCATGTTGATCACGTACGCCGCATCCACCAGGTCGCGGTGATTCTTGAGCAGCCAGTCCACGCCGTTGTAGTCGCTGCCGCCCTCTTCGCCGGTCGTCAGCGCGAGGATCAAGTCGCGGTTCGGCTTGTAGCCTTCCTGCTTCAGCCGGACGAGCGCCGCCACGAGGACCGCAGCGCCGTCCTTGATGTCCTGCGTGCCGCGGCCGTAGAAGTAGCCGTCCCTTTCGATGAACGTGAACGGGTCCATCGACCAGTCCTCGCGCCGCGCTTCGACGACGTCGAGATGGGCGAGCAAGAGGATCGGCTTCGCCGACCCGGTGCCGCGATAGCGCGCGACCAGATTCCAGTTCTTCGAGCCCGCCTGACCGATGACTTGCACGTCGGCCGCTGGAAAGCCCGCGTCCGTCAAGCGTTTCGCCATCGCGTTTGCCGCGACCGTGGTGCTGCCGACCGAGCCGGTCGTGTTGATGTTGATCAGCTGCTCGAAGATGTCCCGTGCGCGCTGGTCGTTGGGGGACAGCGGTTTCTGCGCGAGTTGTGCGACGAGCAGCAGCGCGATCATCGAGCTCCCTTGGCTGAGGTGTGTTCCCGCAGTTCGACTTCGGATACGATGAACCCGAACGCCGGCCAGCCACCCGAGGCGACCGAGCGCTCGAACCATTTGCGCGCCTGCGCGCTGTCGCCGCGCACGAGATACCAGTCGCCGACGCCATACGCGATCGTCGCGATCGAAATGTCGCTCGTGTCGGCGGGCGTGAACACCGAGTCGGGCCGGACCTCGCCGCGATAGAGACGCAGTCGCGAGGTATACGCGTTCCCCGCGGGCGGCGTGTCGGGATGGCGGTCGAGCAACGCCTTCGCTTCGGCCGCTCGTCCGGCGCGGGAGAGCGACATCCACAGCCAGTCGGTCGAACCGGAGCGCTCGCCCGAATCCGGAGCGATGGGGAGCGCACGCTGGAACGCCGTGGCCGCGCCGGCGTAGTCGCGCTTCGCGAAGCGCACGATGCCGAGGTGATACCAGATCCCGTAGATCGTGCTGTCGAGCTTGGCGCCGCGCTCCAGGTCGGCCTGTGCGCGGTCGAACTGGCGCGTCGAGAGGTAACGATGTCCGCGCCAGCGCAGCAGCAACGCGTTGTTCGGCGCGATCGCCAAACCGCGCGTGAACGTGGCGATCGCCTCGCGAAACTGCCGCACCGCCGACTGCGCGGTCCCCAGCGCAATGATCTTGTCGATGTTCTTGGGGTCGGCGGTGAGCGCGCTCTCGGCGCGCGCGATTGCACCGGTGTCGCGCTGCGCGCGATAGTCGACGCCGGCCGGCGAGTGGTACTCGACCGCTTGCAGCAGGCAGATCGGGGCGAGAACGCTCAGGAGAGTGGTCATTGCGCCCAATTTACCCCGAAACCCTGCCCGTGTAACGCACGCGGCACATCAGTGACGCCGACAGCTCGGCCTCCGAGCTGATGATCACCGCGTAGACGCCCGAGTCCGCGAAAACCTGCGGCAATGTGTCCGGCGCAAGCCTCAGGGTCGGCATGTACTGAAACTGTTTGGCGCCGTACGGGATGAGCACGACCGCGCCGTGCTTCGGCGTGAACACGGCGAGCTGGCTGCCGTGCGGGACCTGTATGGTGAGCGTGAGCGTCGCACCGGGTTGCAGCCGGTTGGGGCTGCACGCGAGCGGCGGGCGCGGATTCGGGAAGGGCCACTGCCCCGGCGCGAGGAGATTGAAGCAGAGAAATCCGCCCGCGAGAACCGCCGGCAGCACGAAGCCGATCAGCCAGGCCAGGCCGTAGACGCGCAGCGCGCCGTCGACAAGCGTTTCCTGATCTTCGCGCGTCGCCGCGACGTAGCGATTCTCGAGGAAGCGCGTCGCTTCCCAGTAGAAGACGAAGAGCAGCAGCGGCAGGACGAGCCAGCCGATGTCGTCGCGGATGTCGGGGTTCGAGTAGCCGAGGAGGAAGGCAGCGCAGGCGAGGTCGGAGACGATCTGGCCGCCGGCGTGCCAGGGGCCGACGCGGCGGCGGAGCAGCACCGCGATCATGGCGCCGGCGAGCAGCGTCCGCGCGCCGACGTACGCCAGCGTGCTGTTCCAGATTCCCATACTGATCTACCGGCGCCAACTCCCGGCGAGGTAGTCGGCAGTGTAGCCGAGCGGCAGACTCAAACCCGTGGAAACTTGTATAAGCTCCAGCGCCTCCTGTCCGCGGGCGAGGAGCCAGAGTCCATCGGGCGACCAGTCGAGAACGTCTGCTCCGTACAAGCGTCCGGGAGGCGAGAGTTGGTGCAGGTTCGAGCCGGTGGTGTCGAATACATAGATGGCTCCCAAATTAGTCACAAGATCACCGCGCCAGAACGCGATCTGGGACCCGTCCGGTGACCAGCGGGGCCTGAGTCCAAAATCGGTCAACAGCCGCTCAGTCGAATCTGCCAGGGTCCGAACGCGGATCTCCAATGACCCTGGCGGAATCTGGAGGTGCATATAGACGAGCCGCGTGCCGTCGGGGGAGGGATCGGCATAGGCGACCGTTGTCGGGATCACGATCTCTCTTCCGGTCCCGTCGAGATGGATTCGCTCGATAACGTCGGAACCTGTGAAGTACACCCAGTTCCGATCCGCCGTCACGCGCGGGTCCCGACCCCCGGCTGCCAGCAGACGATGATTGCCCTGTAAGTCGCCAACGTACAGATCGGCGGCTCCGGCACCGCCGGGAATGCCGTAAGAGTACACGACGCTGTCTCGCCCAGGAACCCACGCCGCCGCTTCTCCCAGGCCCTGTCCCGCCGATGCGACCGATTCGAATCCGGAGCCATCGACATTCGTGATGACGACATTGGAGTAGCTGCTCAAGGCGAGCGTGCCACGCGGAACGACACTCACGAATCCGGTATCGGTGAATTGCTCTCGGGTCGCGATTATTCGAGTCCGACCAAACGTCACACCCGTCACCTTCCCGAATGGCAGGACAGAGGCGCTCGAGCCGACGCCGCGATAGTGTATGTGGTCGCTCGGGTAGGTGTCCCCGTAGCTGTTGATCATCTTGCCGGTCGCTCGCAGAGACGCTCCCACGTACAGCGCGGTGTCATGCGGGATCATCCTCATCTGCAGCCCATCTTGATCGAGCGGATCGTTGAAGAGCAAACACGCTGCGCAGAAAAGCAGCGAGATCGGCACCACCGCGCGACGCTTCACGGGACCCACATGAGGCCGGCGGTGAGGCAGTCGACATCAAGAAACTCGGTCTCCGGGGCATCGCGCAGGACGCTATGCGTCCATCCAAGAAATACTCGCCAGCCACGACGACGGGGGGGCGGTGAGAGGCGTTGGATCAATTGCACCCCCGCCCCGACCAAGTCGGGGTCGAGGCGTCGGGGACCGATGCTGATGCCCTTGCTCAAGCGGATGGTGACCGCCAGCTCCGTGGTGTGATCGTGGAGCCACCGGCGACTGCCAACGCGTATCCGTTCTTCGAGAAAGAGCCAGTTCGAAGTGTATCGTGCGTCAGGAAATGCTTCACGGTTTACGCCGAGGCACGTTCCGAGTCGATCCCCCACTTCGAGCAGCATGCACGCGTCTACATCGCTGGCACCCTTGGGGTCGCTGCCGCCGGTCGGATCGAGTCGATAGCCCGTGTGCGCGCCAGCAGCGACCAACACACCAAACGAGGCCGAGCGATCGAGCTTCTCTGCTATTCGCTCGGTTTCCGCGGAGTCGCGCAGAATCCTCAATGATGCCGAGTCACCGGGCGGCAGGCCCGTGATCCGAACGAGGTGCGGCTCGTTCGCCAACGCGTACAGCTCGAAACGCCGCGGCTGAGCCGTCGTATCGCCGATGGGCACAAGAAAGACCGCGCGCTTTGATCTCTGAGACTCAACTGTGAGGGCGCCGGGCCCGTATAGCTCCGCCCGATACAGCACCTTGCGACGCAGCACGAGAGTGATCTCGTCAGTGTCGCCATGAAACACGTGATCCAGGACTACCACCTGGCCGTTCGGCGGAGAAGCTTGCGCCCCGAGCGACGATTGGCCGACGCAGACGAGGGCCAGCGCGAGCCAGGCACGGTTGACGCTGATCATGGGACGACGGACAGAGAGGGATTCGAACCCTCGATACCCTTGCGGGCATACCGGTTTTCGAGACCGGCGGTTTCAACCGCTCACCCATCTGTCCAGCGGACAGGGTGGGATTCGAACCCACGTAACGGTTGCCCGTTAACACGCTTTCCAAGCGTGCGCCTTCAGCCACTCGGCCACCCGTCCCAAAGACGCCTGGGAAAACAACGCCTACAAGCTAATGGCGATGAGGCGCGCATTGAAGCGGGCGCCAATGCGGGCCAACTTTCCGCCATGACGGTCACCTATTCCAGCTATCTCCGCCTCGATGAGCTGCTGGCACTCCAGCAGCCGCGGCCCGGCGAGCTCGAGCACGACGAGACGCTGTTCGTCATCATCCACCAGGTCTACGAGCTGTGGTTCAAGGAAGTCCTGCACGAGATGGACTACCTGCAGGAGCGGCTCCGCGCCAACGACACCGCACTCGCCGGCGCGACGCTCAAGCGCATTCTCACGATCCTCAAGACGCTGGTCGCGCAGATCGACGTGCTCGAGACGATGACCCCGCTCAACTTCTTGTCGTTCCGCGACCGGCTCGAGGCCGGGAGCGGCTTTCAATCGCAGCAGTTCCGCGAGATCGAGGCTCAACTGGGGAAGAAGTCCACCCAGCCGACGTTGTGGGATGCTTTCCTTTATTACTTGGCGACAAACGGATACCCGGTTCCGAAGCAGCCCTCGCAGCCGTCATCGGAGGTGCAGAAGATTCTGATCGAGGTCTACAGAAAGAATCATCTCGTGGCGCAGATAGCCGAGCGGTTCGTCGATCTCGATGAAGGCTTCATGGAGTGGCGGTATCGGCATGTGAAGATGGTGCAGCGCACGATTGGGACGAAGGCTGGCACGGGAGGATCTGCGGGCGCCGAGTATCTGCTTACGACGCTCAACCAGCCGGCGTTTCCGGATCTCTGGGTTATCCGGTCCGAGCTGTGATCAATGCCGAGGAGCTCGCCAAACACTACACGCGCTTCCGAGTCACCGAGCGCATTCTGCTCACGGGTCATTCGCATCAAGCGTGGCCCGATGTGGCGTTCGAGGCGCAGCAGCAGGCGTGGCTCGATGCGGCCGAATATGTCGATGACGTGTGGGAGAAGGCGTTCGAGAAGGCGAATGAAGTGCGCGCCGGGTTCGCGCGGCTGCTCGATGATTCACGCGACAACATTGCGCTCGCGCCGAACACGCACGAGCTGGTGACGCGGTTCCTCTCTGCCCTGTCCCTCAAGCAGCGCAACAGGCTGATCACGACGGATGGTGAGTTTCATACGATACGGAGGCAGCTAGACAGACTGACGGAGGAGGGTATCGAGGTCGTCAAGGTTGTGAGCGGGCCGGCCGTAACCTTGGCTGAACGGCTCGCTCGAGCGGTCGATGATCGTACCGCCGCAGTCCTGGTGTCGGCGGTGCTGTACACCAACGCGCACATTGTCCCGAATCTCCGCGCGACGCTCGAGGCGTGTGAGCGGCATGGGGCCGAGTTGTTGGTCGATGCCTATCACGCGCTCAACGTCGTGCCGTTCTCTCTTATAGAAGAAGGGCTGGAGCGGGCCTACGTGGTGGGTGGCGGCTACAAGTACTGCCAGCTCGGCCCGGGGAATGCGTTCCTGCGATTCCCCGCCGACACGAAGCTCCGGCCGGTGTTCACGGGGTGGTTCAGCGAGTTCACCGATTTGTCGAAGGCGCCGAGTGGGCGGGTGGCGTATGGGCCGGGGCCGGCAAGATTCGCGGGGGCGACGTATGACTTCACGAGTCATTATCGTGGCGCCGCAGTGTTTCGGTTCTTCGAGCAGCAGAAGCTCTCGCCGGAGCGGCTGCGCGAGTTGAGTCAGCATCAGCTCGGCAAACTCTGCGAAGGCCGCGACGTCGGCGACTTGCGGGCGCTGGGCGGGTTTCTCGCACTGCGGACGCCGCACGCCGCACGCGGTCACGCCGCACTCAAAGCTGAGGGAATCTGGACCGACTATAGAAGCGACATGCTACGGCTCGGCCCCGCGCCGTATGTCAGCGACGAGCAGGTTACCGTGGCTGTCGAGGCACTGGGCGCTTTGCTGCAAAAAAAGCCTTGAGCAACCCAGCGCAGGCCTCGGCCTCCACGCCGCCTTTGACTTCCACGCGGTGATTCAGCCGCGGATGCCGCACCACATCCCCCACTGATCCGCACATCCCCGCCTTCTCGTCATACGCCCCGAACACCAGCTTTCCCACCTTCGCCAGCACGATCGCCCCCGCGCACTGCGCGCACGGCTCGATCGTCACGTACAGCGTGCAATCGGTGAGCCGGTCGGTTTCGAGCGCCGCAAGTGCCCGCTCGATCGCGAGCATCTCGGCATGTAAGGTTGGATTGTTGCGAGTGACGGTCTCGTTGTGCGCGGCAGCAATAATCTCCTCGCCGCGCATGACGACGGCACCGATTGGAACCTCATCCTGAGCAGCAGCACGACGGGCCAGCTCCAATGCCGCCTGCATTCCCTTGTGCATGGGTGTAAAAGGTAGCTGAAAACAAACGTGCGAAATGCCGGACTACCGGCGCGTCAACGTCTCTACCACGTCCCCAGTCGTGTAATGTCGCGTTCGCGTCAGCACGTTGTCTCCCGCCGCGATCGAATCCACGAGTCGAATCTGCGAGCACGGGCTGACGAACTGCGATGGCCAAGCGTAGATGAGCACTAGGCCACCGTCGTGATAGCGGTACACGCCGTGCAAGCCGCTCGCTCCGCATATCACGACTCCGCTCTCCGACAGCGAGGACGCCAGCTGAACTCGGCCGTCGCTCTTGATGAGCAGCGTGTCGAGATAGCCGGCGCCTGAATCGGCGCCGACCACTGAGGTTGTAACCCACACGCCTGCGAAACTCGGACCCGCGGGAACATAGCGGTCGAACGTGACGCGCTTGATCGTATCGACAGGCTCGGGACGATTCAGGGTTCCCATCAAGCGCGGGCCCAGGCGTACGAGATCGATCGTAAAGCCGCCACCGCTCGGATAGTTGAGCGTCCCCGTCAACCGGTTCGCGGACCGATGGACGACGCCGACGTACCCAAGCGCGCCGGGGCGCCGGAGTGCCACTGCTAACGAGTCGGATGCGTCGGGGACGAGCAGCGTGATGGTGTCCGCTGGACCGAGATACGACAGAACGGTGGTCCAGACACCGGCGAGATCGCCGGGAATCCGCGGGCCTGTCGTATCCGCGCACGCGGCGAAGAGGAAGACAGCTGTAACCAACACACCCAGGCGGGCTCTGTGCATGTGTTCGAAAAGTGTACCCGGGAAAGAGCTAAAGGATCGTCGTCGTCGCGCCCCCCTAGCGCTCAGCTTTCACGGGTTCGCGCGCCTTCTCGAACGTCAGCGAATTCCCGTCTTTTGCCCGATCCACCTTGACGCGGTCGCCCTCCGCATACTGCCCCTCGAGCACCGACACCGCGAGCGGATTCTGTAGCAGCCGCTGAATCGCCCGCTTGAGCGGCCGAGCCCCATACACGGGATCGTAGCCCTCCGCCACGATCAGCGTCTTCGCCGCCGGCGTCACCTCGATCGTGAGCTTGCGATCGGCCAGCAGCTTCTCGACCCGCTTGATCTGAATATCGACGATCCGCTCGATGTCCTCGTGCGTGAGCGGCCGGAAGATGATGATGTCGTCCACCCGGTTCAGGAACTCGGGCTTGAACGCCTGGCGCAGCAGCTCCGTCACTTTCGTCTCGGCCTGCTCCCACGCCACGCCGCCGGTGCTCGCCTCGATCAGATACTGCGAGCCGATGTTCGACGTCATGATGAGCACCGCGTTGCGGAAATCGACCGTGCGGCCCTGCGAGTCGGTCAGCCGGCCGTCGTCCAAGATCTGCAGCAGCACGTTGAAGACGTCGGGATGCGCCTTCTCGATCTCGTCGAACAGGACGACCGAGTACGGCCGGCGCCGCACCGCCTCGGTGAGCTGGCCGCCCTCCTCGTAGCCGACGTAGCCCGGCGGCGCGCCGATCATGCGCGCGACCGCGTGCTTCTCCATGTACTCCGACATGTCGAGCCGCACCAACGCGCGCTCGTCGTCGAACAGAAACTCGGCCAGCGCCCGCGCCGTCTCGGTCTTGCCGACGCCGGTGGGGCCGAGGAAGATGAACGAGCCGGTAGGGCGATTCGGATCTTGTAGACCGGCGCGCGCGCGGCGCACCGCGTTCGCCACCGCCGCCAGCGCCTCGCGCTGCCCGATCACGCGCCGCCCCAGCTCCTCCTCGAGCTTGAGGAGCCGCGCCTTCTCCGACTCCATCATCTTCGTCACCGGAATCCCGGTCCACTTCGACACGATGCCGGCGATGTCGTCCTCGTCCACCTCTTCCTTGAGATACTTCCCCTTCTTCTGAATCTCGGCCAGGCGCTTCTCGAGCGTCTGGATCTCTTTCTCGATCGCCGGAATGCGGCCGTAGCTGATCTCCGCCGACTTCTGGAGATCGCCCTTGCGCGTCGCCTGCTCCGCCTCGGTGCGCAGCTGCTCCAGCTCCGCCTTCTTGGCCTGGATCTTCGTGATCGCGTCCTTCTCCGCCGTCCACTGCGCCTTCATCGCGTTCGACTGCTCGCGCAGCCCGGCGACCTCCTGCTGGATCTTCTCGCGCCGCTCCGTGGACGCCTTGTCCTTCTCCTTGGCGAGCGCCGCCAGCTCGATCTCGAGCTGGGTGATCTTGCGCTCGACCTCGTCGATCTCCTGCGGCAGCGAGTCGATCGCGATGCGCAGCCGCGCCGCAGCCTCGTCGATGAGATCGATCGCCTTGTCGGGCAGGAAGCGCTCGGTGATGTAGCGCTGCGACAGCGTCGCCGCGGCGACGAGGGCGTTGTCGGTGATGCGAATGCCGTGATGGACTTCGTACTTCTCCTTGAGGCCGCGCAGGATCGCGATCGTGTCTTCGACCGACGGCTCTCCCACATAGACCTGCTGGAAGCGCCGCTCGAGCGCCGCATCCTTCTCGATGTGCTTGCGGTACTCGTCCAGCGTGGTCGCGCCGACGACGTGCAATTCACCGCGCGCCAGCGCCGGCTTCAGCATGTTCGACGCGTCCACCGCGCCCTCGGCACCACCCGCGCCGACGAGGGTGTGGAGCTCGTCGATGAACACGATGTAGCGACCCTCGGTCGTCGTGATCTCCTTCAGGACGGACTTGAGGCGCTCCTCGAATTCGCCGCGATACTTCGTGCCCGCGACGAGCGCGCCGATGTCGAGTGCGATGAGATGCTTGTTCTTGAGCGAGTCGGGGACGTCGCCGTTCACGATGCGCTGCGCCAGGCCTTCGACGATCGCCGTCTTGCCGACGCCCGGCTCGCCGATGAGCACGGGATTGTTCTTGGTGCGGCGCGAGAGCACCTGCATCACGCGGCGAATCTCTTCGTCGCGGCCGATCACCGGATCGAGCTTGCCCTTGCGCGCGACCTCGGTGAGATCGCGCGTGAAGCGCTGTAGTGATTGATACTGGTTCTCGGGCTCCTGATCGGTCACGCGATGCGAGCCGCGCACGCCCTCGAGCGCCGCGAGCAGATCCTTGCGGCTGACGCCCTGGGCAGACAAGAGCTCGCGCGCCGTCGTCCCCTTCTCGTCGGCGAGGGCGAGCAGCATGTGCTCGGTCGAGACGTATGCGTCGCCGAGGCTCTTCGCGTCCGCGTCGGCGCGATCGAGGACGCGCGAAAGCTCGCGCGACAGCGTCGCATCGGCGCCACCGGACTGCTTGGGGAAGCGCTCGATTTCCCGCTCGGTCTCGGCCTGCAACTGCGTGACGTTGAGTCCGGCTTTTTGGAGCAGCGGCACGACGATGCCCTCGTCCTGCTGCAGCAGAGCCAGGAAGAGATGGGCATCGTTGACGACGGGATTGCCTTTCGCGCGTGCTGAGGCGGCAGCTTGCTGGAGGGCTTCAGCTGCTTTGACGGTCAGGCGATCTGGTTGGATCATGCTGAACCCTAAGGCAACCAGCGTGCCCGAGAAAGATGCCGAAAAGGCAGGGCGGCGAGGGAAGTAACCCCCGCCGCCCTGCGCCGACCTTCGCCGTCCTGCGCCGCCCTTACTTCATGATAATCATCTTCTTCGTAAATCGATGCCCATCCACAATCAGCTGGTAGATGTACACCCCCGACGCCGCTTCCTGGCCCGTGTTCAGGATGTTGCCGTCCCAATACGCCCAGAACTCGCAGGGCGATGAACCGGCGGTGCCGCACGTCAGCTCGACGTCGGTCATCGGCTGGCCGGTGCCTTGGAGCAACGGCACGGCGACGAGCTGCGCGAGCACGTTGTAGATCTTGAGGGAAACCTTTGGCCGGTGACCGCTAGCAAACAGCTGCCCGCTCAAAGTGAACGGGATCGTGGTCGCCGGATTGAAGGGGTTCGGATAGTTCTGCTTGAGCTCGACCAGCGGCGGTGGCGTCCCCTGTCCCATCACGTCGCTCGCACCAGCCGGCAGCCCGAGGACTCCGAGCGACCCGGCCAGCACTGCCCAGGCGTACAGCTTCATCTCACCAACTCCTCGGCAAACGGAAAAGATGCGTTAGACCGCTCTCCTTGTTGGTACAGGGCGCAAGGAACTCGCTACTCTGCAAAAAGTAGGAACCGCATTAACTCTGTCAAGCGCGTAAAACCCTCGTATCGCCCTGCCGTGCGGTTATGCCGCGCCGGTCCGCCCACTCCAGCAGCGGAATCAAGTACTTGCGTGTCAAGCCCAGCCGGTCCCGAAATTGCGCCGGGGTCGCGGCGCCGAGCTCGCGCAGCGTGTCTTCGAGCGCCCTGGCGAAATCCTCCAGCGCCTGCTTTACCGCATACCGCTCCTGGTCCACCCGTTCGACCGCGCCTTCGCGCGCCAGGTGCGCCAGCAGCGCCGGTACCGTCGGGTCGGCAAACTCACGTTGCAATTCGGAGACCGTCGGCAACTGCCAGCGCGCCTCCGCCAGCCGCCGCGCCAGCCGGTCGCCCGCGTCGCCGGCACGCGCCTTGAGCGCCGCCTGCCAGCCTGGCTTCCGCACCGCCGCACCGCCATCCGTCAGCTCCCACGCCTGCTTCTTGACGCCGTGCTCGACCAGCAAGTCGAGCACCTCCGGAGGCGCCTCGACCGCGGCGCGCAGCGCCTGGAGCGACAGACCGGGATCGAGCGGATGCTCCTCGTGGTGCGTCGCGACGACGCCGGCCAATCGGTCCACCTCGGCGCTGACCGCGCGCCGCGCGACCAGCACGTCTCCAACGGTCAAGATGCCCTTCCCTACATCCGCGATTGCCCGAGCCACGTCAGAAGGCAGGATGCCGAGCCGGACGGCGAGGTCAGGGATTCGCACGCCGGAGAGGCCCGCTTCATCCACGAGCCGCGCCAAGCGATCGCTCGGCGACTGCTCGGCCGAGATACCGCGCTCCGACACGCGCGGGCGCTTGGGGGGAAATGGGTCGAGCACGACGCCGCCGCCGATCGTGGTCACGGGAGAGAAGCTGCGGATCACGAAGCGATCGCCGCCGCGCGCTACGATGGGCCTTTCGAGCAGGAGCCGCGCGAGCCCGTGCGTGCCCGGTGCGATGGCCGGCACCTGCGCCACACGCCCCAGGACTTCGGCGGTGCCGAGGTGGATGCGAATGCGGGTGCGGACGGCGAGGGCCTTCTTGACCGCGGGGAGCAGCTCGAGTGCGACGTCGAGCGTACTCGTGCCGCGCCAACCCGGTCCCGTGACGGCGACGTCGCCGCGATCGAGCTCGTCTTTATCGACGCCGACGAGCGCCAGCGCCGTCCGCCGTCCTGGACCCGCGCGCTCGGCGTCTTCGCTGTGCACCTGGATCGATCGCACACGGACTTCGCGGTCGAGCGGCAAGAGTCGCACGGTGTCGCCCGCTTTGACCGTGCCGCTCCAGGTCGAGCCCGTCACGACCGTGCCGGCACCGGGGAGCGCGAAGACGCGATCGATCGGAAGCCGGAAGAGATCTTCGGTGGGCCGCTCACGCAGGTCTTCGACAACCTCGACCAACGCCTGCTTCAGGTCCTCCAAGCCATCGCCCTTCAGGGCACTCACCGCGACCGGCGCACGCCACTGCACGCGGCTGCGCGACAGGCGCTCGGCGACCTCGGTACGCACGAGGCCGAGCCAGTCGTCGTCCACGAGATCGCGCTTGGTGAGGACCGGGATGCCGCGCTTGACGCCGAGCAGCTCGACGATCGCGAGGTGCTCCTCGGTCTGCGGCATGATGCCTTCGTCGGCGGCGATGATGAGCAGCGCGACATCGATGCCGGTCGCGCCGGCGAGCATGTTCTTGACGAAGCCTTCGTGTCCGGGCACATCGACGACACTGGCCTGCACGCCGCCGGGCAGCGGCAGCGGCGCGAAGCCCAGGTCGATCGTGATGCCGCGGCGCTTCTCTTCTTCCCAGCGGTCGGTGTCCACGCCGGTGAGCGCTTTGACGAGCGCGGTCTTGCCGTGATCGATGTGCCCCGCGGTGCCTACGACGAAGCGGGGGGAACCCACGCGCCTCGCTCCCAGATGTCGATGGCACTCGCCCGTTCGGCCTTGCCGTTCTTGGCGCCCTGGATTTCGCCGAGCTGGTAGCGAATGAACCGGGCGACGAGGCGGCGATGAGCGGCGGCATGGGCCGCGTCGAGCCGCGGCAGTGTCGCTTCGAGGTCGTTCAAGGCCAGCAGGTCGGCATAGGCCTGCGGCGGCAGGCGCGTCGGCGGCTTGAGGCCGGCGCAGCTCGCACACAGCACGCCGCCGTCGACGGCGCTGAAGGCGACGGTCCCGGCAACGGCATTGCCGTCCCGCACGCAGGCATCGAGCTGCGGCGCAAAGCCGAGGACGCCGACGAGTAACCAGAGCCAGCGCGTGGCGACGGTGTCCGCCTGCCCCAACTCGGCATTCGCGAGCGCGTCCAGCCCGAACACGAGCGTCTCGTACGCGGCGGGCAGCGGCGCCGGCGGGGCCATCTTGAGCATCACTTCGGACAGTGCGGCGGCGCCTGCGAAGCGGCCGACGTCACCGGCGAGATCGCGACGCAGCGACGTCACGTCGAAGGCGGCGAGGATCTGTAGCTCGCGCGTTTCCTTGTGATAGAGCTGCGCCGTCCCCTCCGCCAGCGTCTCGAGCGCGGCGCCGAACGGGCTCCGCGGGCGGAACACGCCCTTGGCGATCGCGCTCTGCACGCCGTAATCACGGGTGGCCAGGCGTACGATCTTGGACGTCTCGCTGTAGCGGTATGTGCGCAGGACGATCGCGGGGGTCGAGACGAGGCTCACGATGGGAAATATAGGCGGCGAATGCCGACGCGAGGATTTCGAGTCCTTCTACGACGCGCGGACCGGAGCGGCTGAAATACGCTGACGCATCGAGCAGATGGACGCGGCCGCCCACGGCCCGCAGCTCGCGCCGGTGAAACGCTGCCTCGCGCAGGGTCGCTTCCAGATCGAATCCACACGGCATGACCAACAGCACTTCGGGGTCGAGCGCCTGGAGCTCCGACCATTCCAACCGGTAGGAGGGACGCCGAGCGGTTCCGGCCAGCAACTCTCCTCCGGCAATGTCGATCAACTCCGGAACCCAATGACCGGGGGCATACGGTGGATCGAGCCACTCGAGCGCGAGCACGCGCGGCCGCGGCTTGCCCGCCACCCGGTCCCGCACGCGCCGGATCCGGAGCTCGAGCTCGGCGACCAACTGCTCGGCGCGATCGCTGACGCCGGTGGCGCGGCCGACGGCGCGAATGCTGTCGAAGATTGCCGCGAGGTCGTGTGCGTCGAGCGTCAGGATCGCACCACCGACTGCTGCAGCGACGATCTGGCTCTCCGGCACCGCGCAGACTTCGCAGATGCCCTGCGTGATGACGAGATCGGGCTCCAGATTGCGAATCGCTTCGATGTCGATCTCATACACGCTGCCGTAATCGCGCAGCGCAGCGCGGATGGCGGCATCGATCTCGCCGCTCGACAGTCCCGCGAGGTTCGTTCTCGGCCGGCTGAGTCGCGGCAGCTTCTGCACGCTTGGAGGGTAATCGCAGCTGTGCGAGATCCCGACGAGCCGGTCCTCGAGCCCCAGCGCGCAGACGATCTCCGTTGCGCTGGGAAGCAGCGAGACGATGCGCTCAGCGACCAAGGGCGACCCGTCCCCCCAGCATTACGATGCGCCCCAACGGCCGGAATCCGTTGATTTCCCGGGATGGATCGTTGAAGAGGTTTGTCGCCGTTCCCGTCACCACGACGCGTCCGAGCTCGTACTCGGCAGCGACATTGACGCGCGTGTAGGGATCGAGCGTCACCCGCTGGGCGCCGACGTCGTCCCGCTTGCCGACCCAGACGAGACCGACGGTCACATGCGCACGATCGCCGATCGACGCGGTGAGCTCCGGAGCAAGTGTGTGCGCCGGCCGCCGCACCAGCGGCTTGCCCGGCACGAACAGCGCGTTCGGGTCGCTCGGCGTGCCGGATTTCTCGACCCGCGTGTGCAGGAACGTGTAGCCCAGTGAGAAGATGATCGCGTGGGTGAGATTGTAGACGGCGTTCGCCTCGATCCCATCCGCCACCGCGGCGCCGACGTTGAAATAGTTGACCGAATCGGGCGTCACTGGCGTCGGCGAGTACTCGATGAGATCGCGGAAACGCTGGTTGAAATAGGTCACGGTCACCGGCCCGCGCTCGATACCAACCTCCCAGCTGAACGACTGCTCCGGCCGGAGCTTGGGATTCCCCGTCGCGAAGCCATGCGCGAAGTTCTCGAAAAAGGTGGGCTCTTTGAACCCCGTCCCCGCGGAGATGCGTAGCCGCGCTTGCTCCATCAGCCGATAGACGACGCCGGCGCGGTAGGTGCCGTGCGGGCCGAACTGCGAATTGTCGTCGAGCCGAGCACCGAGCGTCCACGCCATGCGGCCAGCGGGAAGCAACGCTTCGGTGAAGTAGCCGGTGTTGTTGCGCTGCACGCGAATCGAATCGGGAAAGTCGCCGAACGAGGCGCTGAAATCGCTCGTGCCCCGCTGGCGCTGATCTTCGTACTCGACGCCGCCGACGAGGCTCGCGTCATTGGCGCGCCACGTGACGAGCGCGCTGCTCGTGGTCCGGCGCACATAGTCGCGGCTCCAGAACGTGCCGTCTTCACCCGGCGAATCGGGCTCGTCGTTGAAGAATTGCCGCGACTCCTTTGCCGCGACATTGACGCGGGCCTCGAGATGTTGCCCGAGCTGCCGCCCCGCGCTGAGACTGAGCAACGGCCCTCGCTCGGCGGCCCGCTGGTTCGAGTCCACCGGCGCGCCGAAGCCGTCGGTCGGGAAGTGATAGCTGTCGTCGCCGTAGCGATACGTCAGGCTCACGTCCGACTGCGCATCAGGCCGCACGACGGCACGCGCGCTCGCCACGGAGTTGCGGTACTGGTTGTTATACGGGTACAGGCCGTCAGCAGAGAAGCGCGATACACTCGCCGAGTACGCCACGCGCTGATCGCCGCCCGAGAGATCGAAGGTCGCTCGGCTCGAGCCATAGCTGCCGACCAGCACCCCGGCTCCTAGCTCCCGACCCCCCGCTCCAGTCTTTGTAAAGATCTGCACCACCCCCGTCATGGCATCCGAACCGTAGAGCACGCTGACGGGGCCGCGCACGATCTCGATGCGATCGACGTTGTCGGTCGTCAAATGCGCGAGATCGATGCCGCCGCCCGCCTGATTCAGCGGCACGCCGTCGAGCAGCACCTTGGTGTAGTCGCTCTCGCCGCCGCGCGTGAAGATCGCGGTCTGCCCGCCGATGCTGCCCGTCTGCGCGATGTGTAGCCCCGGCACCGCCTCGAGCGCCTGCGCCACCGTGCGAATGCCCTTCGCCGTGAGATCGACGCCCTTCAGCACCGTCACCGCCGCGGGCAGAACGTCGGCTGTCGCCGGCGTGCGCGTCGCCGTGACGACGACCGGCTTCAGCACGACAGTGTCCTTGGGCTGTTGCAGCGTCACCGCAAGCACGAGCAGCAGGGCGGTCATGCCGACTTCTCCTTGGGTTGGCGAAGCGGAATCATCTGCGGCCGGCCGTCGACGGTTTGCATCGCGACGGGCCAGGCAAACACGGATTCGACGACGTTCTGCGTCAGCACCGTGGCGGGCGCACCGCTCGCTGCGACTCTGCCGTCATTGAGCAACAGGACGGAGTCGGCGAAGCGTGCGGCGAGGTTCAGGTCGTGCGTGATCATCAGGACGCCGATTCCCTGCTCGCCCACGAGACTCCGGATCAGCTCGAACAGGCCCATCTCGTGGCGGATGTCGAGCGACATGCCGGGCTCGTCGAGCACGAGGAGCTTGGGCTCCTGCGCGAGCGCGCGCGCGACGCGGACGCGCTGATACTCGCCGCCAGACAGCGTCCACAACCAGCGATCGGCGAGCGGCAGGACATCGCACGCCTCGAGCGCCCGATCGACCGCGGCCTGATCTTCGGGACGCTCGGCGCCCCAGAGCGACAGATGCGGATAGCGGCCGAGGAGCACGGTTTCGCGCACGCGTTGCGGAAAGAGGTTGTCCTCGCGCTGCGGCACGACGCCGACGAGCCGAGCGAGCTCCTGGCGTGGCCACGCGTGCGCCGGTCGATCGCCGATCGTTGCCTGCCCTCCGTCGGGCGTCACAGCGCCGAGCGCCACTCGGACGAGCGTTGTCTTGCCGCTGCCGTTGGGTCCGAGCACCGCGTGGAATTCTCCGGCACCCACGTGCAGCGAGACCGCGGAGAGAGCGTCGCGCAACGCTCCTGGGTAGCGATAACTCACGCCGGAGAGCGTCAGCATGATGCAGTCCGGCGCACGGCGCACGGCTCACGGCGCACGTAGTTCACGCCCACCGCCGCAGCAGAAACGCAAACACCGGCACGCCGATCAATGCGGTCACGACGCCCACCGGCAATTCTCTGGGTGCCACGACCGTCCGCGCGAGTGTGTCCGCGAACGCGAGCAGGGCGCCGCCGCCGAGGAACGCGGCCGGCAACAACGCGCGATGGCGATGACCCCAGGTGAGCCGCGCGATGTGCGGGACGACGAGGCCGACGAACCCGATCACGCCCGACACCGCGACCGCCGCCGCCGTCAGTAGCGAGGCAGCCACGTAGACCCGCCGCTTGACCGCGTCCACGTCGGCGCCGAGGTAGCGGGCAGGCTCTTCGCCGAGCGCGAGGAGATCGAGCGGCCGCGCGGCTGCGAACAGCACGATGAGCGGCAGCGGCGCGTAGACCGCGACGAGCAGGACTGTCTGCCACGAAGCCGCCGCCAGCCCGCCCCAGAGCCACAGAAACGCGTTCCGCAGCTCGGCGGCATCCGCGAGCGCGACGATCGCCGTCGTGATCGCGGCCGCGAACGCGCCGATCGCCACGCCGCCGAGCAGGAGAATGCGCGGGTCGAGCGCGGCCCCGCCGATCAGGCCGATGCGATAGACGAGCCAGAGCGCGACCAGCGCCCCGAGAAACGCGGCGATCGGCAGTGCCCACGGACCCGGGAGGTGCAGCGCGATCGCCAGGACGGCGCCGAGCCCGGCCCCGCCCGACAAGCCGAGCAGAAACGGATCGGCGAGCGGATTGCGCACGAGCGCCTGTAGCCCTGCTCCGGCGACGCCGAG
The DNA here is from genome assembly GCA_035491815.1 of Gemmatimonadales bacterium. Lineage (GTDB taxonomy): Bacteria > Gemmatimonadota > Gemmatimonadetes > Gemmatimonadales > GWC2-71-9 > 20CM-2-65-7. Next base: position 27,142 of record DATJKA010000058.1, on the reverse strand, counting down.
CGAGCCCCCAACGAGAAACGCGAGCACGGCGCGCGGCGCGCGCAGGTTCCAGACGATGTCCGAATGCAGCAGCTCGCCGAGCGGGACGGACGCGGGACCGAGCACGATGCTCAGGACGAGCGCGAGCAGTGCGATGAGCCCCAGCACGGTCCATTTCATTTGGCGAGCATCGCCTTGAGCTGGCTGATCGCCTCGCCGGAGCGCGGGCCCGGCCGGCCGAACAGCGAGCCTTTGAGCAGCAGGAAATGCCGCTCGCGCACGGCGCGAATCGCCCGCCATTCCGGCCGCCGCGCAAACGACGGCATCGCTCCGGAGTCGCTCAGCACGGCGATCCACGCGGGATTGCGATCGACGATCGTCTCGAGCGAGACCTGCGCCGACGGCGCCGTGACGTCGTTGAACACGTTCCGCGCGCCCGCCGCCGCCGCGATCTGATCGAGATAGCTGCCACGCCCGATGACGATCGGGGGGTTGTCCCATACGACGAACGCGAGCGACGTGGTGGCCGGCGGAACGGGCTGGCCGGCAATGCTGTCGAGGATGTTCGCCAGCGAATCCGCCGGATCGAATTGCCCGGTGAGACGCCCCAGCTCGCGCGTTGCGGCGCCGAGGTCCTGGAGCCGGTCGAGGTCGATGAGCGCGGTCTTGATGCCGATCCGCTCGAACTGCTTGGCCGCCGTGACGTTCGGGCCGGAATTGTACAGCACGACGAGATCGGGCCGTCGCGCCAGCACCGCCTCGATATTCGGCGGCATGCCGTCGCCCACGCTCGGCACCGCTAACGCGGCAGGCGGATAATCACACCACTGCGTGCGCCCGACGACGCGATCGCCGGCACCGATGTCGAACAGGATCTCGGTGAAGGACGGCAGGAGCGAAACGATCCGCTGGGACGGGCGGACAGGCGGACGGGCGGACGGGCGACACCCGGCGACGACGAGAACGGCTAGAAGAAGTCTGCGCAGCACCATCCCTCCCGCGAGGGAACTGATCGGTGGCGCGAACGAAGACGTCTCCTGGCTCCGGACGAAATGGCTCGCCTTCCCGGGTTGCCCCAGTGGCATTGAGCCAACCTGCGTGTCCGTTACAGTGGCGGGGCCGCGCCGGACTCACACCGGCTTCCGTATCCCCGTTCGCGAATGAACGACTAGGTCAGTTTAGGTGCGGGGGGTCGGCGGCGCAATGCCCACACGAGCGCGAGCACCATGGCGACGGCGAGGAGCGCAATGATGTACGGCAGCAGATGCTGCGCGCGGAATTTTCCAGCGGGCAGCTGAATCTCGATCCGTTCGCCGCCTTTGAGCGGCCCGGCGCGATACGCGGCGAAGCGCCGCTGCTCGAGCTCCTGGACGCCGAGGGTGTCGAGCTTCGCGCCGCTCACCACGGCGGTCGTGTCTTCGATCAACAGATTCACGTCGCCCGTCGCCTGGTCGATCGGAATCACGAACGTGCGCACGTCCTCCGGCAGCGAGTACGCGTAGCTGAGCTGCTTGATCGGCCCCGGCGGAATCGGCCCGAGCACCAATACGCTGTCGTGGCGGAACACCATCGCATCGGGCGAGATGTCGCCCTGCCCGCCCCGCATCTGCCCCACGCCCGCCGGCACGCGCCCCGCCCACGTGGGCACGAGCGTGTCCTTGGTCACGCGTGTCGTTGCCCCGGCGTTTTGAAGCTCCAGGATCTCCAGGACTTCACGAGTGCCGGACGCATTCGCACTTGCGACGGTGGCGAGGCGGCGCTCCAGCGCGATAGGCGGCGCGTTGATCGTCGTGGCGAACGTGATGAGATCCTCGACGTGCACCGCCGGCCGGCCGATGACGTTGAGCGGCAGCGAGAAATACGCGATGCTGTCGTACCATGCGCTCACGACGTACACGACCGCGCTGTCGGGGCGGTTGAGCGTCAGGTGATAGCGCCCATGTGCATCGCTGCGGATCGAGTCGAGCGGGGCGCCACTGTCGCGCGTGATGCGATGCAGCACGACCCAGGTATTGCCGAGCGGCACGGTGTCCTTGGGACCACCCAGGAGCACGCGCCCGCTCACGCTCACCGCCCCCCCCTGGGCGCCGAGCGCTACGGGTAGGACGCCGCAGAGGAGCGGCAGGCTACGGCGTAAACTTGCCGAAATCTTCGGGATCGAGGTCTTGGAGGTACGATTTCAGCGTGTCGGCATCGAGCGGGCCGGCGCCCGGGGCGCCCGGCTGGATCGCGCCTTCGCTCGTGTCGACCGACGTCAGCTCGAGCAGCGTCTCGCTCGTCATGATCGGCGCCTTGAGCCGCAGCGCGAGCGCGATCGAATCGGACGGCCGTGCGTCGATCTGGATGACGGTATCACCCCGATAAATGTGCAACTCGGCGAAATACGTGTTGTCCTTCACCTGCGTGATGATGACCTTGCGCAGCTCGGCGCCGAGGCCGACGATGACCTGCTTGAGCAGGTCGTGCGTGAGCGGCCGGGAGAATTTGACGCCGGCGAGCTCCATCGCGATCGCGCTCGCCTCGGCCGGGCCGATCCAAATCGGCAAGACGCGCTGCCCCTCTTGCTCCTGCAGGATGACGACCGGCGTGTTCGTCGTGCGATCCAGCCCGAGGTGAGCTACTCGAACCTGCAGCATGGCTCCCCCGGGCGTGGCCACTACGTGCCCATGTCCCAGGACGCGAGATACTTCCGCTGCGCCGGTGTCAGGGTGTCGATCGCGACGCCCATCGAGAGCAGCTTGAGGCGCGCGATCTCCTGGTCGAGATCGGCAGGAATGCGGTGCACGTCCTTGCCGAGCTTCTTGGCGTTTTCCACGACGAACTCGGCCGCGAGCGCCTGATTGGCGAACGACATGTCCATCACGCTGGCCGGATGGCCTTCGGCGGCGGCGAGGTTGATCAGCCGGCCGTCGGCGAGCACGAAGATGCGCTTGCCGCCCCCCCCGATGCGCCATTCCTCGACGAACTCGCGCACAGGCCTGGGACCCTCGGCGATTTTCTTCAAGCCTTCGAGGTCGATTTCCACGTTGAAGTGTCCCGAGTTGGCGAGCACCGCGCCGTCTTTCATCGCGCGCATGTGCTCCACTCGAATGACCTCCACATTGCCGGTCAGCGTCACGAACAGGTCGCCCACCTTCGCCGCTTCTTCCATCGTCATGACGCGATAGCCGTCCATCTGTGCTTCGAGCGCCTTCATCGGATCGATTTCGGTGACGATCACGTTCGCGCCCGCGCCGCGCGCCCGCATCGCGAATCCGCGGCCGCACCAGCCATACCCCGCCACCACCACCGTGCTCCCCGCGACAAGCAGGTTCGTCGCACGAATGATGCCGTCGAGGGTGGACTGGCCCGTGCCGTAGCGATTGTCGAACAGGTGCTTGGTCTGCGAGTCGTTCACCGCGATCACGGGGAACTGGAGCACGCCGTCCTTCGCCATCGCCTTGAGCCGGATGACGCCGGTCGTCGTCTCTTCGGTCGAGCCGATGACGCCGCTGACCACGGCCTTGCGATCGGCCGACGACAGCGTCTCGACCCATTTGCGGACCGGCGGGGCGAGGTCGTCCAGGCGATTGAGCGCGATCATGTGAAGCGCGCCGACCAGGTCGGCGCCGTCGTCCATCGTGATGTCCGGACGATGCGCCAATGCGGCGCGGATGTGGTCGTAGTAGGTCGTGTGATCTTCGCCTTTGATCGCGAAGACCTTGATGCCGTGGTCGCGCACCAGGTGCGCCGCGACGTCGTCCTGCGTGGAGAGCGGGTTCGACCCGCACAGCGCGACGTCCGCGCCGCCCGCTTGCAGCGTCACCGCGAGATTCGCCGTCTCGGTCGTGACGTGCAGGCACGCCGACAGTCGCTTGCCGGCGAGCGGCTTTTCGCGTGCAAAGCGCTCGCGCAGCTGCCGCAGCACCGGCATGGACCGCTCCGCCCATTCCGTGCGGCGGCGGCCCTCGTCGGCCAGCTGGATGTCGCGGATGTCGTTGGTCGACTTCGGCTTCGTGGCAGTCTCAGACATTGGCCTTCCGGGAAGAACGGGAGGCCCGCTCCGCCGCCACCTTCAACTCCTCGGCGCGATCGACGTGCTCCCAGGTGAATAGCTCGACTTCGCGCTCGCTTGCCCCAACGCGCCGCTTCTCGGGCGCGCGGCCGAAGTGGCCGTAGGCCGCCGTCGCGCGATAGATCGGGTTGCGCAGGTTGAGCGACTGAATGATGCTGCCGGGCGTCAGGTCGAAGACCTCGCGGACCGCGCTCTCGAGCGCGTCCTGCGGCACGGTGCCCGTCCCAAACGTGTCTACCATGATCGACACCGGCTCGGCGACGCCGATGGCGTAGGCGACCTGCGCTTCACAACGCTTGGCCAGGCCGGCCGCCACGATGTTCTTCGCGACCCAGCGCATCGCGTAGGTCGCCGAGCGATCGACCTTGCTCGGGTCTTTGCCGCTGAACGCGCCGCCGCCGTGCCGCGCCATGCCGCCGTAGCTGTCGACGATGATCTTGCGGCCCGTGAGCCCGGCGTCGCCCTGCGGCCCACCGACCACGAACCGGCCGGTGGGATTCACGAGCACGTTCTTCTCCTTCACGTCGAAGCCGGCTTCGTGCACGACGGGCCGCACGACGTGGGCGAGAATCCCGGCGCGCAGCTCGTTGTTGTCGATCAGCTCCGAGTGCTGCGCCGACACGACGACCTTGTCGACGCCGATCGGCTTCGACCCCTCGTAGACGACGCTGACCTGCGTCTTGCCGTCGGGCCGGAGCCACGGCAGCTCGCCCGTCTTCCGCACGGCCGCGAGCCGCTCGGCCAGCCGATGCGCCATCATGATCGGCAGCGGCATGAGCGACGGCGTTTCGTCGCTCGCGTAGCCGAACATCATGCCCTGGTCGCCGGCCCCGCCGGTGTCCACGCCCATCGCGATGTCGGTCGACTGCCGGTCGATCGTCGTCAGGACCGCGCAGGTCTGCGCGTCGAAGCCGAAGTTCGCGTCGGTGTAGCCGATCGACGTGATTGTGCCGCGCACGATGTCGGGGATGTGGACGTAGGTGGACGTCGTGATCTCGCCGGCGACGACGGCCATGCCGGTCGTCACGAGCGTTTCACAGGCGACGCGCGCGATCGGGTCCGCGGTCAGGATGGCGTCCAGGATCGAATCCGAGATCTGGTCGGCGATCTTGTCCGGATGCCCTTCCGTGACCGACTCGGAAGTGAAGACGTGGCGATGAGTTGGCATGTTTTTTTGTCCCTCAGGTTTTCAAACTACCCGAGCGCCGTCCCGCGGGCAACCGCGCGTCCGGATCGAGCAGCGTGAGATCGACCGCTTCGGCCAGCGCGAAGCGCAGAATGTCGAGTGCGAGGTCGGCGGAGCGCGCCGCGAGTGCGGCATCGGCGGCGGACCGCGCTTGCGCCGTGGTCACCTGGCGGATCAACCACTTGATGAGCGGCAGTGCCGGCGGCGCGACCGACAGCGTGTCGTAGCCCAAGCCGATCAACAGGAACGCGGAGATGGGCTCGGACGCCATCTCGCCGCAGACGCTCGCCGGCTTCCCCGCGGCGCGGGCCGCTTCGGCGACGAGCTTGAGCAGCCGCAGCACGCTCGGATCGTGCGGTGTGAAGCGATCCGCCAGACGCGCGTTGCCGCGATCGACGACCAGCGTGTACTGCGTGAGATCGTTCGTGCCGACGCTCAAGAAGTCGCTCACCTGCACGAGGCGATCGGCGAGCACGGCGGCGGCCGGCGTCTCGACCATCACGCCGAGCGGGACCGATTTCGCGGCGGGGATGCCCGATTTCTGGAGCCGCTCCGCTTCCTCCTGCATCATGACGCGCGTCCGCTCGACTTCATCGAGCCGGGTGACGAGCGGAATCATCATATGGAGGTTCGCGGTCACCGCCGCCCGCAGCACGGCGCGGATCTGCGTGCGGAACATCTCCGGCTCGTCGAGGCAGACGCGGATCGCGCGCCAGCCCAGGAAGGGGTTCGGCTCCACCGCGCCGCGGAACGGCGCCGGGAATTTGTCGCCGCCCAAGTCGTACGTGCGGATCACGACGGGATGGCCGGCGAACACCTCGCCCACCTTCTTGAAGTACTTCGTTTGCTCGTCTTCGCTCGGCAGCTCGCTGTGCCCGGTAATCAGGAACTCCGTGCGGAGCAGGCCGACGCCCTCTGCGCCGTGGTGCTTCGCTGCCACGACTTCGTCCGGAAGATCGACGTTGCCGCGCAGCGCGACGTGGACGCCGTCCACCGTGACCGACGGTTGATTGACCGCCTCCTCGAGCCGGGTGGCGAGCTCGCGGCGGCGCGTATCGGTCCGCTCGGCCTCTTCGATCTCCTCGGCCGTGGGATCGAGCAACACGGTGCCGCGCGTGCCGTCGAGAATCGCGCGCGTGCCCTGCTTGATGCGGGCGACCGCGCCGCGCACGCCGAAGATCGCGGGGATGCCGATCGAGTGCGCGAGGATGGCGGCGTGCGACGTCCGCGTCCCCTCCTCGCTGATCAAGCCGGCGATCTGGTCCCGATCGAGCTGCACCGTGAGTCCCGGCGACAGCTCGCGCGCCACGAGGATCGACGGCTGCTTGATGTTCTCCCACACGTCGCTGCCGGGCCCGCGATGCATCAGATGCTGAATCACGCGGATCGCCACGCCCGTGAGATCGGCGAGCCGCTCCTTCAGCAGCGGATTGCCGGCGGCCGTCCAGAGGTCGCGCACCTCGAGCGTCTTGAACTCAAACGCCTTCTCGGCGGTGAGGTGGTTCTCGCGAATCAGCTCGGCGACCCCGCCGATGAAGTCTTTGTCCTCGAGCATGAGCATCTGCGCGTCGAAGATCCGTGCCTCATCGACGCCCGCGCGGTCTTCGGCGTGCGCCCGCAGCTCCTGGAGCTGGCGCCGCACGTCTTTGAGCGCGGCGCGCAGTCGCCGGATCTCTTTTTCGACCTGCTGGCGGGCGACGACGCGGTGCGGCACTTCGGGCAGCGCCCAACGCACCGTCACCGTGGGGCCCATCGCGATCCCGGGCGACACGCCGATACCCCGCAGCAGCCGGTCCGATTGCGCGGCGCTCACGCGTCCTCCTGCTCAGGATGCTTGAGGTGCATCTCGTGGAAGCCCGCGGCCACGAGCTCGAGCAGCGCGTCCATCGCCTGCTCGGCGTCGTCGCCTTCCGTGCGAATGACGATGGACGAGCCGCACTCGGCCGCCAGCGTCATCATGCCGAGGATGCTCTTGCCGTTGACGCACGCGTCGTCCTTGAGCACCTGCACCGCCGCCTTGAACTTGTTCGCGACCTTCACGAACTCGGCTCCCGGCCGCACGTGCATGCCGAGCGGATTGACGATGCGGGCTTCGCGCTCGATCACGGCCATACCAATCCCACGACGAGTGCCAGCGCCGCGAGCCCGAGCGACAGCCGCAGCCCGTTGAAGCGGTCGCCCTTGAGCCGCAGGAGGAGGAAGGCGACCGCTGCGACGCCGGCGAGCGCCACGCGCGTCCAGGAGCTGAACGGCGTGGACAGATAGTCGGCCGACAGCGGCAGGGCGATGCCGACGGCGAACGCCATGGCGGGACCGAGCAACGCGAGCGCCTTTTGCAGCACCGGATGGTGCAGCGCCACGCTGACTTTCGTCCCGTGCGTCCAGCCGGCGCGCAGCGCCCACCACCGCAGCGCGACGTGGCCCGCGTTGTAGACGACGAGAAATGCCGCGACCGCGGCCCATCGCGCCCCGAGCGCCACGGCCGCGAGCGTCAGGCCTGAGAGGAACGGCAGCCACCCGGCCCATACCAGCCGGTCGCCGAGTGAGCCCAGCGGGCCGCAGAGCGCCTCGCGCAGCCGCTCGATCTGCTCCGGGGTGGCGCCCTCGTGCTCCGCGCGCGCGGCCGCGCCAACGGCCAGGCCGGTCAGATACGGATGCGCGTTGAAGAAGTGCGCGCCGCGCGCCACCGCCGGCCCGTACTTCTCCGCCGCGAGATCGCGGAGCAACGGCTCTTCGGCGACGCCCACGCCGACGCCGAGCATGCGCTCGTAGTTGTACGAGCCCTGTACGGCGAAGAGCCGTAGCAGCGCGCGGCCGAGGCCGCGAGGACGCCGCCCGCCGTTCACCGCAGCCATGCCGCCACCGCGATGCCGCCGCACAGTCCGGCGGCGAACCACGCCAGGTTCGATCCCCGCCCCACCAGCCGCAGCGTTCCCGCCGCGCCGGCGGCGAGCGCGCTGCCGACGGCCGCGACCGCGAGGAGGAGCGCGCCGCGCACCGTGAGCGCGCCGCCGAGCAGCGGGCGTGCCAGCCAGGCGAGGACCAGCCCGATGCCGGTCACAACCGCGGCGCGTGCCGCGTCCCGGAGCAATGCCCGCACGTGCAGGCGCACCAGCACGCTCGGATCGCCGGACTCGAGCGTCGGCCCCGCGGCGTGCACGACCCAGGAGTTCACGCGTCGCAGCAGGTTGATCGTGATCCCGCCGATGAGTCCCGTCACGAGTCCGACGAGCGCGCCGAGGCCGAGTCCGAGCACGCCGGCGGACGCGTGCGCCGTGGCGACTGCCGCGACGGTCGCGGGACCGTATTCGGGATAGCGGACCGCGCCGACCGGCAGGATGTCGTACTGCAACAGCTCGAACATGACGCCGAGCTTGAGACCGGTCGGGATGTCGCCGAGGATCGCGCCGGCGACGGTGCCGGCGACGAGCGGCCGCGCGATCATGATCTGCGGCAGGCTCACGAGGTCCACGCCGACGAGCGTACCCCAGACGATCAACGCGATCAGGACGTCTGCCGGGAGGTTCATGTGAACTCTCCGATCGGCACGGCGCGCGCGGTGGGGACATCCTGCGCCGTCACGTCGACGCCGCGCGCGGCCAGCTGCTTGAGCTTTGCCGCCTCGTCGTCCGTCAGATACACGAAGCGCAGCCGCTCGCTGCGGCCGGCGCGATGGTGGACCCCGCCGATGTTGAGCTTCTTGACCTCGGGCGCGCGATTCGCGAGCGCCACCGCGGTATCGACGTCACCCACCAGCAGAATGCCGACGCGGGCATCCGCCTCCCAGTCGGCCAAGTGCGCCGCCGCCTGCTCGACCGACGCGAAGATCACCTCGATGGTGGGCGGGACGCCCATGCGATAGAGATCCTGCTCCCAGTCGCTGCCGCTCACTTCGTCGTCCACCAGCACGATGAAAGAGCAGTCGAGCGGTTGCCCCCAACCCACGACGACTTGGCCGTGGATGAGACGATCGTCGACGCGGTACAGCGCGAGCGTCACGCGGGCGCGCCGGTGACCCGAATGGCCTTGGCGCCGGCGTCGACGGCGCGGCGGGCGGCGTCGGCGGGGGAGATGTCGCGATGAAAGACGAAGTCGAGCAGCATGGCGAGATTCACGCCGGTCACGACAGCGAGCTCAGCTCCGCCGCCGCCCTGCTTCGCGTAACGCACCGAGCTGCTGAAGCACGAGCCACCGGGAAGATCGACGAACAGCACCGCTGGCCCCTGCCCCACCGCCTGGCGCAGCCGCTCCCCGAGCGCCTCCGTGCCGCAGCCCTCGTTCGACACGGCCGTCAGCACGCCCTCGATCCCGGTGATCGCCGTGACGGCCGCGACGAGCGCCTGCGCGACGGCCGCATGCGACACGATGACGCCGCGCAGCTCACTCATAGTCTTCCTCGAGATACTGCTGCGCCTCACCCTTGTCGCGCATGCGGCGAATCAAGCGCTCGTTGAACGCGTGCGCGGAGTCGACACCGCTGTAGCGAAGCAGATGGTTCATGGCGACCACTTCGCAGATAACCGTCAGATTCTTCCCGGGGTTCAGCGGCACCGTCACGAGCGGCAACGACACGTCCAGGAGCTCGGTCTGCTGCTGATCGAGGCCGGTCCGGTCGTACTCGCGCGTGTTGTCCCAATCCTCGAGCTGCACCACGACCTCGATGCGCTTCTGCTGGCGCACCGACCGGATGCCGAACAGGGCGTTGATGTCGATCAATCCGACGCCGCGGATTTCCATGTAGTGGCGCGAAATCTCGTGGCCGCGGCCGATCAGCACGTCGTGCCCGCGCCGCGTGACGTGGACGACGTCGTCGGCGACGAGCCGGTGCCCGCGCTCGACGAGGTCGAGCACACATTCGCTTTTCCCAATGCCCGAGCGGCCGCGGAACAGGAGCCCGACGCCGAACACGTCGGCGAGGGAGCCGTGGATCGTCGTGCGCGGGGCGAAGGCGTCGTCGAGGAACGGCTTCAGCCGGCGATAGAACTCCGCCGTCTTGAGGCTCGTGCGGATGATCGGGACGCCGTTGTCTTTCGCGATGTCGAGCAGCTCGGCCGGCGCCTCCTGCCCTTTCGTGATGATCACGCAGGGCAAGGCATACGACAGGAACGTCTGGAGCGACTTCGTCCGCGCCTTGGCGTCGAGCGAGCCGAGGTACGTGATTTCCGTTTCGCCGAGGATGTGAATGCGGTCGGTCCCGACAAACCGCGCGGTGTAGCCGGCGAGCACGAGGCCGGGGCTCGACGCCTCCGGCGAGCGGATCTCGCGCTCGAGCCCGATGTTCGCCGTCAGCAGCTCGAGCTGCAGCGACTCACCCTTCTTGGCGAGAAGATCGGCGACCTTGATCACCGCGTCCCGGTGGGGTTGGAGCGGCGCGGCGCGCGGCGCGGGCGGCCGGGCGACTTCTCGTCGAGCAGCTGCCGCTTGAGCCGCGCGATCGCGGCATCGAGCGCCGAGCGATGATCCGCGCCCTGCGATTTCGCGATGAGCACCTTCCCTCGCGGTGCATGGACCTCGATCTCGACGCCGCTTTCGCCGTGATCTTCGGTGAACACGATCTGCGCGTGCTGCGGCCGCCGCAGCACTTTCGTCGTGCGCTCGATCAAATCCTGAGCATGCGCCCGCAAGTCGTCGTCGATCTCGGTGTGCCGGGCCGTGATGGTGATCCGCATGCGATCAACGCGTCCTTTCTCGTACGGTTCGTTCGATGTGGCCGAGCGTCGCTTGCGCCGCCGCATCCCACGATAGTCCCTCGGCGAAATCCCGAGCGCCGCGGCCGAGTCGCTCGACCAGTGCGGGATCGGCGGCGAGCTCGCGGAGACGGCGCGCGAGTGCTTGGGCATCGCCGTGCGGTACCAAGTAGCCGGTGACCCCGTCGCGCACCGACTCCCGGAGGCCGGGACTGTCGGAGGCGAGCGCCGGAGTCCCGCAGGCCGCTGCCTCGACGTTGGTGATACCCCACCCCTCCTTGGGGCTGGGAAAGACGACGGCCCACGCCTGGCGGAGCAGACGCCGCTTTTCCTCTTCGGAAACGAAGCCACGAAATCGCGCGGCATCGCCGAGGCCGAGCTCCGTGGCCAGCGTCTCGAGGCGCGGCCGATCGTCACCCTGGCCGCAGATGTCGATCGAAATATCGGCATTCGCCCGGCGCGCGTCCGCGACGGCCCGCAGCGCAAACTCCACTCCTTTATAACGCTTGAGTCGGCCAACATACAAGAACGTTGGGCGTGCGGCGCGCGGCGCCGCCGGGTCGGGTCGATACCATGCGGAATCCACGCCCGGATAGATCACCGTGATCCGCTCTGCCGGCACGCCGCGCCGCACCAAGTCGTCGCGCGTACTCTCGGAGATCGCGTGAAACGCCGCCCGGCGATAGATGCGCGGGATCGGCCGCTCCGCCGCCCACACCACGGCAGCCATCGGCGCGCTGGCTTCGTCGAACGCCGTCGTCCCAAACAGATGGGGCACGATCGCGACGAACGGGAGCCGCGTGAGCGTGGGCAGAAACAGCGGGACTTTGTTGATGTCTTCGACCACGACGTCGAATGGCTGCTGCGTGAGCGCCCGGCGGACGGCGCCGCGGCCGAGCAGCGCGAAGCTGTGGCGTCCGCCTACGCGCGTGACCTGCAAGCCGTCCACGACGGCACCGGGCGCCGCAGACGGCCAGCCGCTCGCGATCAGGTGGACATCGTGCCCCAACGTCGCAATCCGGCCGAACAACGAGTGCAGGTGAATCTCGGCACCGCCGGCGTGCGGATTCTCGCGATCGTTCCAGTTGACGAGCAGGATCCTCACAGCGCGCCGGTCTCGCGGGCGACGGCATCCAGGATGCCGTTGATGAAGGCGGGCGCGCGCGCACCGGCGAACCAGTGCGCCAGCTTCACCGCTTCGTCGATCACGACGCGCGCCGGCGTGGACGCTTCGTCCAGCTCGGCCAAGGCGAGGCGCAGGATGTTCCGCTCGACCGCGCCAACCCGCTCGAGCCGCCAGTGCTCCGCGGCCGCGGCGATGCGCGCGTCGAGCTCCGGCAGCCCGGCCACGGCCTTGGCGGCGAGATCCGCGCCGCGGTCGTAGCCCTTCGGCGCCGGGCCGTGGATCCTCGCCACGCGCGCGACGACGGCCTCGATCGAGGGCGCTCGCGACATCTCCCAGGCGTACAGAAGCTGCAGCGCGCGGGCGCGCGCCTTAGTCTCGGGCCGCTGCACCGAGCCTCTCGAGCGCGTCGGCGGTCTCCAGGGCCGCCTGCACCGCCTCGGCGCCCTTGTCGAGCCGCGCCAACGCCTGAGCCTCGGTGTCGGTCGTCAGCACTCCGAATCCCACGGCAATGCGGTGCGCGAGCGCGACGTTGCCAAGCCCCCGCGCCGCCTCGCCCGCGACGTACTCGAAATGCGGCGTCTCGCCGCGGATCACGCAGCCCAGCGCGACGATGGCGTCGAACCGCTCGCTCGCCGCCGCTGCTTCGGCCACCACGGGGATCTCGAAGGCGCCGGGCACCCACGTCACGTCGACGTTCGCGTCCGCAATGTGGGCGCGCCGCAGCGCATCGCGCGCGCGCTCGAGCAGCTTGCCGGTGATGTGCTCGTGAAAGCGGCTGACGACGATCGCCACGTGCCGCTGGCGGTCGGACCGGCGCGCGGCCGCCGGGGGGGGAGACTTGTGTGGCACGTCAGTGCGTCAGGAAGTGGCCGAGCTTGTCCCGCTTGACGTCGAGATAGGCGCGATTCTCGTCCGATGGCGCCGGCACGATCGGCAGCCGCTCGACGATCTCGAGCCCGTAGCCCTCGAGTCCCACCAGCTTCATCGGATTGTTGGTGAGGACCCGAATCGACGAGAGCCCGAGGTCGAGAAGGATCTGCGCACCGATCCCGTAGTTTCGGAGATCGGCTTTGAAGCCGAGCTTTTCGTTCGCCTCGACCGTGTCGCTGCCCTGATCCTGGAGCTCGTAGGCCTTGAGCTTGTTGAGCAGCCCGATGCCGCGGCCTTCCTGATCGAGATACACGACGACCCCGGCGCCGCCCTCGGCGATCATCCGCATCGCGCTGTGCAGCTGCCAGCCGCAGTCGCAGCGACCCGAGCCGAAGACGTCGCCCGTGAGGCATTTCGAGTGCATCCGCACCAGCACGTCCCGTTTGCCCACGACGTCGCCGTACACGAGCGCGATGTGCTCCGCGTTGTCCACGTCGTTGCGGTAGCCGATGATCCGGAATTCCCCGAACGGCGTCGGGAGCCGCGCGTCGGCGACGCGGTGCACGAGGCGCTCGTGTTTCAGCCGATACGCGACGAGCTGCGCCACCGTGATGAACGTGAGACCGTGCTGCTGCGCGAAGCGCTCGAGATCGGGGCGCCGCGCCATCGAGCCGTCGGCATTCAGGATCTCGCAGATGACCCCGGCGGGATACAAGCCCGCGAGGCGCGCGAGATCGATGCTCGCTTCCGTCTGGCCGACGCGCTGCAGCACACCGCCCGGACGCGCCCGGAGCGGGAACACGTGGCCCGGCCGGCGCAGATCGCTCGGCACGGTTGACGGATCGATGGCGACGCGAATCGTCGCGGCGCGATCGGCGGCGGAGATGCCCGTCGTCACGCCGAAGCGCGCGGCGGCATCGACGCTGATGGTGAACGCCGTCTCGTGCGACTCGTTGTTGTCTTCGGTCATCTGCGGCAGGCCGAGCGCCTGGCAGCGGGCCGGCGTGAGGGGCATGCAAATCAAGCCGCGGGCGTGCGTCGCCATGAAGTTGATCATGTCGGCGGTGACCAGCTCGGCCGCCCCGACCAGATCGCCCTCGTTCTCGCGCGCCTCGTCATCGGCCACGATGACGAGCTTGCCCGCGCGGATGTCTTTGATCGCCTGTTCTACCGCTCCGAACGACATAGCTGCCTCACGTACTTTCCGAGCACGTCGGCCTCGACGTGCACTCGATCGCCTTGCTCCAGCCGACCCAACGTCGTGTGCTCGCGGGTGAACGGGACCAACGATACTTGTACCACGCCCGCGCCGGGCAGCGTGTTCACGGTGAGACTCACGCCATCGACCGTGATCGCGCCATGGAGCACCGTCGTCTCTTCAACCTCGTGCGGCACGCGGATGTCGAGCAGCAAGGCGTCGTCCGCTTCCGCCACCCGCACGACCTCGCCGACGCCATCGACGTGGCCTTGCACGAAATGACCGCCCAGCCGATCGCCCGCTTTGAGCGCGCGCTCGAGATTGACCGCGCGTCCCTTCTGCCACTCGCCGATCAGCGTGCGGCCCAGGGTCGTCTGCACGGCATGCACCGTAAAGCCGCCTTTGACCACACGCTCGACCGTCAGGCACGCGCCGTTCACGGCGATGCTCTCGCCCTTTTTCACGCCCTTGTACGACGCCTTCACACGCAGCTCTACGCCGTTATTCAGTTTCACGGACTCGAGGCGTCCTACAGCGTCTACGATTCCGGTAAACATAGCCGTCGATCCAAGACCAATAATGTATCAGACCCTAACGCGCGGCGCTCCACGGGGATCCAGCGCGGCGCCTCGGCGAGCGGAAATGGCGGCACGCCTGGAAAAGCGGGCACGGCGCCTTCTCCGAGCCATACCGGCGCCTGCACCCAGTACAGCCGGTCCACCAGTCCCTCGGTCAGCAGCTTCATGCCGAGTGCGCCGCCGCCCTCACACAGCACCGAGTGGATGCCCGCGAGCCGGAGCTGCGCGAGGCCCTGCGCGAGCGTATCGGGCCGGAAGACGCGCACGCCGCTGCCTTCGAGCACCGAGACGTTGGCCATCGGCGCTTCGGGCGACGCGACGACCCACGTGGGGACCTCGCGGGCGGACTGCACCAGCGACACGCCCGGGTTCAGCATCGCGCGGCGATCGAAGACGATCCGCACCGGCGGCTTGCGCGGCGTCACGCCGCCCCGCGCCGTGAGCTGCGGATTGTCTTTCAGCGCCGTGGTACCGCCGACGGCGATGGCGTCGAACCCCGCGCGCAGCCAGTGCACGTGCTCGCGCGCTTCCTCTCCCGAGATCCATTGTGAGCGCCCGCCCGCGTCGGCGATGCGGCCGTCGATCGACGTCGCGAGCTTCAGCGCGACGAACGGCCGCGCGGTCTGGAGTCGCGCGAACAGAAAGGGCGCGTTCTGCGCGGCCGCCTGCTCGGCGAGCGCGCCGAACTGCACGTCGATGCCGGCGCGCTTCAGGATGTCGGCGCCGCCGCCCGCATCGGGGTCGGGATCGCGGATGGCGGCGACCACGCGCCGCACGCCGGCGGCGCGAATCGCGTCGGTGCATGGCGGTGTCTTGCCGTGATGCGCGCAAGGCTCGAGGGAGACGACGAGCGTCGCCCCGCGCGCTTTTTCACCGGCCGCGTGCAGCGCGGCGAGCTCGGCGTGGGGCCCGCCGAACGCGGCATGCCATCCCTCGGCCACCATGTCGTCACCGCGCAGCACGACGGCACCGACGAGTGGATTGGGTGAGACGTGCCCCCAGCCGCGCCACGCGATTTCGAGCGCGCGCCGCATCGCCTGGGTTTCTCGCTCGCTATCTCTCTTCAAACCGCACCGCGGGATGGCCGGCGTTCCTGGCGGGTCGCACCTCACCGATCATCCAGGCCGGCACGTGGGCGCGCTGCGCCGCGCGGATCGTGGCCTCGACGTCGTCGCGCGCCACGACCGCGATCATCCCGACTCCCAGGTTGAACACGCGCCGCATTTCGTCGCGACCGACTTGCCCCGCGCGCATCAACACGCGAAACAACGGCGGCCACGGCCAGCTGCCCGAATCGACGACGGCATCGACCGCCTCGGGCAGCACCCGCACGAGGTTGCCGGGGATCCCGCCACCGGTCACGTGCGCCAGCGCGTGCACGGTGCCGAGCACCGGCTTGATGGCCGCCGCGTAACTGCGGTGAACCGCGAGCAGCACTTCCCCGACCGTCTGTGGCGGATCGCTCTCGGGAAACGGATCGTCGATGCCGAGCTTCATCCAGTCGAAGACGATCTTGCGCGCGAGGGTGTAGCCGTTCGTGTGCAATCCGGTCGATGCGTACCCGATGAGCTGATCGCCGGGGGCGACGCGATCGCCGTGCAGCGCGTTGTCCTCTTCGACGACACCGACGATGGAGCCGGCGAGGTCGTAGTGGCCCGGCCCATACAGATCCGGCATCTGCGCGGTCTCGCCGCCCGCAAGCGTCATGTCGTGCGCCTTGCAGCCGCGCACCACACCGGCGACGATTTGCTCCGCGATCTCCGGCACGAGATTTCCCGTCGCGATGTAGTCGAGGAACGCGAGCGGCGTCGCGCCGTGCACGAGGATGTCGTTCACCGAATGATTGACGAGATCTTCCCCGACGGTGTGGTGGATGCCGGCGGCGGCCGCGACGAGCACCTTGGTGCCGACACCGTCGGTGGACATCACGAGGACCGGCTTCTTGTACCCGTCCGGCATGCGCACCATCCCGCCGAAGCCGCCGATCTTGCCGCGGGCGAGCGCGCCCCTCGTGGTGGCGACCAGCCCCGCGATCCGACGCTTTGCCTCTTCGGCGCTGTCGAGCTTGACGCCCGCGGCAGCGTAGCGATCCGCGTTCGTCACTCTTCACCGTCCAGCGAGAAATGCACGAGGTCGCGGAACGACTTCACGCGCCCGCGGACTTCCGCGAGCGTCACGGTCTCGAGCCGCTGCACGCCGAACGCCTCGACCGCGAGCGAGCCCATGGCCGACCCGTAGATCATCGCCCGGCGCAGATTCGGGAAACCGAGATCGCCGGTGCGCGCGACGTGGGCCATGAAGCCGCCGGCAAAGGCGTCCCCCGCCCCGGTCGGATCGAACACTTCCTGCAGCGGGTAGGCGGGCGCTTTGAAGATCGTGTCGGGATCGACGAGCAGTGCGCCGTGATCGCCCTGCTTGATCACGACCATCTTGGGGCCGCGACCCAGAATCCAGTGCGCGGCGCGATAGATGTTCCAGTCGCCCGACAGCTCGCGCGCCTCCGAATCGTTGACCATCAGAATGTCGATGTGGCGCAGCAGCTCGAGCAGCAGGTCCCTCTTGCCCTGGATCCAGTAGTTCATCGTGTCGCACGCGACGAGCGTCGGGTCCTTCACCTGGTCGAGCACGTTGAGCTGCAGCTCGGGATCGATGTTGCCGAGGAAGACGTATTTCGCAGCGCGGAACTTGTCGGGGATCCGCGGCTGAAACGTGGCGAAGACGCCGAGGCGCGTTTCGAGCGTCTCGCGGCTATTCAGGTCGTAGGAATAGCGCGCCTTCCAGCGAAACGATTCGCCCTGTTGCCGCTCGACGCCGGCGAGATCGACGCCGCGTTTGGCGAGCGCCGCGAGGTGGGTCTCGGGGAAATCGGTGCCGACCACGCCCACGACCTGCACGGGATTGTGCAGCACCGCGCCGGCCATCGCGAAGAAGACGGCGGCACCGCCCAGCGTGTCGGCGGTTTCGCCGAAGGGCGTGATGACGGAGTCGAGCGCAATCGAGCCGACCACGAGCAGACCCACGACTTACATCCGTTCCGGGGCGCGAATCCCCAACAGGGTGAGCCCGTTCGCCAGGACCTGCTTCACCGCGCGCGCGAGCACGAGCCGGGCGGCTTCCTCCGGCTCGCCCAGCACGCGGTACTTGTGATACCACGCGTGCGCGATGCGGGCCAGTCCCTCGAGATAGCTGGTGATGCGGTGCGGCTCGCGGGCGGCGGCCGCGCCGGCGACCATCGCCGGAAAGTCCGCCAGCTCCTTGATCAAGTCGGCTTCCTCCGGTTGCGTCAGCACCGAGAGATCGACGCCGTCGGCATGCACGCTCGTCGCGTCTCGGCCGGCCACGCGGAAAATGCCCGTCATGCGCGCATGCGCCATCTGTACGTAGAAGACGGGGTTCTCGTCGGTCTGGCTCTTCGCGAGATCGACGTCGAACACAAAGTGGGTCTCGCTGCGCCGCATCAGATAGAAGTAGCGCACGGCGTCGCGACCGACTTCTTCGACGAGCTCACGCACCGTCATGTAGCTGCCCGCACGCTTGGAGAGCTTCACCTCCTCGCCGCTGCGCATGACGGTCACCATTTGGTGCAGCACGTACTCGGGATAGTCCTGCGGGATGCCCATCTCGAGCGCCTGCAACCCCACGCGCACGCGCGTGACGGTGCTGTGATGGTCGGCGCCTTGCACGTTGATCGCATGCCGGAAACCGCGCTCCCACTTGGAGACGTGATAGGCGACGTCGGGGAGGAAATAGGTGTACTCGCTTCCCTTCCCCGCGCTCTTGCGCATCACGCGATCCTTGTCGTCGCCGAAATCGGTGGTGCGAAGCCACAGCGCGCCGTCCTGCTCGTACGTGTGGCCCGCCGCCACCAGCTTCCGCGTCGTGTCGTCCACCTTCCCGTCGGAATAGAGTGACGACTCGAGATAATAGACGTCGAACTTCACGCCGAACGCCTGGAGATCGCGGTCCTGCTCGGCGCGCAGCTCCGTGACCGCGAAGCGACGGACGGCGTCGAGATCGGCACCCTCCGGATCCTTGGGCGCGGCCGCGACGTAACGCTCGGCGATCTCGCGGATGTAGTCGCCCTGATAACCCTGTTCGGGAATTTCCGCGTCGAGCCCACGCGCTTGCCGAATGCGCGCCTGCACCGACCGCGCGAGGTTCATGATCTGGCTGCCGGCGTCGTTGTAGTAGAACTCGCGCGTCACGCGCCAGCCCGTCCACTCGAGCAATGCCGCGATGGCGTCGCCCAGGGCGGCCTGGCGGCCGTGGCCGACGTGCAGCGGGCCCGTCGGATTCGCAGACACGAATTCCACGTTGATGGTCGCGCCATGCCCGACGTCGCTCCGCCCGTACGCTCCGCCGGCGGCGATGATGGCGGGCAACGCGCTCACGACCTGCGCATTCGCGAAATAAAAATTGATGAAGCCGGGACCGGCGATCTCCGTCTTACGCACGAGCCCGGCGGGAAGATCGAGGCTCGCCACCAGCCGCTCCGCGAGCGCGCGCGGCTTTTGTCCGAGGGTTTTGGCGAGCGCGAGCGCGAGATTGGTGGCGACGTCGCCGTGCGTCGGATCGCGCGGCCGCTCGAGCGCCACCTGAGCGTCGGGCGCGCCAAGACGCGCCGCCGCCTTGGTCAACGCCGCGCGGATCGTCTCGTTGGCAGTCACTTGTCGGAGCTGGTGTCTTTCTTCTTCGGCTTTACGTCGCCCGTCGATTCGCCCTTCTCCGCAGGGGGGGGCTCCGCCTTCTTCTTATAGTCGGTCTGGTAGAAGCCCGAGCCCTTGAACACAAGGCCGGCGCCCCCGGAGATCTGTCGCTCGGCGCGCTTGCCGCACTTGGGGCATTTGGCGAAGCGCTGGTTCGAAATCCGGGGAAAGGTCTTTTCGAAGACGTGCCCCTTCGGGCACTTGTAGTCGTAGGTCGGCATGGCTCCGTCAGCTCGACTTCGGCTTGCGGACGAATTGCAGCGCCCCCGACGGGCAGCGCATGACCTGCGCAGCGACGGCATCGGCCGGCTGCAGCTCCGGTCGCACCCAGCGCTTGCGCTTGACGTCGAAGACGTCGGGCAAGCCGCGGACGCAGACACCAGAGTGGATGCACACGTCGGGATCGAACGTGACGGTGATGTCCTCTGACTCGTAGGTTTGGCGCCTCTTGGCCATGCGCAGAATCTAAGGCAATTTCGGCCCATGGACCTGTCCCGCCTGAAGCGCTGGCTCCATCGGTATGGCCCCGCCGAGCTCACCGGCATCACGACGGCGCTGCTCGGCTCGTACGGGGTACACGCCCTCACCGGCAATGAGGTCGCGGCAGCGTTCGGCGGTGCGCTCGGCGAGACCATCGGGTTTTACGGTGTCATCGTTACCCGCGAGGTCCGCAGTGACGCGGCGGCGGCCCGTGCCGCCGGCGCCCGGTACGGACCGCGCGCCTGGCTGAGGACGGTGACGAACCTGCTGATGGAGTTCGGCGGCGCCGAGGTTCTGGACAGCGCCGTGATTCGACCCCTAGCCATGGGGTTCGGTACACGACTGTTAGGGCGGCCGCTCGGCATCCCGCTCGGCAAGCTCGCCGCCGATATCACCTTCTATGTGCCGGTGATCTTCGTCTATGAGTGGCGCCGGCGGCACGCGATCACGCCGCGGGTGCCGCGTCACTCCGTGGGACACTACTCGCTCAAATGACGCACGAACGCTTGAGCGGTTGGCTGCCTCCCGACGGCCGCGGCGGCTACAGGGGCGGCCGCGTGCTGGTGATCGGCGCCGGCCTGGCAGGACTCGGTGCCGCGCGCGCGCTCGCACAACGGGGGGTGGCGGTTACGGTGCTCGAGGCGCGCGGCCGCGTCGGCGGCCGCTGCTACACCCCCGACGGCGTCGATTACGGCGCCCATTGGATCCATGGAACCGAGGGGAATCCGATCACCAATCTCGCCCGCGAGCTCGGCATCGGGACGCTGTTTGTGGGAGGCGACAGCGCCTACTCGGGCGGCTGGGACCACCTCGTGCTGTATGGCCCGGGCGGGAAGCAGCTCACCGCAGCAGACAAACTGCGCAGCATCCTGATCGCCGATGAGGTGCGGGACGAGCTCGACGCAGACCGCCGGCGCCGCTTGCGGGACGACGGCGCCCCTGACTGCTCGGTTCACGATGCGCTCAACGCCGTCCTGACCCGCCGCAACCTTGCTGAGACCGACCGTCAGGCCGTCGAGTGGCACATCGCCCTGTCGGCGCGCGACGACTGTGCGGCGGACGAACAGGCGCTGTCCTTTCTTCGCTGGGATGACGGCTACGAGGTCTATGGCTACGGCGACAGCGTGCTCACCGGAGGATTTGGCGCGCTCGCGACCGCGCTGGCGCAGGACCTGGATATCCGTCTCAACACTCCCGTCCAGCGCATCGATTGGGATCCGATGCGCTCCGTGAAAGTTCACGCCGGCCAGGAAGTGCACGAGGCGGAGGGTGTGATTGTCACGCTGCCACTGGGAGTCTTGCAGTCGAACGCGGTCGTATTCCGGCCGGCGCTGCCCGACCCCAAGCGCGCGGCCATCAACCGGCTCGGCATGGGCGCGATCACGAAAGTGATCATGCATTTCGAGAAACCCTTTTGGGCGCCAGACCAATACGTGTTCGGCTACCTGTGCCAGGCGGTGGGCGGCAATCCCACGTTGGCGGTCAGTCTCTGGAAGACGCAGCGCCTTCCGTCCCTGGTCCTGGTGACCGGTGGTCGCCTCGCGCGCAACATCGAAGGATGGCCCGAGGACCGGGTCCGCGCCTGGGGTATGCGGGTGCTACGCGAAATGTTCGGCGCGGAAATCCCGGAGCCGCGCGCCGTCGCGCGAACGCAATGGACCACGGATCCGTTCGCGCGCGGCGCCTACTCCTACATTGCGGTCGGCGGCTCACCGTCCGATATGGAGATCCTCGCCGCGCCCGTCGGCGGTCGACTGTTCTTTGCCGGGGAGGCGACCTATCGCTACCACTGGGGAGGCGCCCACGGCGCCTATGCCTCAGGGCTGCGCGAGGCAGCACGCCTGCTCGCCGATCCCAGCATCCTGGCGCGGCGACACTTCACGGAGAACCGGCGCTGGCGCGACATGGTGATGCGCGCGACACGTCTGTTCAATGTCCTGAGCGCCACGATGAGCCCCGAAGAAGCACTCGAGCGCGCCCGCATGCTCAGGGACGGCGACGTGTTTTCGGTCGTCCCGCCGAACGAGCTGCGAATCCTGGCGACGATGTTCACCGCGCGCGAATTCGGCGATGGCGAGGTCGTGTTCCGCGAAGGTGATGCCGCCACGGAAGTCTTTGCGATCGTCGACGGGAAGATGGAGGTGCGGTTATCCGACGGGTGGGTAGTCGCCCAGCTGGGCCGGGGTCAAGTGGTCGGCGAATACGGCATGTTCGGCCCCGGCAAGCGCACGGAGACGGTCGTCTCGAGCGGACCGAGCAAGGCACTGGCGCTCGACTACCAGCGGTTCCATCGATTTCTGCTCGCCTTCCCGGAATCCGCGCTCGCGCTGCTCCGGCTCACTGTTGAACGCCTGATCGCGCAACGCAGTGAGCGCCGTCCGAAGCGACCGACTGTTTAGTGGTGCTTGAAGTACTGCACAGCGCGCTCGTGTTTCTCGGCCGCCGCGCGGCTCGAGAAGGTGCCGAGGTTCTTGCGCTTGCCGTGTGCGTCCTTCTTGCGCGAGTAGAGCCGGTATTGACCCGATGAGAGTTTTCGAATCATGCGAAGTACGCTAGCGCAGCGAGCACGGCAGCGGCAATCAACGATTTGATGTAGACCGTTCGAGCCTGGCGGCGCACTTGCGCCAGCTCGCGCGGGTCGGTGATCGGCTCAGTTCCTCGATCCAGGTCGCGCCGACCGCGCGCGGCAAGCCGCACTCACGTCTTTCCCTGTGCCTGAAAGACCCCGATACCGGCGACGAACAGCGGTGCGAACAGGGCGAGCCGCCACGGTGGCGCGACTCGCGCCACCAGCATCGCCGCGAGCGCGGCGGCGCTGATTCCCAGCGCAATGAGGCCGAAGGTAAGCCGCCGGCGGCGCCCGATCGGACCGATGTTCGCGACGGTCAGGGGCGTACCGACGGGGAGGGCGGAGGCGGAGGCACGGCGGCGGCGGCCTGCCTGGCGCGTTGCATCCGCACGATGCCGCGCACGATGAAGAACGCGCCGAGCGCATCGAAGAGAATACTGAGAATCCCGAAGTTGCCCAGGAAGACGGAGTCGCCACGCACCAGCCCGATCGCGATGATGACTGCGCCCCAGAAGATGTCCCGCATCTCGGCCCTCGAAGTTGAGATCGGTCCCAATGTAGCGAATCCGCTCCACCCTGTCGCCGCGAGAGCTAATGCCACGCCGATTCGATCCGCCGGGAACATGCGGAGTATTAGGTGATTGGACGACCGGACCTTCCCCCTTCTGGAGTGATATATGCGATTGCTGAAGAGAATCTCGGCGCTGCTTCTGACCTTCGCGCTGACGGCGAGCCACACGGTGATGGCGGCGGTGCAGGATGCGAAGATCGAAGTGAACACCCATCAGACGCACGGCGCGTGGTACACGCAGCCGGTGTGGATCGCGATCGGCATCATCGCGGTCGTGCTCCTCGTCGTGCTGATCTCGATGGCCGGCCGCGGCAGGAGCAACACCACGGTCGTGAAGTAGCCTCAGCGATTCAGCCGCAGCTCGACCCAGGCCACCTCACGGGCTTCGATCGCGTCGCGCACCTGACGCTCGCGGCCCGTGAGGACGGCCCCTCCCGTCTTCACCTCGACAAACACGACCCGCCGCACCGCGCCGTCCGACAGTCCATCGAAGATGACGAGATCCACGGGGCTGCCCAGGAAGCGCGCGTCTTTGGGGTTGAAGCCGAATTCGGGCAGGTAGGGGACGAGCTGCTCGTGGACTTTCCCCGCCGTGACGGCCAAGCTGCGTTGGACCGCGTTCTCGCGAATCTTGGCCGTATAGCGCAGGCGCCAAATCACGAAGTACAGCGATGCGATCGTGATGCCGAGCACAACACCGAGAGCCAAGCCGCCAAGGTCGATGCGCATCATCAACAGATGTGATGGACCGGGCGCCGCGGCAAGCCGTCAGGAGTGGACGCGCTGCTCCCACTGCTGCAGGCGGGGAGTGGCGCGCGCGGCCAGCCGGAACGATCCGGCGAGCAACAGAATGAAGAAGAGCGCGATGGCCACCTCACGCGGCCGCCAGCGCCGCGCCTGCGGCGCGAAGCCGGCGAGCCCGAGTGCCGCGGCGAGCACGATGACCGCGTCGAAGCTCGCGCGCTGCCAATAGTCGCCGTTCAGGTGCAGCCACATCCCGAACTCGTCGAACGTGAGGCCGAGCCCGATGCCGTAGATCACGGCGGCCGCGGGGGGTGTCACCTCTGGGCCCGATTTGAAGAGGAGGTACGCGCCCACGCCCGCCAGCAGAAAGATGCCGTAGTTCAGGTGATGCACGTGCGTGTCGCGCACATGCAGGTAGATGTCCGGCATCTTGTGCAGCATGATCAACACGCTGATGAGACGTGCCGCGATGAACGTCAGCAGCAGGCTGAGGAGGACGAGGCGGGCGCGGGGGCGAGTGGCGGTCGGGAGCATGTGCTCCCACTAGACTCTGCAACTACCGCGCCGGACACATTTCTTTAGACAGTACAGATCTCCACGGCCTGGCGTAGCGACGTCAGCGGGTCGCGCGTGGGCACGAATTCGTGGGCGATGTAGCCGGTGTACCCCGCATCGGCGATCGCCGCCGCGACGGCGTGATAGTTCAGCTCCTGGGTATCATCGATTTCATGGCGTCCCGGCACGCCGCCGGTGTGGAAGTGACCGATGTGCTGGGCGTGCTGACGAATCGTCCGGATGACGTCGCCTTCCATGATCTGCATGTGGTAGATGTCGTACAGTAGCTTCACGCGAGGGGAGCCCACGGCCTCGATGATATTGGCGCCGAACGCCGTGCGATCGCCCTGGTAGTCCTTATGGTCGACCTTGCTGTTCAGCAGCTCCACGCAGATCGTGACGCCGGCCTTCTCGGCGGCCGGTGCGATGCGGCGCAGGCCGGTGACACAGGCCTGCGTGGCCTGCTCGTCGCTCCTTCCCTGCCGATTCCCGAACATGGCGATGAGGTTCGGAACACCCTGCTGCGCGGCAACGGGCAGCGCCTTCTCGAGCTCACCGACGAGCAGGTCGTGATTCGCGGGATCGTTGAAGCCACGGGGAATGAAGTCGTCGCGGATCGCCGCGTACCCCATGGAGCAGACCAAGCCGTTCTGGCGCACGACCGGCCAGTCCTCGGGGGCCAGCAGATCGATTCCGGCAAGCCCCATGGCCTTGCCGGCCTGGCAGAGATCCGGCAACGCGATGTTGCGGTAGCACCAGCGGGAGGCGGATTGCTTGAGGCGGCCGCTGGGCGGACGGGGAGACGGGCGGACGGGCAGCGGTATTGACGCAATGCCAATGGCTGCGACAGTCGAAGCGATTGCTTCGCGCCGCGTGATCAGCCGCCCGTCCGCCCGTCTGCCCGCCGGCCCGTCCATCAAAACTCCAGATTCTTGAGATACCCGTAGCTCGCCGCGATGTCCTCGAATGGCTGCGGCGGCTGGTCGTGCTCGACGAAGAAGTGCTTGATGCCCGCCTGATCCCGTTTTGCGAAGATGCGCTTCCAGTCGATCCTGCCTTGGCCCACATCAGCCCATTTTTGGTCGGGCCCAGCCGCCATGTCCTTCACGTGCACGAGCGGCACGCGGCCCGGCCAGCGCGCGAAATAGTCGAGCGGGTCGGCGCCGGCCTTGGTGATCCAGTAGAGATCGATTTCGAGCTTCACGAGGTTGGGATCGGTACTCTGCAGCAGAACGTCGTAGGGGACCTGCCCGTCCATCTTGGGAAACTCGAAATCATGGTTGTGGTAGGCGAACTGCAGCCCCGCATCATGCGCCATTTGCGCGGCATGGTTGAAGACTGTGGCGAAGTTCTTCCAGTCATCGAGCGTCTTGCGGCGCTCGGCGGGAATCCACGGCATGACGATGTACTCGTGGCCGATCGCCTTGGCGGTGGCGAGCGCCGTTTTCCACTGATCGTCGTTCTCGTAGGCGACGTGCGTGGAGGGGGCGGAGAGCCCGTACTTGTCGAGCCATGCGCGGATATGCTCAGGCGGGTGGCCAAAATACCCCGCGAACTCCACTTCCTTGTAGCCGATCTGCGCGACGCGGGCCAGCGTGGCCTCGACGTCTTCCTTCATTTTGTCGCGCACCGTGTAGAGCTGGAGTCCGATTTTGTCGATCTTCGTCGGAAACAGGCGTGCGCCGTGCGCCGTGCGCAGTGCGCCGGGAATCGCCAACGATGCTCCGAAGAGCGTCATTGTTTCGAGGAATTCGCGTCGATTCAGATCCTGAGTCATGGCTTGCTCCCATGTACGGACAGAAGGGTGCTCGGGGATGGGTGTAACTTGATACGCGAGCGGCCCGCTGGCCATGCGCCAACGGGCCGGATTATACGATTCAGAGAGGAAGGCGTATTCCGAGCGTCAATCCGCTGCCGCCTGGGATATGTCGGTATTCCAATTGAAACGCACGATTGCCGATCTGCAATCCGAGGCCGAATCCAACGCTGCCGACGATGTCGCCTCGCGAGACAGAAGCTGGCGTGATCGTGAGTGGCCCCGGAAGCGAAGGCGCGAAAGATTGGTATCCCCTTACGGTCTGTTGCCGGGCGTAGATGCCCGTCGTGAGGTAGTAGTAGAACCCCTTGCGCGGTATGGGCGAAACTGAGGCCGACACCCCAACCATCAAATCCGTACGCTGCTCGCGCCCGCCCCAACCGTGGGGTCCGGAAAGGTTTTCAGTATGAAAGTAGCTCTGTGTGGGAGTCCAGAGCGCCGCACCTTCGAGCCTCAAACCAAGCGCACTGGTCGGCTTGATGAGATCGTACCCGCCACGCACCCGCATTCCCCAGACGTGAATCTTCAAGTCCACGGGAGTCCACTCAGGCCCGGCAGAAAAGGTCCATCGGGATTGGGCCGCAACCGTTCCAGTGAGCAGCAGGGAAATGATGCCGACGATGTAAAGCCGCATGGGTTCTCCTAGAGAAGGGTCCAACGAAACGTGACCCTATTGCATCTCTTTTTGCCAGCGCCGCCGCCCCAAACGTCATAACCGGTTATCGGTGGCTTATCGAGGCTTCTGCTGCGCGAACAACCAGCGCACAAACTCGTCGGAGCCGTACGCCGCGTCCCACACGTTATGGTTCAGCCCGAGGAATTCCGTGTACTGCACGTTCGCGCCGGCCGCCTTCAGCGCCGCCGCCGGCTCACGCGAGCCGTTCACGTTGACCACCTGATCGACCTCGCCGTGAAAAATCCAGATCGGAAGTTTGCCGAGTTTTTGTACGAGGCTCGGCATGACGCTCGCGCTGTCGCCGGGAACGACGGGCACGGATCCGCGAAACATCGCGAAGTCCCGCA
>DATJKA010000057.1:0-50942 GCA_035491815.1 Gemmatimonadales bacterium | reverse complement strand
GCCGCGCCCGGCGTAATCCTTCTTTCCTTCTTCCACCAGCGCCTCGTGGCTCTTGAGAACCGACCTCTCCAGCTCGGCAACGAACGTCGCTTCGTTGTTCGAGTCGAGTCGGCGGTACAAATCCATCAGATGCGTGACGTGGTGGGCGATCGTCTTCACGACCGTGCCGCTGGCCAACTGACCGGCGGGCCGGCCCGCCACGCCGTCGGCGACGAGCAGGATGTAGCCGCGCGACTCGCTGATCAGCGTCGTGATGTCTTCGGGCGGCAGGCTCGACTGGTGGACGCGCAGCAGCTTGTGCAGGCTGGCGATGAGGAACTGATCCTGATTGTCCGCGCGCACGCGACCCCGATTCGTCAGCCCGAACACGTCGATGTTGCTGGCGGTGGGGCGCGGTTCCGTGTCAACCGTGGCGGGCTTGGAGACCGTCATGATGCGAAAAGATGCGGCGAGACGAATCGAATGTCGAACGCCCCTTCATTGGTCGTTGGACATTGGACATTCGTATCAGTTGGCCCTCTAGGATTCGAACCTAGATTAACGGATCCAAAGTCCGCTGTCCTGCCATTGGACGAAGGGCCAGTACGCTGGTGCGGTGGAAAGTTAATGAGGGGCGAGCGCGGCCGCAGCGAACCGGCGCACAATCGCTCCGGCCGGCTCGATGGCGTGAATCCCCGCGACGCTCTTGCCCGCCTGCCAGTAATCCTTCGATGTCTTCTCGTCCGCGCCGCCCTTGAGCGAGGCCCGCTTGAGCTGCCACGCGGAGCGCAGCGCGTAGACCGTGCGCATCCAGTGCTTGGTCCTCCGCCCGCGCAATAGCCAGCGCGCGATCGGCCCGGCCTTGGTCCCGATGCGATCGACATAGGGCGTCCGGATCACCGCGAGCGGCACTCCGGTGACGCGCTCGGTGAGCACGATGTCGTCCTCATTCGCGCGGACGATCGCTTCCTTATAGTCCTGATGCGCGCCGCACTCCGTGGTGGCGATGAAGCGCGTGCCGAGCTGCGCCCCGGCATACCCCATCCGCAGAGCCGCGACAAAACCGGCCTCATCGCCGATGCCGCCGGCGCAGACGATCGGCACACCAAGATCGGCGAGCTCGTCGTACAGCGCCTGGGCAGTGCGCGGTCCTGCATGACCACCCGCGCGATTGTTCACCGCAATCAGCCCATGCACTCCGCCGGCCAAGCCCTTCTCGGCCCATTTTCGCTCGGTCACATCGTGATAGACGATGCCGCCCATCGGGGCGACACGCTCCACGACCCAGCGTGGATTGCCGAGCGATGTGACGAAGAAGCGCACGCCTTCCTCGAGCGCGATGTCGACGTACCGATGCATCCGCTCGAGATAGAGCTTCGAGCTCCGTTCGATCAACACGTTCATGCCGATCGGTTTGTCGGTCGTCCGCTTGATGAGCCGCAGTCCTTCGCGCAGCTCGTGCCCGTACACATAGATCATCGACAGCGGTTGGACGACACCGATGCCGCCCGCCGCCGATACGGCCGCCACCAGCTCCGGATTGGTGCAGGGATACATCGCACCGCAGATCAGCGGGACCTCGATGCCGATCTGCCGCGTCAACGGTGTGTCGAGGAGACTCATCGCGCGGGGGTTGGTCGCAGCCGCCACCGCGCGGTGGCTCGCGCGACCACGTCGCCCTGCGCGTCGGTGATGGCGACGGGCGCCTCATACTCCCGTTCGGCCGTGACGTCGAGTCCGCTCACGCGGCACTCGGCCGTCAGCAGACCGCGCGCCTTCTTGAGATAAGTGATGGAAAAAGCGGTGACGATGCCCTGAACGCCGGGCGGCAATCCCACCAGCACGGCCAGTCCACTCGCCATCTCGGCGAGGTTCGCCAGCGCCATCGCATGGATCGACGAGAGATGATTACGGACCCGGCGGCGATCGCGCAGAGTCACGCGGCACCATCCCGGCTCCAGCTCCGCGACGCGGGCGCCGATCGTGCCGGAGTACGGCGTCATGCGTCCGAGCAGCAGACTGAACAGCGTCTTGCCGCCGGGCCACTTGGAGAGGCGGCGCCAGGAGGCGCGCAGGCGTTCGCCGGGCGCCGAGAGCGACGTGGGCACGGGACGAATGTAATCGCTAGTTAAGTTGTCTTCCCATGACGCAGATCGCGTTCGCCGGCGTCGGTGTGGACTTTGGCGCCACCAAACTCTTTTCCGATGTCACGTTCACGGTCGAGCCCGGCCAACGCTGGGGCATCGTGGGACGAAACGGCAGCGGGAAGACGACCCTCTTCCGGCTGCTGACCGGCGATCTCGAGCCCACGCGCGGCACGATCGCTCGCGCGAGTGCGCTCCGCTTCTCGTTGCTCGAGCAGCACCGTAATTATGGGGCCGCGACGACGGTGTGGGAGGCCGCGGCGGGTGAGCTGGCCGAGCTGCTCGCCCTCGAACAGTCATTGGTGGAGCAAGCCGCGAACCTCGCCCATGACTCGTCGCCGCGCGCGCTGGCGCAGTACGGCGAAAATCTGGAGCGATTCGAACGGGAAGGCGGCTACGCGGTCACGGCGCGCATCGACGCGGTGTTGCACGGCCTCGAGTTCGACCCCGCCCAGGCGCGCGTCACGCCGCTCTCTGCTCTGAGCGGGGGTGAGCTGGGGCGGCTGGGGTTGGCGCGCCAGCTGATGTCGACCGCCGACGTCTTGTTGCTCGACGAGCCGACGAATCACCTCGATCTCGAGACGACACGGTGGCTCGAGCAGTATCTCGCCGCGAGTGAGCGGACGGTGCTGCTTGTGAGCCATGATCGGGCGTTCTTGGCCGCCACCGTCGACCACATTCTGCATCTCGAAGGCGGTACCGCCACGCCCTACTCGGCCGGCTACACCGACTTTGTCGCACAGCGCGCCGAGCGCCGCTTGGCGCAGCAACGGGCGTTCGAGCAGCAGCAGCGGGTCATCGCGCACGAGCAGGACTACATCGCCCGCAACATCGCGGGGCAGAACAGCAAACAAGCCAAAGGGCGGCGCAAGCGGCTCGCGCGCCTGCCGCGACTCAGCGCCGTGCTCGGGACCGAGGGGACGATGGCGCTGCGGCTCGAGGCGGCGGATCGGGGCGGCGATCAAGTCGTGACGGCAAAGAACGTGAGCATCGGAGTCGGCGACCGCACGCTCGTGGA
Source organism: Gemmatimonadales bacterium (assembly GCA_035491815.1). Classification (GTDB taxonomy): domain Bacteria; phylum Gemmatimonadota; class Gemmatimonadetes; order Gemmatimonadales; family GWC2-71-9; genus 20CM-2-65-7. Next base: position 47,801 of record DATJKA010000057.1, on the reverse strand, counting down.
GCGATTCAGCGCGACGCTGAAGCGCACCGACGTGGTCGGACTCATCGGGCGAAACGGTACGGGGAAGTCCACGTTGCTGCGCGCGCTCCTCGGCGAGCATCCCATCGCGCACGGCGAGCTGCAGCTGGGCGGCTCGATCACGGTCGGCTATTACCGGCAGGACCTCTCCCAAGTGCCGCTCGATCGCACGCTGTACCAGGTGATCGAAGCGCTGCGTCCGAAGTGGGAGCGCGGTCCGATCCAGGGGCACCTGGGTCGCTTCGGGTTCTCGGGTCAGGAAGTGCTGCGGCGCGCCGGCTCGCTGTCGGGCGGTGAGCGCGCGCGTATTGCGCTCGCCATGCTGATGTTGTCGCGCGCCAACTTGCTGATCCTGGACGAGCCGACGAATCACCTGGACGTCGAATCGATCGAGGCGCTCGAGGACGCGATCCAAGACTACGACGGCACGGTGATCCTCGTCAGCCACGACCGTGCGCTGCTGCGCGCGCTCACTACCCGGATCTGGATTCTTCACGATCGCCACCTGACCGAATTCGCCGGTGGCTTCGAGGAGTGGGAAGAAGTCAGCACGGAGCGAGCGCACGCCGCCGCGGTCAGCGCCGCGGAGGAACAGGCGCTCCGGAAGGTCCACGAGCGCCAGCGGATTGCGCCCACCCCGAAGAGCGACCCGCGCAAGGAGCTGCAACGCGCGCAACGCGAGCTCGCGAAAGCGGAAGCCGTCGTTGCCGATCTTGAAGCCGAGGTGACACGTGTGGTAGCGGCGCTGGAAGACCCGGCGCTCTACACCCGTCCGGAGGGCGCGCGGACCGCGCACGAGATGGGCGCGCGGCTCGAGGCGCTCAAGCGCGACCTCGAGACGGCCATCGAGCGCTGGACCCAGGCGACGGAACAGGTCGAGATGCGCACGCCGCGATAAGGCGTAGCTTTTGTCACATGCGCAACCGACTCCTCGCCGCCCTCGCCGCCCTCGCCGCCCTCGCCGCCCTCACACTGGCCTCGGCCGGTACCGCCGCCGCTCAAACCAATCTTCAGCTGCGCTGGGAGGTGCTGCGTGACACCACCGCGCCGAACGCGGCCGGCTCCTGGGCGCAGTTCACGCTCACCAATCGTGGCACCAAGCCGCTCCCCAAGACCGGTTGGGCGATCTACTTCAGCGCGCTGCACTCCGCGCTGCTCGACAGCAGCGCTGCGTTCCTGTTCCAGGACGTCATGGCAGATCTGCACCGGCTCGTGCCCGGTCCCAGGTTCGCCGGACTCGCGCCCGGTGCGTCCGTCAAGTTTCCGTATTTGACCGATGTGTTGCGCAACCAAAGCTTCGGTCCTGCGGGTCCCTACATCGTCTTCGACAGCGCGCCCGGAAGCGGCATCGCGCTCGACTTTACGGCGGCGCCGTTCACGCACAACACCGGCGTCGTCACGCCGGCGATGCAGTACTCGCTCGATTCGCTCACGCGCGACATCCCGGTCAACGATCTGCCGCCCATCTTCCCGACGCCGGTGCAGCTGGTGAAGGGGACCGGCGCACTGCGTCTCACGGCGATGCCACAAGTCGTCGCGTCGACCGCGCTCGCGAACGAGGCGCGATTCGCCGGCGACTATCTGCGGCCGTTCTTCAAGGCAGGACGCGCGGGCGCAACAGCGGTGCGACTCGACATCGGCGCGGTCGCAGGACAGACATCGCCCGAGGCGTACGAGCTGACGATCGATTCGAGCGGCGTGCGCATCGTTGGAGTTTCACCTACGGGTGTGTTCTACGGTCTACAATCGCTGCGTGACCTGTTGCCGGTGGCTTCCAGCGGCGCACTCGTGCTGCCGGCGATCCACGTGGTGGACGCCCCGCGCTTCGGCTACCGCGGGTTCATGCTCGACGTCGCCCGCAACTTCAACCCAAAGTCCGTCGTGCTGCGCACACTCGATCTCATGGCGCGCTACAAGCTCAATGTCTTCCATATGCATTTGACCGACGACGAAGGCTGGCGCGTCGAGATCGCGGGGCTGCCCGAGCTGACCACCGTGGGCGCGCGTCGCGGCCACACGCTCGACTCGAAGGCGTTCCTCCAGCCCGCGTTCGGCTCGGGGCCGCAGGTCGGCCGGCCGTACGGCAGCGGGTTCTATTCGCACGCGGACTACGTCGAGATCGTGCGCTACGCGGCCGCCCGGCATATCGAAGTGATTCCCGAAATCGAAATGCCGGGACACGCGCGCGCCGCGATCAAATCGATGGAAGCGCGCACGGATGCGACGTACCGTCTCAGCGATCCCAAGGACACGTCGAAGTACGCGTCGGTCCAAGGCTATCCCGACAACGTCATCAACCCGGCGCTCGAATCGACCTATCGCTTCATCGAGAAAGTCGTGACCGAGCTCGCCGCCATGCATCGCGAGGCCGGCGCGCCGCTCCGCCACATCCACATGGGCGGCGACGAAGTGCCGGCGGGGGTGTGGGTCGGCTCACCGGCGGTGCAGGCCTTCATGCAGGCGCACAACCTGACCAATGTGGACGACCTGTGGTTCGCGTTCTACGGCAGAATCGAGCAGGTCCTCAAGGCACAGGGTCTCACGCCGGGGGGCTGGGAAGAAATCGCCGTGCGCAAGACGCGCCTCGACGGTCACTCGGTCAACATTCCGAATCCCGGCTTCGCCGAGCGCGGCTGGCGCGCTTATGTGTGGAACAACGTGCCGGGTTGGGGCGCCGAAGATCTCGCGTACCGGTTGGCGAACGGCGGCTACGACGTCGTGCTGAGTCCCGTCACCAACTACTACTTCGATCTCGCGTACAATCAGAATCCCGAGGAGATCGGACTCGACTGGGGCGGCTTCATCAACATGCGGACGCCGTTCCAGTACATCCCGTTCGACTACTACCGCAACACGCGCGTCGATCGCGAAGGCAATCCTCTGCCGCCGGGAGCATTCACCGGCAAAGATCGCCTCACCGACTACGGCCGCAGCCACGTGCTCGGTCTTCAGGGCAACTTGTGGGCGGAGACGCTGGGCGGCGACGGGCGGCTCGACTACATGCTCGTCCCGAAGGTTTTTGGATTGGCGGAGCGGGCGTGGGCGCCCGATCCGAATTGGGCGAGCGCGGATTCGACACGCGCCGATTCGCTATTCCGCGAAGACTGGTCGCGCCTGGCAAACGTCGTCGGCAAGCGCGAGCTGCCGCGGCTCGATCGTGAAGTCCCCGAGCTGTCGTATCGCATCCCGAAGCCCGGCCTCAAAGCGAGCGGCGGTGCGGTGTACAGCAGCATCGCGCTCCCCGGCTTCACGCTTCGGTACACCACGGATGGGAGCGAGCCCACGCTAAAAAGCCCGGCAGTCCACGGTCCCATTCAGGCGCGCGGCACCGTCAGCGTCGCGGCGTTCAGCACGAGCGGTCGAAAAGGCCACACGGCGAGCGTGCGCCTGCCGTGACGGTCTAACCCCAACGGGTGATGTCGCAGTGTGCGGAATTAGTGGCGCGCAAGATTTCTCCTAATGAGCCTTCAGCATACCCCTGGAGGCTCCTATGAAAAAAGTGGTGATCCCTGTCTTGCTGGCTGCCGCAGTCGCATGTCGTGACGCTGCGCGGACCCCTGACGGGCCGAGTTTCGCCGTTGCGGCCGATAGCGGCGGCGGCGGTTGCGCTGCGACTGTCTGTCACTTCAACGCCCGCGGCGAGGCCGCGTCCCTGAACTGGTACGATCCCGGCACGCCAACACCGCCCGATACTGGGGGCGGGTACCTGCAGGTCTTTGGGAGCGTAAGTGTTTCGCGCGGCGCAACTGAAACGCTGCTTTTCTATACCGTCACGGAGTGCCGGTCGTGGGGATGCACGACCGCGTTAGGAGGATTTGGGACCATTCCCAATGAAGACCTCACCGGAAACTCGCGCTCCATGCATCTCAACACAAATACCACCGGCAACCCAAATTTCTTCACGTATGCGGGCCCGACGGGGACTATCGACGTCACGTGGGTGACGAACGACGTCTTCGCGTTCCACTCCAGCGGCACGACACGTACTACGCAGCCCGGGTTGAGCATGCAGCAAACAGGTCAGTCCGACGATGCCTCCGCAACGGCGTCGGGCACGATCGTCTACTATCCCGTCTTCCCCGGGAATTCAGGAGCCATATCGTCCAGTCATGACGTGACGATCGTCATAAACCACTGACGCTCGTGCGATTCAGAGGGGGCGAGCCGTCGTGCTCGCCTCCTCCCCCTGGTCGCCGTAGTTTTCCCGCTGTGACGCACCGCTACCCCGAGAGCCACGTCTTCTACCGCAAGCTCGCGCACGACTATCCCAAGATCGTGCGCGGCGAAGGGTGCTGGCTGATCGACGAGCGCGGCAAGCGCTACCTCGACGCGGTCGGCGGCGCGTATGTCGCCAACCTCGGCCACTCCAATCCCGAAATCGCCGCCTCGATCGCCGAGCAGTGCCGGCAGTTCGGCTACCTGTCCGGCACGATGTTCACGCACGGACCGGTAGAAAATCTCGCCGATGAGCTGGCGGAAACGCTGCCCGGCGACCTCTCGAAGCTCTACTTCCTGTGTAGCGGCTCCGAAGCCGTCGAAGCGGCATTGAAGCTTGCGCGGCAGTACTGGATCGAGCGCGGCCAGCCATCGAAGCAGCGCGTCATCGCGCTCGCTCCCGGATATCACGGCAGCACGCTGCTGGCGCTCTCCGCGTCGGCGCGCGAAGCCTACAAGGCGATGTTCCGTCCCTGGCTCGTCGACGTGCACCGTATCCCCGCGTCGTATCCCTATCGCTGCGAGTGCGGTGGCAAGAGCCCGAATTGCCCGGTGTGCAGCGGCTCGGTGCTCGAAGAGGCGATCACGCGGCTCGGCGCCGACAACGTCGCCGCGTTCATCGCCGAGCCGGTCGGCGGCTCATCGACGGGCGGCTCGACGCCGCGACCCGAGTACTTCCGGCGCGTGCGCGAGATCTGCGACCGCCACAACGTGCTGTTCGTGGCGGACGAAGTGCTCGTCGGCGTCGGTCGCACCGGGACCTGGTGGGCGATCGAGCCGTACGACGTGGCGCCCGACATCATGACGTTCGGCAAAGGCGTCTCCGGTGGCTATGCGGCGCTGTCGGGCATCGCGGCGGGGCAGCGTATCGTCGACGCCATCGCCGAGGGCTCCGGCAACTTCATGCACGCGCAGACATTCTCCCATCATCCCGTGGCGTGCGCCGCCGGCGTCGCGACGATGCGCTATCTCAAGCAGCACAACCTGGTGGAGCGCGGCGCGCAGATGGGTCGGGTGCTGCACGAGCGGCTGCGCCCGCTGGCGGACCTGCCGCACGTCGGCGACGTACGCGGCCGCGGGCTGCTCGCCGGGATCGAGTTCGTCGAGGACAAAGGCAGTCGCGCGCCGTTCCCACGCGCCAAGAAGTTCGCCGAGCGGTTCGCCGACGCAGCGATCGACGCCGGCATCACGGTGTGGCCGAACGTGGGGCACGCCGACGGCACGAACGGCGACCTCGTGATGATCGCGCCGCCCTTCATCATCACTGAGACCGAGATCGATGAAATCGTGGGCCGGCTGACCACCGCGCTCGAGCGCACGCTCGCATGACCGTCGCGACGCCGTCGCCGTCGAAGATCACGTACACCTCGGCGAACGTCGATTGGGACGCGTTTCATCGCGAATTCGATGCGGCGCTCGCACGAGTCCGGGCGCAATACGGCCGCACCTATCCCCTCTACATCGCCGGCCAAGCCGTCACGTCGACCGCCAAGCCTATCGTGGACACTTCGCCCATCGACACGCGCATCGTCCTCGGCACTTTTGCCGTGGCTACGGCTACGCACGTCGATCAGGCCGTGAAGGCGGCAAGGGCGGCACAGGCGGCATGGAGTCGTCGGGACTGGCATGAGCGCGTCGCGATCCTGCATCGTGCGGCGGCGTTGATCCGCGAGCGCAAGTTCGAGCTCGCCGCCATCATGAGCCTCGAGGTCGGCAAGAGCCGCCTCGAATCGATGGGGGACGCCGAGGAGTCCGCGGACCTCATCGATTACTACTGCGGCCAGGTCGAGAGTGCCGAGGGATTCGTGCGCGAGATGGCGAAGGTGACGCCGGTCGAGCACAACACCGACTTGCTGCGGCCGTACGGCGTGTTCGCCTGTATTGCGCCGTTCAACTTTCCGCTCGCCCTCTCGACAGGGATGTCCGCGGCTGCCCTCGTCGCCGGCAACGCCGTCGTCTACAAGCCCGCCGAGGACACGCCGTGGACGGGACTCGCGCTGTACGAGGTCTACCGCGATGCCGGGGTGCCGGCGGGACTCTTCAATTATCTGTCGGGGCACGGCTCGGAAGCGGGAGAGGCGCTGTGGCGGCATCCGCAGGTCGCCGGCGTCGTGTTTACCGGCTCGAAAGAGGTCGGGATGCACATCTATCACGATCTCTCCACGCGCTGGATCAAGCCGTGTCTTCTCGAGCTCGGCGGCAAGAACGCCGCGATCGTGATGGACACGGCCGATCTCGACGCGGCCGCAGAGGGTGTCGCACGCTCGGCGTTCGGGCTGCAGAATCAGAAATGCAGCGCGACGTCCCGCGTGTATGTCCACACGAGGGTCGCGCAGGCGTTCGTCACCAGGCTGCTCGAGCGCACGCAGGCGCTGCAGATCGGCGATCCGACCGAGCGCGATGTCTTCTTCGGGCCCGTCATCAACGCCGACGCCGTGAAGAAGTTCGAGCGCGCGGTGAAACAGGCGCGGAAGGAAGGCGAGATCGTGACCGGAGGCGAGCGGCTGCGCGGCCCCGCGTTCGATCACGGTCATTACGTCGCGCCGACGATCGCGACGCTGCCCCTCAATTCGACGCTGTTCGGCGAAGAGCTGTTCGTGCCGTTCCTCGCGATCGGCGAGGTGACGGGCCTCGATCAGGCGATTGCCGAGACGAACAAGACCGATTACGGGCTGACGGCGGGGATTTTCTCACGACGGGATGCCGACATCACTCGCTTTTTCGACGAAGTGGAGGCCGGTGTGTGCTACGTCAATAAACGCACGGGCGCAACGACCGGCGCCTGGCCGGGCGCGCAGCCGTTCACCGGATGGAAAGGCTCGGGATCGAGCGGGAAGGGCGGGTGCGGACCGTACTACGTCGCGCAATTCATGCGCGAGCAGAGCCGCACGGTGATCGATCCATGACCGCCGCGCGGGACTATCCCAAGATCGTCACGCCGCCGCCGGGACCGAAAGCGCGCGCAATCGTGGAGCGACAGGATCGCTGGTCGTCCACCTCGTATCCGAAAGAATATCCGCTCGCCGTCGCGCGCGGCGCGGGGCCGATGGTCGAGGACGTCGACGGCAACCGCTTTCTCGACTTCATGGCCGGCATCGCCGTCGCATCGACGGGGTACGGGCATCCGAAAGTCGTGAAAGCGGTGCAAGACGCCGCGGCCAAGTTCCTGCATATCTGCGGCAGCGATTTCTATTACGAGAGCTTCGCCGCGCTCTGCGAGCGATTGGCCCGGCTCGCGCCGGGCCCGAGCAAGAAGCGCGTGTTCCTGTCCAACTCGGGGACCGAAGCCGTCGAGGGCGCGATCAAGCTCGCGCGACATTCGACCGGCCGGCCCGCCATCATCGGCTTCCTCGGCGCCTTCCACGGGCGCAGCTACGGCGGCCTGAGTCTCACCGCGAGCAAAGCGGTCCAGCGCTCCGGGTTCGCGCCCTTTGTTCCGGAAATCCACCACGTGCCGTACGGCTATCGCTACCGCTGCGAGTACTGTCGCGGGGAAGACGCGTGCACGACGCGCTGCACGTCGTGGATCGAACAGGAGCTGTTCCTCAAGAAAGTGCCGCCCGACTCGGTGGCGGCGATCTTCGTGGAGCCGATTCAGGGCGAGGGTGGCTACGTCGTCCCGCCGACCGGATATCTGCGAGAGCTGCGACAGATCTGCGATCGCTATGGTATTCTGCTCGTCTGCGACGAAGTGCAGTCGGGCGTCGGCCGCAGCGGCAAGATGTGGGCGTGCGAGTACGAAGGCATCGAGCCCGACATCCTGCTCTCCGCCAAGGGGCTCGGCAGCGGCATGCCGATCGGCGCGATCATCGCCAAAGAGTCGATCATGAAGTGGAACCCCGGGGCGCACGGCAGCACGTTCGGCGGCAATCCGGTGTGCTGCGCCGCCGCGCTCGCGACGCTCGACATCGTGGAGCAGGAGCTCCTGCCCAACGTCGGGAAAATGGGTGAGCGGCTGATCGGCGGCGCGCGCCGGCTGCAGGAGAAGTACGCCGCGATCGGCGACGTGCGCGGCCGCGGGCTCATGGTCGGCGTCGAGTTTGTAAAGGATCGTCAGACGCGCGAGCCTGCGCCGGACGTGCCGCACGAGCTCGTCGGCCGCGCCTTCAAGAAAGGACTCTTGCTCCTCGGCTGCGGCAAAAGCTCGCTGCGCCTCGCGCCCCCACTCGTGGTGGACGAGTACGACGTCGACACCGCGCTTCGGATCATCGACGAGTGCCTGCACGAGATGTCGGACTAGCGTCAAAAGTCGTATCGCTGCACGATGCCGTCGCGCGTCACGTGCGCGACGGCGACGTCGTCGTCATTGAAGGCTTCACCCACCTGATCTGCTTCGCCGCAGGCCACGAGATCATCCGGCAGCGCCGGCGCGATCTCACCTTGTGCCGACTCACCCCCGACCTGATCTACGACCAGATGATCGCGGCGGGCTGCGCCAAAAAGCTCGTGTTCTCGTGGGCGGGCAATCCGGGCGTCGGCTCGCTGCACGCGTTCCGCCGCGCCGTCGAAGGCGGCACGCTCGAGATCGAGGAGTATTCGCACTTCGGCATGGTCGCACGATTCGCGGCCGGTGCCGCGCGCCTGCCGTTCTGGACGCTGCGTGATTATGCGGGCACCGACCTCCCGAAGGCCAATCCCCGGATCAAATCGGTCAAGTGCCCCTACACCGGCGAGGAGCTCGCGACGGTGCCGGCGCTGAACCCCGACGTCACCATCGTCCACGCGCAGCGCGCCGACGCGCAGGGCAACACCCAGATCTGGGGACTGCTCGGCGTCCAGAAGGAAGCGGCGTTTGCGTCGGACCGTGTGATCGTGGTGGTGGAAGAGCTCGTCGATGAGCGCGTGATCCGCTCCGATCCCAACCGCACGCTCATTCCCGCGGCGATCGTGGACGCCGTCGTGGTCGAGCCGTGGGGCGCGCATCCATCGTACGCGCAAGGTTACTACGATCGCGACAACGATTTCTACGTCGGCTGGGAGGCGATCTCCAAGGACCGCGCGGGGCTGGCCCATTACCTCGACGAATTCGTCTACGGTGTCGGAGCCCGGGCCGAGTATATGGAGAAACAGCCGCGGCTGATCGAGCGGCTCAAGGCCGGCGAGCAGATGTCGGCCGGGGTGAACTACGGCTTCTGAGAGCTACACGCCCGACGAGATGATGACGACCGTCGCGGCGCGCGAGCTGGCCGACGGCGAAGTCGTGTTCGTGGGCATCGGGCTGCCGAACCTCGCGTGCAACCTCGCGCGGCGCACGCACGCCCCGAACCTCGTGCTGATCTACGAATCGGGCGCGGTCGGGGCGACGCCGTCGCGCCTTCCCGTTTCGATCGGCGACCCCGCGCTCGTCACCGGGTCGCTGATGGTCTGCGGCATGGCGGACGTCTTTCAGCTCTTTCTGCAAAACGGCCGCATCGAAGTCGGATTCTTGGGCGGGGCGCAGGTCGATCGCTACGGCAACATCAACACGACCGTCATCGGCGACTACGCGAAGCCGAAAGTACGGCTCCCCGGCTCGGGCGGCGCGGCCGAGATCGCCTTGCATGCGCAGCGCATCCTGATCGTATCGAAGCTCTCGCCCCGCGCGTTCCCCGAGCGCGTGGACTTCGTGACGAGCTCGGGGCAGCGGGTGACACGCGTGATCACCGACAAAGGCGTGCTCGAGCGCGACGCCGCGAGCGGGGAGCTGGTGCTGGCGGGCCTGTATCCCGGCGTGGCGTCCACCGACGTCGCTGTCGGGTGGAAGCTGCGCGCCCGCTCGCAGCTCGCTCGGCTCGAGCCGCCGAGCAAGCTCGAGCTGCAGCTGCTGCGCGACGTGCTGGATCCCCAGCGACTCTACCTCAAGTCATGATGCTCGCCCTCGCCGTGCTCGTGGTCCAGGCGCAGACCGACTCGCTGGCGAGCCGGGTTCGGCAGCTCGCCGACAGTTATCTCGTCGCCTACTTCGCGCAGCATCCTGACGAAGCGACCGCCGACGGCGTCGCCAACGGCCCACACGACCGGCTGCCCGACAACTCACCCGAGGCGCTCGCGCGCTGGCAGACCCGAGAGGATGCCTGGTTTGCGCGGCTCCGGCGCATCAACCCGCGTCCACTCGCCGGCCGGCCGGAGTGGGTCTCCTACGGGATCATGCGCGACGCGCTCGAAAGCTCGATCGCCACGCGCGCCTGCCGCTTCGAGCTCTGGAGCATCGCGCATACCGGGGGCGGGTGGCTTGCGACGATCACGTCGCTCGCCGCGCTGCAAGCGGTCGGCACCGATACCGCGCGACGCCAGGCGCTCGCGCGCGCGCGCGCCGCGCCGGCGTACATCGCGACCGAGATGGCGAATCATCGGGAAGGGCTGCGGCGCGGCTACACGGCGCCGCGACACAACGTCGAGATCGCCCTCGACGAGATCGACACGCTGATCGCTACGCCGGTCGCGCAGTCCCCGCTGTACGACCCGGCGCGCCGCGACTCTACGCCCGAATTCCGGGCCGAGCTGGCGCGCGTGATCACGGACGAGATCGTGCCCGCGATGCGGCGCTATCGCGAGTTTCTCGCGACGGAATACCTGCCGCACGCGCGGCGCGACATCGGCGTCTGGGCCAATCCGCATGGCGGCGACTGCTATGCGGCGAGTATTCGCGCGGCCACCGGGCTCACGCTCACCGCCGATTCGGTGCACGAGCTCGGCCTCGCGACGGTTGCGGAGCTGGAGGACGCGATGCAGGTGATCGCCCTCCGTTCGTTCCACACCAGCGATGTATCGCGGCTGCTCGAGCGACTGCGCAGCGACACGAGCTTTACGTTCCACTCGCGCGACGAGATGCTGGCGAGTGCCGAGAGCGCCATCGCGCGAGCGCGCGTCGCACTGCCGCGCGTGGTGGGGCGGCTGCCGCGCGCACCGATCGTCGTCGAGCCGTATCCGGCGTTCCGGGAGCGGCAGAGTGTCGGCGAATGGAATCCGCCCGCCGAGGACGGCAGCCGGCCGGGGATCTATTACCTGTCGACCTACGATCCACGCCACAAGTCGCGCGCCGATCTCGAGCCGCTGACGTTTCACGAGACGATGCCGGGCCACCATCTCCAGGGGACGATCGCGCTCGAGCGCGGCGACTCGATCCCGGCGATCGCGCGGTACTTCTGGTCGCCGGGGATGGGCGAGGGCTGGGCGGAGTACGCCGAGCAGCTCGCCGACGAGATGGGCCTCTACTCCTCGGACACGGCGCGTTTCGGCATGCTCGCCGACATCACGCTCTCGGCCACGCTCCTCGTCGTGGACACCGGCATTCACGCGTTCGCGTGGGATCGCCAGCGGTCGATCGATTACATCCGCGAGCACACGCACGTGCCGTTGCTGCGCGCGGAGGTCGGCGTCGATCGCTATCCGGTGTGGCCGGCGCAGGGGCTGTCGTATGCGATCGGGCGGCTCGAGATCCGTCGCTTACGCGCGCTCGCGCAACGCCGGCTGGGCGACCGCTTCGACATGCGGGAATTCCACGACCGCGTGCTCGAAAACGGCGCCGTGCCCCTGCCGCTGCTTCGCGCGGCGATCGATCGATGGCTCGACGCATCGCGGTAGCGCTCGCCTTCCTGCCCGCGGCGCTCGCCGGGCAGCGCGAAGGCGTCCTCAAGCAGGTCGCGCTGCCGCACGCGTATTACTGGCGCGAGATGTATGTCCCTCAAGTCACCAGCGGCCCAAGTGCGGCGGCCTGGTCGCCGGACGGGACGGAATTGATCTACTCGATGCAAGGGACGTTGTGGCGTCAGAGGATCGGGTCAGCAGTGGCTACGCAGCTCACGTCCGGACCCGCTTACGACTATCAGCCCGACTGGTCACCCGATGGGAAGACCGTCGTGTTCGCGCGCTACGCGCATGATGCGATCGAGCTCGAGCTGCTCGATCTCGCGTCGGGCCGGATCACGCCGCTCACCGCGAACGGTGCCGTCAACGTCGAGCCGCGCTGGTCGCCCGACGGCGGGGGCACGCGCATCGCGTTCGTGTCTTCGATGTATCGCGGCCGCTGGCACGTTTTCACAATCACGCCGGCCGGCGGCGACCCCGTGCGACTCACCGACGACAACGACAGCAAGCTGCCGCGCTATTACTACAGCACGTGGGATCACTACATCTCGCCGACGTGGTCGCCCGACGGGAAGGAGCTGATTCTGGTCTCCAACCGCGGCCACATCCACGGGAGCGGCGGATTCTGGCGGATGGCGGCGACGCCAGGCGCGCCGCTGCGCGAGTTACGCTACGAAGAGACCACGTGGAAGGCGCGGCCCGACTGGTCGCCCGACGGCACGCGCGTCGTCTACAGCTCCTACCTCGGCCGCCAATGGAACCAGCTCTGGCTGATGACGAGCGATGGTGGCGACGTCTTCCCGCTGACGTACGGTGACTTCGACGCGACGGCGCCGCGGTGGTCCCGGGACGGGAAACACATCGCCTACATCTCGAACGAAGCCGGCAATACGGCCCTGTGGGTGATGGACATTCCGGGCGCGAACCGCATGCGGGTAGAGGCGCGGGAGAGGCGCTATCAAGGCGCGGTAGGCGCTTTGCAACTGAGCGTCGTCGACCGGGAGGGGCGAGCGTTGCCGGCGCGGATCTCGGTAACCACGGCGGAAGGTCGCGGCTACGCTCCCGACGACGCGTGGCGACACGCCGACGAGGCGTTCGATCGGTCCGAGCGACAATTCGAGTATCCGTACTTCCACTCCACCGGCACTACCGAGCTCACGGTCCCTGCGGGCACGGTGCACGTCGAGGTGTGGCGCGGACCCGAGTACGCGGTCGACCGTGCCGACGTGCGCGTCCCGGCGGGCGGGCGCGTGATGCACCGCGTCACCCTCGAGCGCCTCGACAATCTTCCGGCCCGTGGTTGGTGGAGCGGGGACGTGCACGTGCACATGAACTACGGCGGGGTCTACCGCAACACGCCCGCGCATCTCGCCTTCCAGGCGCGCGCCGAGGATCTGCACGTCGTCGAGAATCTGATCGTGAACAAGGAGCAGCGGATCCCGGACATCGCGTACTTCCGCACGGACGCGGACCCGGTGTCGAGTCCGACGTTGTTGCTGATGCACGCCCAGGAGTTTCACACGAGCGTCTGGGGTCATACGGGACTGCTGGGGTTACGCGATCACTATTTGCTTCCCGAGTACGCCGGCTATCCGAATACCGCCGCGGCGAGTCTCGCGCTCACGAACGCAGTCGTGGCGGACTTGGCGCACGCGCAGGGCGGCCTCTTCGGCTACGTCCATCCGTTCGATACGAAGCCCGATCCGGCCGACACCACTGCGCCGCTTTTCTACGAGCTGCCGGTCGACGTCGCGTTGGGAAAAGTCGACTATCTCGAAGTCATGGGATACTCGGACCATCTCATCACGTCCGAGATCTGGTATCGGCTGCTCAACTGCGGTTTCCGGCTGCCGGCTGCCGCGGGGACGGACGCCTTCCCGAATTTCGCGAGCCTGCGCGGGCCGCCCGGCCTGGTGCGCGTGTTCGTGCATTCGGGGGCGACGTTGCGCCACGGCAGCTGGCTCCGCGGGATCAAGGCGGGCCACACGTTCGTCACGAACGCGCCGCTGCTCGAGTTCACGTTGAATGGGAGGGGACTCGGCGAAACGATACAACTGTCAGCCGGCCGTCAGCTGACGGCGCGTGTCCGGCTGCGATCCAACGTGCCGGTCGACCATCTCGAGGTCATCGGCAACGGGAAGGTCGTTGCGACGATCCCGCTTTCGCGCGATCGCATGACGGCGGCGGATAGCGTCGCCATTCCGGTGACTCGCAGCGGCTGGTACATCCTCCGGGCCTACAGCGACCGAGCCGAGCTGCCGGTGCTCGATCTCTATCCGTTCGCGTCCACGAGCCCGATCTACGTGCAAGTCGGCGACGCGCCGGTCCGCTCGCCGGACGACGCCGCGTTCTTCCTACAGTGGATCGATCGCGTGGAACAGGCCGTGCGTGCGAGCACGGCCTGGAATACGCCGGCGGAGCAGGCCGGCGTCTTGCGAATGATCGCCGACGCGCGCGCGGTTTTTACGGCGCGAGCTGCTCCAGCTGTCCCGCCGCGCGATCCAGCGCCGCCGCCGCCGCGCTGATCGCGTCCGCCGCGGCGCCGATCTCCGTCTCCGCTTCCTTCCAGTTGCGCTGCTCGATCGCTTCGCGCACGCCGGGGAGTGTCTTCACGCCGTAGCCCGTGTAGAAGCCCGGCGCGTAGATCGCGTGGTGGAACCACGGCCGGCGCGGCAGCCCTTCGGCGATCATGAACGCGCGCTCGAAACGCAGCAATGAAGTATTCAAGGCCGCGGCGCCCGGCTGCGCGAACGCCGTTCCGGACTGCGCGCGCGTGAATGCTCGTTCGTAGCGGTCGGCGGCGCGGCTCAGTGCGTCGACGGCATTCTCGAGCGGCGCGAAGCTGAGATGCGGCGGCGGATCCTGGCGCGGCGGCGCCACTGAGTGCTCGCGCGGATCGGCCGTCGCCGCGAACAGCCCTTCGTCCAGCTCGCGGTTGCGCTCGGACGTCTCGTCTTGCGTGTCCGTGAGCAGCTTCTCGACTTCCTTTTCATATCGGCCGACGGTCGCCGCCACGCCGGTGAACTCGTAGGGCAGTACGTCCGCGTCCGCGAGCCGCATCACCGCGATGCCGACGGTCTGCGCGAGCGCGCGGCCATACACGAACGACGTGTCGTCGAACCGCGTGTACCAGTTGAAGTCGTCGTAAATCGAATGGTAGATGCCGCCGCCATCCTCGCCGCCATATCCCAGGTTCAGCGCCGCGATGCCGAGGTGCTGGAGGAACGGCGTGTAGTCCGATCCCGAGCCCAGCGCGCCGATGCGCAGATCGGGCTCGCTCCGGATGTCGCGCCGGCGATCGGCGCTGGACGCGTCGGCGATGGCGCGCAGCTGCGCGCGCTTCCACACGCTGAGGTGCGTCTCGGGATCCTCGATGTCGCGCGCCACGTCATTGATGAATCGTTGCAGCGAATGCGAGCCGGCGAGATCGAGATAGCCGCGGCCGTTGGTGTCGGTGTTCAGGTACGCCACGGCCTTCGTGGACAGCTCGTCGGCGTGCGCTTCGACCCACTCGGTCGAGCCCAGCAACGCCGGTTCTTCGCCGTCCCAGGCCGCATAGATGATCGTGCGGCGCGGCTTCCAACCCTGACGCACGAGGTCACCGAGGGCGCGCGCCTCTTCCAGGAGCGGCGCCTGGCCCGAGATCGGATCCTCGGCGCCGTTCACCCAGGCATCGTGATGATTGCCACGGATCACCCACTCGTCGGGAGCGGTGCTGCCGGGAATCCGGGCGATGACGTCGCGGAGCGTCTTCAGCGTCCAGTCGAACTTGAGGCGTAGATGGACGCGCGCGGGTCCGGGGCCGACGTGGTATGTGATGCCCAGGCCGCCGCGCCAGGCGTCGGGCGCCACCGGTCCGCCGATCGCCGCGAGCAACGGCTGTGCGTCGGCGTAGGAGATCGGCAGCACGGGGATCTTGGTCAGCGTCTTCGCCTCGGCGATCGGCAGGCGCTTGGCGTCTTTCGTCGCGCCCACGCCCGGCGTCAGGGGATCGCCCGGGTACACCTCCATCTGCATCACGCTGCCGCGCTGCACGCCGTCGCGCGGCCGCCAGGGACCGTTGGGATAGGTCTCGCCCTGCACGTAGCCGTCGTCCGCCGGATCGGAATAGATCAGGCAGCCGACCGCGCCGTGCTCCGCCGCGACTTTCGGTTTGATGCCGCGCCAGGAGCCGAAGTAGCGCGCGATTACGATCGCACCTTTCACCGAGACGCCCATGCGCTCGAGGCGCTCGTAGTCCGCCGGCACGCCGTAATTGACGTAGACGAGCGGCGCCGTCACGTCGCCGTCGATCGAGTAGGCGTTGTAGGTCGGCAGCTGCTCGCGCTGCTGTGCGGACGTCGGGTCGCCGGCCACCGCCGGTTCGCGGAGGGCGGCCACGAACTTCGTGGGGGCGACGAGCTCGACGACGCGCTCGAGCGGCGTGGGGAACAGCACGTCGAACGTTTCGATGTGTGCGTCGAGCCCGTAGCTCTTGAACCGCGCCAGAATCCACTCGGCGTTGTCCTGATCGTACGGCGAGCCGACGTGGTGCGGCCGCGCCGACAGCCGCCGCATGTACGATCGCAGGGAGTCGGGAGCAGGCACGGCGGCGAACTTCTTTTCCCAGTCGCGCTCGGCTCGCGCCGATGCGGGCGTGAAGCCGCGAAGATCGTCCGCGGGCGTAGTGGATGGAGCCGCGGCCAGCAGGACGCCGGCCAGGAGCGCGAGGAAAGGCTTGCGGTTCATGATGGTCACCAGATGCTCGGGATTTTGTCTTTCGGCCGCACCATCGGATCGCCGTCTTTGCAGCCGAATGCTTGCGCGAACGCCGCGATGTTGGAAAGGGGGCCGTTGACGCGCCATTGCTCGGGAGCATGCGGGTCGACGGTGACACGTGTCCGCAGCCGTTCGGGCCGGTTGTGCACCCGCCAGCTCTGCGCGTATCCGATGAAGTAGCGCTGCTCGGGTGTGTAGCCCTCGATCAAACCCGGGCGGCCGTCGCGCGTGAGGGCGCGCTGCAATGCGTCGTAGCCGGTGAGCAGTCCGCCCCAGTCGGCGATGTTCTCGCCTTCGGTGAGCTTGCCGTTCACGTGGAAGGTGTCGATCTGGATGTAGGAGTCGAACTGCTGCTCGACGAGGGCCGCCTGCTCGACGAAGTGCATCGAGTCCGAGGGTTGCCACCAGTCGCGGAGATTGCCTTTGGCGTCGTAGTGGCGGCCCTCGTCGTCGAACCCGTGCGTAAGCTCGTGGCCGGCCCAGCTGCCGCCGAGGGAGCCGTAGTTCGCGCCGTCGTCGGCGTTGGGATCGAATGTCTGCGGCACGAGCGCGCCGGCGGGGAAGACCATTTCGTTCTTCGAAGGATCGTAGTACGCGTTCACGGTCGGTACCGTGATGCCCCATTCGGTCGTGTCCACCGGCGAGCCCGGCCGGTTCGCCGTGCGTTCCCACTCGAACGCATTTGCTTGGGAGACGTTCAGCACGAACGGTCCCTCGGCGACGCGCAGCCGCGAGTAATCACGCCAGCGGTCGGGGTAGCCGATCTTCTCGCCCATGCGCGCGAGCTTGTCGAGCGCTTGCGCCCGCGTGGAGTCGGACATCCACGTGAGATGCAGCAGGCGCTCGCGGAACGCCGCACGGATGTCGTCGATGACGGCGCGGGCGCGCGCCCGCGCCTCCGGCGGGAACGTCTTCGCCACATACGCCTGCCCGAGCGCTTCGCCGATGTCGCCGTCGGCCTCTTGCAGGCAGCGCTTCCAGCGCGGCAACAGCGCGCGGGCGCCGCTGAAGCGCGACCGGAAGGCGAAGTCCTCCTGCACGAACGGTGTGGACAGCCACGGTGCTGCCGTCGCGATCGCGTGGTAGGTGAGGTAGGCGCGCCACGTCGCGAGCGGCGCAGCGTGCAGCAGCGAGTCCACGCGCTGCACGAATGCCGGCTCCGCGACGTTGGCTTTGGTGATCGGCACGCGGACGCCGAGGCTGCGGAAATACCGCGGCCACGCGATGCCGGGCGTGAGCTTTGCCAGCTGCGCGGCGCTCATCGGATGATCGGTCTTCGCGGGATCGCGCCGCTCCACGCGCGTCAGCGATGCCTGTGCAAGCGACGTCTCGAGCGCGAGGACCTGCGTCGCGGCGCGGCCGGCGCCGGCGGAGTCTCTGCCCGCCAGCCGGAAATACTTCGCGACGTGCGCTACGTACGCGTCACGCGTCGAATCGGCCGCGGCGCCCGGTGTGAAGTAGTAGTCGCGATCGGGCAGCCCGAGGCCGCCCTGATACAGCCAGGTGAGGTAGCGCGCGGCATCGTGCGGATCGACGTCGGGCGAGTAGCGGAACACCACGTTCACGCCGAGGATCTGCAGCTTGGCGATCTCGGGCAATAGGCGTGCGCGCGTTGTGACCGAGTCGAGGCCGCGCAGCCACCGCCGGATCGGCGTAGCACCGCCGGTCTCGATCGCCGTCGAATCCATGCAGGTCGCGTAAAAGGTGCCGAGCTTGCGTGGGGTGCCCCGGGGTGGCAGCGCGTTGCGATGCGCCGCGGCATCCTCGAGCACCGAACGAACGACCAGCTCGTTGCGATCGCTCATGTCGCGGGTGACGCCCGACGACGCATACGCCGCCGGAATCGTGTCGTGCGCCAGCCAGCCGCCGTTCGCGAACTGATTGAAGTCGGTGCACGCCGACACGGTCGTGTCCATCCAGCGGATGTCCACGACCTTGAGCGGTGGCCATGGCGAGCTGGTGGTATCGGACGTTTGGGCGGCGAGGGCGGCAGGAACGACGGCGAGCAACAATGCAAACCGGGCGCGCGACATCAACGAAGCTCCTGGAGTGTTGGTGGTAGTTGGTCCAATGCTATCGCGCGCGCACAGTGGCGTCAAAGACGAGGGACTCGACGTGTTGCAGGTTCGCAACAGGGAATTGTCCGGGTTAGTCCCACCGCTTGGCGTCCCTTGACCTTGGTCAGTCGGCACGGTGTACCATTCGCTTGTCATGGAACGCTTACGCATCGGCGACATCGCAACACGCAGTGGAGTGACACGAGACGCGATTCGATTTTACGAGCGGACCGGTTTACTCGCCGAGCCGGGCCGGACGAAAAGTCGTCATCGTATCTACGACGCGAGCACACTCGAGCGCATTCGCTTCGTGCGCCAGCTGCAGAACTGCGGTCTCACCATCGGGGATATCAAAGAGATCATCTTCCTGCGCGACGCCGATCGTCCCGTCGCATCGAAACGGTTGATGGAGGTGTTGCGCCGCCGCCTGTCGTTTCTGGAAGAGCGCATCGCAAGTCTGGAAACCTGCCGGTCGCGTCTCATCGACGTCATGCGCGACGTTGCGGCTGCGCGGACGGGAGGCTACGACCGCCTCGACTGCTTACCCGACGTCCAGGACGCGCCGCCGTTCCGGTTCGGGCGACGGAAGGCTACTCGCTGAGTGCTTCGGGCGGCGGCGCGGGCGCGCCCCGCGTCGCCGTTGCGATCACCGCTTGCTTCGTCGTCCCGAGCCGCTGTTTTGCGTCGTCGCGCTCACTTTCCTTCTTGTAGACAGCGGCCACCGCGCTTCCCGATCCGCACAGTCGCACCCACAGCGGTCCGGTTTCGGCCAGGCGCTCGTACAGGGCGCGCAGCTCGGGATGCTTTCCGAAGACGACGCTCTCGAAGTCGTTGCCGCCGAGCCGCCCGATGCTGCCCCATGAGCTCAACGCGTCCGCATCGAGCGCGACAGGACCGCGCGAGAGGGGCGCGCGATTCTGCTCGTCCCACCAGGCATACGCGTCGGGCGTCGCAACTCCCGTTTGCGGCACGGCGATGAGCGCCGGCATGGAGGGTGGCCCGGGCAGCCGGTACTGGCGCTCGCCACGACCCCAGGCGAGCGCGAGCGGTGCGCCCGCGGTAAAGAACGGCACATCGGCGCCGAGGCGCGCGGCGAAGTGCAGCAGCTCGTGCCGCGGCACGGCGTTGCCGGCCAGTGCATTCACGGCGTGGAGCGCCGCCGCGGCGTCGCTCGAGCCGCCGCCGAGCCCTGCGCGCACGGGAATGCGCTTCGTCAGCGTGATGGCGACACCGAACGTGTTGCCCGTCGCCTCGAGCACCGCGCGGGCGGCGCGCACCGCGAGATTGTCGGTGGCGGGGCCGAGATCCGGGCCTTGCACTTCGATCGTGACGCCTCCCCCGCCCCCGGCGTCCGCGCGGGTGCGTCGCACGACCAGCTCGTCGGCCAGCTCGAGCAGCGCAAACGCGGTCTCGATCTGATGAAAGCCGGACGTCTCTCGCGCGAGAATCCGCAGAAACAAATTGATCTTTGCGTGCGCCGCGATCCGCAGGGCGTCGGTCACGGCGTCGGTTCCCCCTGGGCGGCGCCGCTGAGCTCGGTGAGGCGGATGTGCAGGCGCGACAGCGACCAGAGTCCGAGCAACGTGATCGGCAGAAACGTCGTGAGGTGATAGGTGAGGGCGTAACTCACCGCCAGGCTCGCGTCCACGCCGTAAATGTGGAGGGTCAAGAGCGTCGCGGCTTCGAAGACACCGATGAAGCTCGGCGTGGACGGCACTGCCACGCCGAAGCCGATGATGCCCTGCAAGAGCAGCGCCGCCTCCAGCGGCACCGGTAGCCCGAACGCGCGAAAGCACACCGCGAATGCGGCGGCATTTGTCATCCAAAGGACCAGCGACCAGAGGACGACGCCCACGAAGCGCCCGGGACTCTTGAGGACGGTGAGGCCGGCAATCAAGCCGTCCACCAATTGAATCGCGCGCTCGGCAAACCGGGCCGGCAGGATGCGCCGCGCGACCTTCGCGAACAGTGCGAGCCATGGCGCGGGGCGGTGCACCACGACCAGCGCCAACATCAGCACGAGGCCGAAGAGAATGGCCGCCGACATCGCGATGGCGGAGAGCGAGCGTCCGCCGACGAGGGTGTTCGCGGGGAACGATGGTGCGGCGATCGCGACCGCCATGAGGCCCAGCATCACCAGCGCGTCGAACACACGCTCTACGCCGATCGAGCCGAGGGCGGTGGTGAAACGGACCGGCAGCTGGCGTGACGCGACGTAGGCGCGCGCGAATTCGCCCGCCCGCGCCGGAAGGAGGTTGTTCGCCATGAACCCGATCGTCGTCGCGTGCCACAGCGGCGTGAACGGAAAGCGGTGGCCATCGACGTCGCGCAGGATCAGCCGCCAGCGAATGGTGCGGACCGGAAACGTGAGCGTGGCGAGCGCGACGGCGAGCAGCAGCAGCCAGCCGTTTGCGTGGCGCGCGTACTCCCATACCTGACGCGGATGGCTTTTGGTGAGCACCCAGACGAGCAGCGCCATGCTGACGACGAGCCCGATGAGCCAGGCTCGGCGCCAGCGGGACGGTTTATTCGGGCTCGATGGCGAGGACAACGAGATCGCAGACTTCGTCGATGATCGCGCGCAGCGCGTCGCCGTTCGCGCGCTTCGCCAAATCGCGCAGCTCCTGCGCCCGCTCACGCGCCCGATTGCCGCGGTACAGCAACGTCTTGATGTCGACTGCATCGCCGTTGCTCCGCGGTGTGGGCGCGGCGGCGGGGGCCGCAACGGCTGCCCGCGGCGACGGGCTGACGGGGCCGGTGTCGGCCGACGGCCCGTTGATCAACTCCTCCAGCGACGCCGGTCCCACGCCCGCCGCGACGAGCTGCTGATACCGCATCCAGCTGCCCGCGATGTCGGGCGCGGACTCGGCGCCGATCGGCGGCTCTTGGGTCACAGCAGCCGGCACCCGCCTCGCACCGGAGACGCGCGCGCGATCGGCCGGCGTGGTCGGCGGGGCTGATGGAGCGGGGGCGGAGGCCGGCGGCGGCTGAGGAGCAGGTGGCGGCGCGACGGCGGCGCCGCTGAGTTGCCGCACTCGCACGGTGACCGCCGCGAGCGCAGCCGCCGTTGCGGATTCATCACCTGATCCCGACGAGGAGAGCACTTCACCCGCGCTGCGGAGCTCGGCGGCAAAGAGCGCGGGCTGGCTCAACGCGATTCCCTTCGAGACCGCCTCACGCGCGGCCTGCGCGAATTCCGCAACGCGCTCGGCGACGGGCCCACCGCCGGCCGCGCCCAGCGCGCGGAACGTGCCGGCGAGCGTGTGCGCCCGCAGCTCCCGCTGTGTTGCGCTGGGCGCACGCTCGAGCGAATCGGCGGCCTGGCGCAGATGCTCGCCGTGACTGACGAGCTCGAGACGGCCAAGTGGCGCCGGCCGTTCGGCGGCTTCCGCCCCGGCCGGCGGCGTGCCGCGTTTGACGATCGAGCCGATGGATTCGATCGGCACGATGTCGGGTTCGCTCTCCATGAACTGCACGAGCAGTCCGGCGAATTTCCGAAACTCGGCGCTCTCGGGGTCGGGCCGGCCGCGCTCGGCGACTTCGCGCGCGGCATGAGCGATCGACGTCGCAGCCATCTGAAACAGCTCGGCCACCGTATCGCCCCAATTCGTTGGCGGCGCGCCGCTGGTGCGCTCGATCTCGCCGATCGAGCGCTCGATGCCCTCGAGCAAATCCGGGAGTGGCGGCAGATCGTTCAGGGCGGCGAGGCCGCGCAGCGGCTGTAACGCCTTCAACACCTGTTGGAGCGGATCGTGCGCCAGCGGATTGGTGCGCAGCGTGCGGCCGGCGCGATCGAGCGCGCTCGCAATCGCCGCGCCCTCGCGCGCGACGAACGCACGCGCGCCGGCGTCGAGTCCCATCGCTTCGGCGGCGCGCACCTGCGCCGACGGGCGACCGCTCGTCTGCTCGAGCTGGCTCGCGAGCGCCTCGGCCTTCGCCGAGTCGGCGTCGGTCCAGCTCCCGGCTTTGCGGACGAGGATCTTGAGATCATCCACCGCGCGGATCGCGAGCTGTTTCGTGTTGGCGTCCCACGACCGCCGTCCCTCGCGCAGCGCGCGCGCGAGCGCCTCGAATCCCATCGCCGCCCGCGCGATCGGCTGCTGGCTTGCCATGAGCGCGCTGCCGCGGAGCGCCCGCGCCAGTCGGACCAGCTCGTCGGCCGGGGGGATCACGTCGGGCGCCTGGAGCAATCCGTCCAGGCG
Organism: Gemmatimonadales bacterium; assembly: GCA_035491815.1. GTDB lineage: Bacteria > Gemmatimonadota > Gemmatimonadetes > Gemmatimonadales > GWC2-71-9 > 20CM-2-65-7. The sequence continues at coordinate 24,985 of DATJKA010000057.1, read as the reverse complement.
GTCGAGATACTCCCCCGCCTCGAGGGCGAAGAAGTCCGACATCCCGAGCGGGGAAGCTGGAGGCGTGGTCACGGCACCCAAAGTAATAAACTTTGGGTCTACGTGAGGACGACCGCCTTGATGAAGCCGTCCGGGCGCTCCGCCGTGATGCGAAACGCCGCGTCGAGGTCGCCGAGGGAGAAGCGGTGCGTGACGAGCCAGGACGGATCGAGCACGCCGGCCGCGAACGCATTGGCGGCGGCGCGGATCCCCTGGGCGCGGGCGGCGCCGTCGCATTCGTGCGCATTGATGATGTCGAGCCCGCGCCGGTTCCACAGCCGCATGTTGACGTGACGAGCCCCGTCCTGGTGGAGACCCGCAATGATCACGCGGCCGCGCTCCGCCGCGATTTCGCCGGCCAGATCGAGCGTTTCCTGCGCACCCACGCATTCGATCACCCGCTCGCAACCGAGCCCGTCGGTCAAGTCAAGGACGCGCTTCACGACCTGCTCACGCTCGCCGCTCTTGAACGACACCCGCTCGAGTGCGCCCATCCGCCGCGCCAACTGCAACGAGAACGTGCGCCGCGAGATCGCGATGACGCGTGCACCCGCGCTCGACACGAGTCGCGTGAGCACGGCGCCCAGAAACCCGATGCCGATGATGGCGACGGTGTCGCCGGGCCGGATATCGGAGCGCGAGAAGATGTTGAAGGCACAGCCGAACGGCTCGCCGGGGAACGGGGCGTCGTCGAGCTCGTCGGGGATCGCGACGACCGCATCGACGGGCGCGACGTCGTACTCGGCAAAGGCGCGGTGCGATAACGCGGTGACGCGCTGCCCGACGCGGAAATCGGTGACGCCGTCGCCGAGCGCTTCGATGGACCCCCAGCCTTCGTGTCCCGGCATACCTCCCGACTGTGGATACGCGAACCACTCCCGGCCTTGCCAGAGTGGAAGGGACGACGCGCAGACGCCGCTACCCTCGAGGTGAATGCGCACCTCGCCCGGGCCAGGCTCGGGCGTCGGCATGGGGCGTATCGCAAAGCGGCCGGGGGCTTCGAGGATTGCGGTCTGCATCGGAACCGAAAAATGAACGGGCCGGCTTCAGGAGGAATCCGCCAAGGGGTGGAGACTGACCGAACTGCAACTCATACCGGCGGTCTAGTTGACGAGGGCGCGCATGCGGCGCACCGCTTCCTCCAATCCCCAGAACACGGCGTTACTCACGATGCTGTGGCCGATGTTGAGCTCTTCGATCTCCGGAATGGCAGCGATTGGCTGGACGTTTTGGTACGTGAGTCCATGCCCGGCATGCACGGCGAGGCCGAGACTCTTGGCGTGCGTCGCCGCACGCTGCAGCTGTTTCAGCGCGGCATCGCTCTGCTGCCACGTATGGGCGTAGCGACCGGTGTGAAATTCGATCGCCGGCACGCCGAGTGCCTGGGCCACATCGATCGTTCGGCGTTGCGGGTCGATGAAAAGACTGACGCGAATACCAGCGGTCGTCAGGCGAGCGATCGCGTCCTTGAGTCGCCGGTCGGTCACGCGCAGCGCGAGGCCGCCTTCGGTCGTGATCTCCTGCCGCTTCTCCGGCACGAGCGTTGCCTGAAACGGACGCACGCGCGTGGCGATCGTGACGATCTCCTTGCTCGCGGCCAGCTCGAGATTCAGCACGGTCTTGACGCTCCGTGCCAGCGCGCGCACGTCGGCGTCCTGAATGTGGCGCCGGTCTTCGCGCAGATGGACGGTGATGCCGTCCGCGCCGGCGCGCTCCGCCGCCGCCGCGGCCTGTACCACGTCGGGCTCGTCGGTCTTGCGCGCTTCACGCACGGTCGCAACGTGATCGATGTTGACGTAGAGACGCATGGTGTCTTACCTTCGGGTCACTCCCTCACGACAGGTTCGTGTGACGCGACGATTCCGCTTCGCTTCCACCGTCATGCTCGTGCTGACGTATGTCGCGGCCGCATGCGGTGGCTCGCGCAGCCGACTCACCGGTGTCTCGCCGCAAACGCCCAACGACGCCCTGTCGCAGTTCATGGATGCGGTGAAAGCCAACGACCTGACCCGCATGGGGAATCTGTGGGGCAGCCAGAAAGGTCCCGCGTCTACCTATATGAATGGGGACCGGCTCAAGCGCACGCTGCAAACGATTCACGTGTATTGGGACCATAAAGGCTATCGCGTCATCGAAGGTCCGATGTCCGCGCAGCCGCTCAATCCGACGTTCAAGGACGTGCCGAGCATGGACCGGTTGCGCGACTTCCGCGTGGAGCTGCAGCGCGCCAACGGCTGCCTCGCCGTCGTGCCGATCACCATGGTGCTCACCGATCAGGGAACGTGGCTCGTGTACGACGTGCATCTCGAGAGCGCGGGAAATCCCGCGGCGCAGTGCCAGCCCTCGACCGGAGGCGGACAAGGAACTAAACCGTAGCGGCGTGCGTTCCACCTACTCGGTTAGCTCCAGCAGGATGCCGTTCGTCGTTTTCGGATGTAAGAATGCTATGCGTCGCCCGGCTGCGCCGCGGCGCGGCGTTTCGTCGATCAGGCGGTATCCGGCGGCACGGCAGCGGTCGAGCGTGGCATCGAGGTCCGCCACGCGGTAGCAGACGTGATGGATGCCGGGCCCGCGTTTCGCAAGAAACTTCGCCACGGGGCTCGCGGGATCGCGCGGCTCGAGCAGCTCGACGTCGACGGATCCGACGTGCAGGCTGACAATCGTCGCTCCATCGGCGGTTTCGGGCCGGCCGGGAACCAGGCCGAGGACGTCGCGATAGAAACCGAGCGCCTCGTCGATGCTGGTCACCGCGATGCCGACGTGGGCAACAGATGGGTTCATGAAGGCAAACTAACGTTTCTCGAGGGAGCGTGAAGGGTTATGGAAGACGTGATGCATCCGTCCGCCGTCACGGACGCCACATTTCAGGCTGAGGTCGAGCAGCACAAGGGGCTCGCGGTCGTCGACTTCTGGGCGACGTGGTGCGGGCCGTGCCACATGGTCGCGCCGATCATGGATCAGCTCGCCGGGAAGTACAACGGCAAGGTGAAAATCGTGAAGGTGGACGTGGATTCCAACCAGGCCACCGCCATGCGCTTTAACGTCCGCTCGATTCCGAGTATTCTATTCTTCAAGGACGGACGGCACGTCGACACGTTGGTCGGGGCCTACCCGTCGCAGACGTTCGAGCAAAAGATCGCCCAGCACTTGTCGTAGCTTCCTCCCCGGAGGACGATGCGCGCGAGCACTGCTCGCCTGACGAACTCGCCGGTGCGCCTCGCGGATCTGCAATTTCCGCAGGTGAACCGGCTTATTTCTCGCACTCGTCTCGCCTTCGTCCACCTCGACAACCTGCTCGCCTTCGCTAAGCGCGATCGGGACGGCCGTATCGACGGCTATCTCGCCGCGCATTTGCCCGACGAATGCGTGCTGCTGTTCTTCCGCAAGGGCGAGGCGGTCAACGCCGCATCGTTGCACACCGCCGGCCGTCAGGTCATCACGATCACGGAGTCGCTGAAACGCATGCGCGCCGAAGTGGAACGCGGCGATCTCGAGTATTGCGCCGCACCCATGGAGCAGCTCGCGTGGATGTACGGATCGTGTGCCGGCGACTACAAGTCGCGGTTCCTGGACGTGCGGCAGCCGGAAAAATTCTTCCCCGTGTTGCAACAGGAAAAAGTCTCGGGCGTGCTCGAGCTGATTTCCAACGGACGGGTCTCCTACTTGAAGTTCGATCAGGGCAAATACCTGAGCGGGCATTTCTGCGACAAGCCTGACAACGTGCCGCCGGCACGTTACCTCGAGTCGCTCTTCGACCCGGGCAAAGACGGCGCCGCGCCGGTGATGTCGGCCGGCACGTTCCCGAGCGCCGACGACCTCCCGGCCCAGGCGCCGACGGCGCTCGTGAATACGTACCGCGAGCTGTACTGGCGCATCGTCGAGGCCGTCGAGCGCGAGTTCCCCGGCGAGGCAAAGCGTCGCGCGCAGAAGGTCACGGCGGCAATCGTCGGCACGCACCAGGCCCTGGCGTTGATGAGCGTGCCGCGCGGCACCGATACGCCCGACTCGGTCGTCCGGCCGGAAGAGCTCGCGACCGCGCTGACCGACTGGACGCTGCAGCTGCTCGAGGGCGCCGAGGTCATGATGCCGGGCACGGCGCCCAAGGTGCTGAAGGACGCGACCCGCGAGCACCGCTATGTGCTGCAGGCCGCCGGTTTTTACGGGCGACTCCCCTGGCAGGTGACGTGGTGACGTGGCGGGCACCCTCTACGTCGTCGCGACGCCTCTCGGTAACCTCGGCGATCTGTCCCCGCGCGCCGCGGAGACGCTAAAGCGCGTCTCGGCGGTGGCGGCTGAAGACACCCGTCATAGCAAGCCATTGCTCAACCACGCGGGCTCACGCGCGGAGCTGGTGAGCTTTCACGCCCATTCCTCCGAGCGCGCCCTCGAGCGCATCCTGCGCATCCTTGTAGAGGGAAGGGACGTCGCCCTCATCACCGATGCCGGCACACCAGCCATCAGCGATCCGGGAGTCGCGCTGGTCGCGGCCGCGCGAGAGCGCGCCATTCCCATTGTTACGATTCCGGGTCCCACCGCCGTGGCTGCCGCCTTGTCCATCTCCGGCATCGGAGGCGACCGCTACGTATTCCTGGGATTTCTCCCGCGGAAAGGAAGTGACCGCCGCCGTTTGCTGTTGACCGTCGCTTCGTCTGAATGGACCGTCGTGCTGTTCGAAGCGCCGAATCGCGTCACGCAACTCCTCGCCGATCTGATCGACACGTGTGGACCCGACCGGCAGGCGAGCGTCTCTCGGGAATTGACCAAGGTGTTCGAGGAGACGCGTGCGGGGACGTTACAGGAATTGTCAGACCACTATGCAGATGCCCCCGTCCGGGGCGAGGTTACGGTTGTGGTCGCCGGGACGGGCAGACAGAAGGTCGAGGAGCTCCCGCCCCCGCCCGATCCGGCAGAACGAGCGAGGGCGTTGCTGGAGGAGGGACTCTCGCGCAAGGATGCCGCCAATCGACTTGCGGAAGAGACTGGGATTTCACGAAATACTGCGTATAGGCTGGTGAACGAATTATGAGCGGTTCAGCGGTTCGGCGGTTAGGCGCTGTGATGGCGGTGATGGCGGTTGTCTTTCCAACCGCCAAACCGCTCGACCGCCCAACCGCCTCTCTAACCATCGGCCGCCTCCACTACGACGGCGGCGGCGACTGGTACGCGAATCCATCGAGCCTGCCGAATCTTCTCACCGCATTGCGCACGCGGACCACGCTGCCCGTCGCGGATCGGGAGCGCGTGGTCACGCTGACCGGCCCCGAGTTGTGGGAAGTCCCTTACATCTATATGACGGGCCACGGCAACGTGCATTTCTCGGATAGCGAGATCCAAAATCTCCGGCGCTATCTCGAGCAGGGTGGTTTCCTGCACGCCGACGACAACTACGGCATGGACAAGTCGTTCCGTCGCGAAATCGCGCGCGTTTTCCCGGACCATCCGATGGTTGAAGTGCCGTTGACGCACCCGATTTACAACCTGGTCTACGCGTTCCCGAAGGGCATTCCGAAGATCCACGAGCACGACGGCCTGCCCGCGCAGGGCTTTGGGATTTTTTTGGGCAACCGCCTCGTCGTATACTATTCCTACCAGTCGGATCTCGGTGACGGCTGGGAAGATTCGACGGTGCACCATGACCCTCCTGAGCTGCACGAGGCGGCATTGCGGATGGGCGTGAATCTCTTCACCTACGCGGTGACCGCGGCCCCCACGGTCTCCGCCAAATGACCGAGACGGCGCGGCGGCTCCGGCGTCTCGGCGCCCCGCACGCGCGGGCGCGCACGCTCGCCGTCGCGCTCGCCGGCGTCGGCGCGGCGCTCGCGGCGGCCGCGCTGGGCGTAGCGCTCGCACCCGCGGTCCCCGGCGTCACGCTGGGTTGGATCCTGATCGGGGCCAGCGTCGTGGGCGCCGGATGGGCCGCGCTGCGCGCCCGCCGTGAGGCCGCTGCCGCACCACTCGGCAGACTGATCGAGGAAGTCACGAACGGGCGCGCCGGCAGCGTCGTGGGCGTCGTCAGTCCATCCGCGGGGCTTGGTACTGGCACGAGCGAAGCCCTGCTGCTCGCCGCCGACACGCGAGCCGCGGCGTACGTGTCGTTCGCCGCGCCGACGGTCGACACCGGACTGCGCCGCACCACGCGGTGGCAACTCGCCATGGGCGCTGGGGCCGTGTTCGCCGGCACCGCGCTGTTTCTCGCGGGATCACCGCTATCGGGTCGCGCCGCGGCGTTCTGGCATCCGGTACGCACGTGGCGCGATGCGCGCGCACCGGTCCGGCTCACCGTCGATCAGCGAACCGTTCGGCGCGGCGGGACAGTGACCGCGACCGTGACCGTCCCCGGTGCGAAGCGCGTGACATTGTGGACGCGCGGGGCCGGCGAGCCGTGGAAAGCAACGCTGCTCGAGCTCGATCCCAAAGGACAGGCGGTCCACGCAGTCGGGCCGGTCGAGTCGGATCTCTACCTGCGCGCCGCGAGTGGCGGGCGCAGGAGCGGCGATATCAAGGTCGCGGTCACGCTGCCCGCCTTTCTCGCCGACTTGGGACTGACCGCGCGCTTTCCTTCCTATCTCGAGCGTTCCGACGAGCCGCTGCTGGTCGGACCCGACGTCATTCCGCTGCCCGCCGGCACCACGATCCTCACGAGCGGCACGGCGAGCGTCCCGCTGGCCGGCGCGCAGTGGATCCATGAGTCGCACAGCGAGCGGTTACGCGTCACCGCGACGCATGTCGAGGGACGCTTTACGCCGGGCGCGAGTGGCACGTGGCGACTCGCCGCGAGCAGCGCCGACGGGGCGCCGCTCGAAGGCGCGGCGCCGGAGCTGCACCTCCTCATCGTCCCCGACTCCGCGCCCGTCGTCGCCGTGCCCGTGCCGGGCCGCGACACGACGCTGCCGATATCGATGCATCAGCCGCTCGTCGTGGACGTGCGCGACGATCACGGCATCAGCCGCGTGGCGGTGGTGAGCTGGCGCGTGAGCCGGACCGGACGCGTCGGCGAGGCGGTGCGGGAGTCACTCGACGTGAGCGAAGCAGGCGATCGCGCGATTCTCCAAGGACGACTCGATGCCGAACATCGCGGCCTGCTGCCCGGCGATACGCTGCGGCTGTACGTCGAAGCCTGGGACAACGCGCCGACGCCGCACCAGGGCAAGAGTCCCGAGTTCGCGCTCCGCCTGCCAAGCATGGAGGAGCTGCGGGCACAGGCACGCGAGGCCGCGCGTGACGTCGTGGCCGCGTCCGATTCGCTGAGCGCGGCGCAAGGCGAGCTGAGTGATCGCACGCGAGACCTGGCGCAGGAGCGGAGCCGGGACACGGACGGGCGGACGGGCGGACGGCCGGACGGGCGGGACCAACAACGTGGCTCGATGTCGTTCCAATCCACGCAGCGCGCCCAGGAAATCGCGCGCGATCAGGCGGCGATGTCGCAGCGCGTACAGGACCTGGCGCAGGCGGTGGACGAAATCTCCCGGGCGGCCAAAGCGGCCGGCGTGGACGACACCGCGTTCCAGCGCCGGCTCGGCGAAGTCCAGGAGCTGTTACAGCGCGCGCTCACGCCCGAACTGGAGCAACGGCTGCGCGAGCTGCAGGACGCGCTCGCGCGGCTCGACCCCGAGGCGACGCGGCAGGCGCTCCAGAAGCTCGCCGAAGCGCAACAGCAGCTGCGGCGCGAGCTGGAGCGCAGCCAGGAGTTGTTCAAGCGCGCAGCGCAGGAGGGCGAGCTCGCCTCCCTCGCCAAGGACGCCGAGGACTTGCAGCGCCGCCAGACGGAGTGGACGAAGACCGACGCGCAGCATCCGGACTCTCAGGCGGCGGCGACGGAGCGCGATCTGCAGACGGCGGCCGACTCGCTGGCCCACGGCGTTGATCGCGCCGCGCGCGATGCACCACTCGAGCGTTCCCAGGCGGCCGCGCGCCGGGCCCAGCGCGCCATGGGCGAAGCGGCCGACGCGGCCGATCAACAGAACGCTCGCGGGGCGCAGCGCGCCGGTCAGGAAGCCGCCGACTCGCTTGCGCAGCTCCCCCAGGAGCTCCGCCAGCGTCGCGACTCGCTTGCGACTGCCTGGCGTCAGGAGACGCTCGACGCGCTGAATCGCGCGCTGGCGGAAACCGCGGCGCTCGCGCATCGCCAGGAAGAGGTTGCCGACGCTCTTCGCAACGGCGACGAGGACGCTGCGCTGCGCGGCCGTCAGGCTGCCGTCGAAGAGGGGACGCACGCGATCGAGGATCAGATCAGCGCCGCTGCCGGTCGTCACGCCCTCGTCTCTCCGCAGCTCGAGGCGGCACTCGGCTACGCGCAGAATCAGATGAAGCAGGCGCGCGAGCAGCTCGAGCAGGGCGACCCGAATCCCGCCGCTGCCGTGCCGTTCGCCGAGCAGGCGCTCGATGCGCTGAATGCGACGGCGCATGCGCTCGTCCGCACCTCACAGCAGGTTGCCGGCGCGAAATCGGGATCGGGCTTCCAGGAAGCGGTCGAGCAGCTCGCGCGTCTGGCGCAGCAACAGCAGGGAATGAACGGCGAGGCGCAGGGACTCTTGCCGATGATGGCTCCCGGCGGCGACGCCGTGATGCAGCGCCTGCGCGATCTCGCCGCACGCCAGCGCCAGCTTGCGGATCAGCTCGAGCGCTTGCAGGCGGGGGGCGACGCGAGCGCAGCCGGCGCGCTGGCCGATGAGGCGCGGGAGCTCGCCCGCCAGCTCGAAGCGGGCCGTCTCGACTCGCGGACGGTGCAACGCCAAGACCATCTCTACCGCAAACTGTTGGACGCGGGCCGCAGCCTCACCGGCGAGGAGCCGGACGAGAATAAGGAGCGCACGAGCCGCGCCGCCATCGGCGATAGCGTCCACATTCCCGCTGCGCTCCGTGCCGGTGCAACGGGCTCAGGTCCCAAGGTTCGCTATCCCACGTGGGACGAGCTGACCGGCCTGACGCCCGAGCAGCGCCGCATGGTGTTGGAATACTTCCGCCGGTTGAATGAGCCCAAGAAGTAGCCTCGCGCTGGTCTTGCTGATCGCGCTGCCGGCGATCGCCCGCGGCCAGGCGATTGGACCGGGCTTTGAGCTCGAGCGGTCCGGCCGCTACGCCGATGCGGCCAACGTCTACCTCACGACGGTCCGCACCGATCCCGTCAACATCCCGGCGTTGCTCGGCCTCGAGCGCACGCTGTTCGTGCTGAATCGCATGCCGGAGCTGTTGCCGCTCGTGCAGGCAGCGCGCGCGAAGCTGCCGGACAACGTGGCGCTGCGCAGCCTCGAGCTCCGCGTCTATGCCGCGCTCAACGAGCCGGACTCGGTCGAGACGATCGCGCGGCGCTGGGCGCAGAGCGCGCCGCAGAGCGAGACGCCGTATCGCGAGTGGGGGCTCGCGCTGGTCGATCATCGCATGTTCGCCGACGCGCGGCGCGCCTATCTCGCCGGTCGCGTCGCGCTTGGTGGCGAAGGAACGCTCGCGATCGAGCTGGCCGAGCTCGAGCAGCGGGCGAACAACTGGGAGGCGGCGGCGACGGAGTGGGCACGGGCGGTCACGAAGTCCGCCGACGTCGAGCCCAATGCCGCGAGTCAGCTCGCCGATACGCCGTCGCCCCTGCGCGACCGCGTCGCCAAGATCCTCACCGTGCCGAGTGCCTCACTGCGGACGCGGCGGATGGCGGGCGATGTGTTGCTGGGGTGGGGCCAGCCGGCGGATGCCTGGGCGGTGTTCGAGCCGACGCTGGGGGGGGTGGGGGAGGCGGGGGGGGTGGGGGGGGCGCCGGACAGCGACGCGCAGCCGGCGCTGCGCCGCTTCGCCGATCTCGCGGGTACGCTGCCGACGCCCGAGGGTCATCGCGTGCGCGGCCTCGCCCTCACACGCTGGGCCGACCTCGTGCCGTCGCCCATCGCCGAGCAGGCGCGCGCCGAAGCCGTGCGCGAGCTGCTGGAAGGTGGCGATCGTGTCGCGGCGCGCCGCGTGCTCGAATCGCACGGCGGCGGCGCCGAGGCCGGTCAGGCCTCGTTGCTCCGGATTTTGATCGCGGACGGGCAGCTGGACGTGGTCGAGCAACGCCTGGCGGGTCCGGTCGAGGGGCTGAGCGGCGACGAGCGCGCGGCGCTGCGGCTCGAGCTCGCGAACGCACGCATCGCGCACGGCGACCTCGATCGTGCTGCCACGGCGCTCGGTGACGATTCCAGCGTCTCGGCACTTGCGGTGCGCGGCTGGATCGCGCTGTATCGCGGTAAGCTCAAAGACGCGTTGGAGAACTTCCGGCAGGCTGGACCCTACGCGGGTGATCGCGCCGCGTCCACCGATCGCACGGCGATGCTCGCGCTCTTGCAGCATGTGCAGGCGGAATCGAGCCCGGAGCTGGGTGCGGCGCTGCTCACCCTCGCGCGGGGCGATTCCGTTACGGCCGTGGCCGCGCTGCGGCGCGCGGCGGCGCGGCTGCAGCCACCGCGCGGCCGGCTCGAGATCCTGCTCTTGGCCGGCCAGATTGCGTCCGCCAAGGGCGGGGAACAGGAAGCCACGGCGATCGCCGTATTCGATGAAATCGTACGCGCAGGAGGGAACGCCGAGTCGGGCAGCGCCGCACCGCCGGCGGCCGAGCTCGAGTGGGCGCGGTTGCTCGTGCGCCAGAATCGCCCGGCGGATGCGATCCCGCATCTCGAGCACCTGATTCTCGAGTTTCCGAACAGCGCCTTCGTCCCCGAAGCACGGCGTGTGCTCGAGCGGGCGAAGGGGGCGATTCCGAAATCATGAAGCGCCGGGACTTTGTTCGGAAGGTTGGAATGTTGGGAAGTTGGACGGTCGCGGGCCGTTGGCTCAAGCTCGTTCCAACCTTCCAACTGTCCAACGTTCCGTCGCTTCTCGTGCCCATGGATGACGCGCAGACGGATCATCTCAAAGCCTACGGTCTCGCCTACCGGGCAATTCAGGCCGGCCTCAAAGCCGAGTGGTTCCTGAACTATCGCGGCGGATCGTTCCTGATTCCCGATCTGCAGGCCCTTCGACGCGACGCCGCCCTGAACGGCATCCAGACCGAGCCGGTCGACAGCGCGATGACCGCCGTCCGCGGCGAGATCGAAGCGAGCAACATGGACGCGGTGCCGCTCGAGAAGGCCCCGAAAGTCGCCGTGTATGCACCGCCCAACGCCGCGCCGTGGGACGACGCGGTGACGATGGCGCTGCAGTACGCCGGCATTCCGTTCACCAAGATCTGGGACCCCGAGGTCATTCGCGGCGGCCTGCGCGACTTCGACTGGCTGCACCTGCATCACGAGGATTTCACGGGCCAGTACTCGAAGTTCTTCCTGATTTATTCGGGCACGCCATGGCTCGCGGAGATGGTGCAGCGTAACAGCGACATGGCGCGCCAGCTGGGATTCCCGAACGTCCCTGAATTAAAGAAGGCAGTCGCCCGCAATATCCGCGGCTATGTGGACAGCGGCGGCTTCTTGTTCGCGATGTGCACCGCGACCGAGACGATCGATCTGGCGCTCGCCGCCGAGAAGGTGGATATCGCGGCGACGTTTGCCGACGGCACGCCGATGGACGCCGACGCGGACGCCAAGCTCGATTGGAACAAGACCTTCGCGTTCACGGGCGCGCACGTCGAGCCGAACCCGCTCGTCGCCAGCTTCTCCGACATCGACGGTCATCAGGTCAACGGTGGCGCGCGCCGCCAACCGCTCGGCGCGTTCAAGCTGTTCAACTTCAGCGCCAAGATCGATCCCGTGCCGACGATGCTGGTGCAGAACCATCGCCAGGTGATCCCCGACTTCTACGGCCTCACGACGTCGTTCACCCGCGATCACCTGAAACCCGGCGCGACGATCATGGGCGACGAAGAGGGCGCGCCCTGGGTGAAGTACATTCACGGCGATCTGGGAAAGGGGACGTGGACGTTTTTCGGAGGTCATGACCCCGAGGATCCACAACATCAGATCGGTGACCCGCCAACCGATCTGTCGCTGCACCCGCACTCGCCCGGCTACCGGCTGATCCTCAATAACGTGCTGTTCCCGGCCGCCAAGAAGCGCGAGCTCAAGACGTGAGCGTCGAGCGCCTGACGGCCGCCGCGCGCGCTCTGCTGCAGCAGGAGATCGCGGCGGCGCATGGGCGCGAAGTGTCGTTTGTGGTGCGCGCCGATCCCAACGGCGCGCTCACCGAGGCGCGCGTGCTGGCGCGCGGCACGATCGACGCGGTGCTCGCCCTGCCCGGCATCGCCCAGAAGGGTGAGATGCTGCTCCACAATCACCCCAGCGGCTTCCTGGAGCCCTCGGGCGCCGATCTGCATGTCGCGGCGCGGCTGCACGACGAAGGGGTCGGCTTCGGGATCGTGGACAACGACGTCACGACGCTCTACGTCGTCGTCGAATGCCCGCGCGCCCGCACGCCCCTCCGCCTCGACTCGCTCGATATCGCCAACCTGCTCACCGAATCCGGTCCTGTCGCCCGTGTGCTGGGCACGGCCGCATTCGAGGATCGACCCGGTCAACGCGACATGGCGGCCTACATCGCCGACACGTACAACGACGGCGGCATCGCGTTGCTCGAAGCGGGGACGGGCGTGGGCAAGTCGTTCGCGTACCTCGTGCCGGCGCTCGAGTGGGCGCGTGCAAACGGCGAGCGCACGGTCGTCTCCACGAACACGATCAATCTGCAGGAGCAGCTCGTCGGCAAAGACTTACCGATTCTCTCACGCGCCTTCTCCACGCCGGACCGGGCGGTCACCTTCGCATTGCTGAAAGGCTGGCGCAACTACCTCTGCCTGTCGCGCCTCGAGCAGGCGCGCGCGGGGCAGGAGTCGCTCTTCGTCGACGAGCGCGCTGCCGAGCTCGAGTCGATCGCCGGCTGGGCATCGCGCACGGCGGACGGCAGCCTCTCCGATCTGGTGGAGGAGCCGTCGAGCGACGTGTGGGACGCCGTCGCCGCGGAGTCGGATTTGTGCACGAGGCTCAAGTGCCCGCACTTCGACAGCTGCTTCGTGTTCGCCGCACGCCGCAGAGCGGCCGAAGCCGACGTCGTCGTGGTCAATCATCATTTGCTTGCATCCGATCTCGCGGTCCGCATCGCCTCGGACAATTGGCAGGAGGCGGCGGTCCTGCCGCCGTATCGCCGGCTCGTCCTCGACGAAGCGCACCATCTCGAAGACGTCGCCGCTCAGCACCTCGGCACCACGGTCAGCATGATCGGCGTGCAGCGACTGCTCGGCCGGCTCGAGCGCAACGGCCGCGGGCTGCTACCGACGCTGGCCGCCGAGCTCGCCAGTCACGCCGATCTGATGGGCGCGGCGAGTCGCGATCTGCTCGGTCGCACCGTGCTCGACGCGCTCGTCCAGGCGCGGCGCTGGTCCGAAGAGCTGTTCGGGCGGCTCGCCCGCCGGCTCGAGCATGAGCAGGGCGGTGGCGCCACGCCGGTGCTGCGTCTCACCGATGCGTTCGCCGAGGACGGCATCTGGCGCGAAGGACTCGAGGTCGCGCTCGACAACTTGCTGATCGCGTTCAGTAAGCTGCGCGACGGCGTGGAGACGATTGCCGACCGGCTGTCGATCGACGATCCAGCGGAGATGCGCACGAGGTTGATCGCCGAGCTGCGTGGCGTCATTCGCCGTCTCGACGCGGCGGCGGATGGCCTGAAGGCGACGTTGCAACCCAAGCGGCCGTCCGGCCCTCCGGCCGTCGGGCCGTCCGTCAGATGGATGGAACGCCGCGGCCGCCGCACGCCGAATCTCACGCTCTCCGCCGTGCCGCTCGATCTCGCGCCGGTGCTCAAGGAAGCGCTGTTCGATCGCGTCGAGACCGTCGTGCTCACGAGCGCCACGCTCGCGGCGGGCGGCGAGTTCACGTTTCTCGAGGAGCGGCTCGGCCTGTCGCTGCCGCCGTCGCGCGTGACGGTGCGGGAGATCCTGCCGTCGCCGTTCGATTTCGGCGCACAGTGCGTGTTCGGCATCCCGACCGACATTCCGGAGCCGCGCGCCGACGAATCGGGAGGGGGCCACGGCGCCGCGGTCGCGCGCGTGCTGCTCGAGCTCGCGCACGCGTCCGACGGCGGCGTGTTCGGGCTGTTCACGAGCTACGCCCAGCTCCGCCGCACGGCGGAGTCGATTCGCGGGCAGATCAACGCGCGTTGGCCGTTGCTCGTACAAGGAGAGGGTCAACGCGATCAGTTGTTGCGCCGCTTTCGCGAAGCCGGCTCCGCCATTCTCCTCGGCACCGACTCGTTTTGGGAGGGTGTGGATGTCCCGGGGCGCGCGCTCAGGGTGCTGATCCTCGCGAAATTGCCGTTCAAAGTGCCGACGGAGCCGCTAACCGCGGCGCGGCTCGAGCGTCTGACGCAGGCGGGCGTGGACGGCTTCACGCACTATCTCGTTCCGCTCGCGGCGCTCAAGCTGAAACAAGGATTTGGTCGACTGATCCGCACCAAGACCGACGTCGGGGTCGTGGTCCTGCTGGATCGGCGCGTCGTCACGAAGCGCTACGGCGCCAGCATGCTCGAAGGCCTCCCGCCGGCCGCCAAAGCGATCGGCAATTGGCCTGACGTACGGCGCGAAGTCGAGGAATTCTTTGCTATGCACAGTATCGGCACGCCGCCATCCCGGAGCTAGATTCTACCGCATGACTTTCAGTAAGCGCGTAGCGCAACTGCCGACGTATCCGATGGCCGAGCTGCCCGCGATCAAGCGCCGGCTCATGCAGCAAGGCGTGGACGTGATCGACGTCGGCGCAGGCGACGCGGATTTCCCGCCGCCCGACGTAGCCGTGAAGGCGATGACCCGCGCGCTGCAGGATCCGGCGATGAGTCGTTACGCCTTCCAGCTGGGCCTCCCGGCGTTCCGCGAAGCGGCGGCGGCGTACATGCAGCGTCGCTTCGGCGTGAGCGTCGATCCGTTCAAGGAGCTGCATCCGCTGCTCGGCTCTAAGGAAGGCATCGCGCATCTCGCCGCGGCCGTGCTGAATCCCGGCGACGTCGCGATCGTGCCCGAGCCCGGATACGCGGTCTATCACGGCGGCACGGTGCTATGCGATGCCGAGCCGTATCTGTACAGCCTCACGCCGCGCACGGATTTCCTGCTGGAGCTCGACGAAATCCCGGTCGATGTATTGAAGAAGGCGAAGCTCGTCTACCTCAATTATCCGAACAATCCGACCGCCGCAGCCGCGCCGCGCGCGTATCTCGAGCGGACGATTGCCGCATGCCGCAAACACGATCTTGTCCTCGCCTACGACAATCCATACTGCGAGATCACGTTCGACGGCTACGTCGCCCCGTCGATCTTCGAGATCCCCGGCGCGATGGACGTCGCGGTCGAGTTCCATTCGCTGTCCAAGAGCTTCTGTATGACGGGCTGGCGGCTCGGGTGGGCGGTGGGCCGGGCGGATCGGATCGCCGCGCTCGCGCGCGTGAAGAATTACATCGACACCGGCGCGTTTCTCGCCGTGCAGGTGGCGGGCGCCGAAGTGCTCAAGCAGGCCGAGCGCATCGCGGCCGGCTATGCGGCGCAATTCAAGGAGCGGCGCGACGCCATCATTCCGGCGCTGCGTGCCAACGGCTTCGAGATCGATCCACCCAAGGCGACGCTCTATCTCTGGATCCCGCTGCCCGAGGGCCTCGCGTCCGCGACCTTCCAGATGCGCGCGCTCGAGGACGTCGGCGTCGTGACGCTCCCGGGCAGCGCGTTCGGCGCCGGCGCCGAGGGGTTCTTCCGGATCGCGCTCACCGTGCCGAGCCCGCGGCTGATCGAGGCGACCGAGCGTTTGGGAAAGGTGCTCGCCGCTGTTTGATCGTCACGTAGGTCGCCAACCGGTCGGCCGCGCCTGGCTGATCACCGCGGTGATTCACGTGGTGGCCGTGGTGTTGTTTTTCACCGTGCAGTGGGCGGCGCCCTGGCGGAAGGCGACGTACGTGGTGTTGCCGCCGACCGAGTACGGCGACTCGCTGGTCTTCGTGCCCGGCACGCGGCACGCGCGTGCAACGCGTCCGACGGTGGTGGCAGAGCATCCGCAGCCGGTCCCGGCGCCGCCGGCACCGGAGCCGGCGCCGGTCGCTGCCACGGTGCCGCCTCCCACGGATACGGGATCGCCGCTGCCTGCCTACAACCCGAACGCCACCGGCGCGCCGTTCGCGCCGCAGATGGGCGACGGTCGGCTCTGGGTGAGCCCGCGGCCCGGCTTGCCGGCCGCGGTCGCGGAGCAGCTGTACGGCGACACGGCGCAGCGCCGCACCGGGGCGATCGACCGGCTGCGCGTGATGGTCGATTCGCTGAACCAGGTGCTGGATCAGGTGCAGCGCGAGCGGCAGCGGCCCGCCTGGGTCGTCGGCGGCACGAAGGACAAACCGGAGTGGGGGATCGACTCGGCCTACATCCACGTCGCCGGCATCAAGATTCCCACGATGGCGCTGGCGCTGCTCGGCAATCTGCTGCCGCAGGGCAACTTCGACGAAGCCATGCGCGCGCGGCAGCTGAACGACATGCGCTCCGATCTGCTGCGTGCCGCCGATCGCGCGCAGACGTTTGCGCAATTCCGCCGCTACGTGCGCGAGCTGCGCGAGCGCAAACAAGCCGAGCGCGATGCCGAGGAGCGGCGGCGCGCGCAGGACACCGTCAAAGCCGTCCCGTAGTGCCGCTCGCCCTACTGCTGCTGGCGCTTCAGGCGCCGAAGCTCGACCGCACAGAGCAGCGCATGCGCGCGACGATCGCCGTGATGCGCGACGCGCAGATCACCTACCTGCAACGCGTCGTCGATATCCCGAGCAGCACTCTCAACTTCGACGGCGTGAAGCAGGTCGGCGCCGCCTTCCGCGCCTCGTTCGACTCGCTCGGCTTCATCACGCGCTGGGTGGCAGTCCCCGATGCCGTCGGCCGCGCGGGCCATCTCGTAGCCGAGCATCGGGGCAAGCCGGGCGCCGTGCGAATCCTGCTCATCGGTCATCTCGACACCGTCGTGGAGCCCGCGGGCGCGAACTGGGTCCGTGAGGACTCGAGCGCCAAGGCGGTCGGTGGTGCGGACATGAAGGGCGGCGACGTCGTGATTCTGTACGCGCTGAAGGCGCTGCAAGCCGCGGGCGCGCTGCGCGACATGAACGTCACGATCGTGTTCACGGGCGACGAAGAACATCCGGGGGAGCCGCTCGACGAAGCGCGCCGGGCGTTGATCGAGGCAGGCCAACAGAGCGACATCGCGCTCGCCTTCGAGGGCGGCAACCGCGCCGACGCGACGGTCGCACGCCGCGGGGCGAGCGGCTGGCGCGTCACCGCGACCGGGAAGCAGGCGCACTCGGCGGGCGTGTTCGGTGATGCGGCAGGCTACGGGGCGATTTACGAAGTCGCCCGCATTTTGGACGGCTTTAGAACGCAGCTGGCCGGTGAACAGTACCTGACCTTCAACTCTGCGATCATCGTCGGCGGCACCGACGTCACGTACGACACGACCGCGATCAGCGGCACGGCAGCGAGCAAGCTCAACATCATCCCGTCGCACGCGCTCGCCCACGGCGATCTGCGCTTCATCTCCGATTCGCAGCTGCAACGCACGCGGCAGCGCATGCGCGACATCGTCGCGCAGCACCTGCCGGGGACCGACGCCACCATCACGTTCACGGACGAGTATCCCGCGATGTCGCCCACGCCGGGCAACGCGCGGCTGCTCGCCGTGTACGACTCGGCGAGCCGAGCGCTCGGGTACGGCGCGGTGGCGGCGCTCGATCCCGGCCGGCGCGGCGCGGGCGACATCTCGTTCGTCGCGCCGCTGATCGATGGCCTGGACGGCCTCGGCGCCCTCGGTTCGGGCTCCCACTCGCCCAACGAGCGAGTCGATCTCAAGACGCTACCGATGCAGACCGAGCGGGCCGCGCTCCTCCTCTATAGACTCGGGCGCCGGCCCGCATCACAGTTCAAGCGACCGGGCACGAGCTGATGCTGCTCGCGCTGGCGGTCCTGGCAGTTCTCGCTGTCCCGCAGGACACGACCGTCCTGCGCGCCGCGACGGTCCTCGACGGCAAGGGCGGCGTGCAGCACAGTGTCGACATCCTGGTCGTCGCCGACCGGATCGTGCGGATCACGCCGCGTGCCCCCGTGCCCGCCGGCGCGCGCCTGATCGACCTCGGCGATCGCACCGCGCTGCCCGGACTCATCGACGTGCACGCGCATCCCAGCTGGTACTTCAATCGGCAGAACCGGCTGCATACCGCGAGCGACGGCGATACGCCGGCGCAAGCGATGCTCGCGGCGGCCGCGAATGCCTACGCGACGCTGCGCGCCGGCTTCACGACTATCCAGAGCGTGGGCTCGGCGAGCGACGCAGACCTGCGCGATTGGATTGCGACTCAAGGGCTGCCGGGACCCAGGATTCTCACGTCACTCGATCCGATCACGGACCGGAGACTCAGCCCCGATTCGTTGCGCGCCATCGTGCGGCAGCACAAAGCGGATGGCGCGGACCTGATCAAGATCTTCGCGTCGGGGAGCATTCGTGAGGGCGGCCAGCAGACGCTGTCCGACTCGCAGCTCGTCGCGATCTGCGGCGAAGCGAAGGCGCTGGGCCTGCGCACGCTCGTGCATGCGCACAGCGCGTCGTCGGTCCGTGCCGCCACGCTGGCCGGGTGCACGGAGGTCGAGCATGGACTGTTCGTGACGCAGGACGTGCTGACGTTGATGGCGGCCCGCGGTACCTACTTCGATCCGCAATGCGCCCTCATCTTCCGCAACTACCTGGACAACCGCGCGAAGTATCAGGGCATCGGCAACTACACCGACTCGGGCTTTGCGGTGATGGAGCGCATGCTGCCGGTCGCGCCGCAGGTCATTCGCACGGCGCTCGCGACATCCGGGCTCAAGGTGGTCTACGGCACCGATGCCGTCGCGGGCGCGGACGGTCACAATGCCGAAGACCTCGTGTGCCGCGTCGAGCAGGCCGGCGAGGCGCCGATGCACGCGATCATGGCGGCGACGTCGCTCAACGCCGAAGCGCTGGGCCGCGGGAATCAGATCGGTGCGATTGCGCCGGGACTCGAGGCCGACATCATCGCGGTGGACGGCGATCCGCTGCGCGACATCACGGCGGTGCGGCGCGTGAGCTTCGTAATGAAGGCGGGACAAGTCGTCCGATTTTAGGAATTATTTGCAGCAGGGCGGGGGGGGCATTACCGTAGAGCATGACCGACCCCGCAGCCGCTCCCGATTCAGCGTCACCGCGGCCCCGTCCCGTCGGCCGCATCCCGTACTACATCCTGCTCGGCGCCTTCCTGCTCGCCCTGGCGGTGACGGCCTTCTACATCGCGACCGACAGCGACTCGATTCCGGTCGGCTTCGTGTTCGTTGGGTTCGTCGGCTTGCTGCTGACGGCGCTGCCGCCCGTCCAGTTCCTCTTGTACTTCTGGCGCCGCCAGCCGCCCGACGTGCCGCCGCGCACGCGGCGGTCGATCTACGCCAGCAGCGGTGCGCTCGTCGTCATCGGGGGCTTCTACGCCTGGGCGTCGCTGAGCGCCGAGGAGCCGGCGTTCGGTGCGGCCGCGATCGGCATTGCCGGCGCGCTGCTCGGCCTGGCAGCGATCGTGTTGTTAGTGCGATTCGCGCGCCGGGCTGGGGCGGCGGCGCCATCCGAGCGGCAGCTCGTCTATACCAGGTTCAACGGTGTGGGACTCGTGTTCTTCCTCATCGCCGTCATCGTCATCCCGAAATTTGCGTGCGGCTGTGGCGAGGACTCTCACAAGGCGCTCGTGAAGAGCGATCTCCGGAACTTGGTGACCGCTGAGGAAGCATTCTTCGCCGACAGCACGCGCTACGGCTACAATCGCGATCTCGGGACGAACTACGCGGCGACGACGGGAGACAGTATCGCCGTGCAGTTCGCCAGCGCCAAAGGGTTTCGCGCGATCGGTTGGCACGCCAACTATCCGGGCACGCGCTGTGGCGTGTGGGTTGGCGTGGCGCCACCCGACGGCATGCACGGCGCCGCGGAGAGCGAGCCGCGTTGCTGGACGGAGAAGCAGCGCTGAAACACCGCACCATCACATGGAATGGTGCACGAATGGCGGACTGAGCTGCACGAATGCCGCGAAGCCTGTGAGCACCTGAGCGCCGTAGAAGACTCGCAGCTGGTTTGGAAGCAGATACGCCGTCGCTCGTCCACCGAGCCACACATCGCTCGCGTGCCCAGCCGTCACCCGCCTTGCGTAGCCCACCGCGATGACGCCGATGTGAAGCCGCTCGCTCACTGACCCCACGAGATTCAATTCCTCGGCGGTGCGTGACGCATACTCGAATCGGCCGAACACGGCGTGACGCGCGTCCCACTCGCGATTCGTCTCGAGCAAGACGCTGTGCAGCACCTCACCGGCTCCGACCGTCGCGTTCGCTCCCCACACGAGCGTCGTAGCCCACAGGCCGTCATGGCGCGGCTGAACGTTCGTGATCGCCGCGACGTAGCGGTGTAACGCGCCATGGGCGTGCGCGGCGGAACTCGAGGAGGGCGCAATGAACCCGGCGGAGGCAGAGATGCTCCATTCCGGCGACGGATTGACGGTGACCCGAGTGGAAAACGAATTGAGTCGGGCACCTGCGAGCTCGAGGTTGGTGGGCACATCGTCGGGATGATTCCCGTTGAATGCCGAGGCCTCGAGGCGCGCGTGCGTCGTGAAGAATCCAATGGTCGCGACGCCAAAGCGTTCGTGCGTATCGTCCTCGGCGTGGTGGCCGAGCGGGGCGATCGGGTCGTGCTCGGCGGACGGGCGGTGCACATAGGCGACCGGCCCCAGCGCCGGCTCACCGGCGGCTGCCAGATACAGAGACGCACCGAGCCCTCCCAGCACTGCGTGTTGGTACGTGACCGCCGCCTCACCGATGAGCTCGTGGGGATGCATGCGGTCGGTGATCGTGCCGCCGCGATACGGCTCCGCCACCTGGAGCAACTCCGGATAGCCGGCGCGGGTAACGGTCAGGAATTCGCCGCTGATCATCGTGCGCAGGCCGAATGTGCCGCCCGCGAGCGGGTGCTCCGCGCGCGCCATGAGCCAGTTCACGCTGCCGAGCTGCCAGTTGCCACGCACGCCCGACTCGCGAATGAACTGGCCGAACACGGTGCCGTGGATCATGACGTCCCAGCGCCGGAGCATGAAGTGAAAACCACGGAGCGGAGTCGTCTGTGGCAGCCACGCGGTTCCGGACTGGGCGACTGCGGCGGACGGAAGCGACAGGAGTAACGCCAGCAGCGTGCGCCTCAATGCACGAGCACTTGGATGGGGCCGTAGGTTTTCCCGGTGCTATCGGCCAGAAAGAGCACGGACACGAAAAGCGAGCCTTCCGTCCCGACGGCAGCGGTGGGCGTCACCGCTTGCCAGAGCGGCTTGCCGGGAATCGACTGCGCGTGCGCGAGCGAATCCGGATCGAACCGAAACGTGATCTGCGCGCCACCGGGAATGTTGATCCGGCGCGCTCCGGTCGAGTCGTACAGCCGCACTTCGATTTGCGTCGTGTCGCCGGCGACGAGCGGGACATGCTGCGTCAGCTCGGCGTTGAATGGGTCGAACAGCCGCATCTCCGCGCCCCGGCCCGCGGGCGACTCGACCAGGACGTGAAACGGGCCGAACGATTTCGTGGATCCATCACCCGGAAAGTGCAATGCGACCGACTGCGAGCCGCTGGTTCCGGCGGCCGCCGTCGGCGTCACCAGCCTTCGCAACGGTTCGTTCGGGACCGGCGCCGAGATTGCGAGGGACTCCGGGTCGAACTGCAGTGTGAAGTCCACACCGCCGACGATCTCCGTCAGCCGATGTCCGTCCGCCGCGTACAGCCGGGCCTCCACCAGAAGAGATTGATCGTTGGGCAGGGGCGTGTGGATGGTGATCTCGCGACCGAAGGGATCGAAGAGCCGGACCTGCGCCACGGCCGCCGGTGTGCCGGAGGCGGTTCCGTCTGCCGGCAAGGCTCCGCCACAACCGGTTGCGAGCGCGACAACGACAACCGCGGCGGCAAAAGGGGCTGGGCGCGACGCTGAAGAGCGACGCCGCGCCCAGTGCAGCTTCACAGCCATCTGGAACTACTGCTTGACCAGCTGCCCGCGAATTTCTCCGCCGGTATGCGCCTTCGTGTGAATGTTCACGTACGCCCTTCCGGCCCGCATGAGCGCGATGACGCTATCGGGCGGGACGGCTGTCCCACTTGCCACCGTTCCCGTGAACCCAATGCCGGTCGGCGTCGGAGACAGGCTCTGGATGATGCTGCCCGCGGAATCGGCCAGGCCGCGGTGAATGTGGCCGGCGTAGACGCTGTCGATCGCCGACGTGATGTTTACCGTCCAGGTGAGCGTATCGCCGGACGCCGACACGGTCACGGTCGCGTTCCCCGCGGCCGTGGTGGTGACTGGCGTCGGTCGCTCGTTCGTGCCGTTCAACGTGGCCTTGAACACTTCAGGGCCTGGAGTACTGGGCGAGTTGTTATCCTTGCAGGCCACGCCAAGCAACGCGGCAGCGGTGGCGAACACCGCCAGTCCTCGTGATACATGCATAACCATCCTCCTTATCGTGCTTACTGCAGGTGATTTTTGACAAAGGTTCGCGAACGGACTCGGCCCTCCTTTCGAACGGCTGGAGTTCATTGGACTTCGATTTTTCCGGTCATAAAGGGATGCGGCGTGCAGTGGTAGGGAAATCCACCTGCCGCGGGGAAGGTATGAGAAAAGCGGCTGCCCGGGCTGAGCTCGGGTGAAGCCCAGACGCTGCTGTCGGATGTGGTGGTGTGCGGTTCCTGCGGCGGCGTCTCGCAGTTCACCCATGTGACTGTCGCGCCGACAGGCACGGTGAGTGAATCGGGATGGAACGAGAAATCGCGGATGGCGATGAGGTAGTGCATCGAATCGATCACGGTCACCGGCACGCTGCATTCCGCCGCTCCGGTCGCGGGACCCGACCCGCGCTCAGAGAAACACGCGGCGGCAATCACCACGACTACGAGCAGGGCGGCTCTCATGGCTGCCCCCGGACGACGACGACACCCTTCATGAACGGGTGCGGGGTACAGTGGAACGCGTACTCACCGGGCTGCGTGAACGTGTGCGTCCACGTGTTGCCGGGCTCAATTGGTCCAGAGTCCCAGGAGCCGTCGTCGGCGGTGATCGTATGCACCAGAGGATCGTTGTTGGTCCAGCGGATCGTGGTGCCCGCAGTGACTTCTATACGATTTGGCGCGAACGCGACGTTTTTCATTTCAGCGCTTGTTGACGCCTCTTCGGCGCCGCCGTTGTTCGCCGCCGCTTTGCTCGCCGCCCTCTTTCCGAAGTACCGTGAAAGCGTGAACGGGATCGTGAACTCGAATCCCCCGCGCACACGATCGATGCCGCGCGACTCGCCTTGCAGGGTTGCGGTGTTGGTGTTCGTGACTTGCAGCGACAGTGTGTGCGGCGAGTAGGGAATCGCGATCTGCAGGCCCGCGCCCCAGGCGAGTTTTTCGGCGGGACGCCGATCGAGCAACGTGGTCGCGTCGCCCGCGAGTGCGAACCACCGGCTGAGGCGCAACGTCGCGCCGCCGCCGACGGCGTAGCGCGCCGTGTCGCTGTGATAGCCGTGGGACAACAGCCTGCCGACGGCGATCAGCCGCAGGCGACCGACCGTCCGCGTCCCGGTCAGCTCGGCGTCGAAGCTCCCCGCCGCCTGATTGTACGCCGCCTCGAGCGCAACGCCGCGCGTGCCGTAGCGCGCAAATCCTTCCCATTCGTTCGGGAAGGCGGCGGCGATGTCGGAGGAGGTGGCGTAGTTGAAACCGATGAGCAATGGGAGGGGAAGCTGATAGCTGAGGAGGAACGTCGGCGAATTCGTGACCTTTCGAAGCGGGGCGTCGCCCACTCCGAATCGGTGCACGAAGTTGAACTGCAGCGTCCCCGGCGCGCCGAGCCAGCCGCCCGAAAGGTTGGGCGAGCGGTCGAGCACGGACTGGGACGAGGCTACATCAGCGACTCCAATACAGAGGGCAAGGGCGCAGGTGACGGACACTGCGATCTGACCAAACAGGCGCAAGCGAGCCTCCTCATGCGAGTGACGCAGCCTCGAGGCGGCGCAGTGCCGCCTCTTTACCGACGACCGACAGCAATTCGTTCACCGGTTCCGACACGGTACCTCCCGTGAGCGCGATGCGAATCGGCTGAAAGATCTTGCCGGCCGCCACGTTGCGCTCCTCTGCCAACGCGCGCAGTACCTTCTCGAGACTCTCGGGCGTCCAGTCCGCCGCATTCTTCAGCGCGATGACGCTCGCCGCGAGCGACGCGTGATAACCCGTCTTGTCCTTCGCGATCTCTGTTTGCGCCTTCTCGTCGAGCTGCACGAACTTCGCGTCGAGCCGCACAGCCACCTGGCGTGCCACGTCGAGCGTCGTGCGCGACCGCGTCTTCACGACCTGAGTCGCCTTAATCACGGCTTCCTTGTTTCCGTCGACACCGAGCTTCGCCAGCTCCGGCTGCACGAGCGGATAGAGCTCATCGGCGGATTTTGCCGAGAGGTACTGACCGTTCATCCACTCGAGTTTCGTTGTATCGAATACGGCAGGCTTCTTGAGAATCCCCTCAAGCGTAAAGAGGTTCCGCAATTCCTCCTTATTCAAGATCTCGCGATCGCCGCCGGGACTCCAGCCAAGTAGCGCGAGGAAGTTGCGCATCGCCTCTGGGAGAATCCCCAGGTGCTGATAGTCGCCGACCGCCGTCGCGCCGTGGCGTTTGGAGAGTTTTTTTCCGTCGTTCCCGTGAATCATTGGCACGTGACCAAAAATTGGGGTCATTTGACCCAAAGCCCGGTACACGGCCAGCTGTTTCGGCGTGTTGGAGATGTGATCGTCGCCCCGAATGACATGCGTGATGTGCATGTCGATGTCGTCGATGACCACGGCAAAGTTGTAGAGGGGCGATCGGTCGGCCCGCAAAATCACGAAATCGCGGATGTCCTCACCTTTGAAGCTGATGCGTCCATGCACCGCGTCGTCCCACGCCAGCTCGCC
>DATJKA010000056.1:0-3586 GCA_035491815.1 Gemmatimonadales bacterium | reverse complement strand
GCGCCTCAGGATGGAGCTCGGCGAATGCCAGGTCCTCGAGCTCGTTCTTGATGTCGTTGATGCCGATGCGCTCGGCGAGCGGCGCGTAGATCTCCATCGTCTCGCGGGCGATGGCGCGGCGCTTCTCCGGATCTTTGAGGTAGCGAAGCGTGCGCATGTTGTGAAGGCGGTCGGCGAGCTTGACCAGCAGCACGCGGATGTCGCGCGACATCGCCAGCAGGAACTTGCGGAAGTTCTCCGCCTGCTTGGTCTGGTCGGACTGGAGCTCGATCTTGGAGAGCTTGGTGACGCCGTCGACCAGCGACGCGATTTCGGGCCCGAACAGCTTCTCGATCTCCTCGACCGTCGCCAGCGTGTCCTCCACCGTGTCGTGGAGCAGCGCGGTGACGATGGTCGCGGTGTCGAGCTTCATGCCGGTGAGCACACCGGCGACCTCGAGCGGATGGGAGAAGTAGGGATCGCCCGACGCCCGCTTCTGCAGGCCGTGCGCCTTCATCGAGAACACGTAGGCGCGGTTGAGCGCGTCTTCGTCGGCCTCGGGATCGTAGGCCTTCACGCGCTCAACGAGTTCGAACTGACGGATCATCGCGCCACGCATTCCTTCCGGCCGCCTCGCCGGAGGCAGCCGCCGCCGGCGATACGCTCACGTCGCGCGACGGGCGACGGCCGGCGTGGCACCCGGTTTACTCCTCGGGCGAGGACGGTTCCTCGTTGACCGACAGACCCGACTCGCCGGCGCCGGGCTCGACGTCTTCCTCGCCGACGGTCAGCATCTCGTCGGCAATCTCCTGCTCGACCAGGCGCTGACCGGACGCGGCGGCCATCAGGCCTTCCTGCGCGGCGGTGGTGATGTCGATCTCTTCCTCCGCCGGCTCGTCGCGCTCAACGTGCTTCTGGAGGCCGGTGATGATGGCCTCGCGGAGGTTCTCCGGCGTGACGTGCTGCTCGGCGATCTCGCGTAGGCTGACGACCGGGTTCTTGTCGTTGTCGCGCTCGACGAGAAGCGGCGCGCCGGCCGAGATCTGGCGGGCGCGCTGGGCGGAATACAGAACCAGGTCGAAGCGGTTGGTAACCTGGGTGACGCAATCCTCGACGGTAATACGGGCCATGGCCGTCCTTTTCGTGCGCGGCGAACAATGCGCGCAGCGGCAAACGTTTACGGGATCAGGTTTATATAGGCCGGGAAGCTTTCATATGCAAGCTTTCCGGAGAATTATCATGGACTTACGGGGACTTAGCTCACGCTTCGTTCGACGTCATCGGACGTGCCCCGGCCCGGTCGGGATCGGGCAGTCCGGCGAGCAGCTCCGCCGCGTCGCGCCCCGAAACCGGGTGGTGCCACTCGGGCGCGATGTCGGCGAGCGGCGCCAGCACGAACGCGCGCCGGTCGAGACGCGGGTGGGGCAGCACCGGCGCAACACCGCTGTCGCGCACCAAGGCATTGAAATCCAGCAGGTCGAGATCGAGCGTGCGCGCCTCGTTGCGCTCGCGCCGCACCCGTCCGAACGACGCTTCGATCTCGTGCAGGCGCGCGAGCAATCGCTCGGGCGTGAGAGTCGTCGTGACGATCGCCACGGCGTTGACGAACAACGGCTGGTCCGATGGCGGGACCGGCTCGCTGACGTAGAGTCGCGAGCGTGCGACGATGTGAACGTCGTGCGACTCGAGCGCCGCGAGCGCGGCGAGTATCGTGCTCTCCGGAGGTCCCGCGGACGATGGCAGATTGGCGCCCAGTCCAATTAAGATCACAGTTGTTTTCCTTGCCGGTTCAAGGGGCCCAAGCTAGTAAGGTTTGAGACTGATCGACGCTATATGCCGTCGCATCAACGACGCCCCGCGTTGGTCCACCGTTGGCCCACATTTTCATTTCGTGCGTACCGTCATCTGATTCACAACCGGAGATTACGATGCCGATATTCTATCCGCAGGAGCGGACCGCTCTCTTCATCGACGGCGCAAATCTTTATTCTTCGACCAAGGCACTCGGCTTCGACATCGACTTCCGCAAGCTCCTCGAACATTTCGCGAAGCAGGGCCAGCTCGTGCGCGCCTTCTACTATACGGCGTTGCTCGAAGATCAGGAGTACTCCCCGCTCCGTCCGCTCGTCGACTGGCTCGACTACAACGGCTACGCGGTGGTGACGAAGCCCGCCAAGGAATACACCGACGCGATGGGCCGCCGTAAGGTCCGCGGCAACATGGACATCGAGATCGCCATCGACATGATGGAGCTCGCCGAGCGCCTCGATCACGTCGTGCTGTTCTCCGGCGACGGCGACTTCCGCTGCCTCGTCGAGGCGATCCAGCGCCGCGGCGTACGCGTCAGCGTCGTCTCGACGATGCGCTCGTCGCCGCCGATGATCGCCGACGAGCTGCGCCGCCAGGCCGACACCTTCATCGAGCTGCAGGATCTCGCCACCAGCATCGCCCGCGCTCACGCCCCGCATCCGCACCCGGTGCACGCGCGTCCCGCCGAGGTCGCTCCCGCCGGCCGCACACTCTGACGTCGACATCGTGACGACGCCGCTCTCGGAGCCGAAGCGCGGATGCACCTTGTGCCCGCGCCTCGTCTCCTATCGTGACGAAAACCGCAAGCAGCAGCCCGACTGGCACAACGCACCGGTGCCGTCGTTCGGCGCGCTCGACGCGAGCCTGCTCGTCGTCGGCCTCGCTCCCGGTCGCATGGGCGCCAATCGCACCGGCCGCCCGTTCACCGGCGACTACGCCGGCAAGCTCCTCTACGGCACGCTGTCGAAGTACGGCTTCGCGTCCGGCACCTACGGCGAGCGTCCCGACGACGGGCTCGCGCTGGTCGGCTGCCGCATCACCAACGCGGTGCGCTGCGCGCCGCCGGGCAATCGCCCCCTGCCCGCGGAGATCAAGGATTGCGGCCGCTTCCTCGCCTCCGAGGTCACCGCCATGCCGAAGCTCAAGGGCATATTGGCGCTCGGCCAGATCGCCCACAACGCGGTGCTCGACACCTTCGGCTTGAAGCGCAGCGCCCATAAGTTCGGCCACGGCGCGCAGCACGATCTCGGCCAGGGCCGCCTGCTCGTCGACAGCTATCACTGCTCGCGTCTCAACACCAACACTGGCCGCCTCACCGACGCGATGTTCGCCGACGTTGTCGCCGCGCTGAAGAAGCACATCGGGCGCTAGCACTCTCTTTTCTCTCCGCGCTTTTTCTTTTCGTTACTCCCGCGCAAGCGGGAGCGAGCATCCACGAGTTGTTGTTCCCGTCATGGTCGGACCTCGGGCGGGTTGCACCCCGCCCGATTCGTAGATGAAGAGCCGCGCTTTGCGCGGCGGGCCGACCATGGCGAGTTTCTGCTCTTGTCGTCATGCCCGCGAAGCCTGTCCCCGCGCAGGCGGGGAGCGGGCATCCGGGGGCCGTTGGACTCCGAGTGTCGGCTCTGGACCCCCGCCTTCGCGGGGGTGACGAGATCGAGCATTGAACCGCTTCAGCGATTCCCGACTTTCCACAGCCCCCTTGTGCGGGATTTTGCGCGTGTGCATGGTGCGCGCATCGCGCGACAACGGCGTCGCCGGCACCTGCAGGCCACTAGACCCCGCGCGATGAAACCGG
>DATJKA010000055.1:0-4386 GCA_035491815.1 Gemmatimonadales bacterium | reverse complement strand
TCCTCTCGGGCCTCGTCTACGCGCCCGTGGCTGCGTCGCTGGCTTCGACTCCGAGCGGCGCGGGCGCGCTCTATCTCGCCGTGACGGGCGGCACGTTCTTCATCTCGTACAGCGCGGCGCGGTCGGAGCGGATCACGGGGGCGCAAAGCGACCTCGCGGTCAATCTCGGGGTGGCGACGGGGCTGGCCGGGTGGGGCGCGGGATACGCCGCGACCGGAAATTCCGACAAGGGCGTGCGCGCGGTGGCGCTTGGGTCGGCGATTGTCGGTACAGTCGCCGGAGCCTCGCTCGGCCGCGGTATGACTGACGCCGAGGCGCAGGGAGCGATGGCCGGCATGGAAACCGTCGCGGCCGCGACGTGGGCGGCGTCGAGCGCGGCTGGCGCCGGAATTCGCGCGGCGGCTGGTTTCGCGGCGGCGAGCGAAGCTGTCGGATTTCCACTCGGCGTGTCGTATCCGCGTCACGCGAAATACCGCGTGACGGCCGGGGACGTGAATGCGCTGCAAACCACCGCCCTCATCGGCACACTGTACGGCGCGGCGGTCACGCACAAGGACGCGCGGGCGCGGGAGCTTGGGATCGCGCTCGGCTCTACCTATGCGGCCGGTGCCCTGCTCGGTGACCTCGTGATCGCGCGACCCTTCGACCTGACAACCTCGGAGGCGAACATCGGCACCGTCGGCGCGATCGCGGGCGGCTTGATCGGGCTTGCGATTCCAGTGCTCGCCCGGTCGGACGACAATACCCTGGTCTTTGGCGCCGCGGCCGCCGGTGCCACGCTGGGTTTTTCCGCCGCGCTGGGGATCGCGAATCCGCTCCATGCGCCGCGCATGCGGCTCTCGGAAATGCCCGTCACGGCCAGGCAGCGCTCAGCGACGGCGGAACAGCAGTCTCGCCTGCAACTGCGTGTCACGACGGCTTGCCTCGTCGGACTGATCCAGCGTCGACCCGGCGCGTACCCGCTCGTTCGGATCACGTTCTAGTCCCCAGCGGCACGGGGTCCAACGGCGTGTCCGGCGGCTTCGTACTTCTACATCCGACGTGCCGCGCCACGCGGCGCGTCCGCTCTCAAACCAAAGACGTCTCCATGCACATGAAACGGCTCGGCATCACGCTGCTCGTCGCCGTCGCGGCGCCGCTCGGTGCCCAAGGTCCGAAAAAGGTTCTCACCCAGGCTGACTGGGACAAATGGAAGTCGATCGTCGCCCCGGCGCTGTCGAGTGACGGCAAGTGGGCCGTGTACACGCTGCAGCCGCAGGTCGGCGATGGTGAGCTGGTGATTCGCTCGACCACCGGTCCGACCGAGTATCACGTCCCGCGCGGATTCATCGGTCGGCCGAACAACGTCCCGGGTGGTTTGCGAGGCCCGGCCGGCGGCACCGGCGAAGGCGACCCGATCACCGCGACCGCCACACCCGCGCAGATCACTGCCGACAACAAATACGTGCTGGTCATGGCGCAGCAGCCGCAGGACGAAGTCGAGCGGGCGGGGCGGGGGCGTGGTGCGTCAACGGCGAATCGGCAGTCGCTCGCGATCGTGAGCCTCGCCGACGGGAAGGTCACCTCGATCGCGGGCGTGCGGTCGTTCCGACTGCCGCGCGAGAGCGGCGGCTGGGTCGCATACGTGGCGGAGCCGGACAGCGGCAGCGCGGACTCGACGGCTCGAGGCGCTGCCGGCGGCCGTGCCGGACGTGGCCGCGGCGGCGCGGCGGGATCGCGGCGGCAGTTCGGATCGCCGCTCGCGCTGCGCAATCTCGCGACCGGCGCGGAAGAGCGGTTGAGCGACGTCCTCAGCTACGCGTTCGACGACAGCGCGCGAAGCGTCGCGTACACCGTCGTGTCTCGTGATTCGTCGCGGGACGGGGCGTATTTGAGAAATCTCTCATCGGGTACCACGACCACGCTGCTGAACGGGCGCGGCGACTACAAGGCCATCGCGTTCGACCAGGCGGGGGCGCAACTGGTATTCCTGGCCAACCGTGACGAGATCGGCCGCGGACGTGAGGCGCGGTTCACGTTGTACGCGGCCTCGGTCAAAGGCGGACCGGCACAGGCCATCGTGACTCCGACTCAGGTGCCGGCGGGGCTGCGCATCGCCGATGGCGCGCCGGTCGGATTTTCCCGGAACGGCAACGCGATCACATTCAACATCGCGCCGCCCGCGCTTGATTCGGTTCCGGCCGATTCGCTGGTCGGCAAGGCGGTGTACGACCTGTGGCACTACAAGGATCCAGTGCTTCAACCGACGCAACGGATCAACGCCGCGCGCGACCGCAACAAGTCGTTCGCCGCGGTCTACTTTCCGGCGACGAGGCGGGTCGTGCAGCTCGCCGACGACTCGATCCCCACGGTGACACTGTCGGACGACGCGCGGATCGCCGTGGCCAACTCGCGCGAGCGGTACATGATCGAACAGATGTGGGGCGACGGCGGCTCGGACGTGTACGTGATCGACGCCGCCACCGGCACGCGCAAGCTGATCCGCGAAAAGATCGACGGCAACGCGCAGCTCTCGCCCGACGCGAAATACGTCGCATTCTACGACAAGCGGCACTGGTACACCT
Source organism: Gemmatimonadales bacterium (assembly GCA_035491815.1). Lineage (GTDB taxonomy): Bacteria > Gemmatimonadota > Gemmatimonadetes > Gemmatimonadales > GWC2-71-9 > 20CM-2-65-7. The sequence goes on along the minus strand of DATJKA010000055.1, from coordinate 1,822 downwards.
ACAACACGACGACGGGAAAGCTCGCGGACATCGGCGCCGCGGCCAAGGACGTCCACTTCGAGAACGAGACGGACGACCATCCCGCCGAGCCGCCGGCGTGGGGCCTGGCTGGCTGGACGAAGGGCGACAAGTCCGTGCTGCTGTACGATCATTACGACATCTGGGAGCTCGATCCGGCGGGTGTGAAGCCGCCTGTGGTCGTGACCGATTCCATCGGTCGGCGCAACGGGATTCAATTCCGGCTCGCCGAGGCTGGCCGGGGCGGGCGTGGCGGTGGGCGCGGGGGCCGGGGCGGTGCCGCGGGGGCAAACAGCGACGATCGCGGCGTGATCGATCCCGCGGAGCCCCTGCTGCTGCACGCACTGAATACCGAGACGATGGCGAGCGGCTTCTATCGCGACCAGCTCGGTGTGAAAAAGGCGCCGGAGCGGGTCGTCATGGCCGACGTTGCGTTCGGCACACCCGTCAAGGCGGCGAAGGCGGACGAGTGGATGCTCACGCGCAGCACGTTCGTCGAGTTCCCGAATCTGTGGGTCGGCCCTTCGCTGGCGCAGCTCACGAAGATCTCCGATGCCAACCCGCAGCAGAAGGACTACAACTGGGGGACGGCGGAGCTCGTGCGCTGGACCAACGCCGACGGCAAGCCACTCAAGGGGATTCTCTTCAAGCCGGAGAACTTCGATTCCACCAAAAAGTATCCGATGATCTCGTACTTCTACGAGATTCTCTCGACGAACGTGCACCAGTACGTTCCGCCCAACGGCCGCAACGTGATCAATCCGACGCACTACGCTTCAAACGGCTATCTCGTGTTCGAGCCGGACATCGTGTACGAGGACGGGTATCCCGGACCGAGCGCGTACAAGTCGATCGTGCCCGGCGTGCAGATGCTCCTGCAACGCGGCTATGTCGACGAGAAGCACCTCGGATTGCAGGGCCAGTCGTGGGGCGGCTACCAGACGGCGTTCCTGATCACGCAAACGCACATGTTCGCCGCCGCGATGGCCGGTGCGCCGGTCGCGAACATGACGAGCGCATACGGCGGCATCCGCTGGGGCACCGGCATCTCCCGTGCGGGCCAGTACGAGTCGGGCCAGAGCCGGATCGGCAAGCCGCTCGTCGATGCGCCGCAGTTGTACATCGCGAACTCGCCGCTCTTCTGGCTGCGGAACGTCACGACGCCGCTCTTCATCATGAGCAACGACATGGACGACGCCGTGCCGTGGTATCAAGGCATCGAGCTGTTCGTCGGCCTGCGCCGGCTCGACAAGGAAGTCTATCTGATCGACTACAACAACGACGTGCACAATCCATCCGGCCGCGCGAACCAGAAGGACATCGCGATGAAGATGCAGCAATTCTTCGACAACAAGCTCAAAGGCGCCCCGGCGCCGGACTGGATGGTGCACGGCATTCCATATCTCGCCAAGGGCCGCGACCAGCTCGCCCCCGCGCCAGTGCAAGCCGGTGGGGTCATGCCGGAGAATCCGAAGAAACCGTAGCGCCGCGGGGGCAACTACAACTGCAACGGCAACTACTCAACGCAGAGGCGCGGAGGGCGCGGAGGGCGCAGAGGTACTGCTTCAACTACTCAACGCGGAGGCGCGGAGGCGCGGAGGCGCGGAGGCGCGGAGGCGCAGCGGCGACGAGAACGTCGAAGCCCCAACGAGCCGGGATTTTTTGGGAATGCCGCTCGGGATGCCACGGGAAGCGTCCCGAGCGGCAGTGCCCAAGAAAGATTCGTCCGGGCTCGTGGGGTCGAGTGCTCTCGTGCCGCTCGGGCCTTTGCGCCTCTGCGTCTCTGCGTTGAGTAGTTCATGCG
>DATJKA010000054.1:0-90529 GCA_035491815.1 Gemmatimonadales bacterium | reverse complement strand
ACGTTGTTGTCCGGATCGCTCGACCCTGACCCATTGAACGCCACGGTGTTCTCGGCGGTATAGGGACCGCCGGGATTCGCCTGCGGCGGCAGGTTGGTGGTCGGCGGCGCCGGATGGCAGGAGGCACTGCCGGCATCGGTGAACGTGCCACCGGGCACCGGCAGGAACTGCCAGTCGTAGCCGCCATTTCTGAGCGTGAACTTGATCACGCCGAAGGTCGCGTTGTCGCGGACCACGAGGTTCGGCTGCGTGGGTCCGAACTGATAGAGCCCTTCGCCGCCGCCCGTGCCCACCGCGAACTGCGTGATGCCAAACGAATTGTCGACCACGCCGTCCGGCGTCTGCGGCATCCAGCGCTGGTAGGCATGATCGTGGCCGTTGAGGATGACGTCGGCGCCGTACTCGTACAGCGCATTCCACAGCGGCTTCACGGCGTCGAGCGTGGCGCGATCGAGCACCGTGGACCAGCGCGGGTAGTGCCAATAGGCGAGCACGCACTGGTTCGAATGCGTCGCGAGCTGCTGGCGCAGCCACTGCTCCTGCGGCGAGCCCGCGAACATGTCGATCTGGCTGTTCAGCGCCAGAATGAACCAGCTGCCGAGCGTGAACGAGTAGTAGCCCTGCGACGGATCGCCCGCCGCCGCGCCGAAGTACTGGTAATAACCGGCGCCGCCCGGGGTGTTGTAGTCGTGATTGCCCGACGTGGGATGGATGCGCGGCTTATGGCGTCCCCACGCCGGCCCGAAACACTGGTTGTAGTTGTCGATCGTGCCGTCGGGATACGCGTTGTCGCCGAGCACGAAGATCGTGCCCACCTGGGTATCGAGCAGCTGTCCGGTCTGGTCGTCGCCGGTGCGAGTGCAGTCGGCGATGTCGCCCGTCGCGAGCACCACCGGCGCCGTCGCCGTGATCGCGCGCGTCGCCGAGCCGGTGCCCCCGTCCTTGTCGGTCACGCTGACGCGGATCGTGTAGCTGCCTTCGGCCGCATAGATGTGGCTGCCGGTGATCGCGCTCATGTCCGACTTGGTGCTCGACTCGCTGGAGCCATCGCCCCACTGAATCGTGTACGTCCACGGGAAGTCGTTCGGGTTCGGATCGGTGAAGCTCGCCGACTCGGCGAACGACGCGCCGACCGGGATCGAGCCGCCGCTGCCCGCGTTGACCGTCGGCGGAATGTTGCCCACCGTCGCCGTCGTGGTGGCGGGCGTGCTCGGGGCGCCGAGGTTGTCCGTAACCGTCAGCGTGACGGTGTACGTCCCGTCCGTCGCGTAGGTGTGCGTCGGGTTGACGCCGTTGCCCGTCGTGCCGTCGCCGAAGTTCCAGCTGTAGGTCAGCGGCAGCTGGTTCTCCGGGTCGGTCGAGGCGCTGCCGTCGAACGTGACCGCGCCTTCGGACGTGTACGGGCCGCCCGGCCGCGCCGTCGGCGGCTGGTTCGACACGTTCGGCTTGCCGTGGCACGGCGTGCTACCGGAGTCCGTGAACGTCTGCCCGGCGATCGGAATGAATTGCCACGAGTAGTCGTTCTGGTTCAGCGTCATCTTCAGCACGCCGTACGGCGCGGCCCGCACCTCGCTCAGCGGGTGGATCGACACGGTCGGCAGCGCGATGCTTTCGCCGCCCGTCCCCACGTCGATCTGCCGGATGCCGTAGGTGTTGTCGGCGACTTCGGCCGGCGTCGCCGGCGCGAAGCGCTCGTACTGGTGCTGGTGACCATTGAGAATGACGTCCACGCCGGCTTCGTACAGCCGGTCCCAGAGCACTTTGCGCGTCGGGTTGTCGGTGTAGTTCGCCGTGTTCGACGAGAGCATGAGCGGAATGTGCCACATCGCGATCGTGCACTGCTCCGTCATCGAGCTCAGGACGCTGCCCAGCCAGTTGTACTGCTCCGAGCCGACGTCGAACGGCACCTGGTCGTTCAATACGATGATCCGCCAGGCGCCGAGCGTGTAGGTATACCAGCCCTTGCCAGTCTCACCAGCAGCGGTGCCGAAATACTGGTAGTAGCCGGCGGCGTTCGCGGTCTGGTATTCGTGATTGCCGACGACCGGCCGCGTCCGGAGCTTGTGCCGGCCCCACGTCGGATCGTAGCAGTTCGTGTAATCGGTGATCGCGCCGTCGGGGAAGGCGTTGTCGCCGAGCGTGATTACTTGTCCGGGGATCACGTCCAACAGCTTCGCCGTCGCTTCGTCGTTGTCATTGTAGCAGGCGGAGATGTTGGCGGCGCCGACGAGAATGGCGCTGGTGCTCGACGTGACGACGACGTCGTCGCTGCCGGTCGCTCCATCCTTATCCGTGACGCTCACGTGCACCGTGTACACGCCGGAGGTCGCATACAGGTGACCGCCGGTGATCGCGCTCTGATCGCTCTTGCTGCCGCCCTCGTTCGAGCCGTCGCCCCAATTGATCGTGTAGCTCCAGGGCGCATCGCTCGCACCGCCGGGATCGCTCCATGTGACGTTCAACTGATACGTCTGCGCCGGGAAGACCGTCGCATCCGGACCCGCGTTCACGACGGGCGGCAGATTGCCGATCGTGACCGGCGCGGTCATCGGGGTGCCGGCCAGACCTTTGGAGTCGGTGACGGTGAGCGTGGCCGTGTACGAGCCGTTCGCGCCGTACGTATGGCTGGGCGTGGCGCCGCTGCCGGTCGTACCGTCGCCGAAATCCCAGGCGTAGGTCAGCGGCAGGTTGTTGTCCGGATCGGACGAGCCCGACCCGTTGAACGCGACCGTGGCCTCGGAGGTGTACGGGCCGCCGGGATTCGACACGGGTGGCTGGTTGACCCCCGGCGCGGGACCGCGGCACGGGCCGGTGCCCGAGTCCCGGAACGTCTTGCCCGCGATCGGAATGTAGTCCCAGGCATACGACGTTTCGTACAAGCGCAGCTGCAGCACGCCATACGTCGCGTTATCGCGGATTTCGCTGTTCGGAAGAATCGTCCCGAAGCCGTTCGTCGAGATGCCGCCCAGGCCGACGACAAACTCGCGCACGCCGGCGGTGTCGTCGCGCGTGCCGTCCGGCCGCTGCGGCGCGAACCGCTCATACGTTCCGTAGTGCGAGTTGAGAATGATCTCGGCGCGCGTGTCGTAGAGTGCGTCCCACGCGCCGCGTACGCCGTCGTAGACGCCGTTGGCTGAGGAAAACCGCGGATGGTGGAAGATCGCGACGGTGCAGCGCTTGGTGCTGTTCGCGAGGTCGTTACGCAGCCACTGCTCCTGCTCCGAGCCGGCCGTGAGCGAGAGGTTGCTGTTCAGCACGACGACGTGCCAGAACCCGATGTCGGTGCTGTACCAACCCTTGCCGCGGACGCCCGCCTGTGTGCCCCAGTAATCCCAGTACGTCGCGTTGCCCGGCGACCACGAATCCAGCGATCCCAGCGTCGGCAGGGTCCGCGTCTTGTGCCGACCCCACGAAGGACCGTAGCAGTTCACGTAATCGGGGAGCACGCCCGTCGTCGCATACGCGCCGTCGCCCGCCATGAACACCGTGCCCGGGATGTTGTCGAGCAAGGCGGCGGTGGCTTCGTCATTGGTCTTGTCGCAGCGCGCCACGTTGCCCGCGCCGACCAGGATCTCGAACGGTCCGGTCTGCGAGGAATCGACGGCAGTCGTGATGTGCGGTGGCGGCGAGACACTCGACACCGTGTCACCGCCACAGGTGAGCTGCGAAAAGAGCGTGAGCAAGCCGACGACGCTCAGTGAGCGAATCGGATCGAACTGACGCGAAAAACGGCCCAAGCAGACCCCGAGGGAAAGGACTCCATACGGGGGGTCAAGTACCGTGCCGGAGTTGTCCACAAATGCGTAACGAATCATGCAGCTAAGATGCTGTCACATCGTAGCTTAGGAAAGCACGTGGAAAACTACAATCGGCCCGCGAGCGCTGACGTTAGCGTCGCGGGCCGGAGTTGTAACACGAACGATACGAGGGACTTTCGCGTCTTTTTACGGTAGCGGGAAGACGACAAACACGTCGAAATCAGGCCCCGTTTGCACCGGCGCCGTCGTGCTCCCGCCAACCGGCTGAGGCGGCGCGACGCCGCCCATCGGAATCGTCACGGACCCGCCGCCGTACGTACCCGAGACGACCGCCGTGCCCCACAAATCCTGCACGTTGCGGATCTCGAACCGCTGACCCGGCGCGAGGACGTTCGACAAGTCAGCGGACACCGACGACTGGCGTCCCCAGTTGTACACGATGACGTTGGCGCGTCCCGGCTCGTACTTGTTCGGACGCACGAACACCGCCGGCGCGGATGGCGTCGCACTCGGCACACGGTCGCCGGCGCCGAGGCCAGTCGATTGCTGCCAGGTGGTGAACTTGTAGTCGGTTCCGCCGAAGCCCCACGCCTTCGCCGTGGTATCGCGATAGTGCGTGTTGCCGTTCCAGTCGTACGCGGCGGTGTTCGCGTCGGCAAACGCCAAGACTCGGCCCGTTTCGACGAGCGTGTTGTTCCAGAACCGCAAATTCGACCACAGCGTGACGTCGATGGCTTCCGTGGTGCCGCCGACGATGTAGTTCCCTTCGACGTCGGCCGACGCATTCTGCTGCGTCGTGTAGCCCAGACGCAGGTTGCGCGCGCCGCGGCCCGGCGAGAAGTAGTAGAAGTTGTTGCGGATCGTGTCGTTGTCGGCGACCGTCTCGCCGCCCAGAATCATGTTGGGGCCAACGAAGCTCGACAACGAGCTGTTGTTGAACAGGACGTTGCCCTCGAACTTGATGTTCTTCAACAGGTCGCCGCTCTCGGCGTAGGAATGGATGCCGAAGCCGAACTGATTGAAGACGATGTTGTCGGCGATCACCTTCTGCGTCGTGCCGTCGTTGCGCACGTAGATCCCGTGACCGTCCGAGCGCGACGGGTTGTCATTGCCGCCGTTGTAGACGATCCAGCCGTAGATCTCGATCGAGTGCGCGGTGTTCTCGATGTAGGTGCCGTGCCCCGTGTCGTGAATGATCAGGTTCACGAGTTTGACGTTGGTCGCATTGCGCACGTAGACACCCGACGGCCGCGCGGCCAGCCCCGAGCTGAACCGCGTGGTGATGGTGTTCTTGATCTCGAAGCCCCAATAAATCGTCCACTGGCCATCCACATTGAGCGTGATGGACGTCGAGCTGGTGCCGTCGAGCGTCGCGCGCTCGCCCGGATATTGCCGGACGACGATCGGCGCGGCGGCGGTACCACGCAGACTCGAAGTGAACGAACCGTTGTACGTCCCGCCGCGCAGCCAGACAGTGTCACCCGGCAGGATCTTGCCGCCCGCACCGGAAAGTGCGGTGGCGAGGTCCCACGGCTTCGCCATCGTGCCGTCGCCGCTGCTGGAACCGGCCGGGCTCACGAAGCGACCCGAGTGCCCCTGCGTCGTAGCACTCACCGTGATGGCCGATGAACCGCTCTTGCCCTCACTCGTGGCGGTAATCGTCACGGACCCCGCCGCCAGGCTGGTCACCAGCCCGGCCGACGACACCGTCGCGAGTCCCGTCGCACTGCTCGACCAGGTCACCACTCGGCCCGTCAACACGTTGCCCGCCGAGTCCTTGGTCACCGCCGTCAGCTGGAGCGTCGCTCCGATGTTCAGTGTCCCAGTCGCCGGCGACACCGTCACCGTCGCCACCGGCACGACCGTCACCGTGATTGCCGACGTTCCACTCTTGCCTTCGCTGGTCGCGGTGATGGTCGCAGACCCCGCCGCCACGGCGGTGACCAGACCGCTCGCCGAGACGGTCGCGACGCCGGTTGCATTGCTCGTCCAGGTGATCGCCCGGCCCGTCAGCACCGTGCCCGCCGAGTCTTTCGTCGTCGCCGCCAGCTGGACGGTCGTGCCGATGCGCAGCGTCTTGGTGGCCGGCGAAACCGTCACGGTCGCCACGGGCACGACCGGGACCGTCACCGTGATCGTCGCCGTGCCGTTCTTGCCTTCACTGGTGGCGGTGATCGTCGCGCTGCCCGCGCCGACCGCCGTGACCAGACCGGTGGCCGACACGGTCGCCACGCCCGCCGCACTGCTGGACCAGGTGACTATGCGACCGCTCAGCACGTTGTTCGCGGAGTCTTTCGTCGTCGCGGTCAGCTGAACCGTCGCACCGGCGGTGAGGCTGTCTGGGGACGGAGCGACCGTCACCGCCGCCACGGGCACCACTGTGACCGTGATCGTCGCACTGCCGCTCTGCCCTTCACTGGTGGCCGTGATCGTCGCCGAACCGGGCGCGAGCGCGGTGACCATGCCGCTGACCGAGACCGATGCCACACTTGGCGCGCTGCTCGTCCAGGTGATGGAGCGTGCAGTGAGGATATTGCCGGATGCGTCGCGGAGGGTCGCGGTCAGTTGGGTGCTCGTCCCCACGAACAGGTTAGACGCCGCGGGCGAGACGCTGACCGACGCCACCGCCGCGTTGGCGATGGTGACCCATGCTGTGTCCGCCAGCTGTTGCCGCGCGGCGATCACGAGATAGTTCCCCGCCGTCGCACCGGCCGTAAACAAGCCGCTCGCGGTGACCGTCCCTCCCGTCCCGCTCGATCCCGCGGCGGGAGCGACCGTGTAGGAGGGCGAGACGAGAACGGTGTCGCCGTTGTCGCGAACGCCGAGCGTGGTGAACTGCTGCAGCTGGCCCGGAAGCAGGCTGAGCAGGTGGGGTCGGACGATGATCTCGATGATCTTGTGCTTGCGCACCCTGGCGCTGCCGACGACCGCGCCACCGCTCAACGTGGCCGTCACGTCGACATCACTTTCCGATGAGTCAGCGATGAACTGGCCGCTTGGCGTAATCGATCCGGCCGAGCTGGTCCACTGCACATCAACCGGAACGCTGTCCCCCGTCGCCGTCAGACCGTACACGCCGAAGTTCAACACGCCGAGCGGATCGAGCGTGACGGTATCCGGCAAAACGACAACCTGCCGAACGTCGTTTTGTGGGCCGAGCGGCTTCCGTGGTTCCAGATGACAGCCGGCGGTGAACACACCAAGGGCCAGGAGAACCCTGTATATGCGGCGCATCGGAGCCTTCCTGGCGGCCCAACAAAAAGACGGCGGGCCGCCAACTTCGACGTGAAGGTCGACGCTGGCGGCCCGGCTGGCGTGGCGGCGTGTGCCGCGGTAGCCCCGAAGCTCTGCGTCACCGCCTTTCGGCGGTTTTGCTCTGAGCAGCGATGGTCATGTTGTGAGCAACTTCGGCTGGCGGCCCGGCTGGCTTTCGGATCGCTCCGTGAAGCCCCGCAGCTCTGCGTCGCCGTCTTTCGACGGGTTTGCTCTGAGGCAGCGCGAAACGATGATAGTTTCGCACTGGGTACGCTTTCAGGCCGTGCCGCGGCCCACCCGGGCGGCGGTCACGAGATTTCGCGGTTCACAGCGGGAATGCGACCTACGTCACTGAACTCGCTGTTTCAATTCGCGCCACCATTCCATCCGCTCTTTCACCGTTTTTTCGTAGCCGAACTCACTGGGCTTGTACCACACCGATCCCCGAAGGCTTTCCGGCAAGTATTCCTGCGGGATGTAGGCGTTCTCAGAATCGAACGCGTACTGGTAGCCCTTGCCGTATCCCAAGTCCTTCATCAATCCCGTTGGCGCATTGCGGATGTGCAGGGGCACCGGCTCCGCGGGATGTGACTCGACGGCCGCCTGCGCCTCGCCAAACGCGGCGTACGCCCGGTTCGACTTCGGCGCACTCGCGAGATAGATCGTGGCTTCCGCCAACGCGAGCTCCCCCTCCGGTGTGCCGAGGAAATGGTAGGCCTCTTTGGCGGCGAGTGCGATCGTCAAGCCGCGCGGATCGGCGAGTCCGATGTCCTCGATCGCCATCCGCACGAGGCGACGCGTGATGTACAGCGGGTCTTCGCCGCCGGCCAGCATGCGCGCGAGCCAGTAGAGCGCGCCGTCCACGTCCGATCCCCGCACCGCTTTGTGCAACGCGGAAATCAGATTGAAGTGTTGCTCACCGCCTTTGTCGTAGACCGGCAACGGCTTTTCGAGAACCTGCCGCACAACGTCGGGGGAAACGGGAAGGGCGAAGGGGGAAGCGGAAGGCGCATCAATGTGCTTCAGTACCGCTTCGAGCGTGTTCAACGCTCTTCGTGCGTCACCCTGTGCGTGCTGGACAAGCAGTTCGATCGCTTCATCGCTCAGGACCCTTCCGGCTTCCCCCTTCCCCCTTCCCGCTTGCTCCAGCGCTCGATGAATCACCGTCCTGATGTCGTCATCCCTGAGCGGCTCGAGCACGAAGACGCGACAGCGTGACAGCAGCGCCCCCGTCAACTCGAAGCTCGGGTTTTCGGTTGTGGCTCCGATGAGCGTGATGATGCCGTTCTCGACCCACGGGAGAAACGCGTCTTGCTGCGCCTTGTTGAAGCGATGGATCTCATCGCAGAAGAGGATCGTTCCCTGCCCCTGATACTTCAGCCGGTCCTCTGCTTCCTTGATGATCTCGCGCACGCGCGCGACGCCTTCCGTGACGGCCGAGAAGGGCTCGAAATGACGGTCGGTATAGTTGGCGATGATCTTGGCGAGCGTCGTCTTACCCGATCCGGGCGGTCCCCAGAAGATGCATGAGCCGACGTCGCCGCGACGAATCAGCTCGCCGAGCGCTTTGCCGGGACCGAGGAGATGTTCTTGGCCGAGAAACTGGTCGAGCGTCTTCGGCCGCATGCGGGCGGCCAACGGCTCGGTCGATCCTTGAAACAGCGTCGGTTCCGTCACGAGACCCGGTCCATCAGGAGCTTGGTCAAGAAAAATACCAGGGCGCCGAAGAAAAAGGCGGCGGGAAGCTGCCAGCCTTTCTTACCCTGAAATTCCGGAACCAGGTTCGAGGCGGCCACATAGATGGTGACGCCGGCGGAGATCGCCAGGCCGTGCTGCACCAGAAACCCCAGGTGCTCCGTAAAGACGACACCGACGAGGGTCGCGAACCCGAGCAGTGCGCCGGCGCCGACCGCTCGGCTTGGCGAGCGACCGCCGGCGACCATCAGGCTCGAGATCGTCACGCCCTCGGGCAGCTTGTGGAGAAAGATCGCCACGAACACCATCACGCCGAGATCCGCGCGCACCAGGAACGCGCTCGCGATCGCGACGCCGTCGAAGAAGGTGTGCAGGAGCAGCCCCACGAGCGCCGAGGTGCCGGCTAGCGGGCTCACGGCATGCGTTTCTTCACCGAAATGGAAATGCGGCGTCACGGTGTGCTGCGTCAGATGGACCGCGAGATACCCGACGAGGACGAGCGCGGGCGCGAGAGCGCCGCTGCGGGCGAGCGCGGCGGGCAGCAGCTCGACGATGGCCACCGACAGCATGAATCCCGCACCGAACGCGACCAGCAGCTCGATGACCCGCAGCTCGCGGATGGCGCGCCGGGTGACCGCGAGCGCGCCGAGGACGTTGCCAAAGGCTGCCACGAGCGCGTACAGCAACGCTTTAGACACGCGAGAGCAGATACTCCTTGTTGTTACGGCTGGGGTCTTCCAGCACTTCGTCGAGCAGCCGCGCGAGCGTCTCGCCCACTTCGGGGCCCGGGCGCACGCCGGCCGCGATCAGATCGTCGCCGCGCACCGCGAGGTCCTTGATCGCAAGCGGCGGCTGTTTGGCGCGGATGGCGGCAATGGCCGTCAGGAGCTGAGAGCCGGGAGCCGGGAGCAGTGCGATCAGGTCATCCACGTACTCACCCACCGCTGCCAGCCACCGCCGGACTGCCGCCGCGTCCTTCGCGTCCGGGTACTGGTCCCGCCATTTGCCGATGGCACGCCCGCGTTCGATGTCCTTGTTGGAGCACTTGAGCCGAGTCAGCAGCGACGCGGGATCTTTCGCCAGGTGCGCGCTGACGAGCACGGGATCGCGCGGCAACTTGTCCACGGCTCCGGGCTCCCGGCTCCCGGCGACGGTCTCCGGCAGCCAAATCCGGCTCGCGCCAATGTCGCGCCACAGCGCGATGAGCTTCGAGACCTTCTTCGCGGTTCGGATCCCCTTGAACCATTCCTCTCGCACGCGCTCGGCGGAGAGCTGCGCGAGGCCCTGCGCGTTGGCTTTTGCCGCCTCGAGCGTGCGCGGCTCGATCCGGAAGCCGAACCGCGCGCTGAACCGGAGTGCGCGCAGGATCCGCAGGTAGTCCTCCTGGAAGCGCCAGTTCGGATCCCCGACCGACCGAATCACGCGCTTGGCGAGATCCTGCTCGCCCTGAAACGGATCGCGCCACTCGTGCCGGAGCGGGTGATAGGCGATGGCATTGATCGTGAAGTCGCGCCGCGCGAGATCGTCCATCAACGAGACGCCAAACTCGACGACGGCGTGCCGCCCGTCGGTCTGGATGTCTTTGCGGAACGTCGTCACCTCGTACAGGCGATTGTCCTTGTCGAGCACGCCGACGGTCCCGTGCTCGATCCCGACCGGCACGGTCCGCTTGAACAGTTTCTGGACTTCGGCGGGCGGCGCGGCGGTCGTGAGATCGAACTCCGACTTCAGCGGATCGTGCTCGGGGTCGTCGATGCCCAGCAAGGCGTCACGAATCGCTCCACCGACGCACCACGTCTCATGCCCCGAGTCTTCCAGCTTGCTCGCGATTTTGAGGACTTCAGGAGGGATCGGAAGCTTGGCCGGAAACGTCATCCGCAGAGCACGGAGCCGCCGTTGACGTTCAGCACTTCGCCCGTGATGTGACGCGCCAGCGACGAGCACAGAAACACGATCGGCCCGGCGACGTCATCCGCACTGGCGACGCGGCCCAGCGGAATCGTGCGCTCGATCGCCGCCCGCCCACCGCCCGCATACGGCTTGGCGGCCATCTCCGTGTCCACCCAGCCCGGCGCGACGCAATTCACGGTGATCTTCGGCGCGAGCTCGACGGCCAACGATTTGGTAAGCGCGATGACCGCCCCCTTGGTCGCCGCGTAGTCGGCATGAAACGCTTCGCCGCGCTGGCCGGCGGTGGACGACACGAGCACGATCGTGCCGCCGGTGGATGGCATGCTCGGGATCGCCGCGCGGCAGACATAAATTGCCGCGTCGAGATTCGCCCGCCGCGTGGCCTCCCACTGCTCGTCGCTCATCTCGGCGAGCGGCACGTTGTCGGCGGGCCAGACGCCGTGGTTCACGATCAAAATGTCGAGCGTGCCGCCGAGGGCGCGCAGCGCCTCCGCGACGGCCTTCTTGGCGCCCGTCACGGTGCCCAGATCGCCGCGCACGGCGGCGACGACGTGCGGCTCCGCCGCCGGCTTGCGGGCGCGATAGCCGATCGCGACGGTCGCGCCGGCGCGATGCATCAATACCGCGGTCGCGCGTCCGATGCCTCGACCCCCGCCGGTCACAAAGGCCCGCTTCCCCGAGAGGTCGATCATCCCTTCAGCCGGTCTTCGACGATATCGCAGATGATGTGCTCGATGGCGAGATGGAGCTCCTGAATACGCGCCGTGTCATTCGACGGCACGACGAGCGCGGCGTCCACGAGATCCTTGAGCGGGCCGCCCGCGCGGCCGATCAGCGCGACCACCGCGACGCCGCGCGCCTTGGCCGACTGCGCGGCGCGAATGACGTTCGGGCTTTCCCCGGACGTGGAATGCAGAATCAGCAGGTCGCCCGGTTCCGCCAGCGCGTCGACTTGCCGGGCGAAGATCTCGTCGAACCCCATGTCGTTGGCGCAGGCCGTCAGGAGCGACGTGTCGGTGGTCAGCGCGAGCGCGCGCATGGCGGGCCGGTTCGTCTGATAGCGCACCACGTATTCGGTGGCGAGATGCTGCGCATCGGCCGCGCTGCCGCCGTTGCCGGCGAAGAACAGCGTCCCCCCACCGCGCAGCGTCTGCTCGTAGCGGTCGGCGATCGCCGCGATCGCGGCCGCCTGCTCGTCCGCCACGCGGGTCGCGAGGCCGGCCAGCCCGCCGAGGGACGCGCGGATTTTCTCGACGCTCACCGCACCGCCTCGACGAACGCCGCGAGGCTTTCCTTGGCCCCCTCTTCGATGACCGTGCCGATCACGACGAAATCGGCGCCCGCCTGACGGGCCGCTTTCGCCTGAGCCGGTGTGCGGATGCCGCCGCCGACGAACAGCGGGCGCCCCGGCACGGCGACGCGACACGCCCGGATCAGCTCGGGCGCCACGACCCGCTCGGCACCGCTGCCGGCGTCCAGGTAGATCGCCTGCATCCCGATGAGATGGGCCGCCGTGGCGTGCGCGGCGACGAGCTCCGGTTTGTCCGCGGGCAATGGCCGCGTCTGACTGACCGATTCGACGCTCGTGACCCGCCCGCCGTCGATCAGGATGTACGCGGTGGAGAGCGTCGGCACAGGATGCTGTTGCAGGTACGGGACGGCGCGGACGTGCTCTTCGATCAGGTATTGCGGATTGCGGCCCGAGACGAGCGACAGGAATAGCACCAAATCCACTTGATCGGTGAGCTGCATCGCCGACCCGGGGAAGAGCGCGAGCGGCACGCCGGGCGCGCTCTGCCGGAGCGTCCGCGCGATGACGTGCGTCTGCGCCGCGCCGTCGAACGACGAGCCGATGAGCAGGCCTCGCACCCCCGCGGCTTTCGCCTCCCGGCCGATCCGCGCGGCGTCAGCTTCGGTCGTCCGCACGGGATCCACGAGCACGAACAAACCCTGACCATCAAGCCTCATCGAACGATCCTTCCTCCGCCTGGGCTTCGAAGGCATACGTGGCGAACGCGTCGGCCGCCAATAAGTCGAGCGCCAGCTCGCGTCCGCCCTCCGGTCTGCTTGCGACGGTGTCAAGCAACGCCTGGCCAAGCTGGGCGAGATAATCTGGGAGCCGGGAGCCCGGAGCCGGGAGCCGGTTATTCACCGCCCGATCCAGTCGCTCACGCAGTGCGCCGGGCGGGACGGGTCGGCGGGCATCCAGCCACGCGCGCACGTCGTCTCGCGTCATCGCGCGAAATCTCGGACGATTTCGGCGGTCCGCGCGCGGGCCTCGCCGAGTTTCGCGGGATCGCCGACACCGGCGGAGGCAAAATGCGGCCGGCCCCCGCCTTTGCCGCCCGTCGCTTTGGCAATGGCGTTGACGATATCGCCGGCCTTTACGCCTTTTGAGACCAGATCGTCGGTGACGGCCACATGAATCCCGGCGCGGGCCCCCGTGGTGAACAACACGGAAATAGCGCGCTTATGCTTGGCGCGAAAGCCGTCCATGAGCACGGCGATTTGATTGCGATCATCGAGGTCCGACTCGCTGACGTGGAGCTCGACGTCGCCAATTCGCTCGACGGCTCCCTGCTCCCCGCTCCCGGCTCCGAGGAGCAGCTCGGCGATGCGCTTCTCGAGCTTCCGATTCTCCTCGACCATCGCCTCGATCCGCCTGGCGAGATGCTCCGATGGCACTTTCAAGATCCCGGATGCGTGCTCGAGCTGGTGGCGCAGGTCCAGCATGTAGCGGTAGGCCCCAGGGCCCGTCAGTGCTTCGATCCGGCGGACTCCGGCTGCCGCGCCGGTCTCGTGGGTAAAGCGGAAGAGCGCGATCTGCCCGGTCGAGCCGACGTGCGTTCCCCCGCACAGCTCGAGCGAGACACCGGGGACGTCCACGACGCGCACCACGTCGCCGTACTTCTCGCCGAACAGCGCCATCGCGCCTTGCGCGACCGCGTCCTTGTAGGCCACCTGCCGCGTCGCGATCGGAATGTTTTCCCACACGTGCGCGTTCACCTCGGCTTCGATCGCGGCGAGCTGATCACCTTTGATCGGGCCGTGGTGACTGAAATCGAACCGCAGTCGCTCCGGTGCGACGACGGAACCCGCCTGCCGCACGTGGGTGCCGAGGATCTTGCGGAGCGCCGCGTGGACGAGATGGGTCGCCGTGTGATTGCGCTCGATGTTGCGACGCCGCGTTTCGTTCACCTGCGCGAGCGCCGGCGTCGGCTCGAACGCCTCGCCGAAGGTGCCGACGACCGCATTCTTCCCGTCGACCTTCTCGACGCCTTCGACCGTCAGCTCCCAGCCGTCGCCCTTGACCACGCCGGTATCGCTGACCTGGCCGCCCGATTCGGCGTAGAACGGATTCTCTTCGAGGATGAGCTCGAGCTGATCGCCGGTCTGGCGGAACGCGATCGGCTCGGTCTCGGACTTCGTCGTCTCGTAGCCGATCCACTTCTGCTTTCCGTTCTTTCTCAGTTCGACCCATTCGCCGCGAGCAGCACTCGTCCCGTGTCCCGGTTCCCCCTTCCCGGCCGCGCGCGCCGCGCGCGAGCGACGCCGCTGCTGCCCCAACGCGCGCTCGAAGCCCTCCACGTCGACGCTGTGCCCGTGCTCGGCAGCCAGCATCTGCGTGAGGTCGAGCGGGAAGCCGTAGGTGTCGTACAGCTTGAACGCGTCGTCGCCCGAAATGATCGGCTGGTGACGCAGCTCTTCCATCCGCGCGAGCCCGCCCTCGATCGTCTCGAGGAAGCGCTCTTCCTCTGCGCGGGTCACGCGCTCGATGTGCGGCTCCTTCGAGACGAGCTCCGGATAGACGTCGCCCATGACCGCGGTCACGGCCTTCGTCAGCGGCGCGAGCGTCGGTTCGCGGCGGCCCAGCAGCCACGCATGGCGCACGCCGCGCCGCAGGATGCGCCGCAGCACATAGCCGCGGCCTTCGTTCGACGGATACACACCGTCGGCGAGCAGGAACGTGACGGCCCGCACGTGATCGGCGAGCACGCGATACGGCGCCCCGCTCGGCCCGCGGTCGTAGGGCCGGCCGACGATCTCGACCGCCTGCGCGAAGATCGGCTCGAAGAGGTCGATATCGAAGTTCGACGGCACGCTCTGCAGCACAGACGCGATGCGCTCGAGACCGGCGCCCGTGTCCACCGACGGCTTGGGAAGGTTCTGGCGCGTCCCATCGGGACGCTGATCGTACTGCATGAACACGAGGTTCCAGATCTCGAGCAGCTTCCCTTCCTCGCCAAGTTGTACGAACTCGTCGAGGGCGAGATCGCGCGTCCCGCTTCCCCCTTCCCGCTTCCCGCGAATGTCGACGAGAATCTCGGAGCATGGGCCGCAGGGTCCGGTATCACCCATTTGCCAGAAGTTGTCTTTGTCACCGAGGCCGAAGATGCGGCTGTCGGGGATCCCGGTGACCTGGCGCCAGAGCTTGCGCGCCTCATCGTCCGAGTGGTGCACGGTGGCGTACAGCCTGTCCGGATCGATGCCCAGCCAGTTTTTGCCGGTCACCCATTCCCAGGCGTACTCGATCGCTTCTTTCTTGAAGTAATCGCCGAAGGAGAAGTTGCCGAGCATCTCGAAAAACGTGTGGTGCCGGGCGGTATGACCCACCTGTTCGAGGTCATTGTGCTTGCCGCCGGCGCGAACGCACTTCTGGCATGTGACGGCGCGCGAATAGTCGCGCCGTTCCAGACCCTGAAACACGCGCTTGAACTGCACCATCCCGGAATTCGTAAACAGCAGCGTTGGATCGTCGGCAGGGACGAGCGAGCTGCTCGGCACCTCGTGGTGCCGGCGGTCTTTGAAATAGTCGATGAACTTGCGGCGGATGTCGGCGGACTTCATGCGGTAAAATATAGTGCAACTAGGAGTTAAGGGATTCGACCACCTCCCTGATTTCTCCACCGTTGAAGCCTCGCCTCGCAAGAAATGCGACGAGCCGCCGCTTTTTCACGATCGGCGGCAGGCCCGCCAACTGCTTGGCCCGTTTTTGCGCCAACGCTCGCACTGCATCGCGTGGATCGACGCCCTCGGCGGCGAGTGAGCGGCGGACGGCATCCTCTGCGGTGCGCCGTTCGACCCCCTGGGCCTGCAGGTCGCGCACGAGCCGCGCGGGCCCACGCCCGCGCCGCGCCTTGGACGCCGCGTAATCGAAGGCAAACCGCATGTCGTCGAGCAATCCGGCCGAGCTGAGCCGCGCGAGTGCGCCGTCCACGGCGTGAGGGGGATGCTGTTTTTGCAGCAAGCGCCGCCGGAGGTCGAGACGCGCATGTGCCCGGCGCCCCAGCGCCCGCAGGGCCGCGCGGTGTGCCGCCTCGAGATCGGCGAGCTCCTGGAGCCGCTCGAAGACCGGCCGCGGAATCTCGCTGCCGACCGCCAGACCGAGGTCCGCGAGCGCCGCCACCGGGAGAGACGCAAACCGCCCCCGATCCACTTCGACCAGCCGATAGTCTGGGCGTCGTGGATCGGGGGCGAGTCCCGTGAGAATCACTCT
Organism: Gemmatimonadales bacterium; assembly: GCA_035491815.1. GTDB lineage: Bacteria > Gemmatimonadota > Gemmatimonadetes > Gemmatimonadales > GWC2-71-9 > 20CM-2-65-7. The sequence continues at coordinate 74,413 of DATJKA010000054.1, read as the reverse complement.
TCGCTCGCGGGCGTATCCTCGTCGCCAACCGGTGCCGGGCCGCTGGTGCCGACGCCCAGGTGCTCCTTCACGCGCACCTCGACCTCCGCCGCCATGTCCGGATGGTCTTTGAGATACAGCTTGGCGTTCTCACGCCCCTGCCCGATCCGCTCTTTGCCGTACGAGTACCACGCCCCTGACTTCTCGATGATGCCGGCTTCCGCGGCGATGTCGACCAGCAACGACTCGTGGCTGATGCCTTCGTCGAACATGATGTCGAACTCCGCCTGCCGGAACGGCGGCGCGACCTTGTTCTTGACGACTTTCACGCGCACATGATTGCCGATGACCACCTCGCGGTCCTTCACGGGACCGATGCGACGCATGTCGAGCCGCACCGACGAGTAGAACTTCAGCGCCCGCCCGCCGCTCGTCGTCTCGGGATTGCCGAACATGACGCCGATCTTCTCGCGCAGCTGGTTGATGAAGATCACCGACGTGCGCGAGCGGTTAATCGCGCCGGCCAGCTTGCGCAGCGCCTGGCTCATCAGGCGCGCCTGCAACCCGGGCAGTGAGTCGCCCATCTCGCCTTCGATCTCGGCCTTGGGCACGAGCGCCGCCACCGAATCGACGACGACGACGTCCACTGCGCCCGAGCGGACGAGGATCTCGCAGATCTCGAGCCCCTGCTCACCGGTGTCGGGCTGGGACACGAGGAGATTCTCGATGTCCACACCGAGCTTCTTCGCATATTCGACGTCGAGCGCATGCTCTGCGTCGATGTACGCCGCCGCCCCGCCTTCACGCTGCGCCCGTGCGACGACGTGCAGCGCCAGCGTTGTCTTGCCGGAGGACTCGGGCCCATAGATCTCCGTCACGCGGCCGCGCGGAATCCCGCCGATGCCGATCGCCGCATCGAGGTTGATCGCCCCGGTCGAGATCGCGCCCACGCGCACCTGCGGCGTGTCGGCGCCCATGCGCATGATCGATCCCTTGCCGCACGTCTTCTCGATCTGGGTGATCGCGAGGTTCAGCGCCTTGCGGCGGTCATCAGTGAGCTTTGCCGGTTGCGATTGTTCTGCCATGATTGACCTCGACATGGGTGGCGAGCCTCCTGGGTTGAGGCCCGAATATATACCGAAACCGCTGTCACCGCCATCCAGGACGAAACGCGTCCTCTAGATGCTCTAACTCATTGTCAACTATACCGATACAGTCAAAGCGGTAGACGTCGCCGCGCTGCCCGAACCGGTCCATCCATCCCCGCGCCGCTTTCACTATTTCTCGCCGCTTGGCTCCCGTAACCGCTTCGAACGGACTGCCAAACGCCGCGCCCCGGCGCGCCTTCACCTCAACGAAGGCAACGAGCGCTCCGCGTCGCGCGACGATGTCGATCTCGACTCGACCGATTCGGAACCGGTGCGCGACGATGTCCCAACCGCGCGACTGGAGATACCGCATCGCCTGCTCTTCGGACGCGAGGCCCAGGCGATGGCGCGGATCGCTCCATTGCTCCGGATCGCTGTGCACGCCGCTCGACATGTGCGAACCTACAACGGCGTGCCGAGCGGCGCTAATCCGAATCGCGCGCGGCGTGCCCTTTTTGTGCGGTCTTGATGAGACAGCGGAGAGTTTCGGCGACACTCCACGCCTGCGCGATACAGCCGCGCGGCGTGTATGGCGCCTCGGCGTCGAAGATCTCGGCGATCGAGCCGACGCCGAACGCCGGCAGATGCGCGATGAGCCCGTCGAGGAAGCGGCGCGCGCCCGCGTGGTCGTCGGGATGCATTTTGAGCCATGCATCGATCCACGGACCGATCAACCAGGCCCAGACCGTCCCTTGATGGTAGGCCGCGTCGCGCGTACGCAGGTCGCCGAAGTAGCGCGCCTTGTAATCCGCACTCCCCGGCGCCAGCGAGCGCAGCCCGACCGCGGTCAGCAGACGGTCGTGCACGATCTGCATGACCGGCTCCCAGCGCGCCCGATCGAGAATGGGATTGGGCAGGGAGATCGCGAGCACTTGATTCGGACGACAGGCCGAATCGTCACCGGTGGGGCCGTCGATCACATCGTAGAGGTAGCCGCCGTCCTCGAACCAGAATCGCTGGTTGAACGACTCGCGCGCGCGTGCCGCGGCGTCGGCGTACTTACCAGACCGCGCCTGATCTCCGAGATCGCATTCCCAGCGCGACAGGATGGTGAGCGCATTGTACCAGAGAGCGTTGATCTCGACGGCCTTACCGCGCCGCGCGGTCACCACCCAGTCGTCGACCTTGGCATCCATCCAGGTAAGCTGATAACCCTCGGCGCCCTGGCGCAGGAGGCCATCCGCCGGGTCGACCCCGATGCCGAAGCGCGTCCCGCGCAGGTGCGCTTCGGCGATCTCGCGCATGACCGGCAGCACTTCTTCTATAAGGGACCAGTATCCGGTGAGCTCTCCGTAGCGCTCCAGCGCGTGAAAGAACCAGAGCGTGGCGTCCGCCGTGTGGTACAAGCCCTGGTCGCTACCGTCGGGGAAGAGATTGGGGATCAGCCCGTCACGCACGTACTGCGAGAACGTGCGCAGGATGAAGCCGGCCTCGCGGGCGCGCCCCGTCGCGAGCGTCAGGCCTTCGAGGCTGATCATCGTGTCGCGGCCCCAATCGGTGAACCAGTGGTAGCCTGCGATCACGGTGCGGAGCTCGTCGCCGACGGCGGTAGCGCGCGCGGTATCCCGCACGCGTCCGACGGGACGAATGATGAACTGATCGGCGGCCAGCACGAGCTGCGCCGCCGCCCCGGTCCGCGCCTCAGGGGGCGCCGCATCGATCATGCGGCGCTCGCGCTCGAGCTCCGCGGCGAGCGCTTCTTCCGATCCCATCGCCTTCATGACGTCGGGATCTTCGGTGGATCCGATGAGCGCCGCGGTGTGACCCGGCGCCACGGACACGACGAACGTGCCCGGCGACCACAGGTCGCCGTGGAACTCGTAGCCGCGCGCTTCCTCGACGGCGTATCCGACTTGATCGAATCGGCGGGCGCCTTCGATGAATTCGAAGGCGCCTTCGACCGCCAGGTGCAGCGGCGGCAGATTGGCCGTCGTGATTCGTGCCTGATTGCCCGTGACTGCGCAGGTGTAGTGCTCGTGCAGCTTTTCTGAGACCGGCGCCTCATAGCCGCGGAAATGCACGGCCGGCGTCAGGCGCAGGGTCACCGCCTCCGTCCCCTCCACGCGATACAACACGATGACGGTATTCTGTCGATGCGGCATGAAGATGCGCTTCTCGATCGTCGCGTGGGCCAGCGCGTAGCGCCACACCGGAATGGCGCCGTCGAGCCGAAACTCGACGAGCTCGGCGATGGGCAGCGACGCGCCGTTCCCCTGTAGCCTGCGTGGCTCGAGCGACAACAGCGCGCGCCCACCGTCGGCATCCTCCGCCGACTCGAGCAGCGCGTTGAGCATGATCGTGCGGCCCAGAGGATTCGACAGCGCGGCCACGAGCAGCCCGTGGTAGCGCCGGCTGATGATTCCGGCAACCGTGGACGAGCCATAGCCGCCGATGCCGTTCGTGACCAGCCACTCGTGCTCAACCAGCTCCTGCAGATCGCGCCGCTGGTCGGCGCTCAACTGGAGCGTGGGCAGCGGGCTGGGCGCCCGCCGGGCTAGGCGTCGAAGGCCGAGAGTAGGGTCGCCGACTCGGCCGGAATGCGCCACGTCCCAACCTCCGATTCGAGTGGTGCGGCCCCAAGACCGCCGTATCGCGGATCCTCGCTATGCCACAGCCGCTTCCAGCCGCGCTCCTGGTCGGGCGGCGCGAGCAGCGGCTCGGGGGCGGTTTCGAGTGGCAGGTCGGCGCCGAAATTGACCACCAGCAGGCGGTCGTGCCCGTCCGCGGCGAAGAATCGCAGGACGAATGCGTGGGGTCCGACCACGGCGCCGTCCATTTCGCGCGGCGCCGCAAGCACGGCGTCGCGGCCCCGCAACGCGATGAGATCGCGGTGCAGTGCGACATGCGCACTGTTGCGGGCCCGCTCGGCCCAGTCCAGGCGAGAGCGGGCGAAGGTTTCGGGGTCCCCCGGGTCCGGGAGCACCGCGCCCTTGTCGGCGCCGATCGAGACGAACTGCGCCAGAAACTGCCGGCGGCCCTGCAGCACCCGGCGCCGCAGCTCCGATTCGTGATCGGCGAAATACAGGAACGGCGCGGACGAGCCGAATTCCTGGCCCTGAAACAGCAGCGGCGTCTCCGGGGCAAGCAGCAGCAGCGCCGTCAACGCGCGATAGCGGCCCGGACTCGTGAGCTGATGCAACCGGCGGCCCTCGCGGGAATTCGCCACCTGATCGTGATTCTCGAGGAAGAACACGATGCGCCACAGCGCGACGTCCCAGGCGGGCGCGCCGCGCCGCTGCTTCTGCCACGAATAGAACTGGCCCTGATACAACGGGCCGTGCTTCAGCGCCGACAGGAATTCCTGCGGGCCGCCGGTATAGTCGGTGTAGTAGGCCTCGCGCCGGCCCGTGGCGGTGACGAGCGCGAGATGATGAAAGTCGTCGCACCAAATGTAGTCCAACCCGTACCCGCGCTGCGCCGGCGCGCGCACGATGCGGGCATCCTGGGGCTCGGTTTCGGCGAAGACGATCACCGGCCGCTCGCCGGCAGCCTCGCGCGCCGCCACGCCGATGTCCTGCATGATGTGCGTCGGGGACTCATCGCGGAGCGCCTGCGTCGCGTCGAGGCGCAATCCGTCCAGGTGGTACTCGGCGATCCAGTGGCGGGCGTTGCTCACCACCAGCTCGCGCACTCCCGCTGAGCCGTCGTCGTCGTAGTTGATCGCGTCGCCCCAATCCGTGACAAAGCGGCCCGGCTTGCTGAAGTACGTGTCCGAAAACTCGCGCAGGTAATTGCCGTCGGGCCCGAAGTGGTTGTACACCACGTCGAGGATCACGCCCAGACCGCTCGCGTGCGCGCGGTTCACAAAGGCACGGAGGTCGTCACAGGACCCGTAGCGGTGAAACGGGGCGAACCAGTCTACGCCGTCGTACCCCCAGCCGAACGCACCGGCGAACTCCGCCAGGGGCATGATCTCGATGACGGTCACTCCGATGTCGGCGAGATCGGTGAGGTGATCGGCGGCGGCGGCATACGTTCCCGCCGCGGTGAACGTGCCGACGTGGAGCTCGTAGACGACCTGCCGCGTCGCGGCGAGACCGCGCCACCCGGCGTCGGTCCAGCGAAACTGCGATGGATCGATCACCTGCGAATCGCCGTGTGGGCCGTCCGGCTGATAGCGCGACGCGGGATCGGGAAAGCTGCCCTCGCCGTCGAGCCGGAAGCGGTAGCGGCCGCCGGCCGACAGGTCGGGCACGAGGCCGGCGAAATACCCGGCCTCGTCAGGGTCGAGCTCGATGAAGCGGTTGGTCGCGGCGACTTCGACCCGCCGGCGTTTCGGCGCCCAGACGCGAAAGTGAACCCCCGCAGGGGTCACTTCCGCACCGATGGGCAGCCGTCGTCGAATGTCGGGTGTCGTCGTCGCCGGCACGAGGGGCTAGTGGATTGCCCTGCTCAAGCCGTACAGACCGCCCGCGATGCTGACGAGCAGTGCGGTAATCCGGAGCGTGTCGCCACCGCCCGGACGGTGTGATCCGACGACGATTTGATCGCCATCCTGGACCCCCAGGGCGTCGAGGTCGGTGTCGAACGACGAGCCCTTCCAGAACGCTTTGCCGTTACGCTCGATCGTCACTTCATTCGCTTTCGCGAACTGCGTTGTCCCGCCGGCCGCCATCAACGCGTCGGCGAGCTGTGCATCCGCGGGCACGGCGTAGACCCCGCCCTTGTTGACTTCGCCCTGGACCGACAGGCGAATCAGCGGTTGCGCGCGGACGATCGCGTTGTTGCGGAACCGGTTGACGTACTCGCTCACCTTGGGCTCGAGCTCGGAGCGCAGCACGCCTTTGAGCGACAGCGCGCCAACGGTGGGCGGCGGCAGCATCAGCTCGGCGCCGCTGCCCACGGTGAACGTGTCGGTCAGCGTCTCCTCGCCCTGCACCATCAACGCGATGCGGTCGCCGCGGCGGAAATCGCCCATGGTCAAGCGATTCTTGATTTGCACCGCGAGCTGCGACCCGCCCGCCTGCTGCATTGCGGCTTCCAGCTCGGCGCGCGTCGCGAGCGGCCGGTTGACCGCATTCTTGTCCTGCGCGGCGAGTGACGTCGCGCCCATGAGTGCCCACATCCCACCCACCACAGCCCACATCCTGCAGTTCATGACCGTCCCCCCAAGATGCTCGGCAGCGCTTCGCGCGTGGGACCTTCGTCGTCCACGAGCTCGTATTCCGCCGAGGAGTACATGTAGTAGCGATAGACGCCGCTCGAGCGCACGTCGTTGAGCACCGCGCCGATGACGCGGACCGGCAGCGCGTTCAGCACTTCCAGTTTGGTCGCGGCGAGATTGATATCCGACTGCCCCGTGCGCATGACGATCAACAGGTTCTCGGTCAGCGTACCAAGGACCAGCGGATCGGCGCCGGCACCGAGGGGCGGGCTGTCGACGATGACGACGTCGTACATCGAGCGCAGCTTCGCCATCAGGTCCCGCATGTTCTGCGACAGCAGCCGCTCGGGCGCGCGTTGCATCCGCGTGCCGGAGCTCAGGAACGTGAGCCCCGGATACGACGTCTGCCGCAGTGCGGCGTCGAGCGGCACTCGCGCGGCCACGACATCGGTGAGACCGGGGGTGGACGGCGTCTTCAGTGCCTTGTGCTGCACGCCGCGCCGCGTGTCACCGTCCACGAGCAGCGTGCGATAGCCGGCGTCCGCGAACGAGAGCGCGAGGTTCAGCGAGACAAACGACTTGCCGTCGCCGATGCCGGGGCTTGTGATGGTGAGCGTGAGCGGTCCGCCCGCATGGGCGTGGAGCACGCGGAGCCGGAGACCCCGCAGCGCTTCGATCACTTGGGCGGGCCCGTCACCGTTGGCCCCGAGGCGCCAACTGACGTGCGGGACCGCGCCAAGAATCGGAAGCCGCATCTGCCCCGTGATCTGCTCGGGATAGCGGACCTTCGGATCCATCTTGTCGCGGACATTCACGAACACCGCCGCGAAGCCGAAGCTGAGCATCATCGCCAGCAGAATGAGCAGCAAACCGTAATCGCTCGCGGGACGGAGCGGTTCGGTCGCCGGATCCAGGATCCGCACGTCGGGCAGGCTGCTCACGACGCCGAGCTTCGCGGTCCCATATTCCCGGTCCACGGTCGCGAACTGGTCCGCGGCGAGGCGCTGCTCGCGCACGAGGCGGTCCTCTTCCATGGCGTAGTTGGGCGCGGCGCGCAGCTGGCCGAGCGCGGTATCGACGCGCGGCTTGGAGACCGCGACGACCTCGCCCAGATCGCGCGCGAGCATGCGCGCGAGCGACGGGATCTGCTGGTGCTCGAGCACGGCAAGGTCGGCGGATAGCTGCCGTACCGGAGCCGCCGAATCGGTGTAACGGAGCCGCGCGTTGCGGAGGCTGTCCTGCTTGGCCGCGAGATCCGCGAGCGCCGCTTTCATGTATTCCGAATTCTGCACCGCGGGAATGCTGTTCCACATCACGATCGACACGCTGCCGGTTTGCGCGCGCGTGGCGAGCTGCTCGAGGAATTGGCGATCGCGCTGCCGCTGGTTGTTGTCTTCGCGCAGCTGCGTGGCCGTGCCGCTGCCCTCGACGGCGAGGCTGCCGTTCGGCGTCTGCGTAATGAGCGGCCGGTCCCAGTTGCGCTGGCGGAAATCGCGCAGCGCGTTGTCGGCCTGCTCCATCGTCTGCTTGGCCTGATTCCACTGATCGCTCATGACGCCCGCGAGTGCCGAGAACTTGCTGCGCTTCATCTCGCTCTCGACCGCGACGATCCGGTTGGCGATGGCGTTCAGGGTCGCCGCCGCGCCCGCGGCGCTCGAGGCCTTGAGCTGGAGACGCAGGAAGTTGCCGGCGGGATCGAGGCGCGACTTGACGTCCTGCGCCAGCGCCGCCGACGCATCGGGAATGGCGCTGACCTTGAAGGCATAGGTCATCCCCGGCTTCAGCACTTGTGCCGTCGGCGTCCAGAGGAACCCGATGTTATCGCCGACCGGCTGCCCTACCCGCCCGCGTTGCACGACGGTGCCGTCTTCCATCTCAAGGCGGAACGCCCGTCCCGCCTTGTCCACCACCAGCTTGTACGCGCCTGGAACGACTCGCTCGGCGACGCTGAACGAAGCGAGCGCGGCTGAGTCCTCCCGCGTGTCGGTATGAATGAAGAGCCGCCGTTGGACGACCACGGTGTCGAGCACCGTGTTCGACGTGACCAGCTCCATCCAGCCACGCTCGCCGAGCAGCTGGTCGGGCTGGTCGGCGGACTGGTTGCGATTCACCGGCGCGACGTCCACCCACAGAATCGCTTTCGCGGTGTAGCGCGGATCGAGAAACCGTGACCCGATGATGCCGAGCACCGTGCCCACTAGCGTCACGGTCAGCACGAACCACTTGTGCCGCATGATCGAGCTGAGGTACCGCTGCCAGTCGCTCTGCTCCGCCGGCGGCGGGGGCGGGGCGGCGGCCAGGCTCTTCAGCCGCACCGCATCGAGACTCGTCGAGTCTGACGAGGGAGAGCGGAGGACAGGAATACGCGGGTTATCACCGTTCGTACCGGACATCTCGGTTGGCTCCTTGGGCTCCATATAGAGCCTCGCCACGCAAGCTCAGTGCCGCTCGCGGCGAATCGCACTAACCCCACAGCCGTCACTCGCTTGCGCCCTGTTGCGTGGCGCCCGCGGCCGCGGCGCGCTGAGTGTTGAGGCGTTTTTTCTCATGGCCAAGCACGCGACGTCCGAGCACAGAAGGTGCAATACGAGGCGGCAACGCCTATGGAACCTCTTTCTTTCTTGCGTCGCTATCGGCGCCCGATTTCCATCGTTGGTCACCTGGCGCTTGTCTCGTTCGCCTACCTCCTCGCGTACGCGCTGCGCTTCGACTTCCGCATTCCCTCCGAGCAGCTCCGCCGCTACTTCGAAACCCTTCCGTATCTCTTAGTCATCCGGCTGGCGCTGTTCCACCGGTACGGGCTGTTTCGCGGATACTGGCACCTGGTCGGCGTTCGCGATCTCCGCCAGATCGTGACCGCGGTGTCGCTGGGCTCGCTCGCCTTCGTCGGCGTGTTGATCTTCGTCGGCCGGCTCGGCACCATGCCGCTCGTCGTACCGATCCTGGACTGGGTCGGCACGATCATGCTGGCCGGCGGGATCCGCTTCCTGGCCCGCTGGATCAACGAGGAGCCGTTCCGCCGCCCCAGCCGGGGTCAGCGCGGCTTGCTGCGGTGGATAAAGGAGGAGCCGTTCCGGCGGCGGCAGCGGAGTCGCGGCCGCCCGGCGATCATCGTCGGCGCCGGAGTCGCCGGGGAACGGTTGCTCCGTCAGTTGCAACACGACCCCCGGCATCCGCTGAACGTCGTCGGGATCGTGGATGACAATCCGACGAAACACGGCCGCACGCTGCACGGCGTCCCGGTAATGGGCGGTTCAGATGACCTCCGCCGGTTCGTCGCGATGCATGCCGTCCAACAGATCGTCATCGCCATTCCGTCCGCCTCCGCCGAGGAAATTCGCCGGCTCGTGGCGCGCGCCGCGGAGACGGGCGCCGCGGTCAAGATCCTGCCGGCGCAGATGGACCTCCTCGCCGCCGAATCGCCGCATCTCAACCAGGTGCGCGACGTGCAAGTCGAAGACCTGCTCGGCCGCGACCCGGTGCAGCTCGATCTGAAGGACGTCGCGCCGGAGCTCGCGGGCAAAGTGATTCTCGTGACCGGCGCAGGCGGCTCGATCGGCTCAGAGCTGGTCCGGCAGATCGCGCGCTTCAATCCGCGCCGGCTGCTGTTGCTCGACCGCGCGGAGAGTCCGCTGTTCTTCATCTATCACGAGATCGGCGAAGCGCATCCGGCCATCGACGTCGTGCCGGTGCTGGCGAGCGTCACGAACGCGGCGCGCCTCGAGCGCGTGTTCGAGCGCTATCGGCCCGACTGCGTGTTCCACGCGGCGGCGTACAAGCACGTGCCGATGCTCGAGTGGAACATGATCGAGGGCGTCTGGAACAACGTGGTCGGGACGCTCCGGCTCGCCCAGGCGGCGGCGAGCGTGGGCACGCGCAAGTTCGTGCTGATCTCCACCGACAAGGCCGTCAACCCGATGAGCATCCTCGGCGCGACCAAGCGCGTGGCCGAACAGATCGTCCGCGAGCTGCCGTCGCTCCGCGCCTCGGGAACCGACTTCCGCGTCGTGCGCTTCGGCAACGTGCTGGGCTCCGACGGGAGCGTGGTGCCGCTGTTCAAGAAGCAGATCGCCGTGGGCGGCCCCGTAACGGTCACTCATCCCGAGATGAAGCGCTTCCTCATGACGATTCCCGAGGCGGCGCAGCTCGTGCTCGAGGCGGCCGCGCTGCCGGAGGCCGCAGGTCGTATCGCCGTGCTTGAGATGGGCACGCAGGTCCGCATCCTCGAGCTAGCCGAGCAGTTGATCCGCTTGTCGGGACTCGTGCCTTACCACGACGTGCAAATCGTCTTCACCGGCCTTCGCCCCGGCGAGAAGCTCGAAGAGGAGCTCGTCGCCCCCGGCGAGACATTGGCGCCGACGAGCATCGACAAGATCCGGGTGGTCGCCGGCAACGACGCCGGCGCCGGTGCGGCACTCGCGCGCCAGATCCGCTCGCTCATCAGCGTCACCGGGCAAGCGGACGAGCGCTCCGTGATGCGCGCGCTCGGGGCCATCGTCCAGGAATACCGCCCCGAACGCCTCGAGCTCGTGAACCCCGGGCCGGCACGCCGGAACGGGAACGGCAACGGGGGTGGAGGCGGGGGAAACGGTGGAAGTCACCGCCGCCGCTCGTCGTCGCCGCGACAGCAGGTCATTGACGCTTTGGTCGAGGAACCGGCCATTGATCCGACGACGACACCAGCGCCGACGCCACCCGCCGCGGGCCTGGGAGGGCGGCAGTGACCGACATTCTCGCTCGGACGTCGCGGCGCGAATTCCTGCCGTTCAATCCACCGCTGGTCGGCGAAGAAGAGATCCGCGAGGTCGTCGACACGCTCCGCTCGCCCTGGATTACGACGGGTCCGAAGACGCGGCGCTTCGAAGAGGAGTTCACGGCGTGGCTCAAGGCACCGGGCGCTCTCGCGGTGAACTCGTGCACCGCGGCGATGCACGTCGCGCTCGCCTGCCTCGACATTGGTCCCGGCGACGAAGTGATCACGACGCCGATGACGTTCGCCGCCACGGCGAACGTCATCGAGCACGTGGGCGCGAAGCCCGTGTTCGTGGACGTCGAGCCCGACACGCTCAACATCGACCCCCGCCTCGTCGCCCGCGCGATCTCCCCGCGCACCCGCGCGATCCTGCCCGTGCATTACGCCGGCCATCCGGCCGAGCGTGACGTGCTGGAGGCACTGGCGCGAACGCATAACCTCGCGTTGGTCGAAGACGCGGCGCACGCGCTGCCGGCGAGTTTTCGCGGCCAGGCGATCGGCGCGAGCGCGAATCCCGTCGCGTTCAGCTTCTATGCGACGAAGAACCTGACGACGGCTGAAGGCGGGATGCTGACCGCCGATCCGGCGTTCCTCGAGCGCGCGCGCGTCATGGCGCTGCACGGCATGACTCGCGACGCGTGGAAGCGCTACGACAAGGGCGGCAGCTGGCGCTACGAGATCATCGCGCCGGGCTTCAAGTACAACCTCACCGACGTCGCCGCGGCCATCGGTCTGTGGCAGCTCAAGAAGCTCGAGGCCTTTCATCGCCGGCGCGTCGAGATCGCGGAAGCGTACACCGCTGCGTTCAGCGCCGAGGAGGCGCTGCAGCCGCCCGTCCAGCGCCCGCACGTCGGGCACGCCTGGCACCTCTACGTGTTGCGTCTCAAGTCGGAGGCGCTGCGCATCGGCCGCGACCAATTCATCGACGAGCTGACGAAGCGCAACATCGGTACGTCGGTCCATTTCATTCCGGTCCACGTGCACCCGTTCTACCGCAACAAGTACGGCTACGCGCCGCTCGACTTCCCCGTCGCGTTCTCGAACTTCGAGCGGCTGTTGAGCCTCCCCATGCATCCCGGCCTCAGCGATCAGGACGTCACCGACGTCATCGACGCGGTGGTGGACGTGGTGCAGACCTATCGCCGGTGAAGTTCGCGTGGGTGGGGTTTCACGCAGAGGGAGTGGCAGCGCTGCAGGCGTTGCTGGGCGCCGGCGCGCCGATCGCGGCCGTGCTGACGCTCAAGCCCGAGCTCGCCGCCAAACGCTCGGGCGGAGTGGACTACGGGCCCGCGTGCGCGGAGTTCGGTGTGCCGCTGCACTACGTCACCGGCATCAATGAGCCGGACGCAGTCGGGATTCTGGAGTCGCTCGCGCCCGACGTGATCTTCGTCATCGGCTGGCATCAAATCGTGCGGCCGCCGGTGATGCGGCTCGCACGCGTCGGCCTGATCGGAGCGCACGCGTCGATCCTCCCGCACAATCGCGGCAGCGCACCGATCAACTGGACGCTGATTCGCGGCGAGCAGCAGGCCGGCAACACGCTGATGTGGCTGGCCGAAGGCGTGGACGAAGGCGACATCATCGCGCAGCGCGCGTTCCCGATTACGCCGTATGACACGTGCGGCACGCTCTACGCGCACGTTGCCGCCTCGAATCGCGAGATGCTGCTCGAGGTGCTGCCGCGCCTGCTCGCGGGCGAGCGTCCCGGCCGGCCGCAGCCGCGCGGGGACGAGCCTGTGCTGCGCCGCCGCCGCCCCGCCGACGGCCGCATCACATGGGACTGTCCCGCGTCCATGGTCTACGACTTCGTGCGCGCGCTCACGCGTCCCTACCCCGGCGCCTTCAGCTCCCTCGAGGGCAGGCAGTGGTGGATCTGGGAAGCCGCGCTGCTCCCCGATCGCGGCCCCATCGCAGGCGCCGAGCCGGGCGAGGTCCTCGGCCCGGTGGTGAGTCCCGCGCAGTCCGCCTGCGGCCAGCTGGTCGCATGCGGCTCGGGCGCGCTCGTGCTGCTCGAGGTCGAAGACGACGCCGGCGTCAGGCTCCGCGGCCAGGCGTTGAGCGATCAGCGGTGGACCGGCAAGCGCTGGCAAGGAGAAGCGGCATGACGCGCCGCGTCCTCGTGATCGCCGCGCACCCGGACGACGAAGTCCTGGGATGTGGCGGCACCGTCGCGCTCCACACGCGCGCGGGTGACGACGTGACGTCGGTGATCATGTGCGAGGGCGAATCGCTCCGCTACGGCCAGAAAGGCGTCGGACAGCCCGAGCACATTCGCCGCGCCGCCGCGGCGCTCGGCGTGCGCGACGTGCGGCCGCTCGGCTTCGCCGACCAGCGCCTCGACACGTTTCCGCTGACCGAGCTGATCACGCCGCTCGTGACCATCGTGAAGGAAGTCCAGCCCCAGGTCGTGTATTGCCAGTGGGGCGGCGACATCAATCGCGACCATCACCTGCTGTTTCAGGCCGCGCTCGTCGCGACGCGGCCGACTGCTTGCTGGGTGCAGGCCGTGTATGCCTTCGACACGGCCAGCAGCACCGAGTGGGCGTATCCGCGGACGTTCACCGCTGACACGTGGGTGGACATCTCCGCGACGCTCGACATGAAGCTCGCCGCCATGGCGTGCTACACCAGCGAGCTGCGCGACTACCCTCATCCCCGCTCGCTCGACGCGCTGCGCTACCGGGCCCTCGCCTGGGGCAATCAGCAGTGCCTCGATGCAGCCGAAGTCTTCATGACCGTTCGCCGCACGCTGCATCATGGTCAAACGCCTATTTGACGTCGTCTGCGCCACCGTGGCGCTCGTCGTCACCGCACCGCTCATCGCCATCGCCGCCATCGGGATCAAGCTGAGCGATCGCGGGCCCGTGTTCTATCGCGCCCGCCGCGTCGGCTATCTCGGCCGCGAGTTCACGATGTTCAAGCTGCGCACGATGAAGCACGAGGAGGATGGTGACGCCGGCGGCGCGGTCATCACGGGTCACGGCGACGAGCGGATCACGACGATCGGGCGCTTCTTGCGCCGCTCCAAAATCGACGAGCTCCCACAGCTGTTCAACGTGCTCCGCGGCGACATGGCCATCGTCGGTCCGCGGCCCGAAGACCCCGCTATCGTCCTCGAGCACTACTCCACCGGCGATCTCGAAACCCTCGGCGTCCGGCCGGGGCTCGCGAGTCCCGGCAGCATCTACCAGTTCACGTCGGGCGACAAGCTGCTCACCGGCAACGATCCCGAAGCGCGTTACGTCGACAAGCTGCTCAAGACGAAACTCGCGCTCGATCGCGTGTACCTCCGCCGCGCCTCGATGCGACGCGACATGGAGATCATCGGCCGCACGCTGTGGGCGATCGGCGCGGTCGCCGCGGGGCGACGAAAGTTCGCGCCGCCGCCCGAAATGACCGCGGCACGTCGGTTGCTAGAGCAAGACGGCGTATGAACACATTGCGCATTCGCGAGGCGACCGCCGAGGAGCTCGAGCACTGGGACGCGATCGTCCGCCGCTTTCCGAACACCCGCGTGCCCCATACGCGCGGCTGGATCGACGCACTCGCCGCCAGCAATTGCGGCAAACCGCTGTACCTGCTGCTCGAAGACGATCAGGGCATCGTCGGCTGTTGTCCGGGGCTGCTCGTCACCGCGCTGCGCTGGAAGCTGTTCGGCTCGCCGCTCGAAGGCTGGCAGACCGTCAGCCTCGGCCCCGCGTTCGATCCGGAACGCTTCTCTACCGCCGCCTTCACGGCCGCGCTCGTGCCGTATCTCGAGCGCGAGCACGACGTCGATCACATCGAGCTGCTCAGCCTGTCGCTCGATCCGGATGCGATGCGCGCCGCGGGATTCGCCGAAGAAGAGGCACCGACAATGTGCGCCCGGCTGTTCCCGGGTGACACGGCGCGCACCTTCAAGCAGCTCAAGGTCAGCGCGCGTCGCAACGTGAAGCGCGCGCAACGGCTCGGCCTCGTCACGCGGTTCGAAGAGAACGAGGCGTTCGTGGACGAGCACTACGCGCAGGTGAAAGAGGTCTACCGGCGCGGCGGCTTCGCCGTGCCGTTCAGCAAGCAGCGTGTGCTCGAGGTGTTCCGCCGGCTCAAGGCCGCCGGCAACCTGCTCGCGATCTCCGTCTACCTGCCCGGCGGGCGCGTCAACATCGCGACCGGCCTCTTCTTCCGCGAAGGCACCGAGCTCCAGCTCTGGATGTGGGCGCACCGCCAGCACTATCGCTGGTACCGCCCCACCGAGCTCATGACGTGGACCGTGATGCAGCGCGCCCTCGAGCTCGGCTGCGATCACGTGGACTTCATGGGCCGCGGCGATTTCAAGGCGAAGTTCGGCGCCGAGCTCGATCTGTCGAAGCGGCGCTGGCTGCGCGGCCGGCGTGCCTGGCTCATGACGGCGCGGAACGCCGCGAAACGGGTCTACGGCGTGCAGCAGGCGGCGCGCGGGCAGCTCGCGCGCGTCACGCGCGGGAGCACCGCATTCATCGGCCGCGGCGGCCACCGCGCCCATCCCGTCCGGCCACCCGCCGTCGTCCTTGGCGACGTGGATTTGGTCCGCGCGCTCGGCCTCGCGCGGATTCCGTCGACGGTCCTGTGCCCGCCCGGCGCGCCGGTCCGCTATTCGCGCCACACGCGCGCCGTCTTCCCGTGGCACAACGCGTGGGAGCGGCCGGAAGAGCTCGTCGACGCACTGGTGAAGTTCGGCCAGGCGCAGCCCGAGCCGCCGGCGTTGTTCTACCAGGAAGACCGAACGCTGCTGCTGGTGTCGCGCCATCGCGACCGCCTGCGCGAGGCGTTCCGCTTCGTCGTGCCGGA
Organism: Gemmatimonadales bacterium; assembly: GCA_035491815.1. GTDB lineage: Bacteria > Gemmatimonadota > Gemmatimonadetes > Gemmatimonadales > GWC2-71-9 > 20CM-2-65-7. The sequence continues at coordinate 58,623 of DATJKA010000054.1, read as the reverse complement.
TGCCGAGCTGGTCGAGCAGCTGGTGGACAAGGCGCGGTTTCAGCAGCTCGCGGCGCGCATCGATCTGCCGGTGCCGCAGGCGCGCGTGATCGCGCCCGGTGATCCGCTGCCCGGCGACGACTTCGCGATTCCCTTCCCGATCATTCTGAAACCGCTCGTGCGGATTCCGGCGCGCTGGGAGCCGCTCGCGGGTCCCGGGAAGGCGACGTCGCTCGAGAGTCTCGACGCGTTGCGCGCGCTCTGGCCGAAGATCATGGCCGCGAATCTCCCGATTCTGGCGCAGGAGCTCGTGCCGGGCGACGAGGCGCGGATCGAGAGCTATCACGCCTACGTGGACGAGCGCGGTCAGGTCGTCGGCGAGTTCGCGGGCCGCAAGATCCGCACGTGGCCCGCGTCCTACGGCGACAGCACGGCGCTCGAGACGAGCGACGCGCAGGACGTCCTCACGCTCGGCCGCGTGCTCGTCAAGAAGCTCAAGTTCCGGGGCGTCGCGAAATTCGATTTCAAACGCGCCCCCGACGGCACGCTGCGGCTGCTCGAGGTGAATCCGCGTTTCAATCTTTGGCATCACCTCGGCGCGATCGCCGGCATCAACCTTCCCGCACTCGTTTACGGCGACCTGGTCGGCACACCGCGCCCCATCCTGGGGCCGGCCCGTCCATTCGTGCGCTGGTGCAAGCCGTGGAAAGACCAATTCGCCGCGCGCGCGGCAGGCATGTCCCTTGCCGAGTGGACCCTGTGGGTCATTCGCTGTCAGGCGAAGAGTGGCTTCGCGTGGGATGACCCGCTGCCCATGATCGGCGCGACCGTCCGCCGCGGGATCGACTCGCTGGCGCGCGTCGTTCGGGGCTCCAACGAACCGCCGCTGACACTGCGCAGCGCGAAGGAGTGACCGATGCGACCTGCCATGATGCTGTTCCTGCGTGCCCTCGTGATTCTGGGCGCCGTGCTCGCGGTGGTCTCGTGTCGCAACGCCTTTGGCGCAACGCTGCCGAGCGATATGGGCGGCGGTGCATTCCTGGGTGGGGCGAGCGATGCGAGCTGCCTGACCCTGACCTACTCATGGGAAACCGTGCCGGCTGCCGGCGGCACGATCTCCGACTCCGGCACCGGCTTCTGCTTGTAACTGTCTCACGTTTCCACCTAAGGAGCGATGTATGAAGGTCACACCCCGCAACATGGTTCGCGCCGCGCTCGTTCTCACAGCCGCCGGCGTGATCGGCGCCATCGGCGCCTGTAAGAACGACAGCGGCACGAATCCGCCGCCCCCGCCGCCGCCCCCGCCGCCACCGGCGATCCGGGCGCCGATCGGGCTGACCGCAACCGCCGTCTCGGCGACGGGCATCAATCTGGCCTGGACCGACAGCGCGACGAATGAGACCGGTTTCCGCGTCGATCGCTGCTCCGGCGCGGCCTGCACGACGTTCGCGCAGGTCGGAACGAATTTGGCGGCCAATACGGTCGCGTTCACCGACACGTTTGGCCTCGCGGCCAGCACGCCGTACAGCTATCGGGTGCGCGCGTTCAACGCCACGGATTCCTCGGCGTGGAGCACGACGGCAACTGCGACGACGCTCGCCGCAGGCGCCGGTAGCATCACGCTGATCGGCGCCGGTGAGATCACGACTTGCTCGAGCCTCGGCAACGCGGCGACGGCTACGCTGATCGACAACCAGATCAAGGCGGATTCGAACACCATCGTGTTCACCACCGGCAACAATATCGCGTCGGGCTCCGGCAGCACCGATCCCAACGCGTGCTTTGGTCCGACATGGGGAAAGTTCCTGACGGCCAAGGGCGGGATGCACGTCGCTCTCGGTGATATGGACTTCAGGAGTGTTGGTGGAGCTGCCAACGTCTACTCGTACTTTGGCAACTCGGCTGGTGCGCCGACCGGTTACTACAGCTTCAACGCTGGATCGTGGCACATCATTGTCCTGAACACGACCAGCGAACAGACCCCTGGCACGTGCGGCTGGTCGACTGATGGCGCTCCAGGCGGTAGCCGTTGTGACACCGTCGCAACGCACCCTGAGCTCACCTGGCTGACGCAGGATCTCGCTACGAACACCAAACCCTGCATCCTGGCGATCTCCTGGGAACGCCGGCTATACACGACCGGGGCGCCAGATCCTGGCAAATTGGGCCGCAACGCGAACCTAAACGCCATCGCCGAGGCGCTGTACGCCAGCGGCGCGGACGTTCTGGTCAGCGCAAAGGACAAGCAGTACGAGCGCTTCCCGAAGTCGGATCCTGACGGCGCGGCGAATCCCAAAGGCTTCGCGCAATTCATCGTCGGCACGGGTGGCCGCAGTCTGGACCGTATGAACGCCGCAACCGGTGGCAATCCGGTCGCCGCGCAGTTCGGCGGCGTCACTGGGACGGCCGACAGCTGGGGCGTCATGAAGTTCACGCTCCACGACGGCAGCTACGACTACGAATTCATCCCGACGGCTGCGGGTGGCTTCACCGACAAGAGCACCTCGTCGGTCGCCTGCAACTAACTCATAACCCGCGCTGGAGGCTTCGATGGTGAGATTCGCCGGACGTTTCGCGATGGCAGTGGCGCTGCAGACCGCGCTGCTGCTCGCGTGCGGCGGCGGATCGCACCAACCGGAGCCTCCGGCCGCGGTGCCTTCTCCAGTCCTGCAACCGCAGACCAAGCGGCCCGCCCCCGCACCGGAGCCCAAGGTGACGCCGAAAGCGACACCGAAGGACTCGGGCGGTGGCGGCAATTTTCCCTGGCCATCCGCCACCATCGCGGAACAATGACACATAAGACTCTGCTTCGCCTACACGGCGCCCTGCTTCTGATCGCCGCGGTGGCTTGCCGCGGCGCCACGCCACCTGGCCCGCCGCCACCGCCACCGCCGCCGCCCCCGCCTCCGGGTGCGCCGGTCGTGACCGCGGGCCAGAACGACAAGCTCCCCGTCGGCACGACGTTCGACCTGAACGCGACGTTCACCGACACCACCACGGCCAGCGCGCCCTGGAGCTACAGGGTCGATTGGGGTGACGGGACGACCGACGCGAGCGGCTCGAAGAGCACGATCGCGCCGATCACCGGGACGCACATGTATGCCACGACCGGCAACTACACGGTGCAGGTCAGCGTCACGAACAGTCACGCCGCGACGGGCACGGACTCGCTCAGCGTCAACGCAACCGATCCCGTGATCATCGCCGCCGGCGACATCGGCGACTGCAATCGCACCAGCGACGACGCCACCGGCAGCCTGCTCGACACGATCGCCGGCATTGTCATGCCGCTGGGCGACAACGCGTACCTGAGCGGCACGCCGACCGAGTTTGCGACCTGCTTCGATCCCGCGTGGGGCCACGCCAAGGACCGCATGCGCCCGGTCCTCGGCAATCACGACTACTACAACCCCGGCGCGACCAAGAACGCCGACGGCTACTTCGGGTATTTCGGCGCCGTCGCCGGTGACCCGACCAAGGGCTACTACGACTTCGTCCTCGGGGCGTGGCTCGTCATCGTGGTGAACACGGGGACCGAGAACGCGAACTTCATCGCCGCCGGATCCCCGCAGGAGCAGTGGTTGCGAAGCGAGCTCGCGAGTCACACGCAGCAATGCACGCTCGCGCTGATGCACCATCCGCAGTTCAGCACCGTCACCGATCGGCCGTTCATTCGGCCGGAGACGACGCCGATCTGGCAAGCGCTGTACGACTACGGCGCCGATCTCGTGCTGAATGGACATGACCACACGTATCAGCGCTTCAAGCCGATGAAGCCCGACGGCACAGCGGACGCGGCCTTCGGGATTCGCCAAATCACCGTCGGTACCGGCGGCGGCGAGGGCCTGTACGGCTTCGGCCCGACCGTGCCCAACCTCGAAGTTCGAGCGGGCAACGGCGAAAACCCGACGTTCGGCGTCCTCAAGCTCACGCTCAAGGCCGGCGGCTACGACTGGAAGTTCTTGCCCGCCCCCGGCCAGGGCACGTTCACCGATTCCGGTTCTGGGACTTGTCACGGGAGACCTTCGTAATGGCTGGCCTGAAATACTTTTCGCTGCTCTTGGCTGTGGGCGTCGCATGTCAACCGGCCGATTCGTCGGCGCCACCGCCACCGCCGCCGCCCCCGCCACCGACGAATCATGTGCCGGTCGCGAATGCCGGCGGGCCGTACACCAGCGAGACGGGCGTCATCAACTTCGACGGCAGCGCCTCGTCCGATTCGGACGGCGACGCGTTGACCTTCGCCTGGCAGTTCGGCGACGGTGGGACGAGCAGCGACGCGAAGGGCACGCATACCTACGCGAATCCGGGGCCGTACACGATCACGCTGACGGTCACCGATAGCAAAGGCGCGGCGAGTGCTCCCGACACCGCGGCCGCGACCGTCGCGCTGGCACCCGTGCTCATGGGCGCGGGCAACATCTCGAGCTGCGGAACCAACTACGATCTCGCCACAGCGGCGCTGATCACGGCGGTCCCCAGCGCGTCCGTGTTCACGCTCGGCGACAACGTCTTCCCGCAAGGGACGGCCGACAACTACAACAATTGCTACAACCCGACGTGGGGCCAATTCCTCGATCGGACGCACGCGGTGTTCGGCAATCACGAGTACGACCTCGGCAATGCCGACGCGGCATTCAACTACTTCGGCGATCACGCCGGCCCCAAGGGACTCGGCTACTACAGCTACGAGCTCGGCAACTGGCACATCATCGTGTTGAACGATCACGGCGGCGCGACCATCGACCCCGATCAGATGACCTGGCTCACGGGCGATCTCGCGGCGAACACGAAGCCGTGCACGCTCGCGATGTGGCACGTGCCGCTGTTTCTCTCGTCGAACACACCGGGCTGGAACGTGAATCCCGAGCACAAGCCGATCTGGGACGCGCTGTACAACGCCGGTGTGGACGTCGTCCTCAACGGCCAGCAGCACAACTATGAGCGCTTCGCACCGATGACACCCGCAGGTGAAGTCGATACGGCGCGCGGCATCCGCGAGTTCAGCGTGGGGACGGGCGGCGAGAGCGTGGATGATTTCACCGTCGTTCACCCGCACAGCGAGGTGCGCTCTCCCGCGGCGGCGTTCGGAGTGCTCAAGCTCACGCTCAGGCAGAGCGGCTACGACTGGCAGTTCGTTCCCGCGGCGGGCGTCACGTTCACCGACTCGGGATCAGGCTCGTGTCATTGAGCCTGCTGCCGACTGCCGCACCGCCGCGCTCCGGGTACGGTGCGCCACCGCCGCTCGGCCTCGTGACGAAGCTGGGCGACGCGCTGGCGCAGCGCGGCGTGACCTACTGCCAGTGGAAAGGCCACGGCAAGCGCGAGCGCTGGGAGAGCGGTCGCGGCGACATCGATTTGCTGGTGGACCGCGCCTCCTGGACCGAGTTCACCGAGATCCTCGGTGAGCTGGGGTTCAAGCTGGCGCTGCCGCCGGCCGGCCGTGAAGCGAGCGGCGTCATGCATTTCTTCGGGCTCGACGGTCGTCGCGGTGAGCTGATCCATCTCCACGTCTACGAGCGGCTCGCCATCGGGTCGCCGTGGCGGACGCATTATCGCATTCCGCTCGAGCGTGAGCTGTTGGCATCGGCGAAGCTCGAGAGCGACGGCGTATTCAAGACCGCCGCTCCGGAGCTGGAGCTCGTCGTCCTGGTGCTGCGGCTGGCGCTGCGGCACGAGCTGCGGGATCTGCTCCGGCGCGAGCCGCCCCGCTGGCTCGATGGCGCGCTCTCGGAGCTCGACCGCCTCGAGGAGCAAGCCACACCGGCGGCGGTTGTCGACGTCCTGTCGCGGCTGCTGCCGGAAGTGTCGCCGAAGCTGGTCGATCAGGCGCGTGCCTCCTTGCTGCCGGGATGTCCCGCCTGGCGGCGCGTCCTGACGCGCTGGCGCTTGACGCGCGCGCTATCGGTGCATGCCAGTCGCCCGCCGATCTTTGCATTCGCCGAGCGGCTCTGGCGTCGCGTGCGCCCGCAGGGCCAACCGCTCGCGGGCGGCGGCGTGGTGGTCGCGCTGGCGGGTGGCGACGGATCGGGGAAGTCCACCTGTGCCGACGCGCTGACCACCTGGCTCGCGCCCGTGATCGCGACGATCCATCTGCACCTCGGCCGCCCCACGCGCTCGCTCACCACGTTGGTCGTGGGAGGACTGCTCAAGGTTGCAGAGCGCGCGCGACTGTCGCGGCGGTTCGTCGCGCATCTCGAGCTGCTTCGTAGCGTGTGCACGGGCCGCGATCGCGCGCGCCTCGTGCGGCGCGCGTTCCGCTGCGCCGCGGGCGGCGGCGTCGCCATTTGCGAGCGTTATCCCTCGCGCGAAGGCTGGACACTCTCGGGGCCGAGCGAGGTGCAAGGCCATGCGACGAAGGCACAGTCCCGCATGGCCGATCGGCTGCGCCGCTACGAGCGCTCGCTCTATGAGCGGATGCCCCGCCCCGATCTCACGTTCGTCCTGAAGCTCGACGCCGAGACCGCGGTGAACCGCAAGCCGTCGGAGCCGGCGGAGTACGTGCGCGAGCGCGCGCGGCTCACGGCGGCCGCCGACTGGGCAACCAGCGGCGCGATCGTCGTCGACGCGGCACAACCGTTGCCACAGGTCATCAGTACACTCAAAACGACGTTCTGGAAGAATCTATGAATCGGCAGCGTGGGGTTGTCGTGGAGCTCGTCGGTCCGGCGGGCGCCGGCAAGACAACTCTCGCCCAGGGAGTCAGTGCCGTCGATCCCACGGTGCGCTCCGGTCTCACCCTCTGGGGGTTGCCCCGCCCGAAGCTCCTTGAGGCGGTGATTCCGCTCATTCCCACGTTTCTCACCGCCGCCGTCCGGCCGTCGCGCCGCCTGCAGTGGGAAGAGATGGCGCAGATGATCCGGCTCGGTGCGCTGCGCCGCATCGTGGACGATGAAGCCCGCAAGCACCGCGTGATCATTCTCGACGAAGGACCGGTGTTCGCGTTGAGCTGGATCGACTTCTACTTTGCGCGCAACGGCGACCGCGCGCCGGCGTGGCGGCGCCGTGCGATCTCCGACTGGGCGTCCCTGCTCGACGTCGTCGTCTTCATCGACGCGTCCGATTCGACGCTCGCGCAGCGCATCCGCACGCGCGAAAAAGATCATCTGGTCAAGAACAGCTCGGACGAGGAGATCTACGGCTTTGCTGCCGGATTCCGCAAAGCGTTCGACCGCGTGATCGCGGAGATCTCCCGCGCCGGCCATCTGGTGGTGGACGCGCTGCGGACCGATGACAGCGCCCAGCGCGAGAACACCGACCGGCTGATGACCACGCTGCTGCAGCGGCGCAATGGGAACTAACGCGCTTCCGATCCCACCCGCGAGCGTGGTGCCGCCGGTCACTGAAGCGGCGCCTTCCGTTGCTGCGAAACCCAAATCGCAGGCGCTGACCAGACGAGCGTCGCTCACCGCGGTCGCTTCGCTACTCGATTACTCCGTGAAGGCCGGCGTGCAGCTGGTGATCACGCCGATCCTGGTCACCACGCTCGGCCGCTCGCTGTACGGCATCTGGGAAATGCTGGGACGCATGATCGGCTACATGGCCGCGACCGACGGCCGGGCCAGCGAAGCATTGCGCCTGGTGATCTCTCAAAACCAGACGGCCGATGTGGTCGAGAAGCGGCGGTCGATTGGCGCGGCGCTCGTCGTTTGGGTGCTGATGTTGCCGCTGGTGGCGCTGGTTGGCGGCGGGCTCGCCTGGCTCGCTCCGACGCTGACGCACGCCCCCGAGGCGCAGCGCGGCGCGGTCCGGCTCACCTGCGCGCTGCTCGTCGTCGCGTTCATCTTCGCTGGCTTGGCGGCCGTGCCCGAGTCGGTGCTGCGCGGCATGAATCTCGGCTACAAGCGGATGGGCCTCCAATCGGCGACCAGCGTCGTCGTCGGCGGGATCGCGGTCTGGGCGGTGAAAGCCGACTTCGGCCTTCCGGGCCTCGGCAGCTCGTGGATCGCGCGCGATTTCATCGTTGGCGCCGTCTACTGGCTGCTCGTGCGGCGCTACCTGCCGTGGTTCCACGTCGCCAAGCCGACCAAGGAAGCCGTCAAAGGCTTGCTCAACATGAGCGTCTGGCTCGCCGTCGGCGACCTCGTCTCCAAGCTGCTCCTCGCGAGCGACGTGCTGGTGCTCGGCTGGGTGGTCTCGCCCGTGGCCGTCACGACCTACGTGCTGACGAGCTACTCGGCGCGCATCGGGCTCGGCGTGTTCGTCTTTACCGCGGGCGCCGCGATGCCGGGGTTCGGCGGCGTGCTCGGGCAGAAGCAGTTCGCGAAGGCGGTGCAGCTGCGCCGCGAGCTGCGGACGCTGACGTGGCTCTTCACGACGATCGTCGGTGCGACCGTGCTCGTGTGGAATCCATCGTTCCTGCATCTCTGGGTCGGCAGTAAGAACTACGCCGGTCCTTTAGTGAACCTGCTGATCGTTCTGGTGATCTCGCAGACCGCGTTCATCCGGACCGACTCGTACATCATCGACGCCGCGCTGCGGCCGCGCGGCCGCGTGATCATCGGCGCCGTCACCGTCGTGGCGACGCTCGCGCTCGGCATCGTGCTCACGCATCTGCTCGGCATCCTCGGGCTGTGCCTCGGCATGTTCCTGGGCCGCTCGATTCAATCGATCGGATATCCGCTGATCGTCCGCAACTGTCTCCAGAATCCGCCGAAGGACGCCGCGGCGCGCTGGGCGGCGTGGCGCATGACGCTCGTCACGGCGCTGCTGTTCGTCGCGGCGATGCTGGCCGGCAGCCACGTGCGCGTGTCGCGCTGGTATCTCTGGGCCGCGGCCGTCGCGGCGACGGTGCCGCTGGTCGCCGCGTTCGCGCTCTTCGTCGGCGCGACGCCCGATACGCGCCGCATGCTCGTCAAGCGCGTGCGCGGCATGGTGACGGGTCTTCGCCCGAAACGCGCATGACCGTCGCGCATCCGCGAGCGTTCGAGCCGCTCTTCCCCGCGCCACCCGCGCCGATCGCGATCAGCTCCGCGACCGCGCCGACGCGCGTAAGCGCGCTCGTCCGCGTCGCGCTCTACCTCTTTGTCCTGACGATCCCGTTCGAGATGCCCGATCGCACATTCCCGATCGAGATCCCGACGCTGACGGCCTGCATCTTCCTGCTGTCGACGGTGCTCAACTTGAGCGTGATCTACCGCCGCATTCCCACCGCCATGCTGTGGTTCGTGGCGTACCTCTGGTGCTTCGGCCTCAGCACGATGTGGAATCGCGCCGATCACGTCGCGCAGGTCGCCGAGCTGTTCGGTGAATTCGCGCAGCTGCTGTTGATCCTGTGGGCGGGTAGCAACGTGATGCGCGACCCGCGCGCGATGCGCGGCGCCTTGCTCACCTTCGCATTCGCCTGCGCCGTGCGCGCGGGCATGCAGGTGCTCGGTATCGCCGCATCCACGCACGCCGAATGGACCGGCGGCGTGCGCGTGACGGTGCTCGGCCAGAATCCCAACTACAGCGCGATCATCCTGTCGGCCGGCTTTGTCACGGTATTGAACTTGCGTCTGAAGATCGTCGCCTGGCTGGTCGCAGGCGTGATCGGGTTGGCGCTCATTCAGACGGGATCGCGTGGCGGGTTGTTCTGCGCCGCGGTTGGGACGCTGGCCTTGCTGTGGCATGGTCGAACGATGTTCGCGCGGCTGCGGGGCGTGTTCGTCGGCTTCGTAGCTCTCGCGGCACTCGGCGTCGCGGCATACCGCTCCCCGATGCTCCGCGTGCGGTTCGAGCAAGCGTTCACGCAAGGCTCACTCGCGGGCCGCGAGCGCATCTATCCCGCCGTGCTGTCGATGATCCGGGAGCGCCCCCTGCTCGGGTGGGGGCCGATCGAGAACCAATACGAAATCGCCCAACGCATCGGCGAAGAAAACAAGGACCGCCGTGACGCGCACAACATCATGTTCGAGCTCTTCTCTACCGTCGGCATCCTCGGCACGATTCCGTTTCTCGTCGGGCTCATGCTCTGCCTGCGCGAATCCTGGCGGGCCCGCAACGGACCGCTCGGCGTGTTTCCGTTCGCGCTGCTCGTGACCGTCCTGATCGGCTGCATCAGCGGCACCTGGATCGCCTCCAAGATGCTGTGGTTCGCCTTTGCCGTCGCCGTCGCCGCCGGCGCAGCCATCCCCCGGAGATCGACGCCATGTGCGGCATAGCAGGACGGTTCCACACTGAGGGGCTGCCCGCCGCGGACGGATGGGCGCAAAGCGCCGATCGGCTGCTGGCGCATCGCGGCCCGGATGGCTCCGGCCATTTCCGGGACGAGCGCTGCGAGCTCGTGCACCGCCGCCTCGCGTTGATCGACCTCTCGGAGTCGGGCCGCCAGCCGATGACGAACGAGACCGGCACGATCCAGATCGTCTACAACGGTGAGCTCTACAACCACCGCGAGCTGCGGCTGTTACTGCAGGCGCGCGGGCACCACTTCCGGTCGACGTCGGACACCGAAGTCCTCGTGCACCTGTACGAAGAGCGCGGCGAGCGCATGGTGGAGGTGCTGCGCGGGATCTTCGCGTTCGCGATCTATGACGCGCCGCGGCGCCGGCTGTTCCTCGCGCGCGACCGCTACGGCGTGAAGCCGCTGTTCTATGCCGAGCACGAGGGGCAGCTCGCGTTCGCGAGCGAGATCAAAGCGCTCGTCGCGCTGCCGCGCTTTCGGCCCCGCATCGATCGCCAGGCGTGCTGGGACTTCCTTGGCCTCGGCTACATCCCGGAGCCGTCCACCGGATTCTGCGAGATTCGCGCGCTCCAGGCCGCGTCGTTCCTGGTCGCCGATCCCGCGGGACGACGCGAAAGCGCGTATCACACCATCAGCGCCGCGCCGAAGCCCACGCGCATGGAGCTCACGGTCGACGCACTGCGTGAGCGACTGCTCGACACCGTGCAGCGGCAGTCCGTCGCCGACGTTCCCGTGGCCGCCTTGCTGTCGGGCGGCATCGACTCGTCGCTCGTCGTCGCGGCGCACCGCCATGCGACCGACACGCGCACGACGACGTTCAACGTCGAGTTCCCCGATCCGCGGCACGATGAAACGGCGCATGCGCTGGCCGTCGCCGATCACGTCGGGACCAACCACCACGTGATCCGGCTCGACGACTACAACCTGAGCCCAGACACCCTGATCAACCTGGTCCGCCACTTCGACCAGCCGTTCGCGGACACGAGCTGCATTCCGATGTACTGGGTGTCGCGCGCGATTCGCGACCAGGGGATCATCTGCGCGTTGTCGGGCGACGGCGGCGACGAGGCCTTCGGCGGATACGGCCGCTTCTGGCGCGCCAATCGCCTCGACCGCTTGATGCGCCTGCCCCGCTGGGCACGCTCGGCCGCGATCAGCGCGGGCAATGCACTCGCCGGCTGCACGCGCGACTTCGGGCGCCAGCTGGCGAAAGCGGCGGTCCTGGCCGAGGTGGGGCGGCAGAACTCGTCGGTGCTGATCTCCGGTCTGTCGAACTACCTGTCCGAGAACCAAAAGAACCAGCTCCTGCTGCCGACCGTCGGGGAGGGACTCGCACCCGTGTACCGCCACTTCGACGGCTACCGCCCCGAAGCGGCGGGCTCGCTCGAAGAGCTCTCGCGCCGGATGACGGAGAAGTTGTTCTCCGTCAGCCTGCCCTCCGACATGCTCCGGAAGGTGGACATGATGAGCATGCGCGCCTCCATCGAAGTGCGCGTGCCTCTCCTCGACGACACCATCGTCGAGCTCGGCCTCACGCTGCCGCACCGCTTCAAGACCGACGGGCGTCAGGGCAAGCTCGTGCTGCGCGCGCTGGCGCGCGAATGGCTGCCCGGAGAGGTCGCGCGCCACAAGAAGCACGGCTTCTCGATCCCGCTCGACATCATGGCCACACCTGCCGTGCACACCGCGGTGGAGGATCTACTGCTCGCCAGTGACGCCCGCACCGGCTGGTTCCTCAACCGGGCGCTGGTGCGAACCTGGCTGGCCCGATTCCGCGAGGCGTCCTACGCGCCGCGGGGCGGAGCGATCAGCCGCGCCGGCCTGTACCAGCGCGTCTTCATGCTGCTTTCGCTCGAGACGTGGATGCGCGATCACGAGCTGTCCTGGTGAACTGAGGAAACGGAGCCCGTCATGCGCCTCGCCGTATTCACGAGCAAGTACCCCGCCCGCGTGTCCACCTTCTTCGAGCGTGACATGCGTTCGTTGATCGAGACCGGGGTGGAGATCGACGTGTTTCCCATTTACCCGCTCGATGCGTCGGAGTGGGGAAATTCGCTCGACCTGCTCGGACCCGCGCATCTCCCGCGGCACCGCATTCATCATCTCGAGTTCCTGCAGGCGCTCAACCTCTCGCGGCCCGTGCTGCGCCGGCGTCTGCCGATCGCGGGACGCGACGCGGTCGCGGTGCTGCGGGCCGCCGCCCGCTATGGGCCGATGCGGCTCGCCAAGACCGCCTACGCGCTGCCGAAGGCGTGGGCGTGGGCGGCGCAGTACACGCACCGCTACGACCACGTGCTCGCGTACTGGGGCAACTACGCCGGGACGATCGCCTACGCGTTCCACCGGCTGGCGGCACCGCAGCTGCCGTTCTCGATCTGGCTGCACGCGGGTACGGACCTGTACCGCTCGCCGGCGTTCATGCGCGAAAAGCTGGCGTATGCCGACAACGTCCTGACGTGCTGCGAGTTCAACCAGAGCTACATCGTCGAGCATTTCAGCGACGTACCGGGAATTCAGAGCAAGGTGCACGTCTCCCACCACGGCCTGAATCTCGACGAGTTTCCGTTCCAGCTCGACGGTCGCGCCTCGCACACGCTCCTGGCCGTGGGCCGGCTGACGAAGATGAAGGGCTTCGACTATCTCGTGCGCGCGGCGCAGGTGCTGCGTGCGCAGGGGCTGCCCATCACCGTCGAGTTCGTCGGCGACGGCGAAGACCGCGCCCGCTTGCAGGCGCTCGCGGTCGAGCTCGGCATCGCCGAACACGTGGACTTCCGTGGGTGGCAGTCGTTTGCGGGCGTCCGCGAAGCCATGAATCGCGCCACCATGGTCGTGCATCCGTCCGACGGGTTGGGTGACGGTCTCCCGAACGTCGTGCGGGAAGCGATGGCGCTCGGCGCTCCGGTCGTCGCGTCCGACGTCGCCGGCATCCCCGATGCGCTGCGCGACGGCTGCGGCGTGCTGGTGCCCCCCCAAGACGTGTACGCGCTCGCGGGGGAGATCGCGCGCCTGCTCCGCCATCCCGACGAGCGCCGGGAGATTGCGATCCGGGCGCGCAAACGCACCGAAGAGAAGTACGATCTCTGGCGCAACGGCGTGCAGCTCGCACAGCTGCTTCAGAACACACGCCGCGCGCCGGCGCCCGCACCGGTCACGCGGCCACTGTTCGCCGAGGGAGAAAGCGCCGCGTGACGAGCGCCGAGGCCAGCGTGTTGCGGCTCCTCGTCGACGACCGCGTCGGCGATCCCGACGCCCTCGATCTCGTGGAGGCCGAGCGCCTCGCAAGCGCGGGCGGCGTGATCGTCCGGCTGGCGGACGTCCTGCTCGCCCATGGCGACGAGCTGCCGCCCGGATTGGGAGCGACGGCCGCCACGGCGTGCGCCGCCACGGAGCGCACGCTCGCCATCGTCGATCGCCTCACCGATCGCTGTACGGCGCTCGGCCTGTCGCACGCATTCCTCGGCGTCGCGGAGCGGTACCCCGACAGCGGACGTGTTGCGCTGCTGATCGATGCGCCCCGCTCGGCCGCGCTGGACCGTGCAATTCTCCGTGATACGCCGGCGCGCCCCGCGGCGCGGCGCGGCATCGCGTTGCACCGCCAGCTCGCCGGGTCGTCCACGTACGTGGCGCCGTACGGCATCCAGATCCGCGTGCGTCACGGCCGGGTCGGCCGGTTCGGCGAGCACGCGTGGTTCGCGCGCCAGCTGCTGGGACGGGCGCGCCCGCAACCGGTGGGTCGCACGACCTGCCGAGTCGCCACGCCCGAGGATCACTTCCTCCTGCTCGTGGTGGAGCGCGCGTACGCGCCTGCCGGACTGCGGCTCGCCGACCTCGCCTGGGTCATGCCGCTGCTGCGGCGCGCGCCGCCCATCGACTGGGACTATCTGTTCGCGACGGCGCTCGCGTGCGGCGTGGTGCCCGCCGTCAGCGGCTACCTGTCCTATGTGGATGGTGAGCATCGCCGGCTGTTCGGCCGGGGACTCGTCCCCGATCAACTCCAGCGTCGTTTTGGAGAGCCGCGCCGAGCCTTTCTACGTCAGGTCGGCGCGACGATTGAATCAGGACGCTGGCACAGCGCTGCGCGATTGTCCTTCGCTCCGGTGCTTGCCGCCCTCGCCGGTTTACGGAGAACCGCATGACTGCGCGCCTGCTCAAGTTCTACCATTGTCTCCCGCCGCACCTGCGGTCCGCCGCGGCCACGCTGCGTGGCTGGTATCTCAACCGCTGGCGCTACGGCCCCGACAGCGACGCCTTGATGGAGGAAGCTCAGGAGCGCGATCGCTGGAGTGCGGCGCAGTGGGACACGTGGCTGGCCGAACGCCTCGCGTACGTGCTGCACCGCGCCGCGACGCGCGTGCCGTTCTATCGGGAGCATTGGGCGGGACGGCGGCGCCGCGGCGACCGTGCGTCATGGGACCTGCTGAAGAACTGGCCGCTGCTCGAGAAGGACGCCGTGCGCGCCAACCCGCGCGCCTTCCTGGCCGACGACTGCGACCCGCGCCGCATGTATCACGAGCATACGAGCGGCACCACCGGCACGCCGATCGAGATCTGGCGCTCGCGCACGACGACCGCGACGCTCCATGCCATCGCCGACGCGCGCACGCGTGGCTGGGACGGGATCCCCGCTACTGCGCGCTGGGCACGTTTGGGCGGCCAGCTCGTCACGCCAGTGCAGCGGCGGCGGCCGCCGTTCTGGGTGTGGAACGCCGCGATGCGGCAGCTCTATCTCTCGTCGTATCACCTTGCGCCCGATCTCATCCCCCACTACCTCGACGCGCTCGCCCAGTATCGCATCGTCTACATGGCGGGCTATCCGTCGGCGCTGCACGCGCTCGCACACGAGGCGATGCGCCAGGAGCGTCTCGATCTGCAGATGACCGCGATCTACACGAACGCCGAGCCGTTCTCCGCCGAGCAGCGGCAGCTGGTGCGCACCGCCTTCCATTGCGCCGTGCGCGAGACGTACGGCATGGCCGAGGCGGTCGCCGCCGCGAGCGAGTGCTCGGCGGGCCGGCTGCACCAATGGCCCGAATTCGGTCACATCGAGATTCGCGACTCGGGCGAGATGGTCTGCACCGGCCTGCTCAATCCCGACATGCCGTTGATCCGCTACCGGGTCGGAGACCGCGGGCAGCGCCCCATGGGGGCGCCGGGAGGCCCGTGTCCCTGCGGCCGCAGTCTGCCGGTGCTTGGGCCGATCGAGGGCCGCACCAACGACGTGCTGGTGACGCAAGATGGGCGCCAGGCGGCGCGGGTCGGTGCCGTCTTCACGGGGCTTCCCGTGCGCCATTCGCAAATCGTGCAAGAGGCGCTCGATCTCCTCATCGTGCTGGTCGCGCCGGCGCCTGAGTTCGGCGAATCGCATGAACAACTGATCGTCGAGCGGCTGCAGCAGCGCATGGGCGCCGTCCGCGTCCAGATCGAGCGCGTCTCCGAGGTGCCGCGCACCTCGAACGGCAAGCTGCGCGCGGTCGTGTCCCGGCTCTCGCCGGCGGAGCGCGCCGCCGCATTGGATCGTGGAGCAGTGCCGGCGTGAGCACGTCCTCTCTCCCCCCCGGGACGCAGCCGCACGTCAGCGTCATCCTGCCCTGCCGCAACGAGGCACGATACATCGCGGCCTGTCTCGACTCGATCCTCGCGACGGCGTATCCCAAAGATCGCCTGGAGATTCTCGTGGTCGACGGCATGAGCTCGGACGGCACGCGGCGGATCGTGCAGGATCTGGCGGCCCACAATCCCGAGATTCGACTGCTCGACAATCCGCAGCGGATCGTGCCGACGGCGTTGAATACGGCCATCACCGCGTCGCAGGGAGACATCATCGTCCGGATGGACGCGCACGTCATCTACCCGCCCGAGTATTTGCCGCGGCTGGTCCAGGGTCTCTCCGAGGGCGACGTCGATAACGTCGGCGGCTGCATGATCACGTTGCCGGCCGACGGCACCGCGATGGCGCAGGCGATTGCCATCGCGATGGCACATCCGTTCGCCGTCGGCAACGCGCACTTCCGGCTGGGCGCGCGCGAGGCGCGCTACGTCGACACCGTGCCGTTCGGCTGTTACCGCCGCGAGATCTTCGAGAAGGTCGGCTACTTCGACGAGGACTTGGTGCGCAACCAGGACGACGAGTTCAATGCCCGTATTCTCACGCGGGGCGGGCGCATCCGTCTGCTCCCCGACGTTCTGTGCTACTACTACGCCCGCGGCTCAATTCCCCAGCTGTCGCGCATGTTTTATCAGTATGGCGCGTTCAAACCGCTGGTCGCGCGCAAAGTCGGTCGCGTGATGACGCTGCGGCAGCTCGTGCCGGCCGGCTTTGTCAGCGCGCTCGGCGCGGCACTGATCGGGGGGCTGTTCTGGCGTCCCGCCTGGTACATCGGCCTGGGGCTGGCGGCGCTCTATGCGTTGGGGGTGCTGGGCAGCGTCGGCCGCGTCGTGCGCTCGCATGGCGTGCGGTGCGCCGCCGCGCTCGCCGTGGTCTTCCCCGTCGTGCATTTCAGCTACGGGTTCGGATTCCTGCGCGGCCTCCGCGGCGCGCTGCTCGGGCGGAGAGGATTGTGGCGCGACCCGACCGCGATCCCGCTGTCGCGTTAATGCCGCGGTGAAGGGTGAGTGAGCATGACCGGCAAGTCGCACACCGAAGTCGCGGGACTGATGTACCACGAGGTCACCGACGATCCCACGACGTCGGGCTTTCAGCGTCCCGGCGCGCTGCCATACACGTTCAGTCCACGCGTCTTCAACAAACATCTCGATGCGATCGCCAAAGGTGGGCTCCGACCGGAGCTCGTGACGGCACTCGACCTCGAGCGCGGCCGCCATCTCGCCTTGACGTTCGACGACGGCGGCGCGAGCGCCATGTACGTCGCCGACGAGCTGGCGCGCCGCGGCTGGCTCGCGCACTTCTTCATCATCACGTCGCGCATCGGCGAGCGGACCTTCCTCAAGCCGGCCGACATCCGCACGCTGCGCAGCGCGGGACACGTGGTCGGTACACATTCGCACACGCACCCCGACATTTTCCGCAACCTCTCGCGCGGCATGATGGCGACCGAGTGGGGGGTCAGCCGCGCGATTCTCGAGGGGTTGCTCGGCGAGCCGTGCGTGGCGGCGTCGGTGCCCGGGGGCGACATCTCGCCCGCCGTGCTGGAGTCGGTCAGCGAGGCGGGACTCCACTATCTCTTCACTTCGGAGCCGCAGCTGCGCCCCGGCCGCGTCGGCCAGACCTGGGTGCTCGGCCGGGTGATTCTGAAAGCCGGCGTGTCGGCCACGACGATCGCGCAGCTCGTCGCGTTCCGCGGGTGGCAGCGGGTCCAGCTCGTGCGCTGGCTCCGCGGCGTCGCGCGGCACCTCTTCCCTCCTTTATACGCCCAGTACGTCCGGTTGCGGACACGGGAGCGGCCCTCGTAGATGCTCACATTTCCCCGGGTGCTGCTGCTGACCGGGGAATGGCCGGTTGTCCGCATCCCTCCCCCTCGGCCACCGCCAAGCATCGCCAAACAGCACGCTGCCGCGCTGCACGCTGCGGGTGTGCCGGTGGAGATCTTTGCCTTCCACGGCGGCCGAAATCCGTGGGGATATCTCGCGGCCTGGACCCGGCTGCGGCCGCGCCTGCATCGCGGACGCTACGACGTGGCGCACTGCGACGCGCCGGGGACGATCTGGATCGCCTTGCCGAAACGCGTGCCGCTCGTCGTGAACGTGAATGCCGCAAACGCCCGCAGTCTGCTGGTCCGCAGGGCAGACGCCGTGATCGTGGCGTCGGATGCCGAACGCGCCCAAGTGCGCACGCGGGCGCCGGTGCACGTCATCCCGCCCGGCCTCGACGACGCGCTACTGGTCGGCCGCATGTTGGCGGTCTATCGATCGATTTTCTGGAGCTAGGGCTTTGAAGGTGCGCGGGTCACCAGAAAGACGTCGAACTCGGGCGCCGTGACCGGCGCGGGTGAGTTCGTCATTCCCACCGGAATCGGCGGGGCCGTCCGGTGCATCGGCACCCGGACGGCATTACCGTCGAAGGTACCGGACGTCACGGGCGCGCCGAAGACGTCCTGAACACTCCGGATCTCGTAATTGTCGCCGCGGCCGAGGACGGCCGACAGATCGGCCGTCACCGTGGCCTGATGCCCCCAGTTGTAGGCGATGATGATCGCGCGGCCCGCTTCGTATGGATTCGGTCGCACGACGATCTTCGCGTCGGCCGGAGGCGTCGCCTCGTGATTGTCGCGCCAGATATGCGACGCGCTCGCCTCGCCCACCGGATCGATGCGGCGAATCAACGGACCGCTGCCGCGCGCGAGCAGCGTGTTGTCGGCGATCCGCGCCGCCGCCCAGAAGCCGAACTCGAGCACCGGATCACCGCCGGCGAAATAGTTGTCCGTCACCTGCACGTCGCCGTTGCGCGTCTGCCCAAATCCAATCCGCACGTTGACGTCGGCCGTCCGCACGGTGGGCGGGAAGTACGTGAAGTTGCCTGACACCTCATCCCCACTCGCGTAATCGGCGCCGCCGAGCAGAATGTTGGGCGCCGAGCCGGGCTTCGACGCCAGCACCCCATTGTCGAACGACACGTTGCCGGTGATGTGGATGTTGATCAGCTTGCCCGTGCCCGCATTGGTGTACGCGTGGATCCCGTAGCCGAACTGGTTAAAGACGACGTTATCGCGCACCACCAGCGGCCCCGCGTATGACTTGAGATACAGACCATGGCCATGCCCGCGGTCTGGTCCCTGCCAGCCGTTATTGTAGAAGACGCAGCCCGCTACCTCGACGTCGAGTGATTGCGGCTCGTTGTAGAAACCCACTCCGCCGTCGTGCACGATGAGATTGATGTACTTGGTGTGCGAGGCGTCGTTGACGACGACGTCGGGTCGCACCTCGGTGCCCAGCACCGCCGTCGCGCGCGCGGGATCGGAATTCGTCAGCTCGAAGCCCCAGAACATCGAGTAGTCGCCGCGGACGGTGAGCCCGTGGCTGTGTGACCCCCGGCCGTCGAGAATGGCGCGCTCGCCGGGATATTGGCGGACCACGACCGGCGCGGATTCGCGCCCCTGCAGCGTCGACCGAAACGCGCCGCGGTAGACACCGCCCCGGAGCCACAGCGTATCACCCGGCTGCAACGGCGCCGCCAGCGCGGTCGCAAGATCCCAGGGATGCGCGCGACTGCCATTGCCGGCATGCGTTCCCGTGGGCGCGGCGTAGTAGCTGCGCCCGTTCTGTGCGACGCTCGGCGCAAACCCGGCAGTGAGGGCGGCGACAGTGGCGAGGAAGGCAATGCGGCTCGTGAGTCTCGGCATCAGCCACGATACCCCGGCTCAGCGGCGGGGTGCCAAACTACTAGACGCCGAGACGCCAAGGCGCCTAGACGCCTAGTAGTTGGGACCAGCTCCGGGTTGGTTCTGCTACTGACCCTGAATCGTTACCACGTAAGTGGCGAACGCCGTGCCGGTGGACGGCGCGGGCGAGCTCGACATGCCGATGGGCGTCGGCGGTGTCACGCTGCGAATCGGAATGGAAACGGAACCGCCGCTGTAGATGCCGCTCACGACCGGCGTCCCGAACCAGTCCTGGACGTTGCGGATCTGGAACTGGGCGTCACGCGGCACGATGGCCGACAGATCCACGGACACCGCGCTCTGCCCGCCCCAGTTGTACACGACGATGTTGGCGCGGCCGGCTTCGTACGGGTTGGGACGCACGACGACCTTGGTGAGCGTCGGCAGCGCGCCTTGCGTCTGGCCCGAGAACGTACTGGCCGAGATGCTCGGATCGTTGATCTGCAGAATCTGCCCCGTGCCGATCAGCTGATTGCTGCTCGCCGTGAGCGACGACCAATATCCGACGGCGAGCACCGTGCCGCCGGCCGCGATGTAGTTGTTGCTCAGCTGCACCGTGCCGTTCACGGTCGCGCCGTAGCCCACTTCGATGTTGGGTCCCGGCACGCCCGGCGACTCGTACGTCATGTTGTTTTGCAGGACGCCACCCGTGGAATAGTCGTCACCGCCAAAGAGAATGTTCGACGAGTTCGAATTGTTCGACAATGTGCCGTTGTTGAACGAGACGTTGCCGTCGAGGTGGATGTTGTCCAGCTGCCCCTCGCCCGGGTTGGTGAAAACGTGCACCCCATAGCCGAACTGGTTGAACATGATGTTGTCCCGCGCCGTCACCGGCCCGGTGTTGCTGCGCAGGTAGATCGCGTGGCCATGGCCGCGGTCGGGCCCCTGCCAGCCCTCGTCGTAGATGATGCAGCCCACGATCTCGACGTCGTAGTACGGCGACTCGTTGTAGAACGCCACACCGCCGTCGTGCACGATGAGGTCGATGTACTTCGTGTGGTTGGCGTAGTTCGCGACGACGTTGTAGCGCCGCCCGGTGGACGACAGCACGCGATTGGGATCGGAGTTGATGAGCTCGAAGCCCCAAAAGACGCTGTACTGCCCGCCCACGTACCAGGTGCTGGCCGTGGAGTTGCCGGTCGCGCCATCGATGATCGCGCGCTCGCCGGGATATTGCCGGACGACGATCGGCTGCGACGCCGTGCCGCTCAGCATGCTGCGGAAGTTGCCGCGATATGTGCCGCCGCGGAGCCAGATCGTGTCACCGGGCTGCACGCGGCTGCTCGCGTTCGCGAGGGCCGTCGGCAGATCCCACGGATGATCGATGCTGCCATCCGCGGTGCTCGAGCCACTCGGCGACACGAAGAAGCCGGCGTGGTCAGTAGCCGGATGGCCATGCACTTTCACGCGCGCGGTCGCGACCTTGCCCTCGCTCGTCGCGCTGATCGTGGCCGTGCCGCTGTCTGCTGCAGAGACCAGTCCGTCGGGGGAAACGGCGGCGATGCCCGCCGCGTCGCTGCTCCACGTGACCGCGCGGCCCGACAAGGCAGTCCCGTTCGCGTCGAAGAGCGCGACGGCGAGCCTGAGCGTATCACTCACGGCGATCGTGGCAGTGTCTGGAGAGACGATGACGGTATAAACGGGATGGGACGGGGATTCTGTGGGACGTACGTCGGCACACGCCGCGAACAATGCGGCGCTCGCAAACATGAAGAATCCCCTGGCCAATCGCTGCGAAAGTTTAAATCCGAACCACATGAGACCTAACTCCTTTCCGCTAGAAGCCGAGCGTCCGGCCCGTGGCTGCAGGTCGGTGCTTAGGTGCGGCCTGTTGTAAAGGAGTCGGGGGAGCGGTGCCCTAGGTCAGAGACCACTCTCAGGAGGGCTCACATCCGACGATCTCACCTTAATGAATTAACTCGGATGCCACAAGAGAATTAGTCCGAACGCACGGGGGAATTTCACCCTGGGTGTTAACCGGGGTCGCTCTTTGCAATGACTGGCGCGGTTCGTGCATCACCAGGGCGCTGGTCACATGACAATCTTTGCGGGAGTAGCTCAGTGAGAGCGCCGGGGAATACCACCCCGGAGGTCGCGGCTTCGACACCGCCTCCCGCTCTTCCTCATCCCGGGTTCGCATGAGCTCGCGTCTCCTCAAGGTCTATCATCGGCTGCCGCCCCGTGCGCGCAGCGCCGTCGCTACGCTGCGCGGTTGGTATCTCCGCCGCTCGCGCTATGGCAAAGGCAGCGCCGCGCTCAGCGCCGAAGCCCGCGAGCGCGACGAATGGACGCCCCAGCAATGGAAGACGTGGGTTGAGGAGCGCGTCGCATACATTCTGCACCGCGCCGCCACGCGGGTGCCCTATTATCGCAACCTGTGGCAGGAACGGCGGCGTCGCGGCGATCGCGCGGCATGGGACGTCCTGGCGCACTGGCCGCTCCTCGAGAAGACCGCCGTGCGCATGCACCCCCAGGAATTCCTCGCCGACGATTGCGATCCGCGGCGCTTGTTCCGCGAGCACACGAGCGGGACGACGGGGACGCCCGTGATCATCTGGCGCTCGCGCGAATCGCTCGGGCAGCTCTACGCGATCGCGGACGACCGCACCTGCGGTTGGGAGAACATTCCCAAGGGCGTGCGGTGGGCGCGACTGGGCGGGCAACTCGTCACGCCCGTGCGCCAACGCAAGCCGCCGTTCTGGGTTTGGAATGCCGCGATGCGGCAGCTCTATCTCTCGTCCTACCACCTCGCACCCGATCTCATTCCACACTACCTCGATGCGCTGGCGCGCTATCGCATCGTCTACATCGCAGGCTACCCGTCATCGGTATTCGCGCTCGCGCAGGAAGCCCTGCGCCTGAAGTACGATCTGCCGATGCTGGCCGTCCACACGAACGCCGAGCCGCTGCTCCCGATGCAGCGCGAGACGATCTCGGCGGCATTCCAGTGCCCCGTGCGCGAGACGTATGGGATGGCCGAGAGCGTCGCCGGCGCGAGCGAATGTCCGCACGGCACGCTGCACCAGTGGCCGGAGTTCGGCCACGTGGAGGTCATGCCGGATGGCGAGCTGGTCTGCACCGGGCTGCTCAATCCCGACATGCCGCTGATTCGCTACCGGGTCGGCGACCGCGGGAACGCGGCCGAGCAGGGTCCGTGCTCCTGCGGCCGAGGTCTGCCTCGGATGGGGGCAATCGATGGGCGGCGCGACGACGTGCTCGTGACGCCGGATGGGCGGCTGGTTGGCCGCCTCGATCCCGTGTTCAAAGGCACGCACGCCATCCGCGAGGCCCAGATCATTCAGGAAACGCTCGACCACGTGCGGGTGCTGCTGTCACCGGCCCCGGGCTTCACGAAAGCCGACGCGACGGAGATGATCGGGAATCTGCTCGACCGCATGGGAGACATTCGCGTCACCGTCGAGCTGGTGGACGCACTGCCGCGCACCTCGAACGGCAAGGTGCGGGCAGTGGTCTGTAACGTCCCACCAGAGGTGCGGGCTACGGCCTTGCGGCAGCGCACCGCACAACGCGCCTCCTGACTACTGCCGCGTCACGATGAACACGTCGAAATAGGGCCCAGTCCGCGGCGCGGGCGAGGAGCCCACACCCACGGGCTTCGGCGGCGTGACCCCGGTCATCGGAATGCTGACCGGTCCGCCGTCATACGTGCCGCTCGCCACAGGATCGCCCTGTAGATCCTGCACGTTGCGAACCGCGTAGTGATCGCCTGAGCGCAACACGCTCCCCAGGTTCACCGACACGCTGCTCTGCCCACTCCAGTTGTAGATCACGACGTTCGCCCGGCCGCGCTCGTAGGCGTTGGGCCGCACGAAGATCGTCGCCGACTGCGACGACCCGCCCGCCGCCTGAGACGTGTTGTTGCGGTTCTCGACCGATCCGCTCCAGCTGCCCTTGGCGAGGCCGTTGCCGCCCACGACGAAGTTGTCCGTCACCGTGAGCCCGTTGCCCGACCCCAGCAGGAGATTGTCCCCGCTGAGGCTCGGCGCCATGTAGGTCATGTTGCCGACGATGGCGAGGTTGTTCGCCAGCGGCATACCCAAATTGCCGATGTTGGCCGACGTTCCGGTCGACGCCAACGAGCCGTTGTCGAACGACACGTTGCCCTCGGCGCGGATGTTGTTGAGCAAGCCGTCGCCGACATTCGTGTAGATGTGCAGCCCGTAGCCGTACTGGTTGAACACCACGTTGTCCTTGACGACCAGCGGACCGGCATCGGACTTCATGTACAGCGCGTGCCCGTGGCCACGGTCGGGAGCCTGCCACCCGTTGTTGTACCACACGCCGCCATAGACCTCGACGTCGCTCCATTGCGAGTAGCTGTAAAAGCCCGTGCCACCGTCGTGCACCACGAGGTCGATGTACTTATTGTGCGACCCGTTGTTCACCACGCTGTTGGCGCGGTAGTTGTGGTTGATCACGGACGTGTAGCGCGACGAGTTCGAATTCGTGAACTCGAGCCCCCAGATCACCACATACGAGCCGGTGACGGTGAAGTTGTCCCCCGTCGTCTGTCCACCATCGACGATCGGCCGCTCACCCGGATAGGCGCGAACCACGACCGGCTTCCCCGCCACACCGTTCAGCGAGCTGCGGAATGGCGCGGTATATGTGCCGCCGCGCACCCAGATCGTGTCGCCCGGCTGCACCTTGCCGCCCGCGCCCGTCACGGCGGTCGCGAGATCCCATGGGTGATCCTTGCTGCCGTCGGCGGTGCTGGAGCCCTCGGTCGACGCATAGAAGCCGCCGGTCGGTGCCGG
Source organism: Gemmatimonadales bacterium (assembly GCA_035491815.1). Classification (GTDB taxonomy): domain Bacteria; phylum Gemmatimonadota; class Gemmatimonadetes; order Gemmatimonadales; family GWC2-71-9; genus 20CM-2-65-7. The sequence goes on along the minus strand of DATJKA010000054.1, from coordinate 34,366 downwards.
CTGCTGCGGCTGCTGGGGCTGCTGGGGCTGCTGCGGCTGCGTCGTAGTGCTCGTATCCGGCTTGGACGTGGGGTCGAGAATCGTTTGCTCCCCCGCGCAACCGGCCAGGGCAGCGGCCACACCCACCATCCAGAAGATCTTCGAGAACGACATGAGCTACTCCTTTCGCTTGATCGTGATTAAGCGAAGGCAGAGTAGCGATCTAAGTCGGCCGTTACAAGAGAATTAGTACGAAGTTGTCATAAGTATTAATCAAAGGGTGATTGGTCCGATTCGTGCGTTTGGAATCGTGCGTGCTGACGCGACGTCTTCTCCGCGCTCTCGCCATTGGCGGGATCATCGTGCTCGTAGCGTGTCCGCGCTCGATCACGGAGGCGAGCTACGTGTTGACCGTCACGCCGGCGACTGCGACACTCGTCGTGGACGACAGCGCGCGATTCCGTGCTCAGCTCGTCGACCACAGTGGCGCCGCCATCGCGGCGGCTTTCGTTTGGAGCGTCGACGACCCGAGCGTGGCGAGTGTCGACTCCACCGGGATGGTGCGAGCGGTCAGCGCCGGCACGACGACGGTGCGCGTCACCGCGCGCGGCGCCACGGCTTCGGCACCCGTGACGGTCGCCTCACCGCCGCCGCCGCCGCCACCGCCACCGCCGCCGCCGCCGCCGCCGCCACCGCCACCGCCGCCTCCACCACCGGGGGGCGTCGTGCTGGTCGGTGCTGGAGACATCACGTCCTGCGGCACAACCACCGACGAGGCGACGGCCAGTCTGATCGACGCCATCCCAGGCACGGTGTTCACGGCCGGCGACAATGCGTACGAGAACGGCAGCCCGACCGACTATGCGAACTGCTACGGCCCCTCCTGGGGCCGGTTCAAGTCGCGCACGCGGCCGGCGATCGGCAATCACGATTACAACACGGCCGGCGCAGCGGGCTATTTCGGGTATTTCGGCTCAGCAGGTGGGTCGAATGGCAACGCCTACTACAGCTACGATGTCGGCGCCTGGCATGTCGTCGTGCTGGACAGCAACATCGGCATGAGCGCGGGCTCCCCGGAGGAGACATGGCTGCGCGCCGATCTCGCCGCCCATCCGGTCCGCTGCACACTCGCGATCTGGCACCATCCGCGCTTCAGCTCGGGCCATCACGGCAGCTCGACGGCCGTGCAACCGCTGTGGCAAGCGCTCTATGACGCCGGGGCGGACCTGGTCGTCTCGGGCCACGATCACATTTACGAGCGCTTCGCCCCGCAGACGCCGGCCGGGCAGGTCGACAACGCGCGCGGGATCCGCGAGTTCGTGGTGGGAACGGGGGGCGCGGGACTCTACGCCTTCGAGCACCCCGCTCCGAACAGCGAGGCGAAGAACAACACGACCCACGGTGTGCTCAAGCTGACGCTGACCGCGAGCGGTTACAGCTGGAATTTCATCCCGGTTGCGGGATCGACCTTTACGGATTCAGGTAGCGCGAGCTGTCACTGACCGGTCCGGTCCCCGCCCCAACCCAAAGGTCGAGCTCGCGCAGCTCGCCGGCGATGCGATCCCGCGCGGCGTCGTCGCCGAACGGCTCGAGCAAGTCTCGCGCGCGTTCGAGATACGCGCGCGCCTCATCGCGGTCGCCCATGGTCGTCCGAAACCGCGCGTACTCGCGATAAACTTCAACCTCGAGGCGGCGGGCCGGCTCGCCACTGCGACACAGCTGGATGGCCTGCTCGAAGAACACGAATCCGCTCTCGTCGCCCTGGCGGCCACGCAGTCGTCCCATGATCACGTACACGCGCGCCAGCGCGCCCTGTTGTTCATTGATCACGGCGAGGTTCTCCGCGCGACGCGCTTCGTCCTCCGCGTCCGGAAGGCGACCCAGCTCGAGATAGATCTCGGCGAGATTGAGCCGCACGGCGAGCTCCAGAACGCCGTCGACGTCGCTCGTGGGCAGGCGGGCCAGCGCCTCGCGATACGTCACCAGTACGTCCGACCGCTTGCCCTGGGCGGCTTCGATGAGACCGCGCGTGAGAAGTGCGCGCACAATCCCGCTACTGTCGCGCGCCGACTCGAAGCTCTCGAGCGCGACCTTGGCATGCTCGGCCGCGGCGCCGTAGTCGCGCCGGCGCAGCGCGGTCTGCGCCAGACCCAGCGACAGCGAACCCTTCATGGTGTGGTTCGCACCGGCGTACTGCAGTCCGCGGCTGAACCAGGCCTCCGCCCCGACCCACTGCGATTGCGCGAACAAGACGTCGCCCAATCCCTGGCACGCCCCGGCGGCGTGCGCATGATCGTATTCGGCTTCGGCGAGCGCGAGGCTCCGCTGGTAGGCCCGCGCGCCTTCGTCCAGGTAGCCGCGCGTCGATTCGAGTCGTCCCAGGTGGCACAGCGTTTCCATTTCGGGCTGCCGGTCGCGCAACTGCTCCGCGATGCCGAGCGCCTGGCGATACCACGCGCGGGCGTGCGAAAAACGAACAGAGCGCTCTTCGAATTCACCGGCCCGCACCAGCGCGCGAACCGCCTGGGACATGTCTCCGCTCTGCTCGGATTCGAGCGCATCCACGGCGGCGTCGTACAGCACGGCAACGCGACGAGTCACGCGATCGAGGACGAGCGGCATCCGACTGCGGAGCGCACCGGGGTCGAGCGTACGCTTGCCGATCGTGCCGTTGGGATCCGCTCCGGCCCAGATGCCTCCACCAGGTGACCGATTCGAGGAGAGGGAAACCACACATCCCCGAAGGGGGGCGAGGTCGTCGATGTCCGGCAGCAAGCGCAAGGCCTGCTCGACTCGAAGCGGGGGCGGCGCGACAGGGTGCGAGGCGGCACTCTGCGGAAGGCTCACGGTCTGCTCTCTCGGTTCTAGGGTTGGCACAGGGCATTCGATCGGGATGCATTTCCCGCGCCAGCAGCCCATCCTTTTGGGTCAGAAGACCTACACCTTGTTACTCCCACGGAAGCAATGGCTTAGTCCGATTCGCTGGGGACCATTCCAATGGAGTAGACCAAGGGAGGCCCTGCCCTAGGGCAAGGACCTCCCGTTTTTTTGCCCGAAATCGGTGCTAGAGGGCGTACTCTTTGATCTTGCGGGCGAGCGTATTGCGGTGGACGCCGAGAATCTGCGCGGCTTCGCCGATCTGACCGTGCGTGTGAGCCAACACGTGTGCGATGTGCCGCGCCTCGGCTTCCTGCAGCGTCGCGAGGGGACCGACGGTGGCGGGGTCGTTCTTCGGCGCACTGGCCAGCCATTCCTCCGGCAGATCGACGGACCGAAGGACGTCACCCTCACACAACAGCACTGCGCGCTCGATCACGTTGCGGAGCTCGCGGACGTTGCCGACCCAGGGGTGCGAGCGCAGCAGCAGCGCCGCACGATCGGAGATGGCGGGGATCCGCTTGCCGTACTGTTGTCCGAACTCATCGAGGAAGTATGCCGTCAAGAGCAGCAGGTCGTCCCCGCGGGCGACGAGCTGTGGAAGGCGAACGGTAACGACGGCGAGCCGGTAGTACAGATCCTCGCGGAATTTTCCTTCCGCGATCAGCTGCTTCAGATCCTTGTTGGTCGCCGCGATCAGACGGACGTCGACGGGAATCGGGTCCCCACCACCTACCCGCTCGACTTCCCGCTCCTGAATCGCCCGCAGAATCTTGCTCTGCAGGACCAGACTCATGTCGCCGATCTCGTCGAGGAATAGGGTACCGGCGGTGGCGCGCTCGAATCGCCCGATCTTGCGCGCTACCGCGCCGGTGAAGGCGCCCTTCTCGTGCCCGAACAGCTCGCTCTCGAGCAGGTTCTCCGGGATCGCGGCGCAGTTCACGGCGACGAACGGCCTCGCGCTCCGCGGCCCGTGCGCATGGATGGCGCGGGCGACGAGCTCCTTGCCGGTCCCCGACTCCCCCTGGATGAGCACCGTCGCGGTACTCGGCGCGACGTGGGCGATGGTGCGATAGACATCGACCATCGCGGCGCTCTGCGAGACAATGTGGTAAGGCCCTACAGTCATTGGAGTTACTGTTGGGAGGGCCATCGGCAACTCGGCCGCAGCAGCGAGCACGCGGTTGAGCGTCGCGCGCAGCTGATCGCGCTCCAGCGGTAACGGCAAGACAGCGGTGACGCCGAGCTCCGTCGCCCGTAGCGCCAGGCTCATCGACGGCGCCGGCGTCACAGCGATCATCCGGGGGCGAACCGACAGTCGCGGCAGCACTTCCTCCCACCATTCCAGCTGCACGTCGGCATCGCGGTCGAAAACCGTCAGGACGGCGTCCCACCCGCCGTGTGCGAGCGCCTGTAGGGTGGCCGCTTCGTCCGAGGTGCGTTCCAACGTCGCTCCCGATTGCTCGACGTAGCGCGCAAGCTCGCGGAAAAGCGCTTGATCGCCTCCCACTCCCAGGAGGCGAGGAGGCGTGCACTTCGACGGCGGAGTGAGCCCGACGTCGACGTCGGCTTCGGCGACTGTCTCGAGCGGCACGGAAATCATTCCCCATCTCCCTGGCGCGCGCCGGCGCGCTCGACTCGGCGGCGGTGTGTCCACTTCCGCATCCGCACCGTCGTGCCCCGCCCGGGTTCGGACTGAATCTGGAACTCGTCCATCAACCGGCGAGCCGTGGCGAGGCCCAGTCCGCCTGACCGCCCCTCGCCACACCCGTCGCGCAGCGCGTTTTCCACGTCACGGATGCCCGGACCGTCGTCGTGCGCCACAACAGAGAGTCCCGAGCGGCCGCCCTGTTGAATCAGGTGCAGGAGCAGATCGCCGCGACCCGCGTACGCCAGGACGTTGCGCGCCACTTCGAGGATGGCGGTGGTGATGACGGTGACGTCGGCAGAAGAGAATTCGAGTTGCGATGCGAGTCGCCGACCGTGCTCGCCCGCCACCGCGACATCGGCCGAATCCTGAATCGGAATACGTACACGAAGAGAAAGCGGGGAAGCCTCGGGGACATCGGGGACCTCGGGCATCTCGACGACATGCTCAAGCATCGTGTTTCCTCTAAGAATCGGAAGAACCGAGTGGCGTGAGTACTAGCGAAAATGATTCTAGGGTGAGAACGGAGGTGGGAACATCACTCAGCGGGTGGAAAACAGACTTAGACAGGGTTGGGGGAATTTGGGATTAGCATAGTCCTCCGGATCTACGCCTTTGGCATGAAGGCTTGCTTGTCCTTGCCCGGCCTGTTTCTTGCCTCGTTCAGGTCGGGCGCGAGCGAGGATACACACATCAAAAGGCAGGTTGGCCGGAACCGCCAGATGAAGCGGACGCGCGTGGTGCGTTCGCGCCCGCGTTCGCGCCCGCGCCCACTGCGCGTATTGATGGTGACGAGCGACTGGCCGGACCCCGCGGTGCCGAGAACCACGGCCTTCATCCGGCGGCAGGCGGAATTTGTACAACGTGCCGGCGTGGATCTGGAGGTCTTCGCGTTCCGCGGGGAGAAGAACCCGCTCAACTACCTCCGCGCCTGGAGACGATTCCGGCGTCGACTACATGCGGGACGCTTTGATCTCGTGCATGCACAGTTCGGGCAGAGCGGTCTCCTGGCCCTCCCCAAGCGTATCCCACTCGTTGTTACGCTGCGCGGCAGCGACATCCTGGGAATCGTGAGCGATCGTGACGGGCGCTACTCGCGGGCGGGACGCTGGTTGCAGCGCGCATCCCAGTTGGTCGCCAAGTGCGCCGACGCCGTCATTCTGGTCTCCCCTCACCTCGGCGACGGTTTACACACGCGCGCGCCCCAACACGTCATTCCGTCGGGGATCGATTTCACGCTGTTTCGGCCGATACCGCGGGATGAGGCCCGCACGCAATTAGGACTCGATCTGGGGGAGCGACTCGTGCTGTTTGTCGGCCGGCCACATCAAGCACGCAAGCGCTGCGCGCTGGCCAAGCAAGCGGTCGAGCTCCTCAATGAACGGCTGCCGGCCCGCCTGGTCGTTGCTTGGAACATTCCGCATCACCAGATGCCGCTGTACATGAACGCCTGCGACGCACTGGTCTTCACGTCGATGCAGGAAGGGTCGCCGAACGCGGTGAAAGAGGCGCTCGCATGCGATCTGCCGGTCGTCTCGGTGAGGGTCGGCGACGTGCCCGAGCGCTTGCGGCACGTCGCCGGTTGTGAGCTCTGCATCGATGATCAGCCTGCCACCATCGCCGCCGCGCTCGAGCGCGTGCTCACGCGCGGTGGTCGCGTCGCCGGCCGCGCGGCGGTGCAGCACCTCGACGAGAATGTCCTCACCGCCAAAGTCCTCCGCGTGTACCGATCGGTGTTACGCGGTCGCAATTCTCGGCGCAATCATTTCGGAAGCACCTCGAACGCATCGAAGTAGGGGCCAGTCTTCGGCGGTGTCGGCGTGCTGCGTCCGATCGGCAGCGGCGGATTGACACCCGACGTCGACAACGTGATCGTGCTGCCGTTGAACGTCCCGCTCGCGACGGGAGCGCCGAACATGTCCTGAACGTTGCGCACCTCGTATTGCTGGCCGGCGCGCAGAATGCCGTCGAGCTTGACGCTCACGGTGTTGACCGATCCCCAGTTGTAGATCACGACGAGCGCGCGCCCCGCCTCGTACTTGTTGGGCCGCACAAAGACCTGCGTCTCCCCTGGCGCCGCCGCCGGTGCCTCGTCACTCCCGCCGAGCCCCGTGGCAGATTGCCAGTCGCTGAGCGGAAGCGCAGATCCCGTCGCGGTTCGCCACGCCTGAGCGCGCGCGCTGCGGTAATACGTGTTCGAGCTCCACGCGTAACTTCCCGGCGCATTCAACAGATTCACCATGTCGGCGGAGCCGCCGAACAGATTGTGGTCCACCGTCGCGCGCTGCCATTGACCGACGACGAATGCGGTGGCGCCGCCCCAGACCGTGTTGCCACGGACGAGCATGTCGGCGTTCGCCGCCGTATAGCCGACGCGCAGATTCTCCCCGTCGCTGCCGGAGAAGTAGAGCAGGTTGTCGATCGCCTGCATCCCTTCGTCGGGCGACTCCGCGCCCAGCAGGATGTTGCCCTTGGCCGGGTAGTTGTGCGAGATGGTGCCGTTGTTGAAGGACACGTTTCCGACGACGTGCACATTCCGCTGTGTGCCGTCGGTTGGACCGGCGTAGACGTGGATGCCGTACGCGAGATTGTCGAAGAACACGTTGTCCATGATGAGCTTCGTGCCGCTCATGTTGTGGACGTACGTGCCATGATCGAGGTTCTCGTGGGTGCCGTTGTTGTACACGATGTTGCCGTACAGCTCGGCGTCGATCGCCTCGTCCCAGAACGTGATTCCCTGTTGGGCCGCGTCGTGCACGATCATGTTGATGTACTTCTGGCGCGCGCCGCGCGATTCGAGACCTGGCAAGCGGTCATTGGGCGTCGAGCGCATGACTTCGAGTCCCCAGAACCAGACGTCGGCACCGTCGGCGCGCAGCGTACCGTCGATCGTCGCGCGCTCACCAGGAAGAGCGCGGAACACGACGGGCTTGCCCTGCCCGCCTGAGACCAGACTGCGGAAGTTGCCGCGATAGGTGCCGGCACGAAGCCACACGGTGTCCCCCGGTTGCACCTTCCCGTTGGCGCCGTTCAGCGCCGTCGTCAGGTCCCAGGGATGGTCGATGCTGCCCTCGCCCGCGCTCGCGCCCGTCGGGGAGGCGTAATAACCCACATGTGTAGACGGTTGCGGCTGGGGCTCGGGCTGCGGCTGCGGCGCCGACGTCGTATCGGACGGGATGGAGGGGTTGGCCACCGCCTCGCCCGCACAACCGGCAAGAATGGCGACTGCGCCCAGCATCAAGAGACTCTTGAGAACCTTCATCGAGCGACTCCTTTGTCGGTGAGGCTTAACGATCCCACCTTAGTGAGTTAGCTCGAATCGAGGAAGGGCTTAATCCAAAAAGTTCAGTTGCTCGAGTTGGCGCCCTCCGGACCTGTCACGTCGTCCAACTCCTCGAGCCCGATCAGGACGTCTCGCGGCTTCGATCCATTCGCCGGACCCAAAATGCCGGCCAGCTCGAGTTGGTCGATGATGCGCGCGGCTCGGCCGTACCCGATGCTCATGCGTCGCTGCAGCAGGGACGTCGAGCCGAGCTGGTTTTGAATGCAGACCTCCGCCGCCTGGCGGAATAAGGGATCGCGTTCGCCCGCCTCGTCCCCGGTCCCGCCTCCCGCTTCTCCTTCTTTTTCGGCTTTCTCGAGCGCCGCGACCTGTTCGTCGATCGACGCTCCCGGCGGGGCGGCAGCGGCAGCGGCGGGGGCGTGCTGCTTGTACCACTCCATCAGACGCTCCGTCTCGTCCGTCGAGATGAACGCGCCCTGCACGCGGATCGCTTCGCTCTTGCCCGGCGGGAGGAACAACATGTCGCCGTTGCCGAGGAGCGTCTCCGCGCCGTTCTGGTCGAGGATCGTGCGACTATCGACCTTCGCCGAGACGCGGAACGCGATCCGGCACGGGAAGTTCGCCTTGATCAAACCGGTAATCACGTTCACCGACGGGCGCTGCGTCGCCAGGATCAGGTGGATGCCGATCGCGCGCGCCTTCTGCGCCAGCACCGCGAGCGGCGTTTCGATCTCGCCCTGCACGGTGAGCATGAGGTCTGCGAGCTCGTCGACGATCAGCACGATGTACGGCAGCACGCCGTCGGTGTATTGCCCGTCGAACGGCAGCTCCTTCTGAATCCCGGCCTGCGTGGCGAGCGTCTCGCGCGGCCCCTTGAGCGGCGCCTTCGCCTCGACCTTCTTGTTGAAGTCGCTGATGTTGCGCGCGTGATTGGCGTGCAGCAGCCGGTAACGGCGCTCCATTTCCCACACCGACCACTTGAGCACGTTTGCGGCCTTGTGGTGGCTCGTGACGACGGGCAGTCCGAGGTGCGGCAACGCGCTGTACATCGACAGCTCGACCATTTTCGGGTCGATCATCAGCAGCTTCAGTTTGTCCGGTCCGTGCGCGTAGATGAGACTCGTGATGATCGCGTTGATGCAGACGGACTTTCCCGATCCGGTCGCGCCGGCGATGAGCAAATGCGGCATCTTCGCGAGATCGTCGACGACTTCTTCGCCTTCGATGTTGCGGCCGAGGACGACCGGGAGGACGCGTGCGGCGCGGCGGAATTCGTCGCTATCGATCAAATCGCGCACGTGCACGAGACGCGCGGTCGGATTCGGGACTTCGATACCGATCGCGGCCTTGCCGGGGATCGGCGCGACGATCCGGAGCGACTGCGCGCGCATCGCGAGCGCCAGATCGTCGGCGAGCGACGACACGCGTCCCACCTTCACGCCGCGTCCCGGCTCGAGCTCGAACCGCGTCACGACGGGTCCGACGGTCTTATTCGTGATCTGGGCGCCCACGCGGAACGTCTCGAGCGTCGAGACGAGGCGGCGGCCCATGTCTTCGATCTGCGCCGCATCGGCGTCAGCCACTGCTCCCGGTCCTTCCGTGAGTAATTCGATGGGAGGGATGAGCGAGCCGGGCGGCGGTGGCGCAGCCTTGGGCGCCGGTGCGGGCTTGGGTTTGCGTTGCGGTGCGGAAGGCGTGCGCGGTGCGCCGTGCGCGGTACGCCGGACTGCGGGTTCGTCTTCGCCTCCGTCGTTTTCCGGCGCACGGCGCACGGCGGACGGCGCACGTTCTTTCTCGGGCACAGCCGACTGCGCGCGCAGTACCGTCAGCGGATGCCACCCGATCGTGAGAACCCCGAGGGCCGACAGCGCGAAGAGTCCGACAAGAACGGCGCCCGCCGTCCCAATCGCGCCCTGCACCGAGCTTGCGAGGAAGTCGGGAAAGAGCCCGACCATCTGTTCGGCCCGCGTCCATTGGTCGTAGGAATGCTGCGGGAAGTCGGGTCCCATCGCGACGCCGATGCCGTACGGCACGAGCAGAATGAGGCCGGCGCCAAGCACGGCAGCGCGACCCCAGGAGAGCGCGCCGAGCCGGTCGAACGCCGCGAGTGCCCAGAGCAAGCCGAGGACGGGGACGACGATCGCGCCGACGCCGAACAGCTGCCATAGCGTCCCGCCGATCGACTGTCCCCAGCTTCCCGTCCACGACACCGGCAGCAGCGTGAGGCCCAAGAAGAAGCCGAGCAACAGGGCCGCGATGCCGATGAGCTCTTGCCGAGCTTTGGGGTTCATGCCGCGATGCGTCGGTCCGCGTACACGGGGACGATGGACAGCTTGTCGGGACTCGCGCAGAACTTCACGTCGTCGCCAAGGCCGGCCTCGCCGAGCTGGCGCGCGGCGTCGCTCGCACCGAGGGCATCCAGCCAGCCGCCTTGCTGCGCCGCGAGGTCCAGGGAGACCTGGGCGGCGTCGTTGAGCGTCAGCTTTTTCGGCGGCACGCCCTTCTTCACGGCCTTGATCAAGCGGCCGGCCGTGTAGGCATCCTCCAGCGCGAACTGCTTCTCGCGGCCCGCGCAGATGATCACGAGGTCACCGCGCTCGGTGAAGAGATTGCGGGCGCGCTCGGCCACGGCGCTGAAGTTGAGTGCGGCCGCGACGAGCACGGGGTCCCCGCCCTGCGCCGCGAGCAGCGCGGGCGTGCCGTTGGTCGTGGCGAGGAACACCGTCTTGCCGCCGACGGACTCTTTGGTCATCTCGCGTGGCGAATTGCCAAGGTTGAAGCCCTCGATCTTCTGCAGCCGTCGCTCGCCGGCGAGCACGATGCCGTTTTTCTCGAGATTCGACGTCAACCGCACGACCTCTTCCGAGCTGGCCGCCGGCACGATCGCCTTGGCACCCGCCGCGAGCGCGCTCACGATCGTGCTGGTAGCCCGGAGCACGTCAATGACGACGACCGCTCGGCCGGTGAGATCCCCCGCGTTGAGGCCGAGTGGCGTATGGTAAACGTCGATCTTCATGTCTGGTCTTTGAGGAGTTGCGGCTCGCGCTCGAGGAATTTCGTGTCCACCTTGCCCGCGACGAAGTCCGGGTGGCGCATGACCCGGCCCAGAAACGGAATCGTCGTGGTCACGCCTTCAATGATAAACGAGTCGAGCGCCTGGCGCATACGGGCCAGCGCTTCCGTCCGGGTGTTGCCGTGCACGATCACCTTCGCGAGCAGCGAGTCGTAGTACGGCGGCACCGTATAGCCGGCATAGATGTGCGTATCTACCCGCACCCCGGGACCGCCCGGCGGATGATACGCGGTGATGACGCCCGGCGACGGCTGAAAGTTTCTCGACGGGTCTTCCGCGTTGACGCGGCACTCGATCGCGTGCCCACGCAGCCGGTTCCCGTTCATGACGAACGAGAGCGGCGCGCCGGCCGCCACGGCGATCTGTTCTTTGACCAGGTCGAAGTTCGTGCACATCTCGGTCACCGGATGCTCGACCTGGATGCGCGTGTTCATCTCCATGAAATAGAACGAGCCGTCGGTATCGAGCAGAAACTCGATGGTCCCGGCGCCAACATAGCCGATCGACTGCGCCAGCTTGACCGCGGCATCGCCGATGTCCTCGCGCAGCGTCTGGTCCACGACCGGCGAGGGCGCCTCCTCGACGAGCTTCTGGTGGCGGCGCTGCACCGAGCAATCGCGCTCGCACAGATGCATTACCTTGCCGTGCGTGTCCCCCATGATTTGGATCTCGATGTGGCGGGGACGTGCGAGATACTTCTCGATGTAGACCTCGTCGGAGTTGAATGCCGCGAGCGCTTCTTGCTTGGCGAGCGTGAACGATTGCGCGAATTGGTCGGGGTCGTTCGCGACCCGCATGCCCTTCCCGCCCCCGCCCGCCGCCGCCTTGATGATGACCGGAAAACCGATCTTGCCCGCGATCTCTTTGCCGTCGTCGAGCGATTCCACCGGCCCCGGAGAGCCGGGCACCGTCGGCACGCCCTGCTGCTTGGCGATTTTCCGGGCCGCCGCCTTGTCGCCCATTTGCCGGATTTGATCCGGCGTCGGACCGATGAACGTGATGTTGGATGCGGCGACCTTCTCGGCGAACTCGGCGTTCTCGGCGAGGAAGCCGTAGCCGGGATGAATGGCGTCGGCGCCGGTGATTTCCGCGGCGGCAATGAGGCGGGGGATGTTGAGATAGCTGTCCCGGCTGGGAGCGCGGCCGATACACACGTCGTCGTCGGCGAAACGGACGTGCAGCGACTCGCGGTCCGCCTCGGAATACACCGCTACCGTCTCGACGCCCAGCTCCTTACATGCGCGGATCACCCGCAGGGCAATCTCCCCGCGGTTCGCGATCAGCACTTTCTTGAACATTACGGCGTCAGCTCGATACCGGCCGCGCTGGCGCCGCCGCCGCCCAGCCGGTTCCCCGACGAATCCACGCCCGAGACCTTCAGTGCAAACTCGCTCGGGTTGGTCGCGTAGAAGATCGCGCTCTCGTAGCTGATCACGCCCTGCTGATACCAATAGAATAGCGACTGGTCGAAGCTCTGCATGCCGTACTGCACCGAGCCCTCGGCGATCAGGTCGGGAATGTTGAGCTGTTTGGAGAGATCGCGGATGTTGTCGGCCACTGCCGCGGTGTTGATCAGCACCTCCGCCGCCGGCACGCGGCCGCGCCCGTCTTTGCGCGGCACGAGGCGCAGCGACACGATCGCCTGCAGCGCCGTGGAGAGGAGGTGGCGGATTTCGTCGTGCTGGTGCGGCGGGAAGAAGGAGATGACGCGGCTGACGGTCTGCGTGGCGTCGGTGGTGTGCAGGGTCGAAAACACCATGTGCCCTGTGTCCGCTGCCTTGAGTGCCGTGTCCAGCGTCTCCATATCGCGGATCTCGCCGATCAGGATCAGGTCGGGATCCTGCCGCAGCACGTGCCGCAGCGCCGAATTGAACGTGAGCGTGTCGTTGCCGACTTCGCGCTGCGAGATGTTGGCGTTCTGGTCGCGGTGCAGGAACTCGATCGGGTCCTCGATCGTGATGATGTTCACGCGCCGGTTGATGTTCACATGATTGATCATCGCGGCGAGCGCCGTCGACTTGCCCGACCCCGTCACGCCCGTGACGAGCACGAGACCGCGCGGCTTGAGCGCGATTTCCTCGAGCACGCCGGGGAGGTTCAGCTCGCGGATCTGCTTCACTTCGTACGGGATGGCGCGGAATGCGAACGCGACGGTCCCGCGCTGCTGGTACACGTTGGTCCGGAACCGGCCGACGCCGGGGACGCCGATCGCGAAGTCCGCCTCCTTGTGCTCGGCGAACTCCTTGACCTGGCGTGGCGTCATGATCTGCTCGGCGAGCGACTTCAGCTCCTCAGGCTTCAGCGGAGAGGTCTCGAGTGCGACCAGCTCGCCGTTCACGCGAATGGTGGCCGGCCGCCCGACCTTGAGCAGCAGGTCGGAGCCGTTGCGCTGCACCATGTTCGTGATCGCCTGCTTGAAGTTGAATGCCGGGAGATTGCCCTGTGTCGCCTCACCCATGCGGATCCACCCGGAAAAGGACTTGGCCGAACTCCACCGGCTGCGCGTTTTGTGCGGCGACTTCCCGGATCACGCCCGAAACCTCGGACTCGATCTCGTTCATGATCTTCATCGCTTCGATGATGCACACCACTTGGCCCGCGTTCACGCGCGTCCCGACCTTGGCGTAGGGCTGCGCGCCCGGCTCGGGCGACTGATAGAAGGTCCCGACCATCGGAGACTTGATCTCGAGGAGTTGCGGACCGGCCGCGGCGATCGGAGCTCCCCCCTCCCCCGCCCCTCGTCCCCCTTCGGAACGGGGCACGGGCTGCGGCGGCAGGGTCGGCTGCGATACGACGACATGGCTGGAAGTGGCGTTATGACCCGCTTTGGACACGCGCACCGACGACCAGGCCCCAAACAGCCCACGGCGGATCTCGATCGCCCCCACTTCCGGGGCATCCTTCAAGATCTGCACGATCTGGGCGATGATGTCGAGCTTCATACCGAGAAGATATCCCCCCTCCCCCTCGCCGCCACTACGCCAGTTCGACAAGCTCCGTACAGCCATCGCTCAAGAGCACGGGACCGTCCGCCGAGAGATGCACGTCGTCCTCGAGCCGCACGCCGCCGCGCCCGGCGACGTACACGCCCGGCTCGATCGTGACGACGGCACCTGCGGGCAGCGGGTCGTTCGCCGTGCGCGCCAGCCGCGGCGCCTCGTGGACGTCGAGTCCCAGGCCGTGGCCCGTCGAATGACCGAACGCCGCGCCGAACCCGCGCGCCTCGATCACGTCGCGCGCGAGCGCGTCTGCCTCCCGACCCGTCATGCCCGCGCGCACGCCTTCCCGCGCGCGACGCTGTGCTTCCTGCACCAGTCCGTACAACGCGCGCTGCGCCTCGTCCGCGCGCGCCCCCACGACCACCGTGCGCGTGACGTCGGCGCAATACCCGTCCACGACGGCGCCAAAGTCTAGCAGCAGCCACTCCCCCGCCGCTACGGTGCGCGCGCTCGTGTTGGCATGTGGCAGCGCACTGCGCGGACCGCTCGCCACGATGATGGGAAACGGGTGGCCTTCGCTGCCCTGGCGCCGCAGCGCCGCTTCCAGCGCACCCGCGATCGCGAGCTCGGTCTGCCCCACCCGCACGCCCGCGAGCGTCTCCTGCAACGCTGCGGCCGCCAGCGTGGCCGCCGCGTGAATCGCCGCGACCTCGCCCGGATCCTTCCGCAGGCGCAGCCGCTCCACGAGCTCTCCCGCCGACTTCCAGCGCCACGCCGCGCCCGGCCCCATCGTGAAGCGCTCCGCGTCCTTGACGCTGAGCGCGTGCGCCTCGAACCCGATGACGTTCCCGCCCAGCGTCGCGGTGCCGAGCGTCGGGAGCTCTTTGAAGAGACGGTCCCATACGCTCGTCGCTTCGATCTCGACGCGCGCGACGGCGCCCGCTTGCTGGCGCGCCTGCTCGTCGTAACGGAAGTCCGTGACGAGCAGGACCGAGCTCCGCGTGGCCACGGCCACGCCCGCCGATCCGCTGAAACCGGTGAGATAACGGATGTTGGATCGCGACGTCACGAGCAGCGCGTCCAACCCTTCCGTTTCCAGAAGCCGGGCCAGCGCGGCCTGCCGCTCGGGCCGTTTATCGCGACTGAAGATGACCGACCAACCCCTCGAGACCCAGACGGTAACTGTCGGCCCCGAACCCCGTGACGACGCCAACCGCGAGGTCCGCGAGCAACGAGCGCCGCCGCTCCGGCTCACGCGCAAAAATGTTCGACAGGTGTACCTCGACGAACGGCACGCGCACGGCGAGGAGCGCGTCTCGCACCGCGAGACTGGTATGCGTGAACGCCGCTGCGTTGATCACGGCGCCGTCGGCGCGTCCCTTCAGTCCCTGAATCGCCTCGACCAGCTCACCCTCGTGATTCGTCTGAATCCAGCTGCATTCCACGCCGAGTGCCCGTGCCCGCTCGCGCGTGATCCGCTCGACCTCGGCGAGACTCGTGTTGCCGTAGATCTCGGGTTCGCGCTGTCCCAACAAATTCAGATTGGGGCCGTTCAGCACGGCGATGTGAGGAGACACTAGGACTTGAGCTTCTTCAGCCACTGCTGGAACTGATCGGCCTCCGCGTCATCTTCCGGCGGCCGCTGCGTGCGGCCCGACGTGCGGCTGCCGCCCGGCGTCTTCGCGGCGGTGGCATCCGCGGGCGCCCCACCCGCCCCTGCCCCACCCGCAGCAGCGCCGGCTTTCCCACCGGCGAAGAATTCGTCGAAGGAGAAGCCGCCCGTCTTCGACGCGTCCGGCGCCGGCGGCGCCCCAGGACCCGGCGGCGGCTCCGGTGCGGCACTGGGAACGGCGGTCGAAGCGCGCGCCGCCTCTTCCCCGAAAACGGAGTCGAGGGAGATGTGGTCCTGGGCCGGGTGTGACGGCTGGCCGGGCGGTGGCGGCGGTGGGCCGGCGACGTCGAACGCGGCTTCGAGCGTGGTCTGTTCTTCTGGTTGAGCCGCCGCGACCGGGGTGGGCCGCCGCCCTGACCAGATGTTCTTGAGAAACGTTTGCGCCGAGATCCCTGAGCCCTTCCGGCCCCCCGAAGAGAGCTGCTCCACCTTGCCCTTCAGTTTCGCGTCGTTGGGGCGCTGCGCCAGCAGCGCCTGATACACGCGCAGCGCATCCTGCGTGTGTCCCTGCTTCAGATAGAGCTCCGCCATCGTCTCCGTGACGACGGGCTCAGCCTTCGACAGGGTCGCCGTGTCGGCAGCGCCGTCGTCATCCGACAAGGCGATCGCGGGAATCGACACCCGTGGCGGAGCGGGAGGTGGCGGCGCGGGAGGCGGCGCCAACGGCGGAGGTGGCGCCGCTGCTCTGGGAGGCGCGACCTCGTCGTCCGGCATGATCAATGGCAAATCGACCTGCGGCAACGCTTCGTCCAGGTCGGGTCCAGCGCCCGCGGCCGCAGGCTCCGGCGCATCGAGCTTGAACATCCCGCTGCCTTCGTACTGCGTTCGCGCCAAGCCTTCGATCTCGACCTGCTCGATCTGCTGCGAGTTCAGCTCGACGTCTTCCTGCACCTCGAGCCCGTCGGCTTTTGCCGCCTGGTGCGCGTTGGGATTGAAGCTGATCGGGCTCTCGAAGTTCTCGACCTCCGGCGCGGCCGTGGCCGCGGAGGAATCGCGCTTCAGCTCGACCACCTCCGGTGTCTCGTGCTCCACCGCGAAGTCCGGCTTGTCCATGGCGGCCGTCGGCGCCTCGGATACGTCCACCGGCTTCGTCGCCAGTTTGCCCTTCGCCCGGGCCAACGCCTCTGCGGCATCCCCGTTCATCGGGTCCGCGTTGAGCAGCTGGCTCAGCCACTGCACTTCCTCTGCGTAGTTGCCGTTGCGCTCGGCCAACTCGGCCAGGCCACGCAGCGCGATGATGTTTTGCCCATCGAGCTCGAGGACCTTCTTGAAGACGCCGAGTGCCGCGGGATCGTCTTTCTTGTCGACGAGGCAGCGGGCGTAAACGATGTGGGCGCTGACGTAATCGGGGTGGAGCTGCAGACCGTTCTGACATAGAACGATTGCGTTATCTATAAGCCCTGCTTTACGATAGGCGTCCGCCAAGGGCGCAAAGTTGCGACCCTTGGGATTGTCATTAAAGCGCGCTTCGAGCTTCTCGATCTCGCTAGTGTAGGCCACGTCCTAAGTCTATGTGGGAATTGGACGAAGATAGTGTTCGGCCGGCGTTGCTGTCAAATGACCCGGCGGTGTGTGCGGTTGAGTTTGTGTGTTGCGGCGTTTAGACTTATGCCCCTTCACCCCTCCTCGAATCGGAGTCTTGCGTCACATGCTGCGCACCATGCGCGCCAACGCGAAGTGGGTCTTCTACATCCTCGCCATCGCCTTCGTGGTATGGCTCGCGGTCGGACAAGTGATGAGCATCCTCGGCCCCAGCGGCAATGTCGTGCTTCGGGTCAATCGCAGAGAGTATCAGGTCACCGAATACCAGCAGCGTCTCCAGCTCGCCTACGATCAGTATCGCCAGCAGAACGGCAACGCGCAGCTGACGCGCGAGGACGAGCAGCAGGTCCAGGATCAGGTCATCAATCAGCTCATCCAGGACGCGCTGCTGCAGCAGGAATACAAGCGCCTCGGCATCAGCGTGAGCGACGACGAGATCATCGAGGCCGCGCGCACGTCGCCGCCGCCCGAGGTCATGCGCGATCCGCAGTTCCAGACCGACAGCCAGTTCGACATCCGGAAATGGCAGCAGTTCATCTCGACGACGTCGGATCGGAACGTGCTGGCGCAGATCGAGGCGATTTATCGCGATCAGATCCCGCGCATCAAGTTTGCGCAGTATCTCACGAGCGACGTGTACATCTCCGACGCCAAGCTGTGGCGGATCTACAAGGACCAGCACGATTCGGTGAAGATCGCGGTGCTGCCGGTGTGGCCGTTCCAGCTCACCGACACGATGCCGGTGAGCAACGCCGAGCTGTCCGACTACCTCACGAAGCATCCCGATGAGTTCAAGCGGCCGGCGATCGCGTACGTGCGGTTCGTCGCCGTGCCGCGCATGCCCGACGCCGCCGACACCGCGGCCGCCAAGGCCCACGTCGCGCGCGTGCGCGCCGAGCTCGCGCGTGGCGCGAAGTTCGAGGACGTCGCCAAACGCGAGTCGAGCGATTCAACGAGCGGCCAGCACGGTGGCGAGATCGGGTGGATCAAACGCAACGAGCCCAATTTCGACCCGCGGTTCCTCAAGGGCTTGCAGGGACTGAAGCCCGGTCAGGTGTCGGCGCCGGTCGAGTCGGACTTCGGCTATCACTTGATCCGCATCGACCAGGAGAAGGGCGACTCCCTGAAGGTGCGGCACATCCTCATCCCGATCGAGCTCCAAGGGGCGCATCGCGATCTGGTCGAGGCACGCGCCGACACCCTCGAGCGCATGGCGGCGGAACGCATCGATCCGACGATTCTGGACACCACCGCGCGGAAGCTCGGCTTGCAGGTCTCGCCGAGCTACGCCGTGATTCAGGGCGAGCGCTTCAATCTGGGCAAGTACGTCATTCCGGATGTCAGCGTCTGGGCGTTCGAGACGCCCGTCGGTGAAACCAGCCCGGTGATCGAAGGTCAACCGGCTTACTACATCTTCCAGCTCGATTCCGTGAGCGACGCCGGCGTGCCGCCGCTGAATCAGATTCGCCCGCGCGTGACGGCGGCGGTCCGGCTGGAGCGGCAAAAGGTGATTGCAGCCCATCGCGCCGACTCGCTCGCAACTGCACTGCGCGGCACACCGAGTCTCATCGCCGCGGCGACGGCCCACGGCCTGAAGGCCGATCAGTTCGGGCCGTTCACCCGGCTCCATCCACCCGCGTACCTCGGCCGAGAGCCCGAGATCATCGGGACCGCGTTTGGACTGCAGGTCGGCGAACGCAGTGGCGTGCTGAAGGGTGAGAACGGCGCATTCATCATCGAGTCATTGGGACGCAAGCTCGCCGACTCGACAGCCTGGCTCGCACAGCGCGAGCAGCAACGGACGCAGCTGCGCCAGGCGGTACAGCAGGCGCGGATTCAGCAGTATATGGAAGGGGTGCGGGCGCAGGCCAAGATCGTCGACCGGCGCAAGGACATCTTCAAGGCCCAGCCTCCGGCTGAGACGTCGCTCTAGCGCTACTCCACCAACCGTTTCGGCTTCGCGTTCCGCGTCGGGGGGAGCTCCTCTTCCTGAGAGGGGAGCCGCTGAATGCTATGCTCCGCATCCGATAACGCGCGCTTGAATTCGCGGAGGCCCTTCCCTACCGCTTTGCCTGCGTCCGGTAACCGGTTGGCGCCGAAGACCAGCAGGATGATCAGCATCAGGATGAGGATTTCGCTACCACTCAGATTGCCAAGCATAGGACGACGCGGCCTCGCTAGAACAGCGATCGGGCGACGAGGTAGGCGATCGCCACACCAAACACGGCGAGCAGCGACACGTCCAGACCGACGGGGCCCAACGTAATCGACATCACCAGCAGGTCCATGTGGATCGGTCCGATCGTCGGTGTGACCGACCACGTGAAGACTTCCTTCGCAGGCCCCTGCGGGAGGAAACGCCGTAGGAAGGCCTGAAGCAGCCCGCCGATCACAAACCCGACTGCGAGGACGCCGAGATAGAATCCCGGACGACGGGGACCGTGCGGCACGTCAGCTACGCCGTTCCACGGCGTACGCGATGCTGCCCTGCAGCGCATCGCGCGCCGGCGATGCCGGCAACACGTCGAGCTCGGCTTCCGCTTGCTGCGCGAGGTCGAGCGCGCGCTGCCGCGCGGTCTCGAGCCCGCCGGCGGCCTCGACGAGCCGGATCACGTCCGCCACGAGATCGTCGCTCGGCTCGGCGGCCTCCATGAGCTGCGCCACGACGCGCCGGCCCTCCGCCGGCATCCGGGCCAGCGCGGCGATCAGCGGCAACGTCACCTTGTGCTCGCGCAGGTCGAGCCCCGACGGCTTCCCCGTCACCGCTTCGGGCTCGGTGTAATCGAGCAGATCGTCGGTGATCTGGAACGCCATGCCGAGCAGCATGCCGAAGCGCCCGAGGGCCTGCCGATGGTTGGGGGCCGCGGTAAGCGCGCCAACCTCACAGGCGCCCGACAGTAGCGAGGCGGTCTTGGCGCGGATCAGCTGATCGTACGCCGCCTCGCCGTAGGCCAGCTTGTCGTGCGCCTCGAGCTGGCGCATCTCGCCCACCGTCATCTCGTTGGTCACGCGCGCGAGCACGCGCAAGGCCTCATGATCGTCGAGCCGGACGAGCTCGATGATGGCACGCGAATAGAGATAATCGCCCATGATCACCGCGATTTGGTGCGAGAACAGCGCGTTGATCGTGGGCAGCCCGCGCCGCAACACCGAGTGGTCGACGGAATCGTCGTGGACCAGGGTCGCGAGATGAATGAGCTCGACCACCGCCGCCAAGGTGACGGCGCGCGCGTCCGTCGCTCCCGACGCTTGATGGCTGAGCAGCAGCAGCGTGGGGCGGAACAGCTTGCCCTTCATCTGCAGCAGATGGTCGTTCACTTCGCTGACGAACGGGAAATCGGCGGCGATGATGCGCCGCAGCTCGTCCACGACCTGCTCCAGCTCGGCGGCCACGGGCCGCTGTACGTCCCGGAGGGTGACGCGGGCGACTTGTTGACTCACGCTATTTCGCCTTGGCGAGTGCTTTGACGCGCTGCTCGGCGTCGAGGAAACGGATGTCTACGGCGAAGACGCGCCCGTAGAGGTCGCGGGCGTCCGCCTTCTTGCCCTGCTGCTCGAGCGCGCGGCCCAGCCAGTAGAGGATACCGAGGCGCTCCTGATCGCCCGAGGCGGGCAGGTCGAGGCCGCGGCGCAGGATGGATTCGGCGACGCCGAACGCGCCCTTCTCGAAGAAGCAGACGCCGAGCATCTCGGACGTGCGCAGCTTGCCCTCCGGCGCACGCAGCGCCTTCTGCAGCTCCGCGATCGCTTCATCGAGCAGGCCCATTTCCTTGAACGCCACGCCGAGATCGTAGTGCGACTGGAAGTCGGTCTCGTCGATGTTCTCGTCGATCCCCTGCTTGAACCGCGCCAGCATGTCCTGGAAGTCCTGCTCTTCGTCGCCGGTGGGCTCCTCATCCTGCACGCGCAGCCGCGTGTCCTTCTGCGGCAGGTCGTCCTCATCTTCGCTCAGCATCGAGCCGAGGTCGATGAAGTCGCCGTCCGCGGCGGCTTCGTCGCGGACTTTCATCTTGGCGTCTTTCGCCTTGACTTTGCCTTCGGGCTTGCCGCTCGCCGCCGGCGTCGGCGCCACGACGGGCGCGAGCATCGCCAACGCCGCCTTCGCGCGCTCGTTCTTCGGATCGTGCTCCGCGACGCGCGAGTAGACGGCGCGCGCCTTCTCGGGCAGGTCCGAGCGGAGCAGCGCATCCGCGAGCTCGAGGTACGCGTCGATCAGCCGTCCCTTGTCGCCGGCTTTGAACGCGTATTCGACGGCTTTCTGGCGGTGACGCACGCTGTTCGGATCCAGCCGCAGCACCTCGTCCACCAGGTCCCGCGCCTGATCGAGACTGCCGGCATTCTCGAACCCGGCAGTCGCGAGATCGAGCTCCTCGATGCCGCGCTCGCGGTCGCCCTGCTCGACCAAGGCCTCGCCCAATGCCTGATGCGCTTCGGGATCGTCCGGATTGTCGGCGACTCGCGACTCGAGCTCGTCGATCGCGGGAGCGGACGGAGTCTCCTCGATGTTGGAGAACACGAGCGAGCCGGCCTGGTCGCCCGCGCTGTTGATCTCGTCGATGCCCAAGTCGATGAATCCCGACTTGCGACCCGGGGTGATCGACGTGTCCTCCTCGGTCTGGATGAAGCTCGGATGCTTCCTCGGCTCGTCCAGTGTGAGCGGCTCGTCGTCGACCTCATGCCCGACGTCCGTCGTCGCCGATTCGAAGTCGGGCTCGAGCTCGAGGGGTGGAACCTCGACGACGGTCTTCCGCTTCCCGGGGCCGGTGGCCGGCGGAGCGGCGGGAGCGGCGGGAGCGGACGGCCGCTTGGGGACGACCGGCTTCACACGCGGCGGCTCGGGGGCCGGTGCCGGCGCTTTGCCCTTGAATGCCGGCGCTTTCTTCGCGGGCGGCGGCGGCGGGGCGGCTTTGGGTGTCTCGGTGATGTTGCCTTCGAGCACCAGATCGGCGTCGTCGAGCTCGGGCAGCGCGTCGACCGCCGGCGCCGGCTCTTCGGTGACCGTGGGTTCGAGCTCCGCCAGCGGCTCGAGCTCGATATCGTCGGGAGTCACCTCGTCGCGAATCGACGGCGTCTTGGCGCTGCTCGCCGCAACCTGACCGAAGTCGGCGGACGTGGTCTCGAGCCCCTCGAGCATTCCACCGCCGCTGCCGGCCGGCTCTTCGTCCACCAAACTGGTGGACTCGATCTCGAGCGATTCATCGGGCTCGGGCACGACTTCTTGCACGAGCTTCTCCGCCACCGGTGGCGGAGGAGGAGCCGGTGCGACCGCGGCCGGAGCTTTCGTCGATTTCGATTGACGGGGCGCGTCGAGGTCCAGGAAGACGAGACTCGACGTCTTCCGCTTGCCGGACTTGCTGACATCGTCTTCTTTGCCTGCCTGCGGGGGCGGCTTCGGCGCCGCCGTGCTGACCCGCGCGGATGACGGCCGCCCCGGCGGTGCATTGCCGTACATCTTGAGATGCTCCGACAGCATCTCCTTGAGATTCGCGCTCTCCGGCGAGATGTCCGTGAATTCCTTGAGCGCAGCGAACGCGTGATCGATCTTGCCGGCCTTCTGCATCCGCTCGGCGTACTCGACGAAGTTCTGCTTGGCTTCCGCCATGAACCCTTTGGCCGCGTACAGCTTGGCGAGCTTCAGGTACGTCGCCTGTCGCGCCGGCGCGTTGCGCAGCACCTTGTTACACATCGCGATGGCGTTGTTGTGGAAGCCGAGCTCGGCGTATTTGTCGACCGCCTGGTCGTAGTAGTCCGCCGCCAGGCCCGGATCTTTGAGCTTGATGTAGAGGTCGCCGATGCGGTTGTACATCGAGAGGTCAGGATCGCCGTCATCCTGGTTCTGCAACGCCTCGAGCCAGATCTCTACGGCCTTCTTGGGATCCTTGGCCTCGAGACCCTTCGCCTTCTCCTTGAGCTGCTCAAGCTTGGACATGGAAGAACTAAGATAGAGGGGCCGTCCAAGCCGGACAAGCCGAACCCGCTGTCCAGACGGCGCTTACGACCTCGGCGCCCATCCAGTACGCAACCTCCCGCCAGTCGTCCACGCGCGCGATGACGAGGTCGGCGACCGCTCCAGGGACGATCTGGCCGCGCTCGGCAGCGAGTCCCAGGGCCGCGGCGGCATTGATCGTCACGGCCGTCACAGCCTCGGCGTGACGCAGGCCAAGTTGCGAGACGCCGAACGCCATGACGAGCGGCAAACTCATGGTCGGCGACGTCCCCGGGTTGTAATCGCTGGCCAGCGCAACGGCGGCACCGGCATCGATCAAGCGCCGGGCAGGTGCCTGCGAGCGTTTGCCCAGGAAGATCATCGTCGCCGGCAGCAAGACGGCGACGGTCGAGCTGGCCGCCAGCGCGCGAATGCCGTTGTCCGAGATTGCCGCCAGGTGATCCGCGGACAGCGCACCGAGCTCGGCCGCCAGCTCGGCACCGCCGGCGCCGTCGAGCTCGTCGGCGTGGAGCTTGACCGCGAGACCATGGTGCTTCGCCGCCGTGAGGATCTGCCGCGTCTCCGCGACGCTGAAAACGCCGGGCTCACAGAACACGTCGCACGCGCGCGCGAGCCGTTCACGCGCCACGACCGGCATCATCTCGTTACAGACGATTCCGACGTATGCCTCGCGCTTACCCCGATACTCGGGCGGGACTTCGTGAGCACCGAGGAACGTGGGCACCAGCGTCGCGGGCAGCTCGGCCGCCAGCTGGCGGATGACGCGCAGCTGCTTGAGCTCCGCCTCGAGCTCAAGACCGTAACCTGATTTCACTTCGATTGTCGTGGCGCCGTGGGCGATCAATGCCTCGAGGCGTCCGCGCGTCAGCCTCGTGAGCTCGGCTTCGCTGCGGGCGCGCAGGTCGCGGACTGATTGAAGAATGCCGCCGCCGGCAGCGGCAATCGCCTTGTAATCGACGCCGAGCGCGCGACGCTCCTGGTCGTCGAGCCGCGGGGCGCCGAAGACGCCGTGTGTGTGGCAGTCGATGAAGCCCGGAAAGATGACGCCGTTGACCTCGGCGACGCGGTCCGCGGGAGGCGCGTCACCACGTGGGCCGACCCAGGCGATGCGCTCACCGTCGACCAGGACGGCAGCACCCTCGAGGACCTCGACCTCCGCCATCTCGCGCCCACGGCGCGCGCGCGCCGGTCCGCGACACGTGACAACCTGGCGCGCTCCGGCGAGCAGCGTCTTCAGTCGCCCTCACGCATCGGCAACCGAATGTGATGGTGCTCGGCCGTGGCGATGGCCTCGGGATATCCCGCGTCGGCGTGGCGCGCGACACCGATGCCCGGATCGTTGGTGAGCACCCGTTCGAGCCGCCGCGCGGCCGCGTCGGTGCCGTCGGCGACGATCACCTGCCCCGCGTGCAGCGAGTTGCCGATGCCCACCCCGCCGCCGTGGTGGAACGACACCCACGATGCGCCCGATGCCGTGTTGAGCAGGGCGTTGAGGATCGCCCAGTCGGCGATGGCATCGGATCCGTCGCGCATCGCCTCGGTCTCGCGGAACGGCGACGCGACCGAGCCCGTGTCGAGATGGTCACGGCCGATCACGATGGGTGCCGACAGCTCGCCACGCCGCACGAGATCGTTCAAGGCCACGCCGAAGCGCGCGCGCTCCCCCTGCCCCAGCCAGCAAATGCGCGCCGGCAGTCCCTGAAACGCGACGCGCTCCTGGGCCATCGTGATCCAGCGCCGGAGGTGCCCGTTTTCCGGAAAGAGCTCGAGCACCAGGCGATCGGTGCGATGCAAATCGCGCTCGTCGCCCGACAGCGCGACCCAGCGAAACGGGCCCTTCCCTTCGCAAAACAGCGGCCGGATGTATTCGGGCACGAAGCCCGGGATGGCGAAGGCGTCCGTGACACCGGCATCGCGGGCTTCGGTACGGATGTTGTTGCCGTAGTCGAAGGCGACGGCGCCGCGCTGCTGCAGCGTCAGCATGGCACGGACGTGCGCGGCGATGCTCGCGCGCGCGCGCGCGATATAGTCGTTGGGATTGGTGCGCCGCAGGGCGATCGCGTCGTCCATGCCGAGACCGGCGGGGACGTAGCCGTTCAAGGGGTCGTGTGCCGATGTCTGATCGGTGACCACATCGGGGACAAATCCGCGTTGAAGGAGTGCCGGGAGCACCTCGGCGCAGTTCCCGGTGAGTCCCACGGACAACGCCGTGCCACGCCGCTTCGCGTCTTCGCACCAGCCGAGCGCTTCCTCCAACGAGGCGGTGGCGCGGTCGAGATAACGCGTCTCGAGCCGTCGCGCGACGCGCGCAGGATCCACTTCGACCGCGAGACAAATACCGTCGTTCATCGTCGCCGCGAGCGGCTGCGCGCCTCCCATACCGCCGAGCCCGCCGGTCAGCACGATGCGCCCACGCAGCGACCCGCCGAACCGCATGCGCGCGACGGCACCAAAGGTCTCGAACGTGCCCTGCAGAATTCCCTGTGTGCCGATGTAGATCCACGATCCCGCGGTCATCTGGCCGTACATGATCAGCCCGCGCCGCTCGAGATCGCGGAACACTTCCCAGGTTGCGAACCGGCCGACGAGATTCGCGTTCGCAATCAGCACGCGCGGCGCGTCCGCGTGCGTGGTGAAGACGCCGACCGGCTTCCCCGACTGCACGAGCAGCGTCTCTTCGTCGCCGAGCGTCTTCAGCGTGCGGCAGATCGCGTGGAAGGATGGCCAATCTCGCGCGGCCTTGCCCGTGCCGCCGTAGACCACGAGGTCGTCCGGCCGCTCCGCCACCTCGGGATCGAGATTGTTCATCAGCATTCGGAGAGCCGCTTCCTGAATCCAGCCCTTGCAGGACTTCGTGCGGCCGCGCGGCGCTCTCACGAGAACTTGCCTTCGCGAATGGCGCCGGCGACGCGCTCGATGTCCGCCGTGAGCGGGCGATCGGCGGTGAGCGGCGCGGAGTACGCGCGCACTTGGGCGTGGAGCCGCGCGACGTCGGTCGCGGGCTTCAGCGGCTTGAGATATTCGAGCCCCTGCGCGGCCGCCAGCAGCTCGATCGCGACGATCCGCTCGGCATTTGCCAGGATGCGGTTCGCCTTCCAGGCCGCGCTCATACCCATCGGGACGACGTCCTCCTGGTTCCCTTCCGTCGGCACGGACTGCACGCTCGCGGGCGTCGCGAGCACGCGACAATCCGCCACGAGCGCGGCGGCCGCGATCTGCGCGGTCATGAACCCCGATTCGAGACCGGGATCCTTCGCCAGAAACGCGGGCAGACCCGACGATAGGTCGGGGTTCACCACGCGCTCGAGCCGTCGCTCCGCGAGCCCCGCCAGCGTGGTGAGCGCGATGGCGATGACGTCGAGCGCGAGCGCGATCGGCTGCCCGTGAAAGTTGCCGCCCGAGATGACTTCGTTGCCGAACACGAGCGGATTGTCGGTCGCCGCGTTCAGCTCCGTCGTGATGAGCCGTTCCGCGAACGCGAGCCCCTCGCCGGTCGCGCCTAACACTTGCGGCGTGCAGCGGAGCGAGTACGCGTCCTGCACGCGCGGATCGTTCTCACGATGCGATTCGCGGATCTCGCTGTGGGCGAGGAGACCGCGCAACAGCTCGGCCGACCGCTGCTGCCAGGCGTGGGGCCGAGCGTCGTGGATGCGCTGGTCGAACGGATCGGGCGATCCCCGCACCGCTTCGAGACTCATGGCAGCCGCGGCATGGGCCGCGCGCCACAACGTCCACGCGTCATGAACCAGCAACGCCGCAATTCCCGTTTGCGCTTGCGTGCCGTTCACGAACGCGAGTCCTTCCTTCGCCTCGAGCGTGACCGGCCGAGGCACCTTGACATCTCCTTCGCCGATCATCGCGAGCGCGAGATGCGACAGCGGGGCGAGGTCACCCGATGCGCCGACGCTCCCCTGCGACGGCACCGTGGGATGGAGCCGGCGGTTCAGCATGTCGACGAGCAGCTCGGGAATGAGCGGCCGCACGCCACTCGTCCCGCGGACGAGCACGTTTGCGCGCAGCACCATCATCGCGCGTACCGCGTCGGTCGGCAGCGGATCGCCGACGCCGGACGCGTGACTGCGGATCAGATTGAGCTGCAGCTGCCGCGCCTGCGCGGGAGGGATGCGCACGTGCGCCAGCTTCCCAAACCCGGTGTTGACGCCGTACATCGTTTGGCCTCGCGCCACGGCGGCTTCCACCGCGTCGCGCGACTGCTTGACCGCGGTCAGCGCCTTCGGATCGATCGCGACCGGGGCTTGGCCGCGCGCGACCGCGACGACATCGGCAATTGAAAGTGAACGGCCATCGAGGGTGACGGCAGCGGCAGGGGGGTTCGCCATGGGGCAAAACTAAGGCGCCGGAGTGGCTGTTGACCACTCCGGCGCCGGCCTGACCTGGACCGCCCTATTTCGAGCTTGAAACCCCGGTGCCAGTCGCCATCGCGGTCGACTGCCCGGCGCGGACCTGCAGCTCTGGGTTGCCCGGATCAGTTTGGAAACTCCAGTCGAAGATCACGTAGTCCCGGCCAACGTGCGTCACCCGGAGCGCGCCGTAGCGCAGCGTCGTGCCTTCCACGATCTGGAAGACGTAGGCGTAACCGGGAACTGCTTGAATCATGCTGCGGGTGTAGCCCGACGCCGGCGCAAAGTCGATCGACGTGAGATCCGCGACGGGCGACGTGCTGTAAAGGCGAATCGACGTGCCGGCAAACTCCGGTACGAGCCACATCGTGGAGTCGGTCGGATCGCGATACACCCAGAAATCGATGTTGCTCAGGTTGCCGCTCTGCACGAGACCGAGCTCGGAGGACTGGGCGCGACCGTCGGCGTTCGCATCCTGCCAGAACCGGAAGCCCGAGCTGGCGGTGTCTTCCTGATATGCGAACACGAGCGTGTTCCGCGCGTCGGGCCGCGGCGTATCCTGCCACAGCGGCGACCAGAGGCTCTCATAGCCTTCCCGGCTGACCGCGGTGACGCCGAAGCAGCGTGGCACGCCGTTCGTCAGCGCGCTGGCGAGAAATTCAGGCGCGACGGTCGTGCCTTCGAGCAGCCAGCTGGTGCCGCACAGGCCCGTGTCGAGGTTGTAGTCCGTGCTGTAGATGCGATACCACTTGAACCGCGTCGGCGCCGCGGCATACGACGTGTCGTCCCATTCGAGATGAATCGCGCCGTTCAGCGAGATCGACGAGAGCCAGGTCGGCGCCACGAGCTGCAACCGCTCGTCGACCGTGATCACGTTGCTATTGTCGCTCTCGTTGCCGTCGGTGTTGACCGCCGTCACGACGTACTGCAAATGCGGCACGCCGTTGTCGTGGAACGTGTTGGAGCTGGTTTCGCCCCGCAGGCCGAACGATTCGCCGCTCGACGCGCGCGAGTAGATGCGATAGCTCGAGAGGTTGGGATCGGTCACGTCGTCCCAGATGAGCAGGATCCCCAACGGCCGGCTGGGATCGCCGCTCGGCTCGAGCTCATACGAGAGATTGGCGGGCGTGGACGGAATGCTGCCCGGTGACATGAACGCGTCATGGCAGGCCGCAGTCGCCAGCAGGAGCATGGGCAAGAGCACGCGCATAAGAGCCTCAGGTACGGGGAACACCCGTTCCCTAAGCACAGGGCGTGCCTGAAGCGAAGTCTCGGTTTTTCAGCGAGTTACGCCAAACGCGTTATGGCGTCTGTCACCGCCAGAGGACAGGCCGTCTACTGGACGTACGTGTGCTGATCGTAGTCGAACTTGATGTCCGGCTGGTCGGTGAGGGCGATGTTGAACGTGAAGGAGAAGTTGCCGGCCCCCGTCTTGTAGAAGCCGAAGCTCGCACGCCAGCGCCGGAGATCGCGCTGAAACGTCAGTGAGTGCGAGCCGAATTGGCGCGTCACGAGATCGTACTGGGTGTTCCAGCTCGCGGTCCAGTTGCGCGTCGGGCTGAACGAGAGATTGAGCGACGCCGTTTCTCGCCCCGGGATATGACGCTGCGCCCGTGTCGTGTCGAAGCGGCTGCGCGACATGCTGAGGTTGATGCCCAACGCGAAGGCCCGGCCGCCGTAGCCGGCACCCATGGGACCGCGCGGGCCATAGGGGTCGCGGACGCCCCGGTCATAGCGGCGGTAGTCTGGCGCGTTCGAGCCTGCGACCGTGTCGGCACGCGTTGTGTCCGCCGCCGGCTGTGCGGCGGGGCGCGGCCGCAGCCCGAGCAACCGACCGACGCCCTGCAAGGTCGCCGGCGTGACCTGAAAGCTGGCAGTCACCGATTGCAGAAACGGGTCGAACTTCGCGGTATCGGTCCCGACCTGCCCCTTCCACAGATCGTGCACCATGCTCAGCTGAAATCCCGGCAAGAGATCCGAGAGAAACGTGTTGCTGAGTGACTGCGTGCTCCAGCCGACGCGGTGGGGCTCCTTGGCCTGCTCGAAGTTGTACGCAATCCCGCTGGTGCTGATGCTCAGCAGCTTGATCTTGCGGGGCTCGCGCTCAGCTGCGGTGTCGCCCGGCGCGGCCTTGAGCTTCGCCTCGAAATTCTGGGTGAGGCCGAAGCTGATGGTCTGTTGCGGATCGCTCTTGGCATTGAGCAACCGCCCGGTGGGATCGAGCGCGTGCGCGAATGCCGAGTCGACCTTGGCGCCCGGGGCGTACTGATAGCTGATGATGGGCGAGATCGTATGCCGAATGCGCGAGAACGGTCCGAACCCGGGGAAGAATCCGAAGAACGTCGGTGCCGCGCCCAATGAGAACGCCAGACGCTTCCCCTGCCGCACGAATTCACCGTGCGTGAACTGGTTGCGCAGCATGAACGGCCCGGCGCTCGTCGTGTTCAGAATCGCGACACCCGGCTGCAGCTTCCACGTGCCGCTGAGCAGGGGCGGCAGATTGATGCCGGTGCTCCAGTCCACGCGCGTGTCGAACGTCTTGTCGAACAGCGTGCGGCGCAGCGCCCCCGTCGTGTCGCCCGCGATCGGCAGCGCAAACTCCTGACGCCCGGCGGTGCGCGTGTCGATCATCGTGAAACTGTTG
Organism: Gemmatimonadales bacterium; assembly: GCA_035491815.1. Taxonomy (GTDB): domain Bacteria; phylum Gemmatimonadota; class Gemmatimonadetes; order Gemmatimonadales; family GWC2-71-9; genus 20CM-2-65-7. The sequence continues at coordinate 4,401 of DATJKA010000054.1, read as the reverse complement.
GCCCAGTTCCACCGGCCGATCCGGAGCGGCGTTTCGAAATCGATCTGCGTCACGCGGTCAGTGTTGAACTGCGAGATCGTATCCGTCGGCGAGCTGTCGCCCGGTGCCGACGGCACGACGAACGTGCCGGCGTGAAAATGAAAGCGCTGGGTGTTGGTGTACGAGAACCGGGGCGTCCAGGTCATCCACGGCGCGATGTCCACGCCGGTCGGCGTCACGGTGATCGTCGGAAACACTTGCGACACGTTGTTCTGCGACAAGTCCTGCGAGCGGCTGCCGCCGATGTTCAGCGTTCCCCACGAGAATCGTTTGTCGAAATTGAGACTCGAGCCGACGGTCGACGTGACCTCCCACGGGTTCAGCGAGTTGCGCTGGATCAGGGTCCCATTGGTGGAGTAGTCGATGTGGGCGTTGAAGGAGGTGCGGGAGTTGAAGCGCTGCGAGTGACTCCAGCCGATCCGCGTATTCGTCGCGGGCCGGTCGATCTGTGACATGCGCGAGTACGTGAACGACCCGTCCATAAAGCGGTCGATCCAGTGGTACTGCGCCTGGCCATGGAACTGCACGTACCGGCCGGCGAACCAATCCCCGGCGAACAGCACGTCCATGTAGTCGTTCAGCGCGAAGTAATAGCCGAAGTCGGTCACGTGGCGGGAGTAATGTCGCGTGGGCCGCACGATGTCGTTCAGGCCGAAGCGGGGGAACAAAATACCGCTGCGCCGGCCGCCGCGGATGTCCTGGAAGATGAACGGCAACCACATGATGGGGACGTCGCGCACATAGAGCACCGCGGGTCGCGCGACCATCGTCCGCTTGTTGATCCACTTCACCTGCCCCGCGGCAAAATGGTAGTCGGGCACGGGTTGCGGATCCGACGTGAAGTTTGCGGCGGCGACGTAGACGCGCTTGTTGCCGGAGTCGGACGCGATGTTACCGCGTACGTACCACTTCGCTCCTCCCTGCTGGAAATCGGTCAACGCGTCACGGACGGTGCCGCGATGCAAGCACGTATCGTAACGCATCCCTTCACCGATGAGCACCGTACCCTGGTCGAACAGGTGCGGCTCCCCCTCGGCGTTGAGCTGGCAGGTCGCCTCGTGATAGCGAATGGAATCGGCCTCCAGCTGGGTGCTCTCGCGCTCGACGAACGCCTCGCGCCGCAGGAAAATGGTCTGGCTGTCGCCCACGACGACGAACGTGTCTGACGTGTACCGCGTCACGCGAAACCCCTCGAGCTTGAGGAGCGAGTCCATCACGGCGTCGGATGCGGGAAACGAGCGCACGGGACCCGTCGGCAAGCCCAGACGCCGCGCGGTCGAGGTGTCCATGTTCTGACCGCCGCCGCGACGCGTCGTGTCCTGTCGGGTCGCGGCCGCCTTCGCCGCCGTCGTGTCACGAACGGGCCGTTGCCGGACGGGAGCGGCCGGAGGCGGAGGCGGTGGATTCTGCGCGTGGAGCGATGTGGCGCCGCCGGCGAGGAGAACGACGACGAGGGTGACCGTTGCGGCGTTCCGGGCACGGCGGCGACTCGCGACCCACGCGCACCAGATGCTGATCTCGTACAGCAGCAGCAGCGGCACGAGCATGAGGATCATCGAGACGGCGTCGGGCGGCGTCAGGATGGCGGCGAGGAACGCCGCAATCACGATCGCATAGCGGCGCTGCCGCGCGAGGAACTGCGGCGTCACAATGCCCAGCGACGCGAGAATCGTCACGACGAGCGGCAGCTCGGCGATCAGCCCGCAGCCGACTACGAACGGCACCGCCATGCCGAAGTAGCGGTCGATCGTGATCATCGCGGTCAGGTCCGCGCGCTGGAAGCCGAGCAGCACCTTCAGCGCCGCCGGCAGCAGGAGCTCGTAGCAGGCCGCGGCGCCCGCCAGGAACAGCACGACCCCCACGACCAGCGCCGGAATGATCAGCCGCTTCTCACGGTCGTACAGCGCCGGCGAGAGGAAGGCCCAGATCTGATAGATCACGATCGGCGACGCGAGCAGGCAGCCGAGCGCGAATGCCACCTTCAACGTCAACAAGAACGGCTCGGCGGGGCTTGTGAAGATGAGGCGACCGCCCGGCAAGTACGGGGCGATCGGGCGCTTCAAGACCTCGATGACATCGACGTGGCCGAGCGCGAACCAGCCGACGACGGTCCCGACGACGATGGCGAGGAGGCTCCACAGAATGCGCCAGCGCAGCTCCTCGAGATGGTCGAGAAACGGCATCTCTCCGCGTGGCGTCATGGCTGAAGCGCTAAGGCTTGAGGCGCTGCTGATTTTGCCGCGCGAGATCCGCCTCGGGTGAGCGCGGGTAGCCGGCGATCACTCGGGAGTAGAAGGTCCGCGCCGTCGCCTTATCGCCGCGCTGTTCGGCGAGCAAGCCCAGCTTGTAGAGCGCGGACGGAGCACGCGGTGAATTGGGATAGGCACGCACGAGCTGGTCGTACACCGCGGCGGCGGAATCGGGCGCGGCCTGCTCGAAGCTTTCGCCGATGTAGAAGAGCGCGTCGGGCGCGCGCTCGTGGGTCGGGAAGACGCGCAAGAACTCGCGGAACCCGAGCCGCGCGGTCGCAAGACTCCCGCGCCGGTACTGTTGCAGGGACACGTCGTACATCTGATCGGGCCCCGGCCCCGCCGGATTCCCCGACGGCCCCACCGGCGGCGTGGCGCCGGACGTCGGTGCAGGATTCTGGTCCGGTTGCTGCGACTGGGCTTCGATGCGGGAGCGCAGCTCGGTGAGGCGCTGCTGGCTCTGCCCCGTCAGCTCCTGCACCGTCACCAGCTGTTGCTGCACCGACAACAGCTCGGTCCGTAAATCGCCACGCACCTGGACCAGATAGGCCTGCTGGGTGGCGAGCGCTTGCTGAAGCAGGCGGACGGCGGCCAGGATCGTGTCCCGCTCCGCCGCCCGCGCGGTATCGCTCTTCGCGAGGTCCGATCGCAGAGCCTGAACCTGGAGCTCGACTTTCCGGACGTCCCCTTTCAGGGCGCAGCCGGCGACGAGCCCCAGTGTCAGGACCAGCGCGCTACTACGGACGGCGGAGATTATCCCCACCCGCGGTGACCTCGAACTCATCGCGCCGGTTTTGCGACCATGCCGATTCGTCATGACCGTCGACCAGCGGCTTTTCCTCGCCCCACGACTGCGTCTCGATGCGGCTCGCGTCGATGCCGTGACTCACGAGGTACTGTTTGGCCGCCTGCGCCCGGCGATTGCCGAGGGCGAGGTTGTACTCGTCGGAGCCGCGCTCGTCGCAGTGGCCGCCGACCCGGATCTTCAGATCGGGGTTCGCCTGGAGAATCGCGACCTTCTGGTCGAGCGCCGCCATGTCGTCCTGGCGGACGGCCGACTTGTCGAGGTCGAAGTGAATCATCGCCGCCAGCGTGGTGCGCACTTCTTCGGATGCCCGCGATAGGGCCGCCAGCGAATCGGCTTCGCGCTGCTGGCGCACACGCTCCGCTTCCGCCTGCGCCGCACGATTCGCGGCGTCAATCGAGTCCTGACGCGCCCGCTCCGCGGCTGCGGCCGAATCCGCGTTGGGCTGCGGCGCAGTCTGCGGCGGCGGATTCTTGGCGCACGACGCGCCGACGATCATGGCGGCGCCCAAGCCAAGTGCGAGGAGCAACGATACCGATTTCATCCTGTCTCTCCGATCAGGGGGTGGAAGAAGTAGCCTCCGAAAGGCGCGGAGACCAAGACGGCAAACGCGCCCCGCTCTGCTGCAGCAGTGGCCGGATTCGCCCGGTGTCGAGATCGATGATCCACAACTGGCGGTAACCCGACCGGTCGGAAACAAAGGCGAGATGGCGGCTGTCGGGGGCCCACGTCGGATCCTCGTTACGCCCCACCGAGGTGAGCTGCCGGACCGTGCGGGTCCGCACGTCCAGCACGAACACCTGCAGTGTGCCCGCCACGTCCCGGTGAAACGCCACCGATTGCCCGTCGGGCGACCACTCCGGCGCGTTGGACGCACCCGTTACACCATAATCGAAGGGTGCGAACAACTGCTGGTCCGTCCCGTCCGCCGCCATGACGTAAATCTGCGGCAGACCCGGCCGCGTCGAGACAAAAGCGATCCGCTGACCGTCTGGGCTGAACGTCGGGGACAAGTTGTCAGAAAAGCGCCCCACGGTCAAGCGGCGTAAACAACAGTTGTTCTTCACGTTAATCGTATAGATGTCGGTGCCGTCCTCCGTCGCACGACTGAACGCGAGGGTCTGCCCATCGGGCGAAAACGCGGGCGTGAAGTCGAGCGCCGTCCCGGTGGTCGATACCGCGGTGCGTTTGCCGCCATTCATTTCCTGCAGGTAGAGCCAGCCTTTGCCCGCCTGGAACTCCATGTACGCGAAGTGGCGGCCGTCGGACGACCAGGCCGGAGACATCGCCTGGCGGTCGGTGGACGAG